>NZ_CP061171.1:1941787-2589049 GCF_014692875.1 Pedobacter riviphilus | reverse complement strand
TACTGTTCTTAGAACCTGTTGGGCGCCAGCATATTTATGCAGATAACCTTTTGCAAAACGTTAAAATTGTCAATAAATCAGCACATACCTATCAAATCCCCTTACGTAATGGCAGCTATAATCAATATACCTACGTTAATGGAAAATGCGCTGCAATAGAGCTGAGTACGCCGTTTTTAAAATTAAAATTAAAACGCGTCTGATCGCAACATACTTTTTTCATAATCATTTACCGCGGCCGATAAAGATGGTCGTCATCTCTACTGAAGCGCAGTCCCCAACCTTCGGGTGAGCGATTTATCTCTCGTGAAAGTCCCTGAAACTAATGAAGGGTGACGATTCCCGGAGAGATTTAGTTTAACTGAGCTTCGGGCTCCTAATTTCGCTTCACTCTGTTTATAGTGATTCTTGTGCAAGTAGCTTATAATCATTTTTTATTGTGTAGATCGTTCAACATCTTAGATGTTCTCAGGTGGCTAATTAAATAGCACTCTTATGACCACTTAAGGTACCATAGCCTACCTAAGTTTACAAGTTGCGAAATTAGTTAAAGGCACGATACATATCTCATTCCTGTTTTTCATCACAAGAGATAAAATCCTGTGCTTTACTTATCTGGCAACCTTATAACAAAGGCGTTGAATAGCACCCGTAGCCAAACTACGAAATAGATAAAACTGATTATGGAGAGTAACAAGGGGTGGCTTTTTGCATAAACCGGAAAAAAAAGCAGGGGGAAATTGCAGGTAATCAACAGCAACACAGGGAGCAGTATATTCTTTAGCATCTTATTTTCCTCCTTGATGTACCAGATCCCTACGCCTAGTATGGCAATGATAAAAGTACAATCTTCTGCTCCGGTGCTAAAAATAACCGGAAAAATCAATGCCGAAGAAAGGATAAGCAGTTGAAAGTCAGAGTTCCTAAGCCTTCGGTGGTTTAAATAGGGGATGGCAAACAAAATTGCGCCTGTAAACAGAAATAGGGTATTGCTTAGGTGGGGCAATTGCAAAAGGCTCCTGAAAAAGCCCATAATCGACATGTCAATTCCTGCTCCAAGCACATTAAGCGCATTTTTTTCGGACAATGAGCTAAACCATTCCTGGTAAGCATTCAGGATGTACGCAGGTGAGCTAAAAATCATAGGGACCAGAAAAAATATAATCGCCCAAAACACTGAATAAATAATGTACCTGGGCTTGTCTTTAATAAAGAAAAAGAATGCCAGGCCAATAATGCCATAAAGTTTAACGAAAATCCCAAGCATCATAAAAAATGATGCAATAAACCCTTTCGAGCGGTTAAGCTGGGTATAGTTTAAAATGATCAACGCGCCAGCTATAGGATTAAATTGTTGGTTAAGCATCGATTCAATGAGGCAGGGAATAGCAATTAGGCCAATAGCCTGCCGATGGTCTTTGCTTACTGGCAGCGTTTGTATCGCCCCAAAGAGTACCATACAATTAAACAGGTTCCAGCAAAGCAGACCAAGATAGTTGGGTAACAGCGCAAAAGGCGCAATGATGAGGCTAAAAGCAGGTCCGTAATGATTTGCATCTTCATGGAAATGCGGATAAAAGGCATAAAGCGGCTTTCTTTCCAAAAGGTTTCTGATGGTGTTCTCAAAAATCAGGTAATTGTTAAGCCTGTTGGTTATCCATGAATCGATAACAAATATCATGGTAACTAATACCCATAACAGAAGGACGAATCTTTTCTGCAGGTAGAAAGGTTTTTCAAGAGAATTGGATGGTATCATGTCTGATTTTATATAAATCTATATCTCACGTAGAATGAAGGCAAATCTGGTTTAAACTTGATGTGTTGCAATATTTTATTGCTGCTTAAGAAAGGTAATTCCCATTCCAGCAATCTGTATGGATTGGTATCAATAACTAAGTCGCTGCCTTTGGAAACTTCAATCTGTAAGAACGTAATATATGGCCTGTAGTAATAAACAAAAACCACTCAATAAGATCGAATGGTTTCATTTTGATGGATAAAAGCAAAAACGGGTGCCAAACTTATTTTGGCACCCTAAGCAAATTAATTTTTCTTTGCAGGTTTTGGCTGCATTACTGGCCTGCTGCCTACTGCCGGATCTTTTTTCTCCTCTTTTTTAGGAGCTTTTGCCGCAAGTTCTTTTTTGGCTGTATCCTTTTTTGATGGTTTTTGAGATGGTTTTGTCTGTGCACTAACTGTTGAAGTTAACAAAGCTGCTACCACCAAGGTAAACATGCTATTTTTCAAAATTGATTTCATTTTCATGGTGTTTTAATTTATCGTTTATATTAATTAATTACTGTTTTTTACTGATAGGGGGCCACTTATTTCGCCGTTGGGAAACTGGGTGGAAATAAGGTGTACAGAGATTTTTTGGTCTGTTAAACTCGCTTGGTCTGCAGCGCCTAAAATTAGCACACCTTTAACCGGGGAAACATACTTTGCTTTTTTGATGGTGCCTACCACAGCATTTTTTTCATTTCTGAATTCGATCAAAGTGGGCTCAATCTCTTTAAATTTGAGGGCAAAGATCAATTTTCTGCTGGTGGTAGAGTATAGCCCCGATAGGTTTCCTGAAGCTTTTGAACCGGTTTTGGTTGTACTGGCATCGATAATCGAACTTAACCGGTAGGTGGCTTGCTGTGATCGAGATGAATCAGATTTTTGTTGCATACTTTTCTTGCAGGCACTCATTGAAATTATTGTCAGGCATATCATCCCGATGGCAGCAATATGATTGAATCTAATTTGTATTTTCATGTTAAACTAAATAGTGTGTAATACAGTCCATTTTCTTTTTTTCTGTGGACTTATCTTTAAGACCACTTTTTTTGTCCAAAGTCCTAATGTTTTTTTCAAAAAGTTTTTTGAGCGCCAAAATGCCGATAGCGGTACCGTCTTAAAGGGGGTAATACTTTCAAGCTCAGTACAGGCTAGGCTCTCCGCGTGACAATTTAGATGTGCAATTACAGTACAGCGCACAACATTCGATGAATAAAGAAAAAAAGAGGTGCCAAATCTGTTTTGGCACCTCTGGTAAATTAATTTTTCTTTGCCGGTTTAGGCTGTATTACCGGCCTGCTGCCGACTGCCGGATCTTTTTTCTCCTCTTTTTTAGGAGCTTTTGCCGCAAGTTCCTTTTTGGCCGTATCCTTTTTTGATGGTTTGTGAGATGGTTTAGTTTGTGCACTAACTGTTGAAGTTAACAAAGTTGCTGCCACTAAGGCAAACATGCTGCTTTTTAAAATTGATTTAATTTTCATGGTGTTTTTAATTTATTGTTTATATGAATTAATTACTGTTTTTTACTGATAGGTGGCCACTTATTTCGCCCTTGGGAAATTGGGTGGAAATAAGGTGTACAGAGATTTTTTGACCCATTAAACTCACCGGGTCTACAGTGCCTAAAATTACCTCGCCTTTAACAGGGGAAACATAATTTGCCTTTGGCTTTTTGATGGTACCTACCACGGCATTTTTTTCATTTCTGAATTCGATCAAAGTAGGATCGATCTCTTTAAAGTTCAGTACAAATACCAGTTTTTTGCTGTTGGCAGCGTATGCGCCTGATAGATCTCCCGAAGCCTTCGAACCGCTTTTGGTCATACTGGCATCCATTACCGAGCTTACCCGGTAGGTGACTTCCTTGGAACGTGATGAATTAGGTTTTTGCAACGTAGTTTTCTTACAGGCACTTGTTGAAATTACTGTCAGGCATATCATCCCGATGGCAGCAATATGGTTGATTTTAATTGGTGTTTTCATGTTGAATTTAATGTTGTGTAATACAGTCCATTTTCTTTTTTCCTGAGGACTTTTCTCTAAGACCGCAGTTTCAATATAAAGTCCTAATGGTTTTTTAAAAAAGCCTTCCCAGTATCAAAATCACGATAAAGGCACCTGGTAAGGTTGTATTGATGTTTTTTTTATTACCAGGTATAATCTTCCGACTGCAGCTAGTATCCGCTTTGATCTGAATTTTTTATTGGATAACCATGTTAGGACTATTTTTCAAACCTGGTGTCTTAGAGTCAAATTCAAAATATCCAAACTTATTCAATGCGTATACTTCGTTTCCAAAAGATCTACTTAAGCCAGTTTTTAGCGGTTTGTTTGATTTGTCTATCAAGCTTCAGGCTACATGCCCAGAATAGGGACACCATAAGTTTATCCCTTCCCCAAATAGAGGCCAAATTTTTAAGCAATAACCTTAAACTGATTGCCCAGCATTATAATATCGACCGGGCCAATGCAGAAATGTTAACTTCAAAACTATTCCCCAATCCGGTGTTCGCATTCGGTCAGGGGCTGTACACGAAAAGTCGTGATACCAATGTGTTTAGTCAGCAGACTTATGGAATCTCCCAACTTATCCTCACCGCCGGAAAGCGGAATAAAGCCCTGCAGCTGGCCAAGGTAAATTCAGAAAATGCCAGGTATGAGTTTTTTGACCTGGTAAGAACGTTAAAGTTCAGTTTAAGGAGTAATTTTTACAACCTTTATTATTTGCAGCAGTCGATCAATTTATACCAACAGGAGATCACATCTTTGCAAAAAACACTTCAGGCTTTCCAGTTACTGAACCAAAAGGGTAATATTTCTCAGAAAGAAGTACTCCGTATACAGTCTTTGGTATATTCTATCCAGAGTGAACAGGCTGGTCTGATCACCCAAACGCATGCACTCCAGGCAGAACTGAGTCAGCTTATCGGTGCAGATGGAAAACTTGTGGTTAAGCCAGACTTAGGTGGTGGGATAGGCAATGGCATAGATATTAGCAAAATGCCTTTCCAGACTTTGTTGGATTCGGCACTTTTAAACAGGCAGGATTTAAAAATAGCAAAGTCCAATATCAATTACAATATGGCCAACCTGAAGCTTCAAAAGGCTATGGCATATCCTGATATCACCCTTTCACTGAATTATGATAAAAAAGCCGGATATGGTCTTCAATATGTTTCAGGAGGTATCTCCATTCCATTGCCGATCTTCAATAGGAACCAGGGCAATATCAGGCTAGCCAAGGTAATGTTAGATCAGAGCAAAGTTTTATTACAAGATCAGCAGAACACTGTTCAAAACGAACTGACAGCAGGTTATGAAGATGCGGTCAAACTCGAAAAAGTGTATCAAACATTCGACCCGAAATTTAGAAATAATTATCAGCAACTCATTAATGAGGTATATAAAAATTATGAGAAACGCAACATTAGCCTTGTCGAATTTTTAGATCTATATACCTCTTTTAAAGCCAATGTTATCCAAATGAATAATCTTCAGCTTCAAAGGATAACCGCTTTGGAAAAAATCAATTTCTTAACCGCAAGCCAATTCTTTAACCCTTAAACACTTATCATGAACAATCAATTTTTAAATAGATATCTAATTACGGGCATGTGCGCTTGCCTTTTTATGTACTCTTCGGGCTGCACTCGCATATCTGGGAAAACCAATGGAAAAAAAGAAAAATTCGCCGTTACAAACGAACTGATCAAGCAGCTTTTGGTAGATACCGTTAAAATTGCTCCCCAGAGTTCTTTAATTACCTTAAGTGGTAAAATACAGGCAGATGAAAGTAAAATGATCAAAATTTTTCCCCTGGTTAGTGGAATAGCAGGAAATGTTGCCATTCAGCAAGGTGATGCCGTTAAACAGGGGCAATTGCTCACCACACTGAAAAGCCCTGAAATGGCAGGTTTTGCTAAAGATGCTGTTGCATCCCAAACCGAATTAAGAAATAGCCGCCGGGCATTGGAAGTTGCACAAGATCTCTATAAAAGTGGTCTTACCTCTCAAAAGGATCTCGAAGCGGCCAAAGGCGACTATCTAAAAGCAAAAGCCGAAACCCAGAGGAGTAAGGTGGTGATGGGCATTAATAAAGGCAATTCAAAATTGGCATACGAGTTAAGGGCACCAATCTCCGGATTTGTGATTGAAAAAAATGTGACCACCAACATGCAGGTACGGACAGATAATGGACAAAACCTGTTTACAGTGGCAGATCTTTCTACAGTTTGGGCCATTTTAAATATTTATGAGTCTGATGTTTCTAAAATTAAGACTGGTGATCTGGTGAGCATTTCTACCATTTCTTATCCTGACAAAGTTTTTGAGGGTAAAATAGATAAGATATACGACATTCTTGACCAGGATAACCGGGTAATGCGTGCAAGGGTGAAGATCAAAAATGCAGATTTTGCGCTCAAGCCTGGGATGTTTGCGAATGTAAATGTAACAGGCCATTCAGGCGATCAGCTGCCTTTTGTGAATAGCCGCTGCCTGGTTTTCGATAAAGACAGAAACTATGTTTTGGTGTTGGATAAAAAAGCGCATGTGCGCATCCAGGAGGTGGAGCTGGCCAAGCGGATGGAGGATATCGTTTTTATTAACAAAGGCCTTAATGAGGGCGATCGCGTGATCGCTTCGAGGCAAGTTTACCTCTACCAATCCCTTAAAAACTAAGTTAGACTTTTATTATAATCAATCTTGTGAATAAATTCATCAAATCTGTCCTCGCTTTTTCCCTGAAAAATAGGTTTTTCATTTTTTTGCTCACGTTCATTTTAACGGTTGCGGGCTATATCAGTTTTAAAAATACACCCATAGATGCATTTCCAGACGTAACCAATACCACCGTTACCATTATTACCCAATGGCCTGGCAGAAGTGCCGAAGAGGTTGAAAAGTTTATTACCAGGCCAATAGAAATTGCAATGAACCCTGCTGAGAAAAAAATGACCATCAGGTCGTCATCTCTATTTGGGCTATCGGTAATTAAAATCAGTTTTATTGATGGGGTAGATTATGCGTTTGCCAGGCTGCAGGCGAATAATCTTATTGGCATGGCCAGCCTGCCCGATGGGGTAAGCCCTGTTATACAACCGCCATACGGACCAACGGGCGAAATTTTTAGATTTACCCTAACCAGCAATAAAAAATCAATAAAAGAACTGAAAACTATTCAACAGTGGGTAGTGGAAAAAGAAATCAGGGCAGTTCCAGGGGTTGCTGATGTAACCAGTTTTGGTGGAGAAACAAAAACCTATCAAATTACGGTTGATCCTAAGAAGGCCCTTGAATTTGGGGTAACGCCGGTAGAAATATTCTCAGCGGTTTCCAAAAGCAATGTAAACGTGGGGGGTGATGTGATTGAGCAGAACGGGCAGGCATTTGTGGTAAGGGGTATCGGGCTCCTGAATAATATCGATGAAATCAAAAATATCATTATTACTCATATTAAGGGGCTTCCCGTGTATGTGAAAAATATTGGTGAAGTAACCGAATCTTCGTTGCCAAGGCTTGGCCAGGTAGGAAGGGATACAGACCCTGATGCCGTTGAAGGAATAGTGCAGATGCGTAAAGGAGAAAACCCTAGTGAGGTAATTGAGAAGCTAAAGGTTGTGATCAACAAACTTAATCAAGACCTCTTACCTGATGATGTGAAGGTTAAAACTTTCTACGACCGGGAAGTATTGATCAGTTATGCCACAAATACTGTCCTTCACAATATGATGGAGGGTATTGTGCTGGTTACGCTGGTAGTATTCTTGTTCATGGCCGATTGGAGAACTACGGTAATTGTATCGGTAGTTATTCCATTGGCCCTTCTTTTTGCTTTTATCTGTCTGAAATTGAAAGGAATGCCTGCAAACCTGCTTTCTATGGGCGCAATAGATTTCGGGATCATCATTGATGGGGCTGTTGTAATGATGGAGGGGATTTTTGTGATTCTCGATCATAAGGCAAAAGAAATGGGGATGGATAAATTTAATAAGTTAAGCAAATTTAGCCTGATCAAAAAAGCATGCCTGGTAAATGGTAAAGGGATTTTCTTTGCCAAAATGATCATCATTGCCGGATTGCTGCCCATCTTCAGCTTTCAGAAGGTAGAGGGAAAAATGTTTTCTCCGTTGGCCTGGACCTTAGGCTTTGCTTTACTTGGGGCCTTGCTGCTTACTTTTACAGTGGTACCGGTATTGGCAAGTTTCTTATTAAAAAAAAATGTACGCGAAAAAGACAATTTGTTTATCGTTTGGCTTAGCCGTAATTGTATTTCTGCATTTGATACTTGTTTCAGGAACAAACGGACAAGTTTTTTTACTGCTCTGGCATTCATGGTTACTGGCCTGGTCTGTTTCAAGTTTGTAGGCTCAGAGTTTTTGCCGCAACTAAATGAGGGTTCGATCTATGTGAGGGCAACAGGGCCCCTGAGCACTTCTTTAACTGAATCGGTCAAATTATCCGATCAGATGAGAAGGATTTTTTTAGCATTCCCCGAGGTTAAGCAGGTTATTTCCCAGACGGGTAGGCCAGATGGAGGGAGTGACCCAACAGGATTCTACAATCAGGAATTTTTGGTAGATCTGTTTCCAAAGAACGAATGGGCAAGGAAAATCAGTAAAGACGAGCTCATTGGGATGATGAGTGAGCGGCTCAAAATTTTTCCAGGGATAGATTTGAATTTTTCGCAGCCTATATCAGATAATGTTGCCGAAGAGGTTTCGGGCGTAAAGGGTTCAATTGTAATCAAAACTTTTGGACAAGATCTTAAGGTTACCGAAGAAAAAGAAAAGAAGATCTATCAGATCATGAAGGGGATTAAAGGTGTTGAAGACCTGGGTATTTTGTATAATCTTGGTCAACCCGAACTGCTTATCAAGCTAGACCAAGCAAAAATGGCCCTTTATGGTGTAACCACAGCCGATGCCAATGCAGTTATACAGATGGCCATTGGCGGGCAGTCTGCTACGCAGATTTATGAAGGGGAACGCAAGTTTGATTTGAGGATCCGTTATCCTGAAAGTTTCAGGAACAATGGAGACGCCATTGGAGATCTAAGGGTTCCAACACTTGCAGGAACGAAAATTCCTTTGAAGGAAATTGCATCAATTGAAAAAAAGATCGGGCCGAGTATCATTTACCGAGATAATGGTATGCGATATGGTGCCATTAAATTCTCCATAAGGGGGCGCGATATGGGAAGCACCATTGCCGAGGCGCAGAAGAAAATTAATGAGAATGTAAAGCTTGATAAAGGCTTCTTTTTAGAATGGGCAGGTGATTTTGAGAACCAGCAACGTGCAACAGCCCGTTTGCAACTGGTTGTTCCCATTTGTCTGCTGGCGATCTTTTTGATTTTATTTGTTCTTTTTGGCTCCATAAAAGATTCCCTGCTGGTGTTGAATAACGTGCCCTTTGCCATCACTGGAGGCATATTAGCGCTATTAATTACCCATGTTAATTTCAGTATCTCTGCCGGAATAGGGTTTATAGCCTTATTTGGTATCTGTATCCAAAACGGAGTGATCCTTTTGACGAAATTTAAAAGTAATATGGAGGAGTTAAAGTCAAATCCTGATGCTACTTTTACCGACGCCTTGCGTAATGCGATGGGGAGCCGTATCCGTTCGGTCATCATGACGGCAATGATGGCCGCAATTGGCCTATTGCCAGCTGCTGTTTCATCAGGCATAGGATCGGAAGCTTCCAAACCGTTGGCCATAGTAGTAATAGGGGGGCTGGTTACCGACACTGTTTTCAACCTGTTTGTTTTTCCAATAGTTTTTTTCTGGTCATATAAAAGGCAGGTGCTAAACAGAAAACAGTCCATATCCTGATAAACACTAAAGAATTTAACACCAGTTGCCCTTTGGGTAAATAGAAGGCACCAACAGGAGCATATACAAGGCTAAATGAAAGAAACATTGGGCCTTGTGTAGCTCCCTTTTGCAACTTGTAACAGTAAATTAATAAAACCTGCTGGAATCAATAAGCTATAAATTATAATGCACACCAAAAAAATAAAAAAGAGCACAAAGGGATTAGCAGGTTTGAAAGAAAAGATTAACCAGAAGTTTTTAAGACGCAACGGATTAGTTCCTGCCTTGATAGCAGTGGGTTCGGTAGTTATGGGCAGTCTGTTGATTTCTGTACTGTTGAGGGGATGTATTGCGAACAGGATATTGCAAATAAATAAAGTAATTGCCATTAAGGGAGTGGTAGATGCTATACATCCTGGCCGTAATAATAAGTTAATGGATACACTGGTACTTAGTAATGGATATCGTTACCAGATCTATCCTGAATGGCGCAGCGCTATTTCCAAAGGTGATTCCCTAATTAAAGAAAAAGGATCATTGGAGCTTGTTGTTTTTAAAAAAAACAGGCAAACCCTTGTGCTTAATTTTATGGAGCTCGCTTTTAACAGGCAATGGAAGTTATAGTTTCAAAACTAGACCAAAATAAATGCCATAATAAGGGGCTTAATTTATTTATGGTTTTTGAAAAATAAGCCATGTATTAATGATGAAATGTTATATCGGCTATCACACCATCGGCCCGATCAGGAAACACAGGCTGCGATATATGAATAACTGTATTGTGCTCACCAATGGTGTAGCTATGGGTTATGATATTGTCCCGATTGTTAGAGGAATTTTTCTTTTGCCATTTTGGAAAAGGTTTGCTGACATCGTTAACCGCTTTGGAAGCTGAAACCTAAAGGTTAATACGCGGGAGACAAGACCAAGATTCAACAAGGCCCCATGTGGATTTATATCCAAGTCATTTAAACTCATCTTGCATCCTTTTAAAACCGGGTGGCTGCAGCTTTTTACTTCCGGAAAGAACAGTTGATGCTTTTTTGGTACATCACCTTATTCAACTTGCTGTTGACGCCGATAACCAGGCTTTAAACCTTAACTAAATTGTTATTAGTACTCATTGTATTAGTGAAGCGGATAGCTCAAATTCCGCTTCACTTCATTTACTACAAAACTGCTATGGGATTTTAGAACGTTATCCAATTTCATCAGATATTTGGTAATGAAACAAGTATATTCCTGCATGTTTCTGACTACGGTTTTAAGTATAGTAGCATTCTATTATCTGCAGAAATAACGCTGCCTTAAAAGTTGACGAGCCAAGGACTGCTGTTATAGCTCTTATTAGTGATTTTTAAGCCAATCCAGTCGGCGTTGGTCCGGTAGGTGTTTGACCGAAAAGTTTTCAAATTTTGCCTCAAAGCCATCACCGTCAGGGGAGGCTGCCATTAACCCTACAAGAACCGGTGCGTTATCCTCCAATGGAGCATTGCGGGTCATGATATAGGTTTTATCGTCCAAAGAATAGAATATTTCGACTGCATCTAGCCTACGAACGACTTTTATCCAGATAAACGGAGGGGTTTTGTCTAAGGTCGTTACGCTCCAGTCGCTTTTATTGTGTGTAACCACTGTGCTTACGTTGAATTTGCCATCCACATATTCGACACCTGTCTTGATATAGTTTTTGTGATCTGTACGGATCATCAGTCCCATCTGGTCAAACCGGGCTTTATATGCACCGGTCAACTTGACCTTTGCCTCAAACTCCCCACCATAGGTGCTGTAATAAAATGGTGCATCATCCACTGTGAAGCCATAATGCGAAATGCGCCAGTAATCACTTTTTGGTGTCACCTGCATAACTAGGCTTTTGCCTTTGATTTCCCAGTTATCAGGTTCGTTGAACCATTGCAGTTTTTCTAGGCGCTGTGCATATGTTTTACTAAAAATAAATAGGAGGCCAATTACGGTAAGGATTTTTTTCATTTTTTGCTTTTATTGTTGTCGGAACCCTATGTCCGTTGTTTAAGTCCGCAAATTAATAAGGATAAAAAACCACTGCAATGGTTATATTTAACCATTAAAATATGATGAACAGTACACGTAATCTGCTTAACATTAAATTGTTCAGCCAGGAGTTTAATGATCCTGCAAAACCAGTTTTGGACCTTGAAGAGGGCAAGCTGATCGCTCAGATGTATGCAAGGATGGAAAATTGTATCAGCGTGCTCAGTGATCTGAAAAAACGTAAAAGCTATATTTATTACGGAGCGATTGCGGCACAGTTGGGCCTGGAAAAAACAGATCCCGAGGTGGATTCGATCTGGGAAGATAATTTACTGCAGCTGATCAATCCGGAGGACATGGAAAAAAAAATCCGACTCGAACTGCAGTTTTTTCAGCTACTTAATGCGATTTCTCCAGAGGAACGTACATATTTCGAAGCTGTAACCAGGCTTCGGCTGGTCAGGGCGAATGGAAATATTGTATCATTGAGGCACCGGTTGATCTACATCAGCAGTACTGCCGAAGGTAGTATCAGCTTAGCGCTCTGTCTGTACCATAGAATTTTCGACCACCCGGATCTGGGATGCCCTGACGCACTGATTATCAATAGCCAGAGCGGAACTGTGATCGACCTAAACCGGGAAAAATTCGGGGATATTTTATCGGAAAGGGAAAAAGAAATATTACAAATGATCGGCTATGGACTCAAGAGTAGGGAAATATCGAAAAAATTAGCGATTAGCATTAATACGGTAAACAGGCACCGGCAGAATATTTTTCAAAAGTTGAATGCAACAAATGCGATCGAAGCATGTAGAATTGCAGAGGCGACGGGTTTATTGAAATAAGATCGCTGTGAAAGGCTTCCACAGTTGAACTTGAAATGCGGGACTGGAAATATATACTGTTGTATTCTGTCCAATACCTGTATATATTAGAACTTGATGATACCCCAAATCATAAGAATACAGTATATATTGAAATCTAAATGGAATAATGTCCCGCAAAATATCCTTTAGGAAAGGCATCTGCGGTTTTTGCGGTCACCCGAAATAATCCATAGGCAGGCCATCCAACTCACTAAGGCTGTAGAGATCCCTAACTCAGGGTCCGAAAGAGTAAATGATGACAGTATCGCTATGACAGAAACAGCACTGGCGAACAAAAATGGAAGAAATTTTTTCATATCGGCACTTAAAGTAATTTGTGTACCTGGTTCAAAAATCAAACCAAGTAGTTGCTTATCGAAAGGCAGATGATCAATATTTCTTTAATCTGACATTTCTACCAAAAAAGTCAGTTTATAGCCGTTTTTATTTCCTTTTACAGACCAAATTGGTTTATGTTTTGGCATCCGATGATTAATCCTTTACGATTGGAATGTCCTCTGGAATTAAATCTTCCGATTACAAAATACATTAGGAAAGACAGCTTTAGGATACAGATATTTTAGCGCCATAAATGCTGCCCGGCATTGCTTTTTATTCTCGGGCATTTTCAGGCTATTTTCTCTGGCTTTTAAATATTCATTCTTTCGTTCCCGAACCGTATTAAGCAGTGAGCTTGCATGCTCTATTCTACCCTTCATAAATGCCTGGATGCCTGGGGAACCCTGGTCTAAGATAAAGGTTTTCAAATGGGTTAGTGTGAGATTCAGTATATATTTTGTCAAATGCGCTCCAGAAATTTGAAATGTCTTTGGTAATAAATAGCGCCTTTAATGGATCAGAAGCAGATTGTGCAATGGAAAAATTGAATAAAATAAGGGAAAACGAAGTCAATAAAACCTTTTTCATAGGAATTCGATAAATCTAATATAGGAGGAAAAGCGTCAAATGTTTTCGAAGATGGTAATATAGAGATCTGCTATTGCCTACATGGATTCACCGCCCATGCAATAATCAATTACTATAAAGAAGTCTTGATTTTCTAAGACAGATTGGGTTTCTTACTCAATTCTGTCCAATTTAAGGTTCAGTTCTGGCACGCAAAGGAATTTCCGGCATAAACGCTCCTGTGGCCTTTGCCCGCTTACCCATTTATTCCGTTCCTCCTTTTGCTTTGGCAGAAGCTGAACCTTGCTGGGTTCCATAATTAAATCAGAAAAATTATGGAAAATTTAAGTTTTAAAGTGGCAGAGATTGAGATCAGTTACCGTCCGGCGTTTAAATTGGCAGAGCTGCCGCAGGTTACTTCTTCCAGGGGAGCCTACGAGGTTTTAATGGATCGCTGGGATGATGGAAGGTTGGAGCTTGTGGAAGAGTTTAAAGTGATGTTGCTCAACAGGAGGGGTAGGGTATTGGGTGTGGTGAATATTTCACAGGGTGGTTTTTCGGGAACGGTTGCTGATCCTAAGGTGATCTTTGCGGTTGCACTGAAGGCCTGTGCGAGTGCGATCATACTGGCACATAACCATCCAAGTGGGGAGTTATCTCCGAGTGATGCTGATCTGACATTGACCAGGAAACTGAAGTCCGGCGGGGATATCTTAGGGATCAGTGTGCATGACCATCTGATTGTTTCCAGGTATGGGTTTTATAGTTTTTTAGACGAAGAGATGATGTAATGTCAATGATTTTAAAAAAAGCAGCCAATAAATACTATGGTTAGACCATAGATGATTCACTAATGGCCACCTATGGCAAGAACTATTTATAAACCCAAGTATAATATCAATCATGCAAAATGCTTGTATATTCGGTGATTAACTCCTTAATAAATTTCTTAGATACCCTGAAGTTTCCTATAGTACAATGAAAGCACTGTTTCCGAAGAAAATAACCTTGTTTTTTGTAATCAGTTTAATTTCTGTATTGGATCACTTAATATTTCAATTGATTGTTTGAAGATGATTGTTTCTTAACTCTGTGCGTTTGGTTCTTACTGAAGATCTGCTAATACTAGCTCAATGAGCTGTTTCAATTCCGCAGGGGCGCACTTGTTGTCACTGCACTTTTCAATTAACCTAAGTAGATTGTATTTTCCAAGACCTATTGTCTTTGTTATTAATACGCTTAGCATGATCGTTTCCTACATCACGATGAAAAATATTTTTCAATCGTGTGAATTTTCTCTTTTAACGGCATAGTATCTTTACTTATAACGAACAATTCAACGATTATTTGTAAAATTGTGCTATGGGACATTCTATTATCGTATTCAAAAATGATACTCCGATCGCACGTCTCGCATTCGGTGCAACAAATTATGTCATGTCCAGTTATTTGTATAAGATTTTAAATGCGGAAGATTATAATAATGGCGTGTCTGGCAATGGAAAAAGCAGGATTTATAACTATGAAAATATTTTAAATGCCAAGGCAGCTATAGCATATTATGAGAAAGAACCCTTTGAAATTGTCAGGAATAGTGAAAATGAGCAGCAGGCTGAGTTTTTCGTGGTTAATTTATTAGGATTTGGTGCTAGATCTCAGGAACATTTTTCAACAAGTGAAATTTCAGAGGCAATTTCAACCATCAAAGAGTTTCTTTCTTCCATCTTAAATTCCGAACCATTTGCTGAAGTCGAAATTAGTTTCGGATAGCGTCAAAACGCTTTCAATATTACATTCTGTCACCCTTATTATTTGCAATAATCGCTTGTTTGACCGTAAAAAGTGAAAATAGTGTGTCAATAAAAAAGGAAATCGCCAAATTGTTGCAATCAGCAATAATCTTGGGCCTGGAAAGAATAGCATATTCGCCATCTTTGGAATGGTATTTATAGAAAAATCAACTTCAACTGTTCCCCGCAATCAGTAACATCTTACACCTTTAAACCGATATGTTTTAAGGTAATCTGCAAATTTTGTGTAGACTTGATCAATTGATTGTCAACCGTGGAGGCAGAATGCCCAAAATTTGTGCTACTTTGTTATAACTTTTCCTTCAACATTGCATAAAGTATAGATTTTTACGTTGTAGGCAGGGCATGAATAGCGGTCTGAAGTAGCACGCTACTCGCTTTGGAATAGATATTTATAATGGAGACCATAATCTTTTGATTCACTGATAAAGTCCAATTGCTATCCAATCTCTCCAACATTGGATAACCGCTGTTTTTTCCTGGCCAATTTTGGATATCAAATTCAAAACAACATGGAAACAACCGTATTGGAATTCTTTCCTGCACTTGAGGCGGGATACGATCCTAAAAACTATTCTTATGCCAAAGAGGATGTGCCTATAGGTACCTATCCTGCAAAACTCGACTTTATGTTATGGTCAAAAAGTGGTCTTACAATCAACTGTTTTTTTACATTGGTAGATTCCCATAAAAAGATAACCCTATCAGTTTACCGTAAAGCGGCCAATCAGGGCAGGTATTTGGCTGGTGAAACAGAGGTGCGGTATCTGCCATTTGGATCCGAACTGGTGCTGACCGTTGAAACCAATGAGCTGGGTAAACCGCTACTTACTGATATGGTTACCCGAAAACACTAACAACATAACGGTTTATTTCAGTTTAATTACCGGCTCGGGTTCCTCGCCGTTAGTCCTTTTTCCCTATAGAAAAAGGAGCAAGCGGAAGTTGGGCAGGCCTCACTTAATGCCGCTGTAGCTAGCTACAAAGGCATTGGTAGAATTCTCCGGGAATTCTTTGGTAGACTAAAAGTGCATCCAGGGCCGATAAAGGATATCTCTAAAGAATTCCCTTTCAACGAACGATATGGTAATGGAAAACCTGAACGCAATAAAATATACCAAGGTTACCGGCGATAAACTGCAAAAGATCAGTCTTGCCCTGGGCCGCTCCAAGCGCACGGTTTTCGCGCAGATGGTGGACTATTTCTACCGGAATAAAAAGGATCCGGTTGACCTGAACGATGAACTGTTAAAGATTGTGCTTGCCAAAGGACATAAAAGTTATATGGCTTTTATCCGCGCGCAGGAAGACTTACTGCTGGTTCCGATCAAGCAGGGCGTGGATAAGATGATTACCAATCAACGGGATATCGTTAAGTTCTTCAATGAGCAGGTGCTCGGTGCCAATAAAACCCTGGTACAAAATCAGGAAGTGTTTTTGAAAACCGCTCAGGATAATGATCGGCTGATCAAGCTCATCGCGCAGAAAATGGAATCCAGGGACAGCTTGAAATTTAAAATGCTGCAGATTCTTAATGCCTATATCAAAGCACGTGAAGAACTGGGCACGTTTAAAACCAGGGAAAAAGAAGAACTGGCAGAACTGACTCGCAAACAGATTGAAAGTCTATAAGCATGTTTATCAGTATTTCAGCAAGCGAAACGGGTAACAATAAAGGCAGTAGCGCACAGTTGGTGCATTACCTGGATAAGGAGAACAGGTTATTTTCTGAGCAGAAGACAGAGCACTGGTTTAACGGAAAAGAAAGCCACATCGATTCCTATGTGGTAAAAAGATCGATAGATCGGAATATCGCTAAGCTCTCCAGCACTGATGCCAAATTTTTCCTGATCAATATCTCGCCGAGCCAGAAAGAGATTGTGCATTTAAAAAAGCTGGAAGGTAGAGGAGCTAATGAGGAGTTGAAAGCTTTTGCCATTAAGATCATAGATGAATATGCCCGTAATTTTCACCGTAAAGGTATCAACAGTAACGAGGATTTATTATGGTTCGGAAAGCTTGAAAACCACCGCTATTATTCAGCTAAGGATAAAGAAGTAAAAAGTGGGAAGGTCAAAAGGGGAGAACCAAAGCCCGGGGAGCAGATGCATATCCAGGTCATTGTAAGCCGTAAGGATATCACCAATTCGATCAAGCTGAGCCCGATGAACAATTCCAGAGGAGGAAACCTTGAGCATTCCAAAAAGATCGGGCAGTTTGACCGGGTCGCTTTTAAAGCTTCAGGAGAGAAGGTCTTCGACGAAATGTTTGACTATCGGAGGACTATCGGTGAAAGTTTCCAATATGCCAATACGCAAAAGAATGGGGATTTAGAGACGCGGCTGACGATGGTCGGGCAAAAAGATCAACAGGAGAAGGTACAGGCTGTTTCAGCTCAGGAACAGCATCCGAACGTTTCGCCACAGCTATTGGCCGGGCCTGGAGATACATTATTGGATCTGCTTTTGGCCCGGGCAGCATTTGATCCCGTTTCACCGGCCTTGAGGAACAGGAAACGGAAAAAAAGAAAAACTCAGCAGCAGGAACTCAAATTTTAACTATCAAAAATGAATACGGGAGAAGATACGCAAGGGTTACGTAAGATTACTGATTTTACCAGGCTGATCAGCCTTTTTATTTTAAGCATCCACTTTTATATGAGCTGTTATTTAGCTTTTAAGATCTGGGGCTTTACGGCAGGGATTACGGATAGATTGATTTTGAATGTTTCGAGGACCGGGCTTTTTGACGGGTTCCTGATGCCGAAGTTAGCGGCATTGCTATGTTTAGTCATTTCCCTGTTGGGTGTAAAAGGCAGGAAGGATGAAAAGATCAAAAGAAAAGAAATCGTTATTTATCTAATAACAGGGATACTGTTATATTTTGCGGCCTATTTCGCTTTTAGCTTGGGATTTGGTGCTCAGTTGACTGCTGGGCTTTATATCGTAATAACCGCTACTGGTTATCTTTTGATGCTTTCCGGGGGAGCCATGCTTTCCAGGTTGATCAGGTCCGCTATCCATACCGATGTATTCAACAGCGAGAACGAAACCTTCCCGCAAGAAGAGCGTTTGCTCGAAAACGAATATTCGGTCAACCTGCCGGCCAGGTACAATCTAAAAGGAAAAATCAGGAATTCTTATATCAATATCATTAATCCTTTCCGGGGGCTGCTCGTTACGGGCACCCCTGGATCTGGGTGCGGTCTGGAAAGAGTTATTTTGTAATCCGCCATGTGATCACCCAGCATATCCGCAAGGGTTTTTCAATGTTTTTGTACGATTTCAAGTTCGACGATCTTTCAATCATTGCCTATAACGCATTGCTGAAATATCAGGGTAATTATAAGGTTAAACCCACTTTCTGGGTAATTGATTTTGACAGGATTTATCACAGATGCAATCCGTTGGATCCGCAGCGCATGGAGGATATTACCGATGCGACCGAGGCCAGCCGGACGGTGATGCTGGGACTGAACCGGGACTGGATCAAAAAGCAGGGTGATTTTTTTGTAGAGAGTGCAATCAATTTTGTAACGGCCGTGATCTGGTTCCTGCGCAAATATAAAAACGGGCGTTATTGCACTTTGCCTCATGCGATTGAACTGATCCAGGCGGAATATGACAGGCTTTTTGCGGTGCTGCAGGAAGAGCCGGAGATCAGGGTGCTGATCAACCCTTTTATTTCGGCCTTGCAGCGCAAGGCGATGCCACAACTGGAGGGCCAGATCGCTTCGGCTAAGATCGGTCTGGCCAGGCTGTCTTCACCACAGTTGTATTATGTGCTGAGCGGCAATGATTTTACGCTGGACATCAATAACCCCTTGGAACCAAAAATTGTCTGTATGGGCAATAACCCGCAGAAGGTGCAGACCTACGGGGCGGTGCTTTCGCTTTATGTGAACCGGATGTTAAAACTGGTGAACAAAAAGGGGATGCTGAAAAGCAGTATTGTCTTTGATGAATATGCTTCGATTTTTGTGGGGGGCATGGACAATCACATTGCAGTGGCGAGAGGCTATAAATGCGCAACCACCTTGGGATTGCAGGATTTTTCACAATTAAGGAAGGATTACGGGCAGGAGCAGGCGGATGTGATTACAAATATTGTGGGCAATATTATCTCCGGGCAGGTGAGTGGGGATACGGCGAAAAAGCTGTCTGAGAATTTCGGGAAGATCGTACAGGATAAGGAAAGCAAAAGTATCAACAGTTCAGATATCTCGATTTCCAGGTCAACGCAGATGGATTACGCGGTGCCGGCTTCTAAGATTGCTTCGCTTTCTTCAGGGGAGTTCGTGGGCATCGTCGCGGATAACCCGGAGGAGAAGATTAAACTGAAAATGTTTCATTGTGAAATCCAGAATGATCATAGGGCGATTGCGCAGGAAACGCAGGGTTATGTGCCAATTCCGAGGCCGAGGGAGGTGAGCTATGGGATATTGTGGAGAATTACCTGATGATCAAATCGGAGGTGGAGGCTTTGTTGGAGGAGGAATGTGGGAAGATTCTGGCGAGAGCCGAAAAAATGTCATCAAAGGAAGATCTTAATGTAAAGAAAGATGCGGCTGGAGTGGAAGATGGCGATCAAGAACAGCTGGTGAGTATTTGATGCCGTCTATTTCACTGGAGATTTTTTGTTATTATTTGAATGTTTTGTTTTTTTTGTTGCTTCACAATTTGCTTGGCTTCGTGTAATATAATTGCAAAGAGACCTACCATTTTCTTTGCAGAACACTGCGTTAAGCTGGTGATATTTTTTATAACTTAGATGTCGAGAGCGTTAATAAAGGCGGATACTGTCACCTGACAGGTCCGGTTTATTTTATAGGAAAGACTGACCTCGTCTCACCGGGAATTAACGGTTGTAAAATATTGCTTGTCAATGTAGGTGATTTGCTGGGAAAAGGGGCAAATAAATTAGTTGTCCAACCCGTTTTTTCTATCATTTCCTCTTCTTACAGTTTGCGATATTAAGCGTATACTTTTTCAGAAATAGGTCCCTTTGTTTTACATATTCGGTTTTTTTGATGGGTATATTCTGATACTCTATGTAAACTGTGATTCCCTTTCCCGGGAAACAGACATATGAATCAGTTATCCTAGGGTTTTCAGAACTGTTTGAATAACCATGAACAACTACACCGTTCAAGTTTATGTTTAGCAAGCCTGTTTTATTTGAGGTGTTTAGGCTAGCGAGGTATTCCAGGTGTTTTAACAGATTAAGTGTATCTTGTTTGTATAAGCGCGCATCAGATGTTTCGATTTTCACGTTAATAAACGGAATACCTGGTGTAGTACCGTATATAATCCTTTCACCTTCAATTCTTGAAACGGAAACCCGGCCATTTGCAGTTGGTAATATTCTCGGCTGGGCCATATTTTCCGGGAGTGAATTTTGCTTTATCACGTAAAGGCCTTCATATGGGACGAAGTCTATCACGCAGTTATTTTTTTTGGTCTGTGAGAAACTAGAATCAGGAAATCCCAAGGATATTATGGCTACTGCCGTTAATAACAGAAATCGTTGTCGCATAAGTGTCGGTTTTTATTTTTTAGTAAGATATTTTTTGATTTCATCTATAATTTCGGATTCAAAGACTCTGGCTATTTTAAGCTGTTCCTCACTACTCAGGTTTTTAGCGATAAGCTTGTTGCCGTGGTTGTTTGAAACGGCTGTGATCAAAATCCTGCAGTGCTGTTCTCTCCATTTGCTGTTCCCGGCACTAAATGAGAACCATATCACGGGCCTTTCCGGGTTTTCAGGGAGATATACCTTGAAGTTTAGACTATCGGTAATATGCGTTTTCTCTATTGGTTTAAGATTTTTATCTAGTCTGGTAAACTGCTCAGCTGGTTTTGGGAAAGATAGTGGCACATTCAATTCAGGGTGCTCTTTTTTCAGCCTAAGGATCGCCTGGTAAACATCTGCTTTGCTATCGTTCAGTTCAAAGTAGCCTATTCTTCCGGTTGTTCCGGCGGTTGCGATGAAACTAAAGGAACTTAGGATGACAATAGCTGTCCGGTAGCTCTTAGTACTACCGGACAGTTCATTTCTAAAATTAGCATCATACCAATAGCTCACGGGAAGTATCAATAAAGCTAGCAGATCTGAATAATCAACAGTTCTTCCAATACGGTAAAAATTCACAGAATTCCAGAAATCAATTGCAGGCTGGGAAACCTCAGATTTCCAGACAATGAAAATTAATGCTGTTATTGTGAACACAAATTTCTTTCTGCCAAAGAAATGGGTGAAAAAAATCGGGAAAATGAAAAGCCCGGCAATATCACTGATCTTTCCTGTCAATGAATTGTGGAAGTTGGCTTTGAAATAAAAATCATTTGCCAATAGAACAATCAATCCGCATATAAAAGCTGCTGAAAATATTGTTTCGCCTTTAGGGCGGATGAATGTGCTTTTCATAACCGTAAATATAATTATATAACTGGGGGATCGACTAATTAGTATGAGATCGGCCTGCCTGCGTTGGCTGCATTTAAGAACAGTTTGACCACGACCCCGACCGATATACCAGCAGCCACACAAACACCAGTGAAACGGGATTGAGCATCCGCACCATAGTACCCTCCTGCTACACCGACCTCATTTGCAATAAGAAGGAGATCGGCTTTTAATGTATCCATGTTGAAAAAAACACCATGGACACCCACGGCTCCTAACGAATCATATTCCATATCATGGACCAGAGCGAAGAAGTCCGACATATTGGTTGGGTTCATGATATATCCCTCTGGGTTGTCTGGCCCTACATATGTAGAACTGAACATGTTTCCCTGAAAAGCTGATTGGGTATTTTGCCAGGTATTTCCGCCATCAAAGGATACCCTGTAGTATAGATCACCGGAAGTACTCGTATAGTAATTTGGGTCCATCAAATACGAGCCGTGGGAATCGGTCACTGAATAATATCCGCCGCCATAGCCTCCATATCCTCCGCTTGATCCATATCCTCCAGCGCTCCAGGTTCCGTAACCTGCGTCCAAATGTAAATAAGATAGATTTCCGTAATCCCCGTGAACTCCATATCCCCCTGAGACACCGTCTGGGAAATAAGTGCCGTCCGGAACACTCCCGTGCTCTACAGCATAAATGAAATCTTCCCAGGTACTATACCCATAGTAGCCGGCAGCCCCGCCGCCTTTTGTAGAGATAAGATCATCCATGTTGAGTATCTCCATTTCTTCACGGAGAGCGTCCAATTTAAATTTAAGTTTTTTCATTTTTTATTGATTGTTTATGGTATAATTGATTTTTAGTGTTTTCATGCAGGTCCAAACATCACAATAGCCCAATCGGTATTGAGATATAACTGATCGGGTATTACTTGCCGCCATAGGTTTCCTCGAACATCTTCTTAAGTTTTAGGTTCCATTTTTTTTGATTGTTGCCGTCAGTGCTGTGGTTTGTGCCGGCGTCATACTCCCGGTGCAGATAGGATAGGTTGCGCTCGATATCATCGAATCTCTTTTTGACCTCCCGTGGGTAATCAGCAGAATAGGTTAAGGCTGATAATTCTTTTTCTATCCGGTTTGCTGTGATATATCCGATTATAAGGTGCCCCCGCTCATGTTCCAGCAATTGGGGGATCTGTTTTGCGTCAACTTTTTTGGTGTCAAAAAAACTGCCTGGGGCGTAGGGGACAACCATTGTAATTACTTTTAACCTGTAGGTTTGTTCAGGGATAATGTATATGGAATCCAATCTGTAGAGAATCCGTACATTCATATATACTGGATAGGGGGCATCGGTTTTTACCGGCGCCTGAAAATCGGATAGTCTGAGCTGCGGAATGTCATGCGGTCTCAGGTGCTGCGCACTGGCAGAAAAATACATGGTAAAAAAAAAGCAGATCGCTAGGTATTTAGGCATTTGCCAATTGTTTTACTGGGTGTATACTCTTGTTAACTGATAAAAGCCTGAATTCCTTCTTGGCTGTGTGGAGGGCGGATGCAATAACCTGGTGCATATCATAGTATCTATACTCGGCGAGCCTGCCTCCAAAAATTACATTTTGTTCCCGCTCTTTCAGTGCTTTATACCGATCAAGAATCTGCATATTCTTGACATCGTTTATTGGGTAATATGGTTCTGCTGTGCGCGCAGAAGCCATCGGGTATTCCCGGGTGATCACGGTTGTCGGCTGTGTGCCAAATTCAAAATGTTTGTGTTCGTATATCCGGGTATATGGTGTTTTTTGGTCGGTAAAATTCACTACAGCGTTCCCTTGGAAGTCATCCATATTCAGGCTTTCAGTTTCAAACCTTAAGCTCCTATATTCCAGATCACCAAAGCAATAGCCAAAATATTCATCCAGCCTGCCGGAAAAAACTGTTTTTTCGGCGATGGATTCGAAATAAGGCCTGTCCCTGAAGAAATCGGTGTTGATCCTGACCTCAATTCCCTTGAGCATTTTTTCAGTCATCACATTATATCCACCAATAGGTATTCCCTGGTACCTGTCGTTGAAATAATTGTTGTTGAAGGTGAACCTGACGGGGATTCTCCTGATGATCGATGCGGGAAGCTCGCAGGGAGGTCTTCCCCATTGTTTGGAGGTATAATGACGGATAAATTTTTCGTAAATCTCGGTACCTACTAGTTTGATTGCCTGCTCTTCCAGGTTGCTTGGCCTTATCGCTGCAAACTGTGCGGTCTGTTCAAGGATTTTTGCCCTGGCCTGGTCAGGAGTGGAGGTGCCCCATAGCCTGTAAAAGGTGTTCATGTTGAAGGGCAGGTTATACAGTTCACCGTGATAGCTGGCCAGCGGTGAATTGACATAATTATTAAATGGCACCAGATTATTTACATAGTTCCAGATCTCAATATCCTCGGTATGGAAAATATGGGCTCCGTAGGCATGTACATTGATGCCTTCTACCTGTCTGCAATGGATATTCCCTCCGGTGTGGTTTCTCTTATCGATCACAAGGCATTTTTTTCCGATACTGGTCATTTCATAGGCAAAGACAGCGCCGAAAAGACCGGATCCCACGATCAGATAGTCATATTCTTTTTTGATTGCCATAGCGCTATTCTTTAAGCTTGTATTTCAGGTTATCGAATAAGCGCTCCAATAATCTTCTTTTATCTGTGATGATGTCTCCTGTGCCTTTGATTTCAAACTTGAAATTCAGGCGGGAACCATAGTTTGTTTTAAGCTGGTCGGGAAGATCGATGTTGACCAGGTAGGTTTCCAGTGTTCCTTCTTTGGTCGTGATCGAATTTGTTGTCATCGATACCGACGATACCAGTCCTTTTATACTGCCATATTCAGTATAAGGATAGTCTTCCAATTTGATAATAACTTCCTGTCCGGTACTGACCTTTCCTGCACCGGTTGCAGGCAATGTCATCTGCCCCAATATCCTGTTTTTTTCAGGCACAATGGTAAATATCGCCTCGCCGGTCTGTACATACTGGCCGTTGTTCAGGAATTTTAAAAACTGTAGACCCCCGGTTATCGGAGCCTTAAAAACATACCGCTGTTCCCATAGTTTTATTGCCGCTTCAAGTTCGGAGAACCCATTGATCAGGTCAAGCATCAGCTGCTTCTCCTTTTCGAATTTCTGTAATTCGTTCTGTTGGCGCTGGTTTTCGGCCTGCTCGATCTGGCTCTGGGTATTATAGATTTCCTTTAAAAGTTGTTGATGGTTGTCCTTGGCATTTATCGAAGACATCTGTGTTCTGTCATTTTCAGATTCCGCTAAGACTCTTTTTGAATAAAGCGTTGAATCCCTGCTTTCGAATTTTCTTACATAATCCAAAGTCTTGGAGCTCATTTTCAACCTTCGTTCGGCCACTTCCAGGATATGTTTATAGTCGACCGACAGCTTTGCCAAGATATCTGCCTGTTTATCGTACAGGTTCGATTTTCTATAATTTGTCAGCTGATTGAAGGCATTTAGGAACTTATAATAGGGCGTATTGAGTTCGCCAAGGGATACGTCCCTGGGAAACTGGGACAGTTTATCAAGCCCAAGACCATCCTTTATCCTGAAAGTATCGATAAGTTTGATGATCCTTTGCATATCATCCGATGACGATGGGTTTTCTATAACAGCGATATAGTCGCCCTGCTTGACCTGCTGGGAACTCTTAAACCCGTTCAATCGGATCTTTCCCGAAAAGTTGGAAACCAGTTTGATGGGGCCGGACGATGCATTGATGACAATTCCACCGGTAACCACATCCGGATATTTGATAAGCCAGCCCAGGGAAAAGAAGATAATTACGATAAAAAGAACAAAGCCCGTTATCTTGAAGCCCATTGTATGGGGCATTCTCTCGATAATTTCCTGAACTTCCTCGGTACGTTCGATTTTCTTTGGATCTTTCATGTTCAGCTATGATTTTTCAAATGTTACATTTTCTGCTCCTGCGGGTAGGGAATGCCGCTCATTAGGTCTGTCTGCGAGGCAACAAGGTTATAGTAGCGCCCTTTCCGCTGCATCAGCTGTTCATGGCTTCCAATCTCGGCAATCAGCCCGCCGGTCATCACTACGATCTGATCTGCCTTTCGGATCGTACTTAGCCGGTGTGCAATAACAACCACTGTTTTGTCCTTAAAAACACTCTCTAAGGCTGTAATGATTTTTTGCTCGTTGATGGTGTCGAGTGAATTGGTAGCTTCGTCAAAAAACAGATAATCAGGGTTTTTATATAATGCCCTTGATATGAGTATCCGCTGTTTCTGGCCACCACTTAGTCCTCTTCCCCGTTCGCCCATCATTGTTTTGTATCCCAGCGGCAGCTGTTCGATTTCGGAGGCGATATTTGCTGTTTCTACGGCATTTCTCAACCGTTCATAATCAATCTTTTCATCGTCAAGGACGATGTTGTTGAGGATGGTGTCGTTGAATATTTTTCCATCCTGCATCACCACACCTACCTTCTCGCGCCATTGACGCAGGCTGATATTGTTCAGGTTCATCTCACCTATCATGATTTCCCCGTACGAAGGTTTATATAGCCTCAACAAAAGTTTCAGCAGGGTCGACTTTCCGCTGCCACTGTCTCCTACGATGGCTGTGATTTTCCCTTCCGGGATTGTTAAATGCAGTCCTTTGAGTACTGCGGGCGTATTATGGTTATACTGGAATGCAACATTTCTTAGCTGCAGGCTCTTGGTCTTCAAAAGCTCCATATTGTTATTGCCCGTATCTTTTTCCTCTTCGTCGAGCTCATGGATCTCGTTCAGTCTGAGAAAACTCAGGTGCGCGAACTGGGCAGATATGATAAACTGTACAAACTGTTGAACAGGTCCGCTCAACATTCCGATGATAAACTGCGTGGATATCATGACCCCAAATGTTATCTCTCCCTTAATAACAGCCTTTGCACACAGGAAGGTTATCAATAGGTTTTTGACGCTGTCGATGAACTGCGCTCCAAGGGTCTGGGTATTGTTGACCATGAGGCTTCTCAGGTTGACCTTATACAGCCTGGCCTGGATATTTTCCCATTTCCATCTCTTGGCTTTTTCGTAGTTGTTTATCTTGATATCCTGCATTCCGTCAATGGTCTCTACCCAATAGCTCTGGTTCTTGGAGATCAGTTCAAAATAATTCCAGTCAAGTCTTCGCCTTAATTTCAGGAATCCCAGTGTCCAGACAACATAGAGGGTGCTGCCCATCAAAAAAGTATAGAAAATGAAACTGTTGTATACCCACAGGATTGCACCGAAAACAATGAATGTGAGGACCGAAAAGATCAGGTTCAGGGAATTGTTCATAATGAAGCTTCTGATCCGTTCATGGTCGTTTGCACGCTGTAGAATGTCCCCGGTCATCTTTGTCTCAAAAAAGGTGATCGGAAGAGCCATGAGTTTCATCAGATAATCCGAAATCAGTGCAATGTTGATCCTTGAAGTAATATGTACCAATATCCAGTCCCTAACGGCATTGGATAAGGTTACACTTACAATTATGGCGATGTTTGCATAAAGTACGATGTCTATGAAATCAAGGTCATGCCTTTGTATCCCTATATCTATCACAGCCTTTGAAATAAAGGGAAGCAGCGACTGCAGGACGGTTACAATTAGCATAACCACGAAAAGGTTGATGAAATTCTTTTTATAAGGTGTAAAATAGGACAATAGGTTCTCAAAGGTCTTTTTCCGCTTTGTGTTATCGTTCTCATGTAGCGAGGCAAAATCGGCCTGAGGTTCCAGGGCAAGCAAAATTCCTTTTTGGTCCTCAGCTTTGTACCAGCTATCTACGAATTCCTGATGGGTATAACTGATCAGGCCTTTGGCAGGATCCGATACGTAGATTTTTTTCTCCGAAGTTTTATAGACCGTTACGAAGTGGCTGTCAGCCCAGTGGACAATACAGGGAAGCGGGACCTTGGTATGAAGATCGGATAATGTGGATCTGACCGACAGGCTTCTAAAGCCAATGCTTTCGGCCGCATAACTGATATCCAGAAACGATACCCCCTCCCGTGACATGCCGCACTTGTCCCGAAGGAACTGGAGCGAGTAGTATTTACCATAATATTTTGCTATATTTTTAAGACATGCCGGACCGCAATCCATCATATCAAGTTGCCTGTCTACAGGGAAACTTTTTGGGAACATTTCGAGCGTTTTTTAAATTTGGTTAGAATTTTATTTGGTAAATGTAAATATTATCTTGACATTTATCCTAACCAAATATAAAAAAAAATAATGTCTCTCAAGCTCACTAAATCGATTTCGTTGTGTACGACCTGCATGAATCGGCTTCCACATGTCAAGGAGACAATTATCCGGAATATTCTTGACAACAAAAGTTGCGAAAATGTAGAATTTGTTCTGCTTGATTACAATTCTACAGACGGATTGGAAGACTATGTAAAAAATAACCTACATCATTATATCTCAGATGGAAGTCTTTCCTATTATAGGACCGAGACTCCTTCCGTTTACAGTATGTCCCATTCCCGAAATCTGGCATTCAGACTGGCGAAAGGTGAAATACTCTGTAATGTAGATGCGGATAATTTCACCGGAAAAGATTTTGCCTCACATGTGCTGGAGCTTTTTTCATCACAGGAAGATATTTTTTTGAGTACCCATAAGGCATCTTGGGTCAAAAACGATGTTCTAGGGAGGATAGCCGTAAGGAATAAGGACTTTATGGCCTTAGGTGGCTATGATGAGCAGATGAAATTTTATGGATTCGATGATTATGATCTGATCAACCGGCTTCAGATCTATGGGCTTAATAAAGTTTTGATCGAGGAGGATAGGTTCCTAAAAGCGATAGCCCACTCCAATGCCGATCGGATGGAAAATTGGATAAACCACTCCAATCTTAGTGAAATGCTGATTTCCTACATCTCTCCAGCAAAAAGCAAATTGGTTTTTTTATGGAAAGACCGGCGCTATACAATGGGTACAATGGTCAGTAATGAAAATGCTAGCTTACTGGAAAACAGTATCGGAACCGTTTTTAAATACAGTTTCGATGTGGAAGAGCAATACTGGTCGGAGGGGCAATGGACACAGGAAAAAAAACAGATTCATTTTAACGGCACGCACCAGCTCAGCTTTGATAAGTCAAAAACAGCGGACAGCTGGCTTTTAAACGGATCCGGGCAGGTTTTTTATAGGATCAAAAACCCGAGGTTGATAGAAGATGCGATATTCTTCTATCATCAGACCTCTAATAGGGCCGTAATGGAAGATAATCTTAAAGCAGGACGGTTCAGGGTCAACGAACCGGGCTTTGGAATGGGCGTTGTGACTGAAAATTTCCAGGGAAAATATCGTTTAGATCACTAGGCCATGGTGAAGAGTAGTTTAAAAATATCGGTTTTTTACCGACAGGACAATTGGCAGGAGCTATTAAGGTCTGAATGTGTCTCCCGGTTCATTTCCAGACATCGGAAAGAAGGCAGACCCTTTCTGATCGATTTTGGCTCAATACAAGGGCAGAATATTAGCATAGGATTCAATCCCAGAAGTGAAAAAGAAATACAGGAATTTGTGGGAGAACTTAAATCTTTCGTAAAATCCAATCCATCGGTAAATATGGGTAATAAATTCCCGGTAGATGGTTTTTTTATGGATTTTCCGAATAATGCCGTCTTTTCAGGTGGGGGTTCTTTGGATGTCAACCGGGCGAAGCTGATTGATCAGGTATCGTATCTGGAAATAAAAACCGGGGTTTCTGCATTGATCGTTGAAAAGCTGGCAGAAGACAAAGTCGACGAGGACAGTATTTTTTCTTTTCTCCTTGCGTTGCAATTTCGGCTTGCGGAGGTTCTTTTTCCGGTCCGGAAAGAAGCGAAGGTCAAGATCAGAACAGTGGTCAATATTTTAAGCCAGAGACTTCATGTTGAGGCCCAGGTGAAGATTGATGAGCAGCTGATGGATATTTTTTTAGATAATATCGATGAATTCAGGGACATGGGCGGAGTGATGTGGCAAAAGAAACCAAGCGAAGACATGTGGCTGGACAGTTGGGAGAAAACATGCAAAGAAGTTGTTTCGGAGCAGGCAGATAGGGTGGCTCTCTTTTTGAAAATCTCTACCCTTATTTTTGAACAGGTCAATGTCGTCGATAACTATAAGCTGCTATTATCATGTAAACTCTTATATAACGTTCTCTGCTTAAAATAACCAACTACCATAGTGCTATCTGTGAAGTTGTGGATCTAAAAAGTATGGATGATGAAGGTAGGTCTAGAGCCGGTAAAAGTGAAATTGAAAAAAATAAATAATTGCTAAAAAAAAACACTTAATCAAAAAATGAAAAAATTAAAATTTAAATTGGACGCTCTCCGTGAAGAAATGGAGATATTGAACATGGATGATCTTATCTCTACAAAAGGCGGCGGGGCTGCAGGCTATTATGGTTATAGTACCTGGGAAGATTTTGTATATGCTGTAGATCATGGGAATGTTCCGGACGGCACTTATTTCCCAGACGGTGTCTCAGGGGGATATGGAGTTCACGGGGATTATGGAAATTTATCTTATCTACATCTGGATGGCGGTTATGGGAGTTGGAATGCAGGGGGTATGGAGTTAGCGGTGGCTATGGTGGCTATGGAGGGCATAGCAGTTTTTTTCAGATTGATTCAAGTGGAGCCTATCTTCTGGATACTAATTGTTATATTTCAGAATCTGGAATGCCTTATAATAAAGTTTCTTTCGATGGCGGGGCTACCTGGCAGAATCAACTAATAGGTGGTGCGACCTCCGAGATGCCACACTATGCTCAACGTACTTCCAGAGATGGCTTAGTTGAAAATCTGGTCTTGACCGACACAGAAGCAATAGGTTTTCTCAGTGAAATGACAAAGTCAGATCATAATTTAACCAGGACAATGTGGGCTGCGGGCGTAACCAACGATGTTCTTTTCCAAAGCCCAATAGCTAGTGGAACTTTATATATAAAGTCTATTCAGGATGACATTAATTTAGAAACCTGGGAGAATATGAACGCAGCTTACACGGGTGGTGGAATTGTGGTGACTAAGCTCAGTTATTGGCAATCTGAAAATAGCGGGATAACATCTGTCTTGTATACGGTAAAGGATAGGAACGGAAATGAATTAGGTAAAGTTTACAAATCACTTTAAGATGGCAAAAAAAAGATTGACCAATTTCCTTATTTTATTCTGTTTAATTCTTTTGGGTCTTATTTTGTATCTTTTTTTCGTTGATCCGATGAATAAAAAAATGCTGATATCAAATAGATTTGTAATGATTTTCAGCGGAATCAGTACGGTTTTATTGATCGTAAAGGCCGATTGGGCAAGATGGTTTGCTTTCTTTCTTCTAGTGGGTTTAGTGTGTTGGTATTTTTTTTACCTGTAAAGCAGCATTTCTAATATCATGAACGAATGCCTTTCTTTTAAATTGTTGATGCCAGACTGGTCATAAGCGCCTGTTGAACAATTGATATATTATACTTGTAGGGTTATTGTGGTACTTTCTCTGTCTGTAGACGGAGAAAGTATCTATCAATATGAATACGAAATTACGATTTAAAACTACCTGGTAACTCCCGATCTTAAAACATATTTCTTTATCGCGCTCAAATTTTCAAATGAAAACAACGGAATCTAAAAAAGGATTTTACAGTGGCATCACCGTTATAATGCCCACTTATAACCAATCTTTTTACATCAAAGCAGCTATATCCAGTCTTAAAGCCCAAAATTTTAATCAGTTTGAACTCATCATTATCAATGACGGATCCACAGATGATTCTGATGCGGTGATACAAATGCTCTTAAATGAAGTTAAGGATGTAAGATATTTAAAAAATGCCGATAACAAGGGGCTTGGTGCTTGTTTGAATAAGGGGATAAAATTGGCGAAATACGGTCTCATTGCCTATTTGCCCTCCGATGATATTTACTATCCCAACCATCTCTCGACGATGTATGATGCACTTTTAGGTAATATCGGTGCTGTTGCCAGCTTTTCAGGAATTAAATACAATTATAGCGACAACAGTTATTTTAGCCGTGCCGCTGTTTCAAATGGAAGCCAGAATGATCCCCCTTTACAATTGGTACAGGTATTACATAAAAAGAATGACGTCAGATGGAAAGAGCGCAGAGAGATTGTAACGGACAGTTTAAGCCTGATGTTCTGGAAAGAATTAAAGGCAAAAGGAGATTTTGTCCCTACAAAACTGATTACAGCTGAATGGGTCTCTCATGCCAAGCAAAGGCATAAGTTGATAAATGAGTTTTATGGGGGAAATATCTTTATTTATAAAAACCATTACGGCGTCAGGGATAAACTTAGATTCTTGAGCGCTGGTGGATTTTCTATAGATGAGCATTCAGCCTTTGCCGAAGTAAAGGGAAAGGATGAAAAGAAGGCTTCAACAAACCCATTAAAAATACTAATTGTTGGGGAACTTGCCTATAATGCTGACCGGATACGCGCACTGGAGGACAGGGGCCATAAACTGTATGGTCTGTGGATCGAAAAGCCGTATTATTATAATACCATTGGTCCGATCCCATTCTGTAATGTTGAGGATATTCCGTATTCCGGTTACAAAGAACGTATAAACGAGATTAAACCAGACGTAATATATGCGCTGTTGAACAATGTCGCTGTAGATCTGGCCCATGAGGTGCTCATGAGCGGGCTTGATATCCCTTTCATATGGCATTTTAAGGAGGGACCGTTTTTTTGCAGGGAGATGGGCATCTGGGATAAGCTAGCTGATCTCTACACAAAATCTGACGGTCAGATTTATATTAATGAGGAAACAAAAACCTGGTTCAGCTTATTTTTTTCCCCCGAGCGGTCGAAAACCATGTTATTGGATGGGGATTTGCCATCTGAGCGCTATTTTAAAAATAGGAGGTCTAAAAAGTTATCTGCATTGGATGGAGAGGTACATACTGTCATTCCAGGTAGGCCATTCGGACTCACGCCCTTAGATATTTCGGTGCTGTCAAGTCAGAAAATACACATTCACCTTTATGGAAATCATGAAAAAACCTACCGGAATTGGTTAAGAGATATTCCTGAAAGTGCAAAAAGGTATCTTCATCTTCATCCAAATTGTGAAGCTTCCAATTGGACTGCTGAACTTTCGAAATATGATGCCGGTTGGCTCCATGTCTCTGATAGCAATAATTTTGGAGATCTGTTAAGATGCGAATGGCCCGACCTGAATTATCCCGCCAGGATGAACACGCTGGCTGCTGCAGGGCTTCCCATGATTCAAAGGAATAATGCCGTGCATACCGTGGCAAGCCAAAACCTTACAAAGTGTTTGGGAATTGGTCTGTTCTTCTCAACTTATGCTGAACTGGCAGAAAAATTAAATGATAGGAATATGATAAGTAAAATGCAGAACAAATGTTGGGCAAAGCGGAAGGTTTTCTCTTTTGAGTTTCACGTTGATAACTTGCTCATTTTCTTTGATGAGGTGATAACTGATCATAAAAATAGAACACAAACGCTTCCCCGATGATGAAAGAATTGATCATATTGATCTGTTGGCACCAGGAAGGTGACAAGGAGAAAATTCTGGCCTTCGAAGAAAACAGAAAAAGTTTTGAGGATTATAATCCGGGAATTGAAATCATAACGGTCATGAATATCATGTCCGAGCCGAGAGACGCCTGGTTAAGTACCGATCTTTCTGTTTTTAACTGGTACTCGAATACCGAAAATAGAGCGGAGCGATATGTTATTGTGGAATGGGATTGCTGGTGTGACTGCGATATGAAAAGTTATTTCTCCAGGGTCTGGGATTGTGAGCTGGTTGTTCCAAGTATCAAATACCCCGAACGGGATGATTGGGTATGGTTTAAAACGGTCCACCAATTGCCAGATAAAGCCAGGCCGTTTGCGGTTGGGGTTACGCCTTTCTGCGGAATCCTGATTTCAGAGCGGGCGATGTCCGCAATTTCACAGGAAATTTTTAAAGAAGGGTATAGGGGGCTCAACAGCGAGCTCCGTTTGGGCACTATAGCGACTATGCTTGATCTGGACCCTGTAGTAAATCCGGTATACAACAGGTCCATCGGATGGCGTTTTGTCAGCCCCTTTGATTTGAAGTACAAAGGGCTCCACCACCCTAGGAAAAAAATAACCGAAAATTGATATGATCAGATGTGCGGTAATAACCGATATTGCGGTATGGAGTACGGGCGCAGGCCACATTGCCCGCTTAAGGGCACTTATAGATTTCTTGGCCAGGTATTCTTTGGTGACTATTGTCTACATTGGACGAAAGCCTGCGGAGAATATTGTACCCCTTCTTCCCCCAAGGGTAAATATTGTTTTCCTTGAGCATGAACATAAGTCGGATGAGGAACGGAATATTTTGCTGGTCAATAAGCTTTTAAGTTTCGAAAATTACAAAATCTGCTTTATTGAATATATTCACCTGTCTTATTTTCTAAGGGCGATACCCGATCACGTAGTTTCGGTTTTGGATGCACATGATATTATCAGCGAAAGGAATAAAAGTTTCAACAGTCTGAGATACGATAACTGGGACTATGAGATGCCAGCGGAACGTGAATTTAAGATTTATAGGTTATATGATAAGGTGATGTTGATTTCAAAGAATGATTTTGATATTTCAGCGAGAAAAACCGGTAAAAGGAACCTGATTTTGGCCCCTCATCCCATGAGGATAAAAAGAAAGGAGCGCGCTGCAGCGCCCAAGGTAATCGGTTTTGTAGCTAGCGATTATCTTCCGAATGTAGATGCGATTTGTTGGTTCCTAAAAGAAGTATGGCCGTCAATTCCCAAAAGCCTCGGGTTGGAGCTGCATCTCTATGGGCTGATCTGCCGCAAGGTTCCGCTCAACAATGGGATTGAAAATGTTTTTTTAAAGGGCTTTGCTTCAGATCTTGACATCATGTATTCACAAATAGATATAGCGATCAATCCGGTAAGGATGGGGTCTGGTATGAAGATCAAAAATATTGAAGCGCTTGCTTATGGTATACCGCTTGTTACGACCCATCACGGTTCCAGTGGTATCGAACAGGGAATCGGAAATTCATTTCTGACTGCCCAGACCGGTGAGCAGTTTGCGGAATCGGTTATCCGGTTGGCTCTTGATAACGAGATGTACCAGCGCTTTTCAGATAACGCTTTGATATTGGTTGAAAAACAATTTTCAGACGAAAAGTGTTTTGGGCAGATAAAAAAAATCCTCTTAAAAAAATAGACAGTTAAAATATGTTCATAAAAGTAGATGTTTACAAGCACCGGAAAATAAAAAAGAGTGCAGTCCAATCAGTCCGTCCGGCTAGTAATCGTTTAGCAGCAGACTTTTCCCGATAAGATGAATGTAGGACAAATCAAGAGTCCGACATTTGCATCTTTTCTCCTTATATTGATCACTACGAAAAGCCCTAACCGCAAGGGGCAGGAGTGAAAGGCCGGACTTTAGTTCCGGCCCGAAATTTTGGTGGTAATGTATTCACATTACCGATATGCAGAGACTAACAGCTACTGAAATGATGTCTTTGATTGTTTATCCAGGGTAATTGTCAGCTGTGTTTCAAAGCGTTGCCGTGCGCAGACTGACTCATACTGGATTTACTTGCCGTTTTTGCGTTCTGATCACAGATGAGTTTACATCTTCTGATCGCCTTGCGAATTGATTTGATGAGATCGCCCGCTGTATATCTGATTCCGAACCCGGTGGGCGGCTGCGCAGAAATTCATCAAATTTATGCTTATAACTTCTGCTCACCATAAATTTATTTCCGTTATTGAGCAGGATTTGTTATACATCAATCTGCTTGACGTGATTATATTAGAGGTGTATCAAAAATAAATCCATTTGGTAGAGTTTATCATCAAAATGCTAGTAAAACATTCGGAGAATTAAATAAATATATAGGAATCTAATTTATGTTGAAACAAAAGGAAATTTTAAGTGCATTTTTCAAAGTGCAGATTGACGAGGATTACCATACTTATGGCAGAATCATTGCAAACTATGTATATGCATTTTATGATTTTAAAACAAACCAAGAGGAAACTGATCTTTCATTAATAGAACGATCAAAAATTATCTTTAAAATTTTAGTTAACCATAAAGCCATAAAAAGTGGTGCATGGAAGATCATCGGGGTCAGCGAGCTACCTACAGACCTAAAAGAAACGGTTCCGTTTTTTATTCAAGAGATAGGTGACTTAGCAACTTGCTGGATAGATTGGAATGGTACCCGTGAAAGAGTAGAATGCCAAGAGTGCATAGGATTAGAGCGCTTGGCTGTCTGGGATCAGATTCATGTTGAAAAAAGGATTTCAGATTATTATAATGGTATTCAGAACAAATATTTGCAAGGATTAAGATTAAAAAAACCTCCTGGTCTAGACTAAAGCTCTCTCACGCTGGTGTACGCCTGTGGTGTGTGAGGAATGAATAGAGTTATTGCAGAGCCCATCAGAAATGTTGGGCTTTTGCTGTTTAATAAGGTATATTTATTATAGGCGATATTTCTCTTGGCGGACACTTTCGAGGTGTATTGATATGAGCCCAGCCACGCCAAGAAATGGCACTACTGTTCATGGCAATCCAAGAAATGCAAAGTATTTTTGGGTGTGTATTTCGGTGAAAGTGACCCCTCTGTTTCGGGCCAAACTGGCCACCAAATTGATTACCGGATGATGCACATCTAAGTTCCTTTCCCTCTGAACAAATATACACTTCGGATCCAAATCCATTTTCCTCAGGACTTTTCGGTTTAATCCATCTTACTGCCGGATTTATCCTCAATTCAGACCTTTCTAGCGATCAAAATCCATTCGCAGGTACTGGAACGCGTAAAAAAATGCCATACCCCCTTCAAAACAGCGAAGTGACCGTAGTCTATCCCGAATAGTAGATATGCTCCCAGGAGCCTTTATTTTATGCAGAAATTGAAAAATTATTCCCGAAAGCCAGTTGCGAAAAAAGCTGATCGAAAGATCAGAACGGCCAGTTTGCCCCGAAACGGGTGGTCACTTTAAAGCGAAATGGGGTGACAGTTTAAATGCGGAACGGCTGGCCATTTTTGCCGAAATGCCCAATACAGGCCCGATCACAGTTAATCCATTGTATTCTTGAATTTTTATGGTTATCACAGGTGATTTCTCACAGAAAGGTAATTTACCAGTAGACCCATCGGGAAAAGAAATAAAAGGTATAATATTGCATTTCCGGAACGTTTGTAATAGCAGATCTGCTTGAATAATGCCGGTTATTTTTCTATATATATGAACACAATCAATTTGATCAAGCTGAATCTCGCTGTGCTCTGCTGCGCAGCATTATTATTTCCAGATACCGCCGCCGCTCAGAACAAGGAGCAAAAAAGAATAAAGGCTTCAACCCAGGTACTTTCGGGTTTTGGGAAAATGAAAGAATCTATTCCCTCAAGACTGCTTGAACTTACCCAGGGCATTGTTATTGTGCCAAAGCTGATCAACGCAGGCTTTGTTATCGGAGGGAAACGCGGCAGGGGAATTGCAATGGTGAAAAGGGCAGACGGCTCCTGGAGCAATCCTGTTTTTGTAACCATTACCGGCGGAAGTGTCGGTCTTCAGGCGGGTGTACAGTCGACTGAACTTGTGTTAGTTTTTACACATGCCATTAGCCTGACTGCGATCAAGAAAAGCAGCTTTACCCTTGGGGGTGATCTTTCTGTCGCTGCTGGGCCTGTTGGACGTAGTTCTGCGGTGAGTACCGATTACAAACTTGATGCCGAGGTGTATTCCTATTCCCGTAGCAAGGGGCTTTTTGCAGGGCTCTCTGTAAATGGCGCTTCGCTGGAGATTGATGCGGCTGCAAATGCAGTGGTATATGGCAAAGAAATGGATGTCGCGCAAATCTTTGCTTCTGAAGGGGATCCCGATGATGAAATAGGAGATCTTAAAGCTGCGATTACCAAAATGAAGTAATTGAATTATTTTTTTAAGAGTCATGAAGAGAATTATTTTAGTTCTACTGCTGGCAATTGCTGGTTTTTCAGCTTATGCTAAGAGCTATCAGGGAATTACCGGTAAGAATAAGACTTATCTGGAAACCCTGAAAGGGGTGAGCTATACTTATAAAGGAAGAGGTTGTTACCTTAAAGAATAACGGAAAGTATGATCTGGGTACGGTAAGTATAATCGTTTCATCTAAGGTGGACAGTACTTTGTTCGGGATCGCTTTGTTTGAGGAGGGGCTTCAAAAGGGTGCTCCGGTTAAGGCTGATGTTTATTTTACTACAGGCCTGGGCAGTAGTGTTCATGATGTTCCCTTAAAAGGTATCGATCAGAAGAATCTGGTGCTGTCTTTTGATAAGGCGATCAGGGCTGTGAAATGATTGTGTATGGAACGCTGTGGAGGTGGTGGCGGAAAAAATCCCCAAATATTTGCCTATTGTACTCTTGAATAGGGGCTTGCCGGAGTCATAACGCCCTTGAAAACCGATGTTTAGTTTTGGCAGTACGGGTCACCTGTACTACAGTTTTCCTTGGTGGCATAAATCTCTAGCTTGTCTACTTTGCCATCTCCATCATAATCGGTATTGACAAGTACATCAAAGTTGCTCGAGTTGAGTCTTAGTATTTTGTAGATGAACTGCTGAGAACCAAAATTCAAAATAAGATTTTCTCCTTTGAGTTTCCAGTCCATATCTGTAGTCTGAAGCGCACAGTTGGAATTAAGGTGGATTAGTTCCACATAATCATGGTCCTGGCTAGGCCTGTTTAGAAAATAAAAACGATCTTTCCCACAACCGCTTCTATGCGGATAAGGGTAGGTTGTTCCATTGACTTTCAGGCTTTGATACACCCATTTTCCAATAACCTGTTGATCGGTATAAAGGTTCACCTCAGGCGGTTCCGGTTCACTCGGGTTTTGTTTTTTACAGCTGAAATGCAACACGAGGCATAAAAGGAGAGGCGCTAAGTATTTTTTCATTTTTAAAGATATAAAAACCAATTATAAAAAATTCAATCAGATTCAGGATTTTCGCCAACTTTGTAAGTTGATATATAGCTATATCTTCACCTGAGCGTGTAAATGGGCGCTAATCCTCCCAATCTACTTTCATCGGCTCAACCTTCAAACTAAATATTCTATTCAGACCGGAATTTGGCCAGCAAGACGCTTGAAGCATCAGAGCAATGCAGTAACAATCCCTACTTGAAATTTCTGCCTCCCGGAATTACGAAGTCTACCGGAGTGCCTTTATCTGGTAAATCTTTACCGGAGTAGGCTGCTGTCCTTTCATCAGATCTGGAGAAAGCGACTGTTGGGAAACCGTTGTTTTCTTCCCTGTCCATTGATCGCAGGAGGTTGGTGAGATCAAAGCAACGTTTGACGATTACGTGGATCACTTCGCCTTCTATCTGCAGCTTTCCTTCAACCATCAGTAGTCTGGACTGGATGATTTCTTTGCGGAATTTTTCAAACAGGTTTTCAAATACGACCAGATTGGTAAATCCTGTTTCATCCTCAATGGTGATAAAACATACGCCTTTGGCTGTACCGGGACGCTGGCGGACCAGGACGAGACCTGCTACTTTTATGGTCTGTCCGTCTTTTGCCTGCGCAAGGTCTTGGGTTGGCAAAACGCGGAGCAGGCTTAATTGTTCACGTACAAAGCTCACCGGATGTGCTTTTAGCGATAAGGATGTGGAGGCATAGTCCTGGATCACGTGCTCACCTTTGCTCATCAGGGGCAGGGTGGCCTGCATTTCCAGGCTGCTTTCTGAAGGCTGGTTTTCAAAGAGTGCAACCGGGCGGTCGGCCATGGCGGATACTTCCCAAAGGGCAGCTCTTCTGTCCAAACCAATGGAGCGGAAGGCATCGGCATCGGCAAGCCGTTCCAGGGCAGATAAGCTGAGCCCGGCATCCATTAGTTCGTGGATATGACTGTATGCTTTTTTTCTGCCATTGGTCAGGTATTCGATATCTTCAGTATTCATGCCCTTGATCTGCCTAAAACCTAAGCGGAGTGCATGAAATTTTCCGGACCTTTCTTCCAGTCGGTTGTCCCAGGTGGAATAATTGATGTCAATGGGCCTGATTTCCACGCCATGCTTTTTAGCATCGATGACGATCTGGGCAGGCTGGTAAAAGCCCATGGGCATGCTGTTGAGCAGGGCTGTGGCAAAGACATCGGGATAATAACATTTGAGCCAGCAGGATACGTAGACCAACAGGGCAAAACTGGCCGCATGGCTTTCTGGGAAACCATAGCTTCCAAAACCTTCGAGCTGTTTGAATACGCGTCTGGCAAAGTCCTCGGTATAACCTTTACTGGTCATACCGGTGATGAGTTTTTCTTCAAACTTGGTCACCATGCCCTTGGCCTTAAAGGTGGCCATGCTCCTGCGCAGCTCATCTGCTTCTGCTGGGGTAAAGCCTGCGGCAACAATGGCGATCTTCATGGCCTGTTCCTGAAAGAGGGGAACGCCTAATGTTCGGTGCAGAATATCTTTTAACTCTTCGGAAGGATATTCCACGTTTTCTTCTCCGTTACGCCGTCTTAAGTAGGGATGGACCATATCACCCTGGATGGGGCCTGGACGTACAATGGCTACTTCGATCACCAGGTCATAAAAACATTTGGGCCTCAGGCGTGGCAGCATGGACATCTGGGCACGGCTTTCGATCTGGAAAACGCCCAGGGTATCGGCATGGCTGATCATTTCATAAACCTTGGGATCTTCATTTTCGTTGATCTTGGCCATGGTCAGATCAAGGTTGTAATGCGCTTTGGCCAGATCGAATCCTTTTCTGATGCAGGTCAGCATGCCAAGGGCAAGTACATCGATTTTGAGAAAGCCCAATGTGTCGATATCGTCTTTGTTCCATTCGATATTGGTGCGCTCTTCCATACGGGCATTGAGGATGGGGCAGAGGTCGGTCAGTTTGCCCCTGGTGATGACGAAGCCTCCTGTATGCTGACCCAGCTGTCTTGGAAAGCCCATCATCTGGGCGGTAAGGCTAAGCACTTTTCGAAGCAGTGGATCATTCGGGTTGAGGCCCTGTTCGGTAAGTTTTCCGCCCTCGAACCATTCATCGGTAAATTCCCAGATGGAGGAAGAGAGCCGGTTGATGGTATCCACTGATAGCCCCATCACTTTACCCACATCGCGGATCGCACCTTTTTGGCGCTGCTGGGTGACGGTGGCTACAATGGCTGCGCGGTCGCGTCCGTATTTACTATAGATGTACTGGATGACTTCTTCCCTGCGTTCATGTTCAAAGTCCACATCAATGTCGGGCGGTTCGTTGCGGGCGGAAGATATAAAACGTTCAAATAAAAGATCGAATTTGGTGGGGTCGACCGAGGTGATGCCCAAACAGTAACAGATGGTGGAGTTGGCGGCAGAGCCACGGCCCTGGCAAAGGATATGCTGGCTCCTTGCAAAACGCACGATATCGTAAACGGTGAGAAAATAGGAAGCATAGTTCATTTCCTCCACGAATTTCATCTCATGGCTGATGTTATCGGTTACTTTTTTGGGTAGGTGTTCACCAAAGATTTCGTGCGCCCCCTTTATGGTCAGGTATTCCAGTTCCTGTTGCGGCGTTCTGCCTTCCGAGGTGATCTCCTCTGGATAAATATATTTTAAGCTATCAAGGCTAAAAGTGCAGGCATCAGAAATTTTTACGGCATTTTTGAGTGCATCGGGATATTGTCGGAAAAGCCTTTTCATTTCTTCTTCCGGCTTTAAGTGCCGCTCGGCATTCTGGAAAAGCAGGTAGCCTGCATTTTGGATGGTGCATTTTTCCCTTACACAGGTCAGTACATCCTGCAGTTCACGCCTTTCGGGGTTATGGTAATAGACATCATTGGTTGCCACCAGCGGAATACCGTTTTTTTTGGAGATTTCCGAAAGGCGGAACATCCTCTTCTGGTCTTCTCCCTGATAGCTCCTGTTAATGCCCAGGTACAGGTTTTTCCCAAGTCCCTCTTTGTAGGTCTGAAGGTCTGCGTAAAAGTCCGCTTGAAAATCAAAGTTCTCCGAAAGGCTATCTGGTGCGATGGCGATGAAAATAATATCTTTTGAATATTCGAATATATCTTTTTTATAAAGTTCGCAGCTGCCTTTTTCGGTACGCAGATTGCCAAGGCTGAGCAGTGCAGAGAGTCTGCCATAGCTTTCGGTGTTCGTGGGATAGGCGAGCAGGGATGCACCGTCCACAAGGTTTAACCTGCAGGCGGGTATGAGCTGGAAATCAAGTTTTCTGGTGGCGGCGTGTGCACGCACGATCCCTGCAAGGGTATTGTGATCGGTAATGGCAATTTTTTTATAACCCATGCGGACAGCCTCTTCCACGATTTCTTCGGGGTGCGAAGCGCCGCGCAGGAAACTGAAGTTGCTGGTGACCTGAAGTTCGGTATATTCCATCGCTTTTCTTTTTAGGCAAAAAATCCATGGATAAACCAGGCCGAGTTTTCGGCGGCATAGTGGCCTGAGCGGAAAAGCCAGTAGCGGTTCCCTTTTTCATCTTCGACAGTATAATAATCACGGTGTTCTCCTTCTTCCAGCCACCAGGCACGCTCGAGTCTTTCCGGTCCGTCTGCTTTTTTGATGCTGTGACGCACACCCTGGTAGATAAAGAGCATGGGCGGATAATCGGGGATGGGTGCGGTAACTTCGATCCGTTCCGGTCTTGGAAGCAGCTGTATGGGACGGTTCAAGGGATTATAGAAATTTATTCCGCTGTCTTCACTGAGATCTTTAGCCTGTTTAATTGCTCTTTCAGGCCAGTAGTCTGCCCTGGGCAGGTAACGGTGGATGGCATTTTTACCCACTTTTCCAGCTACGCGGTCCAGTAATTCTGCCAGCGGCTGGCTGTCAAGGCCGGCCTGACCGGCCCAGATTTTTTCCTGTGGACGTTCCATTTTTTCGGTCTTTTCAGCACTTAGCGTGAAAAGCTCAATGCCCATACCAGGTGCAATTCCCGAAATGTTGAGTGTAAAGAGTTTCATCAGGTGTATGGGGTCATCACTTGGGCGGTTGGTGCCGATAGCAGTTGATATTGTTTTTCCATCTATCCGGTAACCTTTCAGTACTGCTTTTCTCAGGCCCAATCCTTCTTTTTTAAGTCTTAAACAAAGTTTACCAAGCAGTCTTTCGATGGCAATTTCAATAGCTTTGGCTGTGCGGATAGGTTCCAGGCAGGCCAGCCTTTCTTCAAATTCCTGAATGGTGCTAATTGGGATAAAGGCCTCAGGTTCATCGCCCATGGCCTGTGCTATTTTGATGAGCAGGTTCTCGCCAAACCTTCTTCTTAAGGTGCTGCGGGGCATGTTTATAAAGCGTTCAATCCGGTTTAAGCCCAGTTTGTGCAGTTTTTCGGTGGTTTCACCCGGGATCCTGAGTGCTGCCGGTGGAAGGGGAAGTAAAGCAAAGTGCTGTTGGTATGGTGCTACGATCTCAGCTCCTTTACCATAACGGGACAGTGCCCAGGAAGTGCCAATGGTATCGGCGATTGCCGCTTTTACGGTATAACCTGACGATTGGAGTCTGCTGCTGATATGCTTAAGGTAGGCTTCTTCTCCGCCCCATAAATGACAGCATCCCGTGATGTCAAGCAGGATGCCATCGGGGTCGGTAGAAGAGAGCGGGGTGTAACGGATGGCCCATCTGGCAAGGCCTTCGAGCAGTTTTTCTTTTCTTCCCGGTTTTTCATCAAAGACTTCGAGCTCATGGACAATGGCCCGCGCATCGGCAAGTGGCATTCCGTTATGGATGCCCTGGGCGTTTGCTTCCTTGTTTGTAGCGGTGACCATCATACGTCCGTGACCGGTTCCAGCACATACCATCGCCCGTTCTTTCCATTCCGGGCGGCGGATAGTCTTCCAGTCCGTTAGCAGAAACGGAAACCATATGCTTAAAAATCGTTTTGTCATCTTTATCCTGTCTGCAGTTCATGGATAGGTAAAGCCCTGGTGTTTTCTTTTTGTGGTTGCTCGAATGTGCTGCCAGACCAGCATACTTCAAAGGTGCCACCTTCGCCGTTACGCACTTTTAACAGTTCTGCTTTCCAGCTGGGCTGACCAACACCGGGCATGCCTTCTGGCAGTATGCTGGGCAATGGGCTGATCTTCCAGCGGGCCAAACAGGTGGTATTGGAGAGTATTCTTGGATTTTCCCTTAAGAATAGGGCGGTGACCTTGCTTTTTTCGATCACTAGTTGAAATCTTCTGGAGGTGGCAAAATTCAAGTCCGGGATTTCGGAGACCACAGCAGCGAGTCCTTCGCATTTAAGTGCTTCTTCGGTCACCCATAAGAGTTCTTTTTCGTTTTGCAGGTCGATGAAGATAATAGATGCCGCATTTAGCGAAAATCTTTTGGTTGCCGGCGGGAAGAATTTTCTGGAGGCACTGATCCAGATACAGGGACTGCCGTCCTTCATCAGTGCGGACAGTATCCCGCTGATAAAGCCACTGCTGGCCGCGGTCTGTTCCTGGCTTTCGGATATGAATTCATGGCTACCCTGAAGCGGGAAAGAGCTGCCTGGAAAAGCAGGTGCAAAAAGCTCGAGACCTGAGATGTTGTGCTGACTTTTGGATACGGTCTTATAACCCTGCATGGAAAGGATCTGCTCCCTTAAGCTTTCAATGACCTGTTTTTTTGCTGCCTGTTCCATGATCAACCTCCTTTTTGTTTTTACATGGACAAATATAATGCTAAAAATATTAGCATTTTAAAATTATTTTGCACATTTGTGCTGGATATGGAAACAGCTGAGTTTTTTAGGGAATCAGGACAATCACCAGGGCTGCCAAAAGAGGTGCTGGAGTATATGCCGGGATTTGTTGATGTTGAAGAGGCAGATGTTTTGCTTTTATCTTTTATTTCAACTACGCCCTGGGGTTATCAACTGATTCAATCATTATCATAGATATCATATTCACTACTGGAAAGTACCTCGAATTTTGTGTAAAATTCGCCCCGATGGTAAAACATGTAGGTAACCGGACTGGTCTTTAAGCCTGTCCCCGGTATATGCCAGTCAGATTCACATATTATCTCCATCAATTGGTCTCCAGTAAGATTGCATATCTCTTCATTTTGCACATAAATCAGTATACAGTTGTTTTTTCCTGCGGTCACCAGCCATCCGCGCTGACTGAAATATTCGGCTAGGAGCAAGGCTCTCGCCTTAACATATTCGCTTGACTCATTTATCTCCATGTAAACAAGTTAATGAAAAGCCGGTAAATACAAAAAAAAAATACTTCTGTAAATACCTTTGAGATGGATGTCGTTGGCATTTTGAACAGGGATCGATATTATGGTTCTCCATTAAGATAATAAGATAATGAAAAGGTAATGCCTGACTGATTGTGAAATATAGCGCTTTGATAAAACCTGTATCTGCGGTCAGAAAAGCCAAAAAGGGATAATCTTACAAATTGTTCTAACTCAGCTGGCCGTCCTTTTAATTTGCTCTGACCATTACTTACCGGAGGGCTGAAAGATGTTAGAGGAAGGGGGAGGCTGATGATGGTTTAGTTGGATTAGCAAACTTTAATAGCGCTAACTTATTAAATCTTCGCTTGTTTTCTAAATGGATATTGCTTATTTTTTTTATGGGATTTTTGGGCGATATTTATTTTATGAAAATGCGCCTTTTTTCCCTGCTTCTGATCTTTTCGGGTTTAGCTACGATAGCTGCCGCCCAGACTGCCGGTCCTAATGGGATAAAATTTTTCAAGGGGGACTGGAAATCTCTACTCAAAGAATCTGCAAGGCAAGGCAAACCCATCTTCGTTGATGTTTATACCGATTGGTGCCTGCCGTGTAAGCGCATGGAAAGGGAAGTTTTTGTTTCAAACGAGGTGGCTCAAATCTACAACAGCTCATTTATCAGTTACCGCTTGAATGCCGAACGGGGTGAAGGGATTAAATTAGCCGACAGTTATGCGGTTAAGGCATACCCGACCTATCTTTTCTTAGACACGCTGGGAAATTTAGTTTATAGAAACGGAGATTATCTTAAAGCTTCAGAATTTATAACAGCCGGTAAAGAAGCACTAAATCAGTTTAAGGTGAGGGATCTTGCAGAGATGGAAGCCCGTTTCAAAGATGGAGATAGAAATAAGGATTTTTTGAAGCGGCTGGTTATTAAACGTAGACAGATGGGACTGGATAATGCAGAAATACTTAATGTCTATGTTCCGCAAATTTCGGATGACGAACGAAATGCTGCCAGTACATTACATTTTTTAAGTGAAAACATCGGAAGTACGCCTTCAGATGCACTTGCCGTTATTTTAAAACATATTAATGGGGTTCCTAAAGGTGATCAGCAGCTAGTGGCTCAAAAACTGTATGATAAACTGCTCTATTATGCACTTGGAAGAGCAGTTAAGGACAGAAGAGTTGATGATGCTAAGCATTATTTGACCTATGTTGAAATTTTAAGACCTTTGCTTGCCGAAAAACAACTCCCTTCAGTAGATAATCTCGCCCTGCATTACTACCATACCGCCAGGGATACTTCCGGATTAAAGAAAGTAGGATATAGGATAGCGGAAAAACAGATGTCTATTCCGCTTGATTCAATCAGAGTGAAGGACAAGATATTGTTTGAGCAGGCTATGTGGCCTTTTTTGAGCGGGAAAGAAGATGGTACCAAGATTCCTAATTTTGAGGAAGAAAAAAAACTAGCAGCGGTTCAGTATTCGGCCAATATAGCGACTATCCTGTATACCGTTTCTGATTTTTTTAAACAAGACCTACACAAAAGTGATAAATCGTTGCTCGATGCATTGAAATGGATGCAGTTCGCCAGCCAGATTTATAAGAAGGAAAGTATAGAAAGGCTGCGATCTGAACTTGAGGCAATATCAGCAGGAAAATAAATGTTACTGAGGCTGATTTTTTCTGTTTGAAGTTTTATTCAGCGGAAGGAACATCACTGCTTAACAAAACTGGATAAAAAGGCCGGGAAGAATGAGTCTTTAGATATTCAAGTTTGTATAAGAAATTATCAGATAACGCGCTATTGTACAGTTTGGATAAAAAAGTCTCAACCATATCTACATCCGGAATAGCCATAGCATCAAAAAGGAGCATCCTTTGGAATTCTGTATTGGTATGTAGAATGCAGATATATTTTCCCACAATGTTTATACTGACTACATCATCGGTGTATATAGATTTTCGTATTTCTATATCTTGGGCATATTCTTCTCCAAAATGATTGATGTTTCTAGAAATCTTATCTGGATTTTGGGTATAGCTTAGAAAGCTGTCATTGTTGTTAGCATCTATGTATAATACAATTGGGTTCTGGTTCATAACGGTTTGTTTCTTAAACTTAATAAACCCCTGACTTAAATACAAGTGGTTTTCATATTTTGCAGACTATTGGTCAGAATGGCAAGGTTGCCATACTTTTTATTGCCAATATATAGTGTCCGTATTTTTATTGCTTCCCGGCTTAGATCAGCGTAAATGCGCAGAAGGGCGGATCGGAATTTGCAGGCAATACATCAAAAGTCCAATCCGTCCAATATTGGATAATATCAGCAAAATAATGCCCAAAATTGCGGTAAATTAGACTGCGATATGGAACCATTTGGTTTTGAGAAACTTCCCGAAATCATCCGTCAGTTATTTGAAAAAGTAGAACGGATCGAAGAAATGGTATCAGACCTTAATCCGGCGGATGACGGATCGAGCGACCTTTTAACGGTAAAGGAAGCTGCTGATTACCTAAAGGTTTCCGTGCAATCCCTATACTCTAAAGTCAGTAGAATGGAGATACCGGTAAGCAAGCCGGGCAGACGATTGTACTTTAGCCAATCGGAACTCAAAAATTGGGTCTCAGCTTCCAGACGTAAAACCGCATCTGAAATCATTCACGAATCGCAAAGTAAAAGCAATCACTTGGATAAAAAGGACATATTCATTTAGCTTACGCCAAATTTCTCCTCATTTCTGTGCAGGATAAAAATAGCCGGTCTTTTTTCTTGGCCACCACCGATACTTTCATCTTCAACATCTTTTAGCAAAAGCCTAGCCGCCGCCTGGCGCTTGGTTTTATCCACGATCTTGGCATAAATTTCGGTATTTTTCAGGGAGCGGTGTCCAAGGAGTTTAGATACGGTGTAAATATCAGTACCCAGCTCGAGCTGAAGTGTGGCAAAAGTATGCCTGAAGCTGTGGAAGGTGATATTCTTAAAAATACCCGCAGCAGTACACCAGTTGGTAAAGAATGATTTTAGCTGGCTGTACTTCAGGCCTGGAAAAAGTAAATCTCCCGGTGCCATTCGGTCTCCAAGGCGGGCAACAGCCTGATCCGATATGGGCATTACCTCTGCCTTCTCTGTCTTACCTTGCGAAAACTGAATTTCAAAACTGCCTGGACTACCCCTAAGTTCAGACCAGTGCAACGTACTCACGTCCGACCACCTAAGCCCGGTAAGCCCGGAAAAAATCGCTGCATTTTTCATCAAGTCCGAGCTGGCAGGTGTATCTGCCAAATGCTGGAACTCTTCCATAGTCAGTCTTTCCCGATTCGTTTCTTTTGGTGATATAGGATCAACCATTGCATGCAGATCCAGTGGGATGAGCTTTCGCCTGTAGACATGACGCAATACGGCCCGGAATTTGGCATAATAAGTAACTGCTGTATTCCTTTTGATCGGCCGTCCATAGCGCGAGATCCTGGGGCCGCTCAACAGATAATTTTTGTAATCTTCACAAAGAAAGTCAGAGAGCTCCGGCAGACGCAGATCATGACCGCTAAAGGCAATAAAATAACGCAGTCCCATTTCCCAGTGATCATTCATTGATTTCCGGCGGCTTTTGGACACCTGTCTAAAAATCTCGGTAAAGCTTGCATTTCGATCCTGTTCTGAAATGATCCCAAAGTGCCTGTTCTGTATTTCGATCTGGCGCTGTGCACAGACGGTCTGAGCGGTGAGCAGTGTTTCTTTGTTATGAATGCGCTGCAGTTCATTCTCAGGTTTTGTGAACAGGTATAATTTCAGCGTAACAGAACGCTGGGCTTTTCCGGTCTTACTATTTAAAAACGGAGGATAATAATCCAAATAAAGACTTTGCCTCCCGGTAATAAGATTTTTCCTTCTCAATGTAACGCTTCCCATAACTTATTAACTTTTATAAAATATTTGGTTCAATGCTGATCGAAGTACATAGTTGAACTTTCCGTTAGAGAATACTTCAAGATCATTCCGTTTGATCAGGTCATAAAGTGCCTTTTCTGATATACCAAAATGCTGTTGGGCATCAGTCATACTTATACAGTAAACCAGCGCAGGATTTTTAGCTCTTTCAGTTTGCTGAACCGGCTGAAAATCGACCTGTTTAAAGGCCTTATCCAAATGCTTTCTTTTGATCAGTGTTTTCCGTTTGCTAAGCTGAATTGCTTTGATCCTGCCATTATTGATCTGCTGATAAATTATCCTTTTACTGCAGTGAAGCAGGCGAGCAGCCTGTTTCACCGTAAGGAACTCAGCAGGCAGGTCATTGATCGCTTTTGTACGGGCACTAAGCATCTGTTCATTGCTGGCAGTAATCTTTATATTACGGATTTTTTGTTTGTAGTGCCGCCTGTTACAATTCAGGCTGCAGTACTTCGTGACCGTCGTTTTTGCCAAGAATGTCTTGCCGCAGTGTTCGCAGATTCGTTCAACTGTTATATTGCTACTCATTTCATCCTTTTTTGTCGCATTTGTTGTAGGTCGACAGGACTTTTAGCCCCAGAACATCAGTGGTAATTTCCCCTCAAATAGTGGCTTATTAGCGCCGTTTAATGTTTTTTAGTGTCGTTAAGTGTCGATAAGCGACATCATTTCACCCATGATTTTTTTGGGGAAAATTTCAGTCGCTCGAGCAACAAATGAGCAACAAAAATGCGAAAAATAGTGGTAAACCTCCAAGAAATTGGCGGAGAAATATTAACATAACTTATTAACAATCAGGGTGTTAGTTGTCGTAAGTTGTCGTAATTAGTGGTTGTTTTGGGGGATTATTTGCCGATACAAAAAGTAACCTACCCTTCATTATCAATGAGTTACATTAAATTCTCTGAAAATTGTAGGTTGATTAGGTAGATAATGTGAAAATAAAAGGTAATTAAAAGAAAAGTATTCAAGCTTCATGAAATAACAAGCCCAATTTTCAATCCCAGTTTCTCCTTAAAATCATCAGGGATATCGGTCCAATGAACCGTTAAAATATCAACGAGCTGTTCTCCATTAATTAGACCTATTCTTGGAAAGCCTGGTTCATTGGCAATTTCTTGTGCTCTTTTTTGAAACTCTGCTGTCGTAATAAATGCTCCTTGTCCTCCCGATGGGATATTCGATCGTAAGTTTTTTACTACATTGTGGTTTATCTTTAGGCCAAGTTTATATCTCTTAGCCTGAACAAAAATTTTAATTTTGGCTAAACCCGAAACATCTAATTCACCAGTAGCATCTACACCACCATCTCCAACTCTACCTGTATGTTCTGAACCTTCAAAACCCATTGCTGATAGGATATGGGTAACTAAAATTTCAAATTCTTTGTCGTGTAATTCTAATATCTTGCCTAAAACCGATTTATAATAATCAAGCTTAACCTCTTTTTCTAATTTTGGGATTAAATCATTTCTTCCGATAACTTCAAAAAAATTATTTTTATGATTAACAGCAAATACAGTTAATGAAGATCGCATTGTATTTTGAAAAGGGACAGAAAATTCACTTCTCAATATAGGTTTCTTCTCCCATTTTACTTTTTTTCTATGTCTATATGGACAATTATCTTCATCTGCGTAATAATAGCTATCTTTTTCAATAGTACCATAATATAAAAAATCAGTATCACTAGATGGTGTAATTACAAATGTTCCTTCTTGCAATTCTAACAAAAATCTTGCTATCTGACCTACTTGTTGACCAATCACAACATTACTGATATCATTCGGGTATTCAGCTTTGTATAATGGATATAAATCATCTTTCGATTGAATATGAGATAAATTTGTCCCCCATAGCCAACCAATCCCCACGTAGCCTCCGTTAATAAATTCATGAGCATATTTGCCAAAATCGGCTCTTACACAATATATTTTATCCATTTTATCTTAATCTATATTTTATAAATATTCTTTCAGAATCTACGCCTCTTCTTCATAATAGATTTTGTAATACTTTCTTCCGTTTTCGTCTATACCTTGCTCTATTAATTGTCGGTTTCCATGGATATATATGTCGAAATTTTTATCAAGCTTTAGTATATTTTTGAAAACCCTAGCTTGTTTCTTGACAGCTTGGGCAGATATTTCAAAATTGTCTAAAAGTTCTACCTCGTTTTCTTGTCTATAAGTTTGATCAAATTTTCGAAATGACTCTATTACATTGCTACTTGCAAAAACTTCTTCCTCAAATTCTTTCTTATCAAAAGTTTCGTGTTTTTTGAAATAATCTACCGAACGATTTAAAAAATCTATTTTGTCCGCTTTACTTACCTCAAAGTCTTCTTCTAATTGTTTGGTCACAAATTGTTTTGTAATACCTAAAAATTGATTCGTTTGGTGAAAATCATTTTTGATTGGTTGAATACCTAAGAATTCATCTTTCCAATATTGAGCTTCTGAGCTTCTGTTAGTGTTGTCAACGACAGAAATTATAAAACCATTTTCTTTCCCAGTATTAAAGATTAGGCATCCTTTATCTAATTTATTTACATTTATTCCTTTTTCATCTGTCAATTCAAATCCATTTTCTTTATTATTAACTTTAAGGATAGTTTCTTTGTTTTCTGATTTAAAAATCCCAATACAGTCAACTATTTCATCATTAATTTTGCAATCGTTGAAATAAATTATGCATAACTCACCACTTTTTATTTGTGGATGAGTACTCTTGTCATATAAATATCGACCTGCATTTTGTGATTGTTCAATAAATGATTCTTTGTTTTTAAAAATAGAACTTACGAATTGATAAACAGGATTGAGGTCTAAATTTGGAAGAAAAAAGAAGCGATATAATTCCTCAAACTTAAAGCTATTATTTGCCAATTGTCTGATATGTTCTTCAATTTTATCAAAATCAGTAAGAATATCAGCAAAACGCACACCGTCTCCGTTGTTCTTATTACCAATAAAATGAACAATAAATTTATTAATTTGACCTAATGTTATATTTTGCATAATTAGTTGTTGTAAATCTCATTTGGAATTAATCCTTTCCCGTCTATAAATTCATCCACAGTATGGAAGTATGATAAGTTGTTGTCTATCCAATATTCTTTGGATGCGTGTTCTACCATAATAATTTGAAAATGCTTCTTCTTTTCGAAATTGATGTATCCAACAAAAGAATCCAATAATTTAAAAGCATCAAGTAGTTTTGCTTTATCATCATTTTTCCCTTCGTAATATGGCGTACTTGGTTGGTCAATAAATAAAAATTCAGGTATGTGGTCCTGCTCAATATTTAATACGTGCTCGTGTAAACCTAAATAGAGACATAGATGCATAAACATGTAATTTGATGCACTTCCAACGTTATCTAATGCAAAAATCTGTCCATCAGGTATTAATTGTAAAATCATTTTTTCACTACTAAACTCAACTCGACTATTATTGTATTTTGCCAAAGAGCTTAATTGGTTGAAATTTCGCTGAATACTTTGGTTTAAAAGTGTTTTCATTGAAAATTTTATTTGTGAGGTTTCTTGCGGTACTTTTAATAATCTTTCTTTTTCTTCGTTCAAGCTATTTAGTTTGATTGTATCAATAGGCTTAATTACTTCTCTTTTTAAAATTTGTTCGTACGCATGCTTGATTTCTCCAAGTATAATAAACTTTTCTCCTTCTGATTGATAATTTTTCTTAATCTCGTTAAGTTGAACTATTCGTTTGTCAATTTCCTGAATTTGTGCGCGCAATTCCTTTACATCACCTGTAACTTTTAAAGGTTCTGCGATTTTTTTTGAAAGGTTTGCTTTAATATTTTTCAAAGAAGATTCTAAAGACTCTACAAATAGTTTTGTTTCGTATGAATCCACTAATTGGTCGGATAATTTTTGACTTAAAAATTCGATAGGTTGTAGACTATCAGCAGATTTATTTAAGTTTTTTTTATATAAATCATATTCTCTTTGATATTGGCTTATAGCATTAACTTGTGCTTGCAATTCATTCTTATTTTTGTACAAGCCATTAACTTCTGAAAACAATTTTGAATTTTCTGCAACCTTTTTTGTATTATCTATAATGTCTTTAATTGTCAATATTGCATTATCTACATCATCGAAAGAATCGGAGTATTCAATGAAATTGTATGTTTTGCACTTTTCAATTAAGCTGAATATTTCTGTTTCAAAATTTTTGATTTTATTTTGATTACCTTTTTCTTGATTTTGAATTGTCTTTAACCCATTTTCGATTTCCTGTAAACGCTCAATGGCTTTAATATTCTCCATATCATTTACACCTATAACCAAATCAAAAATGTGGCTCAAAGCTTTATCATATTCTTCTTTTCCATAAAACGTGGTGTCAAAATACGTTTCAGGTGCATCAATAATAGTTTGCGTTAATGAATTGAAAAGTAGAAAATGCCTATACGAAATATTGAAAGTTGTTTTGCCTAATCCTTTTCCAAATGGAAATCTTAAATTATCACTAATCCCAAATTCTTCATCTAAGATTGCCTTTATTTCTGCTATTTCTCCATTGTTTGAAGGTGTGTTAGGGAAAGAACCTAAAGCGAAAAAAACATCTGCAGAAACAGAGCCGTTACTTGGTGTTTTTCGAACTATCGACATTTCCTTGCCATTTATGGTAAAACGAATTCCAAACCATAAAACCTTGTCGATAATTTCAGTTGGAACTGTTACTTTGCCAGATAAAAGACAATAATCAATAATATTCCAAAAGCTTGTTTTACCTGTTGTAGAATCACCAGTTATTACATTTACCTTGTTAGGCAAAAATTGATAGTTTTTAGGTTCAGTATTCTCATCCTTAAACCAAAGCTTTATTTCGTGAAGTATAAATTTCATAATTGTACTTTTAGGATTTTGTAAAGTTGAATGGTAGAATATTTTTCTATCATTGATAAAAATGTTGGAATAACTTCCCGTATTTTATTAAATCTGTCGCCTAAAGTTTTATCATCAGAATCTAATGCAACACTTATTACGATTTCACTTCCTATATTTATTTGATTACTAGCATTTAATATTGTCAAAGAATTAATTGTAACTGGTAACAGTGATAAATATCTTTTGTTGAATGATGCAAATAATCTTGGCTGATCTTTTATCATTTCCTCTAATACCAATTCAGTGTCTTGCTTTTTTGACAAATAACTAACTGTTCGATCATCTAATAAAAATGGTAAGACCAAACAGGAACGAGCAATATCCAGGCCTTCAATTTTATTCAATATCGACAAGAAGACACAACTTGCAATTGCTTCATTATTATACACATAGTAGACCTCTTTCATTCTTTTTTGTATTTATTATTCCAATCAAAATGCCAGCCTAATTCCAAATTATCAGATAAAGTGTAATAATATCCATTACTAAATTCAATCCCTAATGCTGAGAAACCTTGTATTGACAAATCTTGCTTTCTTATATAATCAACTATTTCGATTCCTAAACTTTTAATATCATCTTCTAAATCCTCAATAGAAGAACCATTATTAATTTGACGTTCAATCTGTCTATATTTTGATCTAAACTCATTTATCCATATTTGAATGCTATTTCTTTTAAATTCTTCTATGTCTGTGGGAAGTACAAAGTTCTCATCTGACCAATATGAAAATTCATTCAAAAATTTGAGCATATGAGTTGTGTAATCTCTAATATAATTTGAACCACTTTGTATTTCTCCAATATCAATTAATTGCTTTACAAAAACCTGACTTTCCAAATCATCGGGCAGTAGAACAGGCAAATTTCTTTTAGGGAGTGGTTTAAGTTCGGTTGCTACCTTAAAACATTTCCCAAACCGTTTTCCAAAATCTTCGCCAGAAATTTCAAATCTTTGACCAGCTTTTATATCTAAATACTTTGCTGAATTCAAATTTGATGATAAGCTTTCAAATATGGGGTCAACTAAGTTTTCTTGATAGAATTTTTCAAGTATTTTTTTCTTAATCTTATCAATAATTTCATCCTCACCTGTTTCTATCGTTAATTTCTTTAAAAATACCCCAAGCTTACTTTTGCTTAGTTTGGTAACTTTTTTAAAGTATTTTTTGAGTGTTTCGTCTTGAGTTTTACTTGCCAATTCATCTATTTTCAACTTGACCACATCAGAATTATTATCTGTCTTGAATGTATTAAGTGTCGTTATAAAATCATTGTTATTTTCACTTTTATTCGTTACTAAAATAAAAGTATGTTTATTGAGAAAATCAGAACTTTTATCTGCATTAATAAAATCAATCCAAGTGGACAGCGTTTTCCATAAGTCAATATCTAAATCGGTTAAATTCTGAGGATTGCCTTTTGAATTTTTTATGATTGTATGTTTCGCCTGATACAATGTTGTTGTTCCATCTTCTTTATCAATATGCACATCATCCTTAACTTCAAATCCAATTTTTTGACCGAATTTGAGGTCAAGTGCTAGAAGCATAAAGTAATAGAATTGATAGTCGAATCCTATTGCCTGTGGTCCAGCAGTGTGTTGCTCTTGTATCGTTTTTATAGCACTCATACTTACCCTTTAATTTATGTAGATTGATGTGTAGACTGTATCTTAAAGCTCAATATCTTTGAAACAAGGATTTATTTAAATCTTCTATTTTTAGTTCTTTTCTTATTTCTACATTTATCTTATTGGCAAGCTCTAGTTGTCTGTCATAATATGACTCTAATACTTCCTTTGCCTTTTCTAAAGTAAGAGCATCGTCATAATACCCATAAAGATTTTCCGTAAATCTTTGTAAAATCTCCACGGTAGATGGAAGAAAAAATATAGAATACTTAGTTATTAACAAGTCTCCCTGTAAAATCGACTTATCTATTTGTTCTTTAATTACCTGTAGTCGTTTATCTGGCATCGTTTCTTCATGCCTAATAGCGTTATCAAAATCATTGATAACTTCTCTAAGTTTTGCGAAAAGATTTTCAAATTCATATACAATAGAAGAATAAGCATCAATTTTCAACTTGAAAAAATGATTTTCTAATTCATTCTTTTTGTTTCTTTGATATGTTTTAACTAAAATGGTAGCTGTTATTACCGTTATAGTTAGTGTACATAGTTGAACACATTCGGTAAGTGTAAACCGTAAAAAAAGAAATAAAATACCTATCATCTGTATTTTAAATGATTAATATTTTTACTCCAAAAATCAATACAGTTTGCAATTTGCTGAACTTCAAATAACCCCTCCCTTTTCAATTTTGACCAGCTTCCATAGCCCAGTTTTTCGGCAAGTTTATAAAAGCCATTTCCTTCTGTTCCATCAGATAATCGCAATACCAAGGAACTCAATAAAGGTCTTTCACATTGATACTCATGTAAAGAAATTTGCTCTAATATTTGTGCTATTTGATTTCTATGATCGGGATTAGACATATCTAATTTCAAACCACAATCATTACTTAGCTCTTGATAGCCTACAATTTGATTAGATTTTCTTCTAGCAACATCTATTAGATAGGTTCTAACAGTTTGGTTCATTTTATATTTGAGTAGTTAATTTAATATTCACGAATGTGCAAAAAGAAATCACAAAAAACAAGTTTCTATTTTACACTATACCAAATAAAAAAATTGACTAAAGAAAAATGATTGCCCCTCATCAGTTTAACAGTACCCGGACAATAACACTATATAAACTAGAATTTTATTGTTGAAAAAGTCTTAACATCATATTAAAAATATACTCTCTATTGAAATAATCAAAGAAATTAACTGTTTGATTTTTTCATCCTCAAGACTTTCGAACAGCTCTTTACTAAAGAAAAAGTGTTCACCTTCTTCAATTGTATCAGACCATTCTTTAAGTTCTCCTGTGATAGCTAAATCAAAAATCTTTTGAATCAGTTTTTCCTTTGTCTCAATTAAGATTTCAAATGTTTCAGAAATATTGGTTTGATAATCATTCATACATATATTAGAGAGTGGAACTATCTTAATTTCCATCTCCCTAAATATAAAAAGAAGTGTCCAGTTATATTGTAATAACTTAAAAAGGCATTAGATTCCTTTGATTTAAAACATTTATTCAGCGTAAGTGATAAAATATCTTACCCTAGGGAAAAACCTGTTTAAAACAAAAATTTAAATATTGTGTGTTTAAACAAAAAAATAAGAACCTTTAGTTAGTACATTCCAAACTAAAATTTTTAACAAAATAGGTATTTTATCATTATTTTAACTTCTTAAACTCCATTGTACTATTTTTCCCTATAAAGAGAATCAAGTGTTCTGTAGAATCAACATATTTGGCCTCCATTTTTGCATTCACACCAACTAAAGTATTTTCATCCTGTTTGCTTAATATCAGGTTATTACCAGTATATAACTTAAAGGAATACGTTTCTTCGCTGTTCTCCATTTTTGTTAAAGGTTGAATTATGCCATCCATAGAATGATCATTTTGATTTTCAGTGAAATTATTGGCAACAACAATCCAGTTTCCAACAAATTTTTGATCAGTTGTTAATGGTTCTGTTTTAGTAGAGTTGTTTTTGCATGAAAATAAAAATAGTAGACATGTAATGCAGTAAAAATAATTTCTCATCGTATTTAATATTATTAATTGAATAATTTATGCGCTAATTATTGTAAATAAAGTTCTTTCGTTCTGGCGGAATCAATCATAATGTAATCAAGTAATTGCCAGCCATGATCACGTTTTTCAAAGTATGCTTTCCCGACAACCTTAAATCCCCAACCTGTTTTAGTAAAACTTTGCTCGGTAGAATCCGTACACTCAGAAATTCCAAAGTGTAAATGATCGGACGGCTCTGTTAAACCCTTTGAAATATATGAAGCTAAAGCCCCTTTTGACGGAGCAATTCTCCAGCAACAATTTCTCTTTGCGCCTATGAAGCCTGTAAACTGGAGTTCATAGACCATGTTTCCATTTTGAATTTCTTTACCATCGATCTTTTCGAAACTATCAAATTGTAAAAGCCCTTTAGATGCTGTATCAACATCGTGGTAAATCCTATCGATTGTAGCACGATTTCTTGTTTGATCATCTAAACATCCTGCCATTAGTACCGAAAAAGTGAGAATGCTAAATAAATAGTTTTTTTTCATTGTGTAATTTTTGGTCTAAATATATAAATAATTTAAGAGTACATGTACACGTGTATAAAAAACTATGGATTCCGTCCTTAGCCATTAATGGCAAATACTATTAATCCATCTGAAATTGAATTATTTGTAATCTCTCGTATCAAAAAAATGAGAGTCGATGCAGGTATGTCACAGGCGAGCTTTGCTCTCGAGATGAATCTATCTTATGGTTTTATCGGACAAGTAGAAAACCCAAATAGAAGAGCTAAGTATAATTTGAACCATCTTAATCAGGCCGCCAAGGTATTTAAATGCTCTGTTAAAGATTTCTTTCCAGAAAATCCATTCTAAGAGGGATTATGGCTTATGGATATGCCAATGAAACTGCTGCATTTCGTTAATTCTAGTACTTTATTTTGCACAAATGTTTTCCAAAATATTTCAGCTTTGCAACATATGCCTCATAATTTTTAGCCTTATTTTTTATTGATGCCGAGGTAGCATCAATGTAGTTATATTGATTAATATATTCATAAATAGCTTCATTTGCCTCAGAGCTGATGCCTACAACATCAATTAAGTTACTATGGGCTAAACATACTGCTGTATTTTGTTGAATTGCAGCTACCACTTTATTAAATAATTCATTTGCTACAGATGGATGTACTCGATTTTCATTTTGCTGCCATTCGATAACAGCTGTTTGGATTAGTCCGTAGAATGTTGCAAAGTCGGCTGTTGTATCAACCCCATGGTTAGTGATTCTGAATTTCTCTATACTATCTATCGCTTTACCAGCGGCTTGATTTCTTTTGCCATTGTGTTTTTGAATATTATCAATAATTTCCTTCGCTTCACCAATAAAGCTCTCATGCGTTTCTTCTAAATGGTACATTGTACTCCAAAAATCACTAAAACATTGTATTCGTATTGGATCAGCCCTAAAGAATATGTTTTCAGGGCCTACAAAATAAGCTTTATATAATTCATGATATTTAATTGAAACAATTGCGTTTAATTGGGGAATGGATTTGTGCCTTACAATTTTTGGTTCACTGGAGTCAATATTTAAGAAGTTGTCAAAAAGTTTGATGCCGTTTATCTGTTCCTCCAGAGCGCTTATGATAGCAGTAATATTAAACTTAACCAACCGCCTGTTAAAGGCTCGCTCACTATATTTTGTTAATTCTTTTATTAAACCGTTAACCAAGAAACCGCAGGCAAAAACTGAAATTGTAATAATGACCGTAAGTATGGTATCAATTTTCACAAATTGCCCCTTGATAATTTCGAATGTAGAAGAATCCATATTAAAATATCATTTTTTTTCATCGAGTACAGACTCAATACATTTTTTGCCAATTTCTGAAGCAACATCTTCCGGAAGTTTCGAAAAACCATTAGGGTAGCGAGTTTTCAGTTTCTGAATAACACAAGAATTGAATTTATCACGTGCCTCTTTTGAGAGAACACTCAATTCTTTCTGGCTATTGAAATAATTCTTTACAAAATCCTCGCTTGCTTCTGTCCATTTAAAATTTAAAGTCATATTTTCAAGACAGATAGCACCGATTTCTTTACCTATTACTTTGGCCTGATCTGGACTTACTTTACTAGGATCTGGCATTTTAACTTTAAACTTTTCTATACAGCAAATTGTGTAGTCAGTCGCCTGCGAATCGGATAGCCCGATAGTCTTACCTAAATTAAAGATTTGTACAGTAAACTGCACTTCCTGTTTTTTTGACCATTGTGCAGACGCACAAAAGCTAATCCCAATGAGGAAAAGAAAGATTTTGGTTGAGAGTAGTTTCATTAGTTATAAGGGTTATCACCAAAAGTATAAAAATTGATTAAGTCTTCACTCGATTATTTCATATTTTCTCGGTTACTTTTTAACTTAAAATATAACCTACCATTTATTTTCAATAAGTTACAATAAATCGTATTAAAAATATTGGATTTATGTGTGTTTCTGCGATATTTGAACGATTAATCAAGTCAACTTATATACCACGAAACGAAATCGAGAATACACACATATTAAAGATGGACTTACCAAATCCTACGAAATTCATTTTAAGAAGTTTTCCTGTTTATAAGCCGTACTGATGAGAGTAATTCCCAAAAAGAAGAATGCGGCTAGGCAAATGCTTTAATCATATATTGGAGATACAAATAATCCCAAGAAATAATATAGGAAGATTGTTTAATTATTATCGCCTTTTCGTTTTTAACGATAATAGCGGAACGAGACACGATGATCTGATATCTCTAATAAATTTCATTAACCTTTATCATAGTAAGGTCCATGAAGTTTGTATAATCTTGAATTAATTTGGAATTATCCGTTTCTGCTCTTGATACAATGGCGATTCACGTTCCTTGGCCCTTTTTTCGATGTAGTCTTCAAGAGCCTTACGATCTGTTTGAACTGTGAGACATCTATTGCAAATTTGACACTGATAAATCCGATCCACAGCAGTTGGTTTTAATCCCTCATTTTTGCAATCAGGATTTTTACAACAAGGAGTAATATGCTTAACCTCATGCTCTTTAATCAAGTCATTATATATCCATTCCCACCTAAATACAATACCATTGATCTTTTCGGCAACATAATCAAGTTTTCTTTGGAGACGATTTTTTGCTTGTAAAGCCATGAACTTGTCAATTGAGATTCCATCAACTCTAACGCCGGTAGCATTCGAAGATTTTGTTTTTAAATGATCATCTGTTGTTTTATCGAAAAACATTGAAAAAATACGTGGAAGAGTCAAACAGATCAATCCGACTACAATATACCATAATCGGATGGGAAAGTTAATGGCATATATAAAACCACTTTTAACAAATTCGTACCATTCTCCCATGGTTGACAGAATAGGCGTTTTTGTATACCAATCATATCCAAGCTTTATAATCCAAAGAATTCCGGCTACAACTAGACCGCCTATAACATTGGAATATGGAGGTGTTTTCCACCATTTAGTTTTTTCTGTCCCCATTTACTGATTGAACATGTTGCAAGTTACGTATTCAGATTAGTCAAATATAAATATTACCAAGGAAATTTAAATAGTAAACAGATGGTACTAAATGCAAATTTGTTAGGCTAGATCTATTGCCATATATGACTTTGCCAGTCTCCGCGTTCATTTCAAATAATTTAAGCATTTCGGTTTTAATAATGGCGAGGCGAAAAATTACGCAGATCAATATTTTAATAGTGCTTTTAGTTGGCTAAATGAATAACGTGTTTAAATTAATAAAAGCGCAAAGTGGTACAATTGATCCGTTAATACAAAAAACTTTGTTAAACACGAGAATAATGGGGTAAAACAAAAAAGGCGAAAGTATTACCTCCCGCCAATTTAGTTAATGAAAATCTTCTACTGCTTTTATAGCGGCTTCATCCAATCGTTTTTCTAATTCAAGCAACATCGCAGGTACTTTACTAGACTGTGTTTTAGATGCTATAGTTTTTACAACAGTCTTTAAGTTTGATGATTGAGCAGGGTATTTGAAAACATTTCTCGCTTTCGCTTCTTGAATCATATTTATTATCCTTCCAAAACCACCCAAACTTTTCATTCCGTGGACAGCTAAGAAGTCTCTAAAACCACTCGCTGTATGGAAAAAGCTATCTTCTGGAATGTTTAGTTCTATATCCTTCGGTATTAAATCAAAACTTTTACGCCAATAATCAACCAATAAAGTATAATTATTAATTATATCAAGAAGTTTTGCCCCTTTAACGTTTAGTCTCTTTGAGATTTCCATATTTCGGTTCATCCGAAATTCATAACGAAGGACGTTTTTGTTCACAAAATCAGCATCTATCAAAACTTGGCTTTTCTTTTCCTTTACTACTTTATCATATAGCAGAACAGTTCTGTTTTTGTTTCTGAAATATAATCCATTATCATCCTCTCTTCGTTTTAAAAATCCCCCTTTTATTAATAATGGATAATAACTCTCTGGTTTAAATTTCATGAAGAGATTTTCAGCTAGATCAATTCTTCTAACTATTGCCTCTTCTAAGTCTAACCCGAGTAATTCTTCTAATTCCAATATTGCTTGAACAAAATCAGTATATGATAATGTTTTTTGGTTGTTACCATAGTAGAATTTACAGATACTCCCATTTATTGTTAGGGAATTATTATTTATTCGAATGCCAAAGTTCTTTATGTTACCACTAAAAAATTCTTCTCCCGTAATCTTACTTGTTAATTTATCTGGTTTTTGATTAAACAGACTTAAAATATGATTAAACTGTTCTTTGTTATTAGCAAAATCCAATGCTAAGAACAAATTCAATGAATCAATCATTTTTTAATAATCCGTTAAAAGGTTTATATTAATATTATATCCATCGTAATCATAACATCCTTTTATCGCAGATCGATAGTTCGAATAATAACTCCTGTACCAAAATAAATTAAAATTACATAGTTCATTTTGTAATTCACCATTGATAAATTCCATAAACAAACTATCATGTGATGGGTATTGATTTTCACATATGTAAACTTCAAAAATCAGATCTTTGGTAACCTTAAACAGAATTAAATCATCCAAACCTTTTCTAAACTTGCCACTCCCTAGCCAACAAATATCATTAGTTAGTTCATTATTGAAATAATTTACAATACTCATTTGCCCTATATCGCCAGTTTGTTGTAAAATACAAATCGGCATTACACTGTGATGATATTTTGCTGAAATAATATATTGGGTAGTGTTTCCCGACAACGATGCCGATTCAACTCGTTTAACCTCAATATTATCACTTTCAAAAATTTCATTAAATGTTACATGGTTATGCACTTTTTCAATTGGAATGATTGAAAAGCTATCTCCCGACTTGGGAAATAGCTCAAATTTGTAGTAAGCATTAACCATTATATCTACCTCTATTAAATGATTTAGAAGTGGTATAATTAATTGCTTCCTGTTCGATATCGTCTACTGTTGAAATTTTATTTTTCAAAAGCCATGCATCAATTTCTTCTTTTTTAAAGATTAAGATCTTGCCTGATGGCTTGTAATGTGGAAGCTGACCGGATGCTGTTTTTTTGTACACCCACGATTTTGATAATCCTGTATATCTGCTAAGATCATCAATATTGAAAATAGATTTCTGATTAAGGAGCAAATCCTCAATATGTTCTAAAGTATTTTTCATTTTTCTTTTTTTTAAAATTTTATCATTATATCGGGTTAGCTACACCCTGTCTTCAATTGAAGCACAATGATAAAAAGAGCAAGAAAATGAAAGAGTTGGTAAGAGTTGTAAAAAGGGTTGTTTTATTCCAACCCTTTTAATTTAATCAGTAAGGTTTTTATTTTTTCAAACTCCCTGGGTTTTTTTATAGGCTTCTGAGATTGAGATTCCAAACTTCTGTAATTGAACGCCATTCCATTCTTATTTTCAAAATGAGTAATAATCGTATCTAATTTTGATGAATTCGAAATCTTTATACCATCAATACTTTGATAGGTAACCCCAAAAAATAAATTAACAATATTAGCATTCGTCCCGATAAATTTTATTTTTTTATCAGATCTTCCGACTTTAAAATGAGCACTAAATTCTTCAAAATTGTTATCGATATAGGTCATTTTTAAAGCCTCATAAATAATAATTAGTGCTTTTTCATTTGACATGCCATAATCTAATCTTATGTGGTTGGATGAAGGTTGGTAGCTAAAATCTATATCTTTAACTGGCATCAGACTTTTATAAGAATATGCAAATTCATCCACAATGCTTTCTAAAACGCTATAACCCAAGATGAAATAAGTTTGCATGCCAAGCAACAGCTCATTGTCTTCCAACTTTCTAGTGTCAATCCCGTTATACCTTTTTAAGTAATTATTTTTTGCTTCACCATCTTCTACATAAACATGCATTGCTTGTGTAAATTTCTCAATAAATTTGAACTGCCTATTAAATACACCTTCACAGAAATTTATATAAGAACTATCTTTATTAGCAAATCCTTGTATGAGCTCATCCTTAAACCATTTATGAATGGAATTATATGTGTTGTAACTACTTAATTGATCACCGATAATTTCATGGCATCTATTATTATTATCAACACTTCTTTCAAAAAAGAATTTATTGTAGTATTTCCGAGATCTCGAAAATAGGTCGTCAATCTTTTTTATATATATCTGAGAATCCATATTTAAACACCAATAGTTGGCAACAAATTTACAACCTTAACTTTTTGTGTGTTGATAATTTTACCATAAATTTCGGTAGTTTTTAAATCTTGATGCCCTAATAATTTCGAAACAGTGTAAATATCAGCACCAGATGTTAGCAATAACGTTGCGTATGTGTGTCTAGCGCAATGAAAAGTTATTTTCTTTTTGATATCTGCATCTTTCCAAATCCATTCCTGCAACAAATGATTATTCCATGCACTGTATTTTAATCCCTTAAATACACGTTCTTCATTATCTGCTCTAGCCCCTAAAAGTTTAAATGCTTCAAAAGATATAGGATTATATTGTAACCCCTTAGTTTTTTTCTGTCTAAAATTAATACTGTACTGTTGCTCTGTTTCAGAAAATATAACTTCTTCCCATATTAACTTGTTGATATCAGACCATCTTAACCCTGTTAAGCAGCTAAATAAAAACGCTTTTTTTAGTAATGGGTATTCACACTCTGTTGTTGCTAGTGTTTTTAGTTCCTCTTCTAATAGAAATTGGCGATTGGTTTCCTCTGGTTTAATCCCTTTAACTCTTTTACCTGGATTCTCCAAAATTATCCTGTCAACAAAAGCTTGCGATAAAGCTGCTTTTAACTTATTTAAATATGATATTGCTGAATTTGTAGATAAATTGGTACCACTTTTTGTAATCTTTGCTTCCCTCAAGTATTTCTTGAAACCATCAATAAACACTTCATCGCAATCGCAGAATCTAAGAACTTCACTATTGTTATATGCTATTAAATGTTTATATGCACTTGTCCAATTACCATAATTGCCTTCGTTTGTACGTTTTTCTCTTACTAATTTTTTAAAATAATCCAAAAAGTTAGCTTGGCTTTTGAATCCAGTATGGATGTTGAAATGACTTTCTTGCATTTCTAAAATCCGTTTAGCTTTTATCTGTTCTGCAATAGCCAAAGTCCGTTTATTATGTTCTTTCTCTAAAGTTGTTTTTGGCTTTTCGTAAACGAACATTTTAAGGTTTTCATACTTAGAAACCCCTTGGTAATAGATGTCTAATGATAAGCTGTAACGATCGTTTTTTAGCTTGTTTTGTTTAATTTTGATACTCATATCGTATTGATTTTTAATGAACTGTAAAGTTACTTTCACTAAAAATTATAAATAAATATGAGGGGTAAAACCTTTGTCAGCAACTATTTTATTTTATTTCAAAAGAAGTTAAAAGACAACAAAAGATAAAACCGAAAGAAATCAGTTTCTTACAATTTTCAGACTCAAAATTTATAGTCTGAAAATTCTCGGAAAATTTAGAGAATAAATACAGTTAAATGAAACTAAAAGAAGTTGAAAACCTAGTTCATCTTAATATATGATAATATATGTAAATATCTGATAATCAACTATTTACCGATACAGAACTTCGTAAATATATTCTCCAGTAAATCATCGGTAGTCACTGTTCCTGTAATTTCACCAAGATAATGCAGGGCTTGTTTAATATCCATTGCTAAAAAATCAGAAGTAACCGGATTGTCTACATTGGCCAAAACCCTTTGCAGCGCATGTTCGGTTTGTTTTAAGGCTTCTACATGGCGGATATTGGTTACCAAAGTTTCGCTGGTATTAATGTGATGCAAATTAACCTGTTCCAGTAAGGTGGTTTTTAATTCATCGATGCCCTGCTTTTCTTTAGCAGAAATAAAAACAACATCTAAAGCTTCGAAAGCTTTACGCTGTGCAGCTGTAAGGAGTTCGGCTTTATTGACCAAAATTAAGTAGGGGATAGCCAACTGCCCTAAACCCTGATCTGCTCTTCAATTTCTGTAATACTTTGGGCAGCATCGGCCATGTAAATAATTAGCTTGGCCTGTTTCATTTTCTCTAAGGTGCGTTCTACCCCTAAAGCCTCAATAATATCGGCGGTATCGCGGATTCCGGCCGTATCGATAAAACGGAAAACAATGCCACCAATGGTGAGTTCATCTTCAATGGTATCGCGAGTGGTTCCGGCAATATCCGAAACGATAGCACGTTCTTCGTTCAGGAGGGCATTTAATAGGGTAGATTTACCCACATTAGGCTTGCCTGCAATAACTATGGGAACACCATTTTTAATCACATTTCCCATTTCGAAAGAGGAGATCAGGCGTTGTAAAACGTAATTGATTTTGTTGACCAGGTTTTTGAGCTGTTCGCGGTTGGCAAATTCTACATCTTCTTCTGCAAAATCGAGCTCAAGCTCAATCATCGAAGCGAAATGAATCAGTTGTTCGCGTAAATCCTTTAATTCGTTGGCAAAGCCACCGCGCATCTGTTGCATGGCCACATCGTGCGAAGCCTTCGAATTGGAGGCAATTAAATCGGCAACAGCTTCTGCCTGACTTAGATCGAAAGCACCATTTAAAAAGGCACGTAAGGTAAATTCGCCAGGTTTGGCAGCACGTGCACCTTTACTGATTAATAGGTTAATAATCTGTTGGATAATGTAATTGGAGCCATGGCAGGAAATTTCTACTACATTTTCTTTGGTGTACGATTTAGGGGCAACAAATAAACCTGCCACCACTTCATCAACAATATGATCGCCATCTTTAACCAGGCCAAAATGTAAAGTATGCGAGGCCTGCTTTTCTAAATCTTTTCCTGCAAATACGGTATTGGTAAGAGAAATTGCCTCTGGACCAGATAACCGGATAACGCCAATGGCGCCAGAACCTGAGGGAGTAGATAAAGCAATAATGGTATCTTGATTGTTCATATGTGGTATTAAAGCTGCAAAAATAAGGCTAATCTATGGGTATATCGTGTAAGGGAAGTAATTTTTTTAAGCATTGCTTAATCGGTTAATTGACTTCAGACTCCGGACTGCCGACTCCAGACTATAAACTCGTTCCACTTTTCAATATTAAAGCTTATCTTAAAACATTTTAATCCCGATTGTGTTTAAACCTCAAATCAGAATAGGCTTTTTATGACGAACAATTTACCCCTAACCGTTAAACGGTCGATAGAATTATTAGGATTAATGGCCATTGTAGCCGTTATGGTAATCGGAAGAGATATTATCATGCCGATGTTGATGGCTTTTTTTATCAGCATTATGCTGCTACCGGTATATCGCTTTTTAAAAAGGAAAAAAATACCCGAATCGTTAGCCATCATTCTATCCATTTTATTGGTCGCGCTTTTTGTAGCGTTGATTATTTGGTTTTTTTCGAACCAGATTGGCATTTTGGTTAAAGATTTTCCACAGATAAAAGCAAATGTAACGCAGCATATCAATTCTTTAAGCGATTGGATTAGCCGTATTACCCATTATGACGATAAGCAGCAAAAAGCCTTTATACAAGCTAAGAGCGACGATCTGATGAACATGGGGACTTCGCTGGCGGGTGGTGCTGCTGTAACCTTAAGCGGTATTTTTGTCTTTATCGGTTTATTGCCCATTTATATTTACCTGATGCTTTTTTATAAAGATATTTTATTGCGCTTTATATTTATGTGGTTTAAAACCGACGATCATCCAAAAGTGAAAGAAGCAATTTATGAAACTGAATCGATCATTAAAAGCTACTTAATCGGACTATTGATCCAGATCACTTATATGACCATTTTGTTGGGGGGGATATTAATGTTAATTGGTATAAAACATGCCTTGTTAATCGGCGTAATCTTCGCCATATTAAACCTGATTCCATATGTGGGTGCCTTGATTGGTAACGTAATAGGAGTGTTGTTAACGCTTACTTCATCGCAAGAATTATGGCCGGTTATTACCGTTTTAGGTGTAATTGCATTTGTTCAATTTTTAGATAACAACATACTAATGCCGCGTATTGTGGGCTCTAAGGTAAAAATCAATGCCTTGTTCGCTATTCTAGGGGTATTTATTGGTGGCAGTATAGCTGGTGTTTCAGGCATGTTCCTCGCACTGCCTATTGTGGCCGTACTCAAAATCATCTTCGATCGTACTGAATCTTTTAAACAATGGGGAGTGCTATTGGGAGATGAACGCCCGGCCAAAAGCCCCATGACTTTTCCCAACTTTAGGAAGAAAAAACTAGTGGCTACCAAAACAGGAATAGAAAAGGGATAGCCTGTGGGTATGGAAAATGTAGTGAGTTTAACGATAATCAGCGTAATCTGAAGAAACAATTGAGGTACAGGTCCCCCCCCAGATTTTAAGAAGATAAACGCAGATGATATTGAATTTTCATTGGCATAAAAAAATTAAGCTAATGTTAACCCGTGGGATAAGATTGAACTGCGATCTTAATTTCAGGTATTTATTTTGTATGCGCATCTAGTACTACATTCCTGCCGAGGGTTTTAAACCTAACCGCATTATCTTGTTCTACAGTAATGGTAATGTGGCCTGTTTTACTCGTGTTTATATCGCTTACCCGGCCATGCTTACCTATATGTGTTCCTTTAATGACCACGCAGTAATCGCCATCTTTTAAATGTGTAGTTTCCATTTTAGTGTTTACGGGTTTGGGTTTGTTTCTGAACTGCGTAGTTTTATTTCAGTATTTAATTGACTTAATCTGATTACCGCCGGCAACCAAGCTAACATACAGCCTGGAATAACGGCAAGAAGTACAAAGTTTTGTTTTTTAGCGATAAGGTATAAAAGTGCGGCAAACAAAAAGAGTAACACAATAGAACCTCCAATTAACAGACCGCTTAATTGTTTTTTCTGTTTGTTTAGTTCGGTTAGGCTAAGTTCGGATAGTTTGTTATTATTCATCAAGATTGTTTAGTTTCTTAATTAAAAGTATGAATTTTTTAATGTTTTTAATAGGTTAGTTTAAATTTATGAAGGATGAAGATGTAAAATGCTGGTTATGCAACCTCATCTATTCACAAATTCTACTATCTTGTAAACGCATTGTTTAATAAACCAAAAACCTTTTTTTGATAAAAAAGGAAGCTATTTTCTAATGCTAATGCCAAAAAATAGATCATGATCAAAAGATTAATGCCATTATTGTTGCTATTGGTTTCTTCTGCCGGTTTTTCGCAGGAAACGATCAAAACATATCTTTCCGGAACGGATAAAGATCATACCAAACTATGGGATTTTTATTGCACCGCTGGGCGTAAAAGTGGTATATGGACCAAAATACCGGTGCCATCTAATTGGGAATTACAAGGCTTTGGAAGTTACAACTACGGGCACGATAAAGTTAAAGCGAACGAACAGGGGATTTATCGTTATGAATTTCTGACGGGTAAAATAACAGGAAAAAAAGTATTCCTTGTTTTTGAGGGGCTATGACCGATACTAAGGTAAGTATTAATGGAAAGTTGGCAGGTGATGTGCATCAAGGCGGATTTTATCGATTTAAATATGATATTACAACCCTTTTAAAACCCGAAGGGAAGAATTTACTGGAAGTAACGGTTGATAAAGTTTCTGAAAATGCTTCTATAAATAAAGCCGAAAGAACGAGCGATTTTTGGATTTTTGGCGGCATCTTCCGTCCGGTTTACCTGGAAACTGTACCAAAAAGGTTTATAGAAAGAGTTGCGGTTAATGCTAAGGCCGATGGTCGCTTCCAGCTTGATGTTTATGGACAAAATTTAGCTGCTGGCGATATTATTGAAGCCCAGGTAAAAAAAATAACTGGTGAAAATGTAGGAAAAGCATTTGCTATAAAAGCAGATGCAGTGAATGGCCCGCAAAGCCTGGAGGCTACTTTTTCAAATCCTTTATTGTGGAGTAGCGAATTCCCCAATTTATATCAAGTGGTAGTGCGCATCAAAAATAAACAGCAGATTATTCATCAGGTGAAGCAAAAATTCGGTTTCCGAACACTTGAACTACGAAATGGCGACGGTTTTTATGTTAATGGGGAGAAAATGATTTTAAAAGGTGTTAACCGCCACAGCTTTTGGCCCGAAAGCGGACGTACATTAAGCCGCGAGGTACATTTAATGGATGTAAGGTTAATGAAAGAGATGAACATGAACGCCGTTCGTATGTCGCATTATCCGCCAGATGCAGAATTTTTGGATATCTGCGACTCATTAGGTTTGTATGTGATTAATGAGTTAACTGGCTGGCAGGCAAAATACGATAATACCGTTGGGCATAGGCTTGTAAAAGAGCTTGTAATCAGGGATGTAAACCATCCTTCTATTATTTTTTGGGCCAATGGCAACGAGGGAGGTTTTAATACTGACCTCGACAATGACTATGCCTTATACGACCCGCAGAAACGTACTGTAATTCATCCTTGGGAGAAGTTTAACGGAACCGATACCAAACATTATCCAGATTATAATTATATGGTTAAGGCGGCCACCTCAGGGCAGGAAGTCTTTTTTCCGACCGAGTTTATGCATGGCCTTTACGACGGTGGTGCTGGCGCTGCGTTAGACGATTTCTGGAATCAGATGTTAATCCACCCTCACGGTGCTGGTGGTTTTATTTGGGCTTTGGTGGATGAAGACGTAATCCGGACAGATAAAAACGGCATTTATGATGGGGATGGAAACCATGCACCCGATGGAATTGTTGGTCCACATCGAGAAAAGGAAGGCAGTTTTTACGCCATAAAAGAGATATGGTCTCCTGTTTTTATTAATCTGCCAAAAATTGACAGTGATTTTAATGGCAAAATCCCAGTGGAGAACCGTTTCAGTTTTACCGATCTTGATCAATGTACTTTTAAATGGAAATTAGTGAGTTTCCCATCGGCTAATACTGAAAGCACAAAGGCTACTGTAAATGCCAAAGGGGCAGTAACTTCCAGGCTTAAGCCTGGTGCAAAAGGTACGCTCGATCTGGTTCTGCCAAAATCTTGGGCACAAAGTGATGCCTTATATTTAACTGTTTATGGGGCTGATAAAAAGGAAATATTTACCTGGAGCTGGCCAATAAAAGCTGCCCGTTTAATTGTGGAGAAGCAAGAAACTACCCTGAACAATTCAGAAGTAAAAGTCGAAGAAACTAAGCAGTCGCTCGTGGTTAAACAGTATGGTATAAGCTATTATTTTGAAAAGGCATCGGGCTACCTGGAGAAAGTTGTTAAAGGCAATACTATTGTTTCTTTATCGAAAGGTCCGGTGTTAGCTGGTGTAAATACCGAATTGAAAAATTTTAGTCATCAAGCGGAAGGAGCAAAGTATATTGTTGAATCTGATTACCAGGGTGCTGGTCATTTGCATGCACGGTGGATATTTGAAGCCGGAAAGCTAGCGAAACTTGAATACCAATTTAACCAACAGGGCGATGCTGATTTTATGGGGATTACCTTTAATTATCCGGAAGATAAAATTACCGGAATGAAATACCTGGGCCGCGGGCCGTACCGGGTTTGGAAAAACAGGTTAAAAGGGCAGCAGTTTGGGGTTTGGCATAAGGATTATAATAATTCGATTACGGGCGAAACCTGGGGTTATCCTGAGTTTAAAGGCTATCATGCTGAAGTGAACTGGGTTAGGGTAGAAAATAAAGAAGCCCCGTTTACGGTTTATATAGCCGATGAAGATACTTATCTACAGATGTACAGGCCTGCCCGTGAAGCTGCCGCACTAAGCAACAACAATGTAGAACCTGCCTTCCCTGAAGGGAATATCGGTTTCTTAAAAGGGATAAGTGCCATTGGCACCAAATTTCAGTCGGCTTTATTATTAGGACCGCAAAGCCAGAAAAACAAAACAGATGGAAAAACCTTTAAAGGGACGCTATTATTTGATTTTAACCAATAACGCATCCCTTATATTAGTAATAAGAAGTATTGAGGTTATTGTTCTGCTTTTCTGCGGCCTCGATAGGGCATAATCAGAAAGAATAAGTGCTTCGCCTTTTTTGATGCAAACATCATGTTCAAAATGCACAGATGGACTTCCATCAGCCGTTCTGATCGTCCAACCGTCTTCGTCAAGAAAAACATCTTTTTTGCCCATATTTATCATTGGTTCTATGGCCAGTACCAGATTTTCTCTTAATAGTAAACCATTGCCTTTCCTTCCATAATTCGGTACCTGTGGATCTTCGTGCATATCTTTCCCTAAGCCATGGCCTACCAGATCTCTTACTACGCCATAACCCTGCTTTTCGTTATGATTTTGGATAGCTGCACCAATATCGCCAATGCGTTTACCCACAACAGCTTCTTTAATACCCAGAAAAAGTGATTCTTTAGTCGTTTTTACCAGGTTTAATACCGCTTGCGATACTTCGCCTATAATAAAGGTATAAGCATGATCGCCGTGAAAACCGTTTTTTATGGTACCCACATCTACTGAGATAATATCACCATCTTTCAATTCATCTTTAGTTGGAAAGCCATGCACAACCACATCGTTTACCGAGGTGATGATATGAAAAGGAAAGCCATTATAGTTATAAAAGGAAGGAACAGCACCATTATCAAGTATAAATTCGTTAGCTATTTTATCAATCTCGAGGGTTGTAATACCTGGCTTTAATATTTTAGCTACTTCTGCAAGGGTATTGCTCACCAGTAAGGCACTGATCTGCATCAGCTCTACTTCTTCGTTAGTTTTATATAAAATCATTGCTGCAAATTTAGCAAAAGAAGCGAAAAGGAAAAAAGGCGAAGAACTGAATGGTGGAATGGCTGAATGATAGAGTGTTTGTAGCTAAATTAAGAGCATAACCGGTAATCGAGTGCTAAAACTTTATTTCTGATTCTACTCAGGGTTTCCAGGCGCATACCAAGGTAGCTGGCCAGGTATCGCTGCGGTATTCTGGTAATATCCAAACCGCTTTCCTGTAGTTTACGGTACCTGCTCATTGCTTTGGGTATCCTCGCCAGGATTGATCTTTCTGATGCCGCATAATAATGAAGTGCCAGCAGCTTTCTGCCAATGAAGTTAGCCTCCGGATAGTTGGTATACATCACATCGATAAAGCTATATGGAATGCAGATGAGTTGAGATTCTTCCAGGGCCTGAAGATACTCTATAGAATTACTAGGTTGCTGATCGGGATGACGTATGGCACCTATTAATTCATTTCCAAAGCTAAACCAGGTGCTGATATCTTTTTTACCATCGCGCACAAAACCACGTACAAGACCGTTTACCAAAAAATACAGCGAGGCGTTACTGTCTATTGGTGAAAGAATATGTTTATTCTTTTTAACGTGGATGAGCTTACAAGATTTTTCATATTCGGCTTTAAGGGCTTCAGATAATGGATAGAATTGCGCGATATAATCAAAAAGCGGGCGCAAAAATGATGTTGAATAAGACATAATTAAAGCTTGTTTAGATTTTTGAGAATGGATAAAAGCATTCTCATTTAGAAACACCATAATCATATGATGATCTGAAACCAAAAGTACCTGGTATTTCAGTATTTGATGAAATGCAGAGCGGTTGTGGCCTCTAACGATACGATCGTTAGACTAAAAAATGGCTATAAACGGGTTAACGGCTTAATTATTATGCAAAATAGGTGGTTGGCATTACGCCTGTTTCTTTTTTAAATGCATTATAAAATGTAGCCAGGTTTTTAAAACCAGCTTCGGAGGCGATGGCTTCGATGGTTATTTTATCTGATTTTAGGGGGTATTGTTTTAAAAAATGATCAACCCGGTAACTGTTTATCCAATCGCGGAAATTTTTGCCGATATGTTTGTTAATTACGAAAGAGCAGTGGTGTATAGGGATGTTGAGTTTTGCTGCCAGATCGATAATCTGAAAGTTGTGAAGCAGATAAAGTTGTTCCCGTTCCATTATTTCTTTCATCGCAAAGGCATAGTCAGACAGTTGTGCATCTAAAAGATTAATTTTTTTGACTGTTGCAATTGTAGGTTTTAGATCTTTTTCTGATGAGGAAAGTAAGGGGGCATCAGTTTCCGCTTGGTTGGTTTCTAATTTCTTAGTTGCAGGTTTTTTAGTCCAGTCTACAGCCACCAGCAAATAGCCATAAAAAATATAAGGCTTGTGGAGTGCATACAATAAAATGACTAATAATGCTAAACAGTTAAGTACAATAAATGAAGCGTTCACATATGGGATGTGTAAGCTTCTTAAAATAATAGGCACCAAACTAAACAACTGGAAAAAGGTGGCGATCCGAAGAAAAAAGATGATCCATTTTCTGCCTTCACCTTCGAGTATCTGTTGTGGTTTGTTTTTTAAACGGAGTACGGCAACCCAGGTAAGGCATAAATATCCAAATACAAGCACTGGCCTAAATAAATAATGAAAATACGGAGGAAACAGGCCACTTTTTGCTTTTAGCGAGAAGTAACCGTTTTCGGCTAATTGGCTTCCTATTAAATTCCAATTGAGCGTTGTAGAGAAATGCCAGGGGATAACGTGGATAATGGCTAACAAGGCAGGTACAAAATGAAGCCATTCTATTTTTTGTAAATTTTTACGATCTTGAAGAAAACCTGTTATGTAGAGGTAAAAGCAGGCCGGAGCAGCATAATAAAACGGAGTAAAAGTTTGATGAAAAAAGGCTAAAGCATAAGGCTGGCCCGATTTAAAGAGCAATGAGGTTAAAATCTGGCCAAATCGGGCAAAAAATATAACCGAAAGCAGAATGTTAAGCAGTTTATTTCCTCTTTTTGCAAAAAAAAGATGCATAGAAAATAAAAGTAAGAATAAACAACTGGTGCTAACGAGAAGATTCAGAGACTGCATATTTCCAACCAAGATAAAATATAATTGTTAATTTAAATTCCCCTGATTGTAAAATATTTTATTATAAAACGTGCCATTTGCAAAATGTTAAAAATGAGATAGCTTATCAAAAATAAGATTAGTGCCAGCAACTGGCTGTCCTTATGTTTTATTGGCCTTTTTATACTATCTGCAATAATGATTTGGCATAAACGTTTGTTTAATTTATAAAAAGCAATAGTTTTGCGGCCCGTTTATTGTAAGCGGAAAGGAATATTATTTAATTAATGGATGTTTAGCATCCTATAAAAGAAAAATTATGGACAAATTTAAAAAAGTGCAAGATCTAATCTCTTCTGTTGAAGCAGACGTAACTAAATTTTATGATGGTGGTAATGCTGCTGCAGGTACACGTGTACGTAAAGCAATGCAAGACCTAAAAGTTTTAGCCCAAGAAATTAGAGCTGAAGTAACTGATAAAAAAAATAGCGCTAAATAATTTGTTTTCGCTTTAAAAAAGGCTGTATCATAAATATAGAATTGTCATCCTGTCCAAAGGACTCCTACGGAGCGCCTGTCGAAGGATCTGCCATAACGCAGTTTAAGGCATTTCGACGGGCTTAATGTGACAAATCTTAAAAAACTTATTTTATGATACAGCTTTTTCTTTTTATGCGCTGATTTTGTTCTTTATGCTTTACGTTTACTGGTAATAAGTTTGTCGGTAAAGAAATCGCGGAAATCATTGTAGTAAAGATCGCCCACTGTAAAGCTAACATGGTTAGATAATGTTACCCTTGTTCCCTCTACATGTAAAATATGATTGATGGAAATAATATAACCTCTATGCAATTGGATAAAGCCCTTTTTAATGTTCAGTTGTTCTTTAACATCTTTCAAACTTAAATAAGCAATAATTACTTTCTCTGTGGTGTGGATTTTAATGTAGTTGTGGAAACTTTCAAAAGCTATGATATCTGCATAACGCACTAAAACTGCTTTGTGGTTTTCTGATTTGTTTTTGACCAAGAAATAAGTTTCCTGTTCTATATTTTCTATTTCTTCCTCAAAAACGCGGTTTACGGTTAAAGCAAATTTAGCATAACCGTAAGGTTTAAGTAAATATGCATCTGCTTCTGCCTCGAATGCCTCAAAGGCATATTCCTCATGTGAGGTGGTAAATATCAGTTTCCGGGTTTTGGAACGGATTGCTTTAGAAAGTTCGATGCCCGAAATCTGTGGCATTTGAATGTCCATAAATATCACATCTACCTGATCAATCTTTTTCAGTTCGTTCAAAGCCACCATCGGATCGGTGTAGCTAGCCAGGAGCTTCATATTTGGGGTGTCTGCTATGTATTTTTCAAGACCCGAAATCGAGTTTTGCTGGTCATCAATGGCTATACACTTAATCATTTGTTAATCTTCTTTGTATACATAACGAAATTACACCTTTTCATACCGAAAATAGAACGCTTTGTCCTGTTTTGCCTCAAATTTTCTTGATATTGGCTAATTTAAGGTAAAAAGAGCTTTATGATGTATACAGGAGTGATTAAATGGTACAATCCGGTAAGAGGTTTCGGATTTATCGCCCCCGATGGTGGAAAAGAAATGATTTATGCAGATAACCAGAAATTGATAGGGATTTACCGGCCTTCTTTACAGGTAGGAACCAAGGTTCGCTTTAATTTAGAACAGGGGCAGGTGGGGTGCCAGGCAACTAATATTGTAGTACTGGCTGTAGGGTTTGATTAACATTTGCACCGATCTGTAACGAAAACAGACCGATCTGTGTAAACTAGTGCTTAAAATTAAGGACAGAATACGATCTTGCGTATGTGAACAATAAAATGTAGAAACCTTAATCCAAACGGTGTTTTGTTTGGCAGCAATAAGTATTATTTTCATTAGCATCTACCTATTAACTTTTCATATCTGGATTATCTCTCTTTCCTATCTAAATTAGCGCTCTATTTTTAGATAGGATTTTTTCGGATAACGTTTTTGCTTAAATTCGTAATACCTTTCGGGTACGGGTATTTTTAAAGCAATTGTTTATGAATTTCAAAACCTTGGTTCTTTTGTTGAGTACAGTTTCTACTGCACTTATTGGTGGCCTCTTTTATGCGTACTCCTGTTCAGTTATCCCGGGCCTTGCACGCCTTTCTGATGCTTCTTTTTTACAAGCGATGCAATCAATCAACCGGGCTATTTTAAATCCGCTTTTTTTTATTTCTTTTATGGGTACGCTAGTGATATTACCCATAAGTGTTTGGTTTTTTAGAGAGCAGCCTATGGTGTTTTACTTGCTTTTGGCGGCAACCTTATTATATTTTGGTGGTGTTTTTCTGGTTACGATAATTGGTAATGTACCGCTCAACAACCTATTGGATGGAGCAGATCTTGATAAACTTGGTGCAACAGAATTAACTGCATTGCGCGAAAAATTTGAGCCAAGCTGGAATTTATTCCATCGGATCAGAACCATCGCCTCATTTATCTGTATTGTACTGCTAGCGTATGCCGCAATATTAAGCCATAATGTTTAAGGCTTATATATTAATTTTATAACTTTTGAGACAGATACAAATCCGTGTTTATCAGTATGTGGATCCGTGGTTAAAAACGCTTAATCTATCTGTTGGTATTTCATCAATCGAAATGCAATAATTGTTATAAGTACCGTTTTTTATCTTTTTTTAATGACAAAGGCTTTGAGAATTGCTTTGTTTCTTTTTTTTAGGTCGTAAAATACGCTGATTTATGTAAAAAAAATGCAAATATCAAGAGATAAACAAGATAAGTCCTGGTACAAGCCGATGAAACCGATTGTATTTGTATTATCTTTGCGTGATTTCTATGCGTGTTTACGGTTCATATTCTGATAGTGAATTGGCATTCTTGTTAACACAAGGTGATGAACTGGCCTTTACCGAAATTTATAACCGCTTTTATGGATTACTTTTCATCCATGCCAGCAAACGCTTAAACGATGATGAAGAGGCGAAAGATGTATTACACCAACTGTTCGAATCACTTTGGGTTAAACGTTTACAGGTAGCGCCTGACGGTAATTTATCAGCATATTTATATACATCCGTACGTAACCGTGTGCTGGATGTATTTGCACATCAAAAAGTAGAAAGTAAATACGTCGATTCTTTACAGGATTATATAGATCAAGACCACGTATTGACTGATTATATGGTGCGTGAAAAGCAAATGGCGCTATTAATTGAACAGGAAATTGATGCTTTGCCACCCAAAATGCGCGAAATATTTATTTTAAGTCGCAAAGAGCATAAATCGCATAAAGAAATTGCACTCGAATTAGGGCTTTCTGAGTTAACGGTTAAAACGCAGGTTAAAAAAGCGCTACGAATTCTTAAATCGAGGTTGGGAGTAGTTATTTACGTTGCTTTCCTTTTTAAAATTTACCGGTAACCTGCTGTAAGCATGTTTAAGTGAGTTTTTTTTCTTTAGATTAAGCTATATTGGAATTACTCTGAAAAAAAATAATTTTCTGATACCCCCAGGACTATACCTTAGCCGTATATACATTAATCAACCTGACAAACTTCTTTTTTAATGGAGAAAAATGCGAAAAAGCTTTTAGATAAATATCTTGCCGGTAACTGTACGCCCGAAGAAATGGCTATTGTTGAAGATTGGTACCTTCAGCTCCCTTTTCAAAAAGAAGCGCCTAACCATTCACTTATAACATCCAGTAAACAAGAAGTTTGGAACCAATTAAGTCCTCGCAATAGATCTTTAAAATCGGTTACTGTTAAACGGCTTGCCATTGCGGCTAGTATTGTTGTATGTATGAGTTTGGGAATTTATTTTATGGTACAGCGCAATGCGACCCCATTAACTGCCAAAACCGAATTAAAAGATATTCTTCCTGGCAAACATAAAGCGGTACTTACACTGGCCGATGGAACTGTTGTTGACCTTGATGATGCTAAAAATGGTCAGATTGCCAATCAGAATGGTATTGTAATCCGGAAGGCTAAAAACGGCCAGCTCGAATATATCATTAAAGAAATACCAAATGCAGCAGCAACAGGCTCAAATACAATTGCCACGCCACGAGGCGGACAATATCAGGTAAGTTTGCCCGATGGAACAAAAGTTTGGCTTAATGCAGCCACAACGTTAAAGTATCCTTATGTTTTTGCAAAAAATGAAAGGCTCGTGGAGTTAAATGGAGAGGCCTATTTCGAAGTTTCGAAAGACCATACACGCCCTTTTAAGGTAAAAACAGATGCGCAAACGGTTGAAGTTTTAGGCACACATTTCAATATTAATGCCTATAGCGATGAGAACATCGTTAAAACCACTTTGTTAGAAGGCGCCGTAAAAGTGAGTGCTACATCGGGTTCGGTAAATCTGCACCCAGGTGAGCAATCGTTGTTGAATGCAAATAGTGCCAGATTATCTATCAATGAGCAAGTAGATATAGATAAAGAAATGGCCTGGAAAAATAATATTTTCTCTTTTGATAATGATGATCTCCAAACTATTATGCGGCAGATTTCGCGCTGGTATGATGTAGATGTAGTTTATCAGGGCAAAATTACATCAGAAAAATATGTAGGCGAAATACCGAAGAACAGCAACCTTGCCGAGGTTTTTAAAATATTAGAACTGAACCATGTTCATATTGATGCTAAGGGTAAGGTACTAACAGTAACTGGAAATTAAAAAAGAACGGCTTTTCTTAAAACAGCCACAAAAATCAACCAACCAATTTACAAACTAACTAAACTTTATGATGAAAAAACTACCAGAAATTTAGCCAAGTACCTTGAAAAAAAACCGAAAGCGCGACAACGCTTCCGGTAGAAATTTGGACAAGCAGCTTGCTTCGAAACCCAGCTGCTATTTTTTAACCTCATTCATTACAAAGGTATGAAATTAACTACCCTTTACAACCCCGTGTGCGACATGCGGAGGGTAAAGATTAAATTTTTATTGGTCATGAAATTGACTACAATCTTACTATTTGTTGGTGCCTTACATTTGTCGGCAGCTACCTTTTCTCAAACAGTAACGCTCTCTCGAAGAAAAACCTCGCTTAAACAAGTTTTTAAGGAGATTAAAAAGCAAACGGGCTATTTTTTCTTTTATAAGGGGCAATTGCTGCAGGATAAACCTGATGTTATAGTCGAGTTTAATAATGCATCGCTGGTAGATGCGCTGAATGCTGCTTTAAAAGACCAAAACCTGAGTTATAATATCGTTAATAAAACCATCGTGATTAACCGCAAGGAGAATTTGCCAGTTGTTACAGCAAGTGTAGCGGTAAAAATTGAGGTAAAAGGTGTTGTTGCTGATAAAGCTACAGGTGAAACCCTTCCCGGCGTTAATGTTTCTATTAAAAACGGGGCAAGCGTAGGCATTACCAACGATAAAGGCGAATTTAAAGTCAATGTTGACGAAGGAAGCATTTTGGTTTTCAGTTATGTGGGCTACGACTTGTTTGAAACCAAGGTTACAGTTACTAAAACGTTAAACGTTAAGCTCAGCCCTAAGATGACCCAAATGAATGATGTAGTAGTAACGGGTTATCAAACGATTAAAAAAGATAACTATACCGGTAACGCAATTACGATATCTGGAGATCAGTTGAAAAGGGTAAATCCACAGAATTTGCTGCAAAGTATCGGCACATTCGATCCTTCATTTAAACTGATCGATAATAATCTTGCAGGTTCAAACCCTAACCGAATTCCTTCTATCAATGTTAGGGGAGCTTCTGCATTACCCAGCGGCGACGGACAGGTATTGAGAAGGGACGAAATTCTTGGAACGGCGAATATGCCTGTTTTTATGCTTGATGGATATGAAGTGAGTGTGCAGAAAGTATTTGATTTGGATGTTAACAGGATCGCATCGGTTACTTCATTAAAAGATGCAGCCGCAACGGCAATCTACGGCTCGCGCGCGGCAAATGGCGTAATTGTGATTACCACTAAAACACCTTTAGAAGGGAAATTACGGGTAGAATACAATTACGAATTGAATCTTACGGCTGCAGATCTGACTGATTATCAGGTTTTAGATGCAGCTGAAAAGCTAGATTATGAAGTGTTAGCGGGTTTGTACAGTTCTTCGAAACAACAGGTGCCACAAGATCAGCTTGATGAAATTTATTACCACAAAAAAGCTAATGTTATTGGTGGGGTTAACAGTTATTGGTTATCGCAACCCCTGCGTAACACGATAGGGCATAAGCATGCTGTAAACCTGGATGGCGGTTCGCAGGCATTCCGCTACAATGTAAATCTTCGTTACCAGACCCGGCCGGGAGCAATGAAAGGTTCTGAAAGGGATCAATATTCTGGTGGAATGAGTTTTCAGTACAATGTGAAGAAACTTCAGTTCAGAAATGAATTATCCATCACACAGGTAGGCGCTACCGAATCTCCATATGGTGATTTTTCTAATTATGTACGGATGAATCCTTATTATCCATTAAAAGATGCAAATGGCGTGGCGATGAGGATTTCGGACGTATATGAAAAACAAGACCGATCAAAAGAATATGTATTTAATCCACTGTTTGACGCGAATTTAAGCAGCTTTAATAAATCTAAGTACACCGAAATTATCGATAACCTTTCTGCCGATTTAGAAGTGGCAAAAGACCTGAGGTTGAGGGCACAGATGAGTGTAACCACACGATCAAATTCTGATGATATATTCACTTCTCCCCAGGCCAATAAATATTACCTGTACACCACAGATAAAATAGATGAGAAAGGAGAATATACAAACCGGGAAATGAAAGAAACCTATTGGGATAGTAACATTAGGTTAACTTGGTTAAAGCAGATAGGTGGCAATTATTTTAACGCTTTGGTAGGTGTAAACGCCCGTACAGAGCTGCGCGACCAGAAAGAGTTTACGGCTATTGGCTTTGCTAACGATCGTTTTACCAGCATTGGCTTTGCCAAAGGCTATGCCGAAGACGGAAAACCGCAAAGCAGGCTCGAAAAGGCTCGTTTGTTTGGTTCGTTTTTTACGATGAACTACTCGTATAAAAACCGGTATCTGATGGATGGAACGGTTCGTATTGATGGTTCATCAAAATTCGGCGTGAACAATAAACTGGCTCCTTTTTGGTCGTTCGGATTAGGTTGGAATGTACATCAGGAGCAATTTCTTAAAGATAATCGTGTGATTAGCCAGCTTAGAATAAAAGCCTCAACAGGCCTCACTGGTTCGGTAGAGTTTGATCCTTACCTATCAAAAACCATTTATAAATATAATACCGGAAACTGGTATTCATCTGGTATTGGTGCCCACGTAAATAATTATGGAAATGAAAACCTAGGCTGGCAAAAAACAAGAATGACGGATATAGGTGTAGACATCGGGCTTTTTAAAGATCGTGTAATGATTATGCCAAGGATATATAAAAAGTTTACCAAAGATATTTTGGCCGATATTACCTTGCCGCCGTCAACAGGATTTTTATCTTATAAAGAAAACCTTGGCGATATGGAAAACAAAGGAGCTGAATTGGGGCTCACCATAGATGCGGTAAGAAGTAAAGACTGGTCGGTAAATCTTAATGCCAGTATGGTTTCCAACAGAAATAAGGTGGTAAGAATTTCAAACGCCTTAAAGAAATATAATGATAGGGCAGACGAACTACAATCTGTAAAGCCAAGTGACGGTGGCTACAGGGGGATTCCTTTGCTTAGGTTTAGCGAAGGACAACCTTTTAATGCCATTTATGGTGTACGTTCTTTAGGCATAGATCCGGAAAATGGACGAGAGCTATACCTCAAAAAAGATGGTACCCTTACCTATGATTACGATAAGAGAGACTATGTTGTAATAGGCGATCCTAATCCGAAAGTGAGCGGCTACTTTGGCGGAACGGTTAACTACAAAAGGTTTAGCCTGTACGTGCAGTTTCAAACCTTTTTCGGTGGCGATAAATACAACCTAACCCTGGTAGAACGTGTTGAAAATGCCGACCCAAGATATAACGTTGATAAACGTGTGTTCGAAGAAAAATGGAAGCAACCGGGCGACCTATCTTTTTATAAAAATATAGCAGATAATGGCGAAACGGATGTTAGTTCGAGATTTATACAGCCTGATAACCTGATCAACCTGCAATCAGTTAACCTTTCTTATGATATGAACAAAAAAATCGCATCAAAATTGTCAATGTCGAGCCTTATGTTTCAGGTAACTGCGAATGATGTTGTGCGTTGGTCATCAGTAAAAGAAGAAAGGGGAATTAATTATCCATTTACCAGGAGTTTAACCTTTTCTATTAGAGCAGCTTTCTAAGCTATATTAATTAACAGATTTAAAATATAAAAATATGAAGATTAGATTGTTAATCTGCCTCATCTTAATCACGGGATTATTGAGTTCCTGCAAAAAGTGGCTGGAAGTTGAGCCGGAATCAGAGATAGCAGCTCCAATTTTATTCAGTACCGAAAGTGGTTTTATGGAAGCCATAAACGGCGTGTATAACCGCAGTACAGAATCAGATCTGTATGGTAAAGAGCTTACATTTGGTACAACAGAAGTATTGGCGCAAAATTTTTCGATGCGTGATGATGGACAGGACTACAGGCAAACCTCGCTGTACAATTATAAACATGGCGAATTTATTAAACGGAAGGATAAAATATGGGCTGGTTTATACAATGCCATTGTTAACTGTAACCTGATTCTGGAAAACGTAGATGCAAAAAAGAACATTTTTAGCGGCAGTAATTATGCTATTGTTAAAGGAGAGGCACTCGCACTAAGGGCATATTTGCATTTCGACTTATTACGTCTTTTTGCACCTTCTTATTTAAGAAATGCCACTGCAAAAGGAATTCCCTATGCAAACAAATATACCAAAGAGATTACGCCTGTTTCCAGCGTATCAGAAACGATAGCGCTCATTATTAAGGATCTGGAGCAAGCGAAACAATTATTAATGGTAGATCCGATTCGCAGTGCCGGTTATATCGTAAACTATCCTTTGGTTACCGATACGCTAAAAAATACGGAGGAGAAGAACCCGAGTCTTTTTTTACAGAACAGAAGGCACCGCTTAAATTATTATGCAGTGTGTGGCACGCTTGCCCGGGTATATCTTTATAAAAATGATAAAGTTAATGCCTTACAGAATGCAAAAGAGGTAATCGACTCTAAAAAATTCCCCTGGACAGCAAAAAGTGATTTTGAGGCTTTCGAAGATTCAAAGAAAGATCGGATTCTTTATAAGGAACTTGTTTTTGGATGGTATATACCTGGTGCCGCAAAAGAGATAAAAGACAATTGGTTTCAAAGTGGCACCAGGGGCTTTTATTTAATTGAGGATGCTGCGGATTATATTTATGAAAAAGCAACAGCTGGGGCAAGTGATTCCCGTTATAAATACTGGTTATCCGCTACTTCGAACCAATCGTCAAGATCTTACGATATTGTTAAATACCGCCGAAACCCTTTAAGTGCTGAAGCAAACGCCAATTTACATTATTTAATGGCCCCGGCAATCAGGCTTAGTGAGCTATATTATATCGCTGCTGAGTGCTCATATGCAAGCAATCCCACAGCCGCAGTAAATTATCTTACACAAGTTCGCGAAGCGAGGCAGATAGGCGATCCTTTATCCATCAACAGTGAAGAAGACCTGTTAAAAGAACTGCTTAAAGATGCACGTAAGGAGTGGTTGGCAGAAGGCCAGCTTTTCTATATGTATAAAAGGCTAAATAGGGGGATTGTTGGGCAAACTGGTGTAATCATCCCAGCTTCTGATAACATTTTCGTGCTGCCGCTCCCTAACGATGAGATTGTTTATGGAGGCAGATAAAACAATTTGAAATTTTATAAAGCACAAATTATGAAAATATACATATTAATATTCGCAATCATCTGCCTGGTTTCTTGCAAGAAAGCAGAAGAAATGCGTTTTGATCACAGTGCAAATGTTTATTTCGACATTTACAACGGAGATAAAGACAGTATAGTAAGAACCTTTGCCTATAATCCTACACTGGCTCAGGATACAGTATGGCTGCCGGTACGTTTATCAGGAATCAGAACCGATGCAGATCGGAAATTCAGTGCACGTGTAGATGCTGATTCTTCTACAGCCACACCTGGTCTACATTATGAAGCTTTGAAACCGCAATATTCCATTCTTCCAAATAGGGGAATAGGTTACATTCCGGTGGTTATTTATAATAAGGATCGACAGCTTGAAAACAGGTCGGTTTCGATATTGATCAAATTAACGGGTACGCCTGATCTGGGCATCGAAAACCCTTATCTAATCAGGGCAAAAGTAGTATTCTCATCTAAATTAGAAAAACCGAGTTGGTGGGATACCTGGCCACTACCGCCTTACTCGAGAACCAAACATGAGCTGTTTATTCTGGTAACTGCGCAGACTTCTCTTACTACCGACGGACTTGATGCACCGAAAAACCTCTATTATATAGGTTTATTAACCACGATGTTAAACAATCCATTTAATTGGGTCGCCAAAAATGCCGCAAAAGGCTATGTTATTGAAGAAGTAACACCTGGCAATACCGATAGCTATTATTTCTACAATAAAAGCAATCCGTCTAAAAAAACGCTTTTGAGAAAAAACATGCAGAATGGTAAATATTATTTTATAGATGAAAATGGCAATGAGGTTATTTAATTCGAAGAACATGAATATTAAAAAATTAATCTTATTAATAATGGGCGTGTTTTCTTTAGCCGCCTGTCATAAAGACCTTGGCAATTATGATATCGATATGCCTATTGAGCCTAAACTGGCTAACCTTGATTCTGTTTACACTGCCAGTGTAGGTGATAGTTTGATCATCAAACCAAAAATAGAAGGTGCAGACGCCGCGAATGTAGAACTTCAATGGAGAGTTAGTGTAATTGAAGGGAATGATGTTTTGTATAACGGACCAGCTTTAAGGATCATTTTCGGTTTGCAGGCTAAAAGATATGCTGCACGCCTTACCGTTTATAACAAAGCAAATGGGATGAAATACTTCCATAAATTTTATATAGATGGCGGAACCGAATTTGCCAAAGGTACAACAGTACTAAGCGTTGAAAACGGAATCACACAGTTTTCGTTCGTAAAGCCAGATGGTAGTGTACAGGCACGTTTATACCGTGCCATGCAGGGGAAAGATTTGCCTGCTAATCCAACAAATTTATTTCTGTTAAAGAATACATTTACTGGCGGTACCTTATTGGGCTATTGGATCATTACAAAAAATGGTGGAATCAGGCTGGAACCCAATACCATGCAGGAAGATCCAAAATATCCAAATACACTTAAGGATAACTTCTTTACACAACCAGATAATCTTGAGGTTGGTTCACTGATCTCGCATCCTCAAGGGGTAATGATGGGCGTTGTTAACGGTAAGTTTTATGGTGGCACAACAAGTACCTGGGATCAGGCCGCCACTTACGGCATGTTTGGTTTGCCAGCTGATGGTGACTATGAACTGGCCCCATCTTTTGTAATGAGTTTTACGCAATCGGCTACTTATTTTATCGGATTTGACCGGAACAGAAAACAATTTGTGCGGATTAATCTTTATGGCGCCCCTGTTTATTTTGGTGCCCAATATTCGGTTACCACTGCCAATGCTTTTGATCCGCTAAATGTAGGTATGGACCTTCTTCATATCGAGCAACTTAACAACGCTGACTGTTTCGCTTATTGCAAAGGAACCGATGGTAAAATTTATGAACTTAAGTTTAACGTCCAGTTTAACGGACCATTCACCTTTACACCTCAGCATAAACGGTTATTTGTGCGCCAGGAGTTAATTAATGAAAGTACGAAATGGAGTGGCGCTAAAAATGGGGTAATCTATATTGCCAATGGTAGTAAAGTTTACCGTTATAATCCCGTAAATGAAGAGTTGAGGGAACTGGCTACCAGCTTTACTGGAAAAACGATTTCGATGTTAAAACTTAGTGAAGACGAAGAAACATTGATGGTAGGGACGGAAGAAACCGTTTCTTTTTTAAATATAACCACAGGAGTAAATGGGGTACTCATTAAAAAGATAGAAGGTATACCTGGCGCTCCAGTAGATATCGCAATTAGAAAATAATCCTATTCCATGCTTAGGTATTCAAAATCTTAGGCATGGAAATTTTTAAATTATAAAGAAACATACAAATGAAAATTATAAAATTAGCAGCATTAGCCTTTTTGTTACCGGTTTTATGCTGGGCACAAGCGCCGAATTTTAGTTTAACAGGTAAGATAGGCACATTAGGTGCGCCAGCAATGGCTTATATCGATTATATGGATAATGGTGTAAGCCATGAAGATTCTGTAGCCCTGGTTAACGGAAATTTCAAATTTACCGGGCATATTTCTGGCAATGCTTATGCGCGCATGGCCTTAGATCATAGCGGTGGCGGTAAGGGTAAGGCGGTGTATACCGGAGATGTGATTTACTTTTATTTTGGTAAGGAACAGGTAACGATCACTTCAAAGGATTCTTTGGAAAATGCTGTTTTTGCGGGCTCAAAGGTGTACCAGGAATATGATGGCTATAACAAAGCCATCGGTGGTACCATTATGGCCTTAACCAAAGCTGTAAATATCGATTTTAACAGTGGCACACCAGAGCAGCAAAAAGATACGGCCTACAGGAAAGCGGTAGATCTGCGCTTCAGAAAAAACATCCAGAACAGAACTGATAAACAGTTTCAATTTGCTAAAGAACACCCAACTTCATACTTCGCTTTGGTGGCGCTCTCAGAAGCTGCCGGTAGTAAGGTTGACGTAGCCAAAGTAGAGCCGCTTTTTAATGCCTTGAACAAAGCGTACCGCGAAACCGATATGGGTAAAGAACTCGCGCAGCGTATTGCTGCAAGTGGCATTACCGCTGTTGGAAATATAGCGCCGCTTTTTACGCAGAACAATGTGGTAGGCAAGCCAGTTTCATTAGCCAGTTTAAAAGGAAAAGTGGTATTGGTTGAGTTTTGGGCAAGTTGGTGTGGACCATGCAGGGCCGAAAATCCGAATCTGGTAAAACAATATCAAACCTATAAAGATAAAGGCTTCGAAATAATTTCAGTTTCGTTGGATAATGTAAAAGAGCGCTGGTTAGAAGCGATTGAAAAAGACGGTTTAGACTGGATTCATGTTTCTGATCTGAAAGGATGGAACAACGAAGTGGGCCGTTTATATGGCGTACGCGCCGTACCTGCAAGTTTTCTGGTAGATGCAAAGGGTAAAATTATCGGTAATGGCTTACGTGGCGAACCTTTGAATAAAAAGCTTGCTGAAATATTCAATTAATTATTGGCTGATAAAATATAGATGATGAAAAAGATGCTAACAGCATGCCTGATGCTGGTTTCGCTGCTCACTTTTGGGACTGAGAAATATCGGGATAAAATTGCCTTAAAGGTTTTGTATGTTGGGTATAATCCCGATAAAGCAATGCCCAAAAACGTAGTGTATTATTCAACTACGCCAAGTGTGGTCGAAAAAATATATAAAACCAGAATGGCAGATTTTAAAGCCTTTTTGGAACAGCGTTTTACCGAAGTTAAGGTAGTGGATGTTGCCGATTACAAGGTAGAAATGTCTGATGAGGTTGATGTAACCTTAATGGATGCCGGTCCGGTTAACATGCCAGCAAACTTTAGTCGTCCTATGGTTTTAATGCATGCCATGGCACCAAACGTAGGTTTGCCTTTAGGTTTAAAATTCGATTGGTATTGCCAGTGTTTGGATGATGAAGCTTTAAATATCAAAATCGATCATCCCATTTTTAATACGCCAAATGCCGTAAAACTAAGCATGGTCAAAAAAGCGACGCCAGGTTCTTTTTTTAACGGACATCAAGGCGTTGGCACACCCAAGCAAATGGATAGGTGGCGGGTGGTAAAACAGGGTTTTTCTTCTAAAGAGCCTTATCTAATCGGCATGGTTTCGCATGGAGAAGGATTTAATGATTCGCCCGATGCTGAATCTATTTCAGGTGGCGTTTGCCTTAAAAATGCCGAGGCAGTAGCACTGGGCCGCCAAGGAAATTACTTTATGTGGGGCTTTGCAGGCTCTCCAGATTATATGACAGATGAGGCCAAAGATGTTTTTGTAAACACGATCTGTTACATCAAAAAATTCGATCACCTTCCGGCTATTGTTAAAAAAGTGCAGATCGAAACCCGTAGCGGCATAGATGAGCTAATTTATCGGTTAAACAAAGATCTTTATAATCAGGCTATTGTTTCGCGGCGGGAAGGCAATCTTCGCATGCTTAAAATGCAGCAGGAATTAAAGGATAAAAAAGCAAAGGGAGAAGATATTGGCCATGGCAACGAAATGTTTTTGAAAATGCCGGTAACCAACGATACCCAATCTTTTGAGGATTATGTAAAAGGTTATGCAGGAGATAGTTTATTTGCTATTTATGGTACTAATATCAGTCTCTACCACAAGTATTACCGTCAAAATTATGAGTATTTTTATCCCTCTGGTGTGTATACCCTTCAGTTAGACCATGATGCACAAAAACTAGGTATTTCTAACCGTAAAGTGGCGCTTTTAGATAAATGTGTAAGTTTATTGGAGGCCAGCAAAGAGGTAGCAATGGCGCAACGCTTGCTCGAACGTTACACTACTCAAAAATTCAACAAAGCAGCTGAATGGAGAAATTGGCTCAATCTAAACCGTAATAATCTATTTTATACCGAATCTGGTGGTTTTAAATTCATGGTGAACACCTATGGGAAAAATGTTCCTGTTGGCCAACAACAAAGCTATCAATTACCAAAAGTCATTGCAGGTGGTGAACCTACCGCAGCCGATCCAGTAACCGTTTCTGCAAGATTTATTCCCGGTAATGGCAATAAAAAAGACAGTTTGCTTATCGAAGCCAAAATTTTAAAAGGCTGGCATATTTATGCTTATGTATCTAAAGATAATCCATTTGTGGTTACCGAAACCAGATTGGAACTTCCTGAAGGTGCAGTGGCTGATCAAGAATGGAAAACAACAGCAGCTATTCCTTATCCGGGCAATGAGGGTATGTTCATTTTTGAAGGAAAGGCAAATTTTAGGATAATGGTCGATTACAGTAAGGCAAAAGCTGGCACTAAAATTAAATGTGGCTTATACTATCAGGTGTGTGATGAAACCAAATGTTACCCACCTAAAGAAAAGATATTAGAAATACTCATTTAAGCTACTTATGCAAACAGTAGGGGCTGTAAAATGGCCTTACTGTTTTTAACCCTAAAAGATATGATACCTTTTTTCAGGCTTTGCCTATTGGCTATGCTGAGTGTACTCGCATGTACTTCGCTGCAGGCACAACCTCCTGCGAATAAAGCAGATGCTCTTCATAAGAAACTTTTGGCAGAAATGATTAGCTTGCCTGCACCCAATTTTACCTTAAAAGACCTCGCTGGAAATGTAGTGTCGCTAAAGGATCTAAAAGGGAAAGTAATTGTACTCGATTTTTGGTCGACATGGTGTGTGCCCTGCAAAAAATCTTTTCCTGCGATGCAGCTTGCCGTTAATACCTATAAAAATGATCCTTCTGTAAAGTTCTTATTTATCCATACTTGGGAAACCAGCAAAACACCATTGGAAGATGTGAAAAAATATATCGCACAATCGGGTTTTAATTTTCAGGTGCTGATGGATCTGAAAGATGAAGCTGGGCGTAATGCTGCGGTTGAAGATTATGGGGTGATTGCCATCCCTGCAAAATTCGTTATCGATAAAGCAGGTAATATTGTATTTAAACTAACTGGGTTTGCCGGAACCGATGCCGCAGCGCTCCACGAAATTTCTGAGCGGATTAACCTGGCTAAAAATCATAAATAACAATGAATAATTCTATAAAGGCATTAACAGTAACCTTAGTGATACTGTTTAACCTAAATGCTACCGCACAGAAAAAGCTGGTGGCTAAATTTCAGTATACCATTGCCCAAGCGGTTAAAAAGGCATATCCTGCAAGTGTACGCATGTGGGGCTTCGATGTACAGCAGAACCAAAGAACCAGTGCACAGTTTAGCGGCGTGGTAGTAAGTGCCGATGGTTATATCTTAACGGCTGCACATACCATTTTACCGGGTAAAAATTATAAGGTTTTTTTTTCCGATGGACGTGAATGTATTGCAATGGCTTTAGGAAAAATAGAAAATAAAGATACGCCTGGCATTCCAGATGTGGGCATGATGAAAATTACCGATAAAGGCACCTATCCATTTGCAGAGATGGGTTATTCGGCAAGTTTGCTTAAAAACGAACCTTGTATCAGTATTTCTTATCCCGAAAGCTTAAACCAAACACTCCCAACTTTAAGGTTGGGCAGTGTTGCAGAAGTAAAAAACGAATATGGTTTTATCCGCTCCACCTGCAAAATGGAACCTGGCGATTCTGGTGGCCCGTTATTCGATTATTATGGCCGTGTAATCGGGTTGCACAGTGCCATTGATGTTTCAGAAGAAATGAATTTTGAAATTCCGGTTGACCTTTACCGCCGTTATTGGACAGCCTTGAACAGTGAAACGCTTTATACGGCTTTCCCTGAAAAACAAGATAGTGTGAAAACAGATCCCTTGTCTTTGCAATTACAGAAAGAAAGCAAACAAAAGGCTTTACACCCTGATTTTGATATACCAAGGCTTAAAAACAGCTGCTTTTTCGTCAAAAGTTTGATAAAAGGAGAAAACCAGGATATTTACGCTACTTTATTGAATGTTAGCACAACAAATGGAGCTAAAAAACAGTTTCTACTGAGTAAAAACACTATAGTTGGCGAACAAGCACAATGTGATATTAATGGAACCGCAGTGCCGATTAAGTTGATTGGAAAAGATCAGGAAAACGACCTGGTTTTATTTGAACTTGAACAGCGAATAACTGGTGGAATTGATTTAAATATTTCTGATGGCGACAGCGTTAAAATAGAAATGGGTAAACTTCTTTATAGCATTGATCCCGCTGGCAAAGTGATGCGCAGTATTTTGGGCAGTACGCTATTTAATTTGCCGAAAATTAACAGTCAACCTTATTTGGGAGCTATGGTGGTATACAATTCCAGCCCAGTTCAATTCTCATTAATTAAAGAAGGTAGCCCGGCCGAGAAAGCAGGAGTAAAAGTTGGCGATGAACTCATTGGCATTAATGGGAAACTTATCAAAAAGGCAAATGAATTTGCGCCCGAAATGATGAAATATTGGGCAGGAGATGAGGTTATTTTTGAATGGGAAAATGCTTCAGGTAAGATGAGTAAAACACTAAAACTAGCGGGACGGGGTCAGTCGGTATCAAATCATCCGGCAGAGAAATTTGAAGGTGGAAAATCAGAACGAAGAGATGGGTTTAATGCTGTTTTTACACACGATGCAGCCATTAAAGCAAATGCCTGCGGATCGCCAGTTTTTGATTGGGAAGGTCATTTTTATGGGATTAACATCGCAAGGTTTAGCCGGACAACAACGGTGGTGATACCAAAGAAAACAATTATTAGTTTTGTATCGAAAGCTATTCAATAGCTTGGTGCTTTTGCCACGGAAGCAGTCAGTAAAGGTCAAACAAACAGCAATAACATTTACAAAAAGATAGGAGCGGAAAGAAGGACTGCCTAAAACTGAAGTGTGCTAAACCTGTTTTCCAAAAAGGAGACGGTATATGTTTTTGAAGCGCAGTGTCAGGGGCAATTATTAAAGTTTGTTCCCGTTCTTCGCTGTATCCTTTCGCTGCGCTTCAGGGATGCCGCTTCGCCCGGGGCTAAAAATACAGTTGCTACTAAGAACAAAATGTAAAACGCTATTTTGTTCCTTGTACAAACCTTTGTTAAATAAACCTTATTGCAGCGGCTATCCTTTTTGTTGCAGAGCCAAACAGGCAGCAATAACATTCGCAAAAAGATAGGAGCGGAAAGAAGGACTGCCCTAACCGAAGTACGCTAAACCTGCTTTCCAAAAAGGGAACGGTATATGTTTTTGAAGCGCAATGTCAGGGGCAATTATTAAAGTTTGTTCCCGTTCTCTGCTATATCCTTTCGCTGCGCTTCAGGGATGCCGCTTCGCCCGGGGCTAAAAACACAGTTACTACTAAGAACAAAATGTAAAACGCTATTTTTTATGTAATTACAGTCACAAAAAGATAGAAGCGAAAAGAAGGACTGCCCGAACTGAAGTGCGCTAAACCTGCTTTACAAAAACGATACATTATGCATTATTATTTATTATTTGGAGTGGCTTGCCTGTGCTACCATTTAATTTGCCACGGAAGCACGGAAATCACGGAAGTTCTATTGGTCGGTGTCTCACCGACCAACGCTTTATTTCGGTTGGTGAGACACCAACCGATAAGAAATGAGAGTGCTATGCTTATTTCTTCAGTAACGTATCAATCTCAGTATTAAATTCTTTAATAAATTCATCATAAAACTTACCTGTGGCCGGACCATTAAAACCAGTATGGATCTGGGCTACATTACCTTGTTTATCAATTATTATCGTGGTTGGGAACGATAAAAAAGAATCGAGTGCAGGCAACGATTCGGATACCACCTGTTTATCGGCAGTACCTGCAATAACCTGGTCGTAATCAATTCCAAAACGTTCGCGGAAACGTGTCATCACCTTTTTTGCATATTCAGGTTCGGTTGAGCGTTCGTAATGTAAAGCGATAATTTCTACACTGCGGTTTTTGTTCTTTTTGTACCACGGCGCCAAAAAGGTAGCTTCGTCAACACAGTTAGGGCACCAGCTTCCGGTGATGGTCAAAATCACCACTTTGTTTTTATACTTCTCATCTTTTAGCGAAATCTTTTTCCCGTTGATATCAGGAAAGCTAAAATCAAGTGTTTTATATCCTTTTTTAAGGTAGGTGAGTTTATAAGGATCAGGCAGGGCAGCATCTTTATTTTTGGTCCCGGTAAAAGACTGGCTTCCCCTTGTACCTAAAATTTCACCGGTTAATGAGCCATCTGACTGGAAAGTTCCTTTGTAATAGGCAGGAGAGGAGGAGCCAATAAAACTAGAAAGTTGAAACTCATTTCCTTCCACAACGCCCTCCAGATAGCGCGAATCGCCTGTTACGCGTAAAAAAGTACCCGTAAGTTTGTTTCCCGTTTGCTTAAATAAACCTACTGTTTTTTCTTCTTTACCATTTGGCGATTTAAAAACCACATCATAACTACCAGAATAGTCTGCTGTTGCTGGTTTATCTGCCGTTTTAAAACGATAATTTTTTCGTTCAGCAATAATTACCAAAGGTTGGCCAGTTTTATCTTGCTTTCTTAATGTACCAGATAAATGATCGCCATCTATTGCAAATGCGAGTTCGTTATCAAACTGATCCAGTTTTACGAAAAGTGAATCAGCAGTCTGTTTTACCAGACCACCTTCGAAACTTTCTTCGGCATTGCGGAAATATAATTTCTGTTGACCGCTTTTTTCATTGATCTCGAAATTAAAAGGAATTTCCAGACCTTCCTTTACTTTCGCTATGCCGCGCCAATTGCCGAGGGAAACAAAGGCTTTAGATTTTATTTTGTTGAGTTTTACTACCTGATTGGGTAAAGTATTATGTTCCTGGGCATAGATAAAAGTTGTTGATATGGCCAATACGGCTGCTAAAATGGATTTTAGTTTCATTGGGGATGTATATTTATCGACTAAATTAGTAGACAAAGATATGGATGTAATTGCCAAAGAAAAAATATTTCAATAAAAATCTATAAAAACTATAGGATAAATGGAATTAATTATACCTTTGCCCCAGTTATTTTAAAATACTTATCAAGAAAGGCGGAGGGAATGGCCCTGTGAAGCCTTAGCAACCATCTAATTTTTAGAAATGGTGCTAATTCCATCTCAGATGAATCTGGGGTAGTTAAGTCAGTTGTTTGCGTTATCCTTATAAGAATATATGGAGCACTTCTGATTTATGGGGTGCTTTTTTTTTGCCCTGATGCACGCTTGAAAAGTAAATACGGTTTAAAGAAAATTATTCAGATGAAAAAAACAGACAAGCTAAAAGCTATTGATGCAAACCTTAGTGCATACTTCCGAATGCGCATGCCCTGTTAAAATCGCTCCATTTAACAGGCTTTTTTGATCTAACCATTCCTTTGTTTTCTTATAAAACACGGTTATTAACCGTTAGGAATTGTTTTGCCCAAAATTATTATCCCTTATTAACTAATTAACTACACAATATGCTTAAAAATTTAAAATCAATAGCGCTTATCTTTTTGCTCCTCATAGCACAAAAGCTTTCCGCTCAAGATGTCACGGTTACCGGAACGGTAAAGTCGGCAGATGGTGAAACACTCCCAGGTGTTTCCATATTAATAAAAGAAACCAAACAAACCACCATTTCTGATGCAAAAGGAGCTTTCTCTATTAGTGCACCAGATAAGGGCACCTTGGTATTTTCTTATATCGGTTTTAAGAGTCAGGAAATACAAATCAATAAAAATGCAGGCCCAGTTTCGGTCATTCTTCAATCAAGCGATAATGCGTTGGATGAGGTAGTGGTTACGGCATTGGGTATTTCGCGACAGAAAAAATCGCTAGGTTATGCTGTTCAGGAATTAAAAGGACAGGATTTGGCTGAAGCTAAAGAATCCAACCTGGTAAATGCACTGGCCGGAAAAATAGCTGGTGTACGGGTAACCAACAGCCAGGGGAGTATGGGGTCATCACGAGTGGTTATTAGGGGAGAAACTTCCATTGCAGGAAATAACCAGCCATTATTTGTAGTTGATGGGATTCCGGTAGATAACTCTCAGTTAAATTCGGCTGGGGCAAGAGATTATGCCAATACCATTTCAGATATCAATCCGGAAGATATAGAATCGGTGAGTGTGTTGAAAGGACCAAATGCCGCGGCGCTATATGGCTCGAGGGCTGCAGCAGGCGTTATACTCATTAAAACCAAAACGGGTAAATCGAAAAAAGGATTAGGCATTGCCATCAATTCGAATGCTGTTTTAGAAACTTTACTCACCCTGCCTGTTTATCAAAATGCTTTCGGTCAGGGATCTGAAGGCAAGTTTAGTTACGTAGACGGTGCAGGTAAAGGCATTAACGATGGCGTAGATGAAAGCTGGGGACCTAAATTGGATGGTAGACTAATTCCACAATTTTTTTCGAAGGGAGTAGCCGTTCCTTTTGTGGCACATCCCGATAATGTGCGCGATTTCTTTCAAACAGGATATTCATTGAACAATGGGGTATCGGTTGCAGATGCCGGTGAAAAATATGATTACCGGATATCATATAATAACCTAAAACAGGTGGGGATCGTACCTAACTCTGGTCAGGGCAAAAATTCGTTTGTGCTCAATACATCATTAAAAATAACACCGAAGTTAACCTTAACTGCCAATGCAAATTATAGCAAACTTAACTCTGATAATTTACCTGGAACAGGCGGTTCGAGATCAACCAGTACGATGTTGCAGTTTACCTGGTTCGGCCGCCAGGTTGATATTAACCAATTGAAAAACTATTTGGACGAAAATGGAAAAACGTTTAACTGGAACAACAGCTATTACAGCAATCCTTATTGGGTAGCATACGAAAATACAGTATCGCAAAACCGTAGCCGGATTATTGGAAGTTTAGCCCTTAACTATAAGATTATTGATGGACTTGATTTCAATTTCAGATCAGGGACCGATTATTACAACGATAGACGTAAAGTGAGGATTGCCTATGGTACCAATGGAACGCCTTTCGGCTCTTATACTGAGAGTGCCTTTACCGTAAGTGAAAATAATACAGACGCGACATTAAACTTTAACAAACAGTTGAATGATGATTTTAGCCTCGAATTGTTAGGTGGTGGGAACATACGCAGGCAATATATTGAGCAGAACGATCAAAGTGCACCTAAACTGGCCATCGCCGGACTTTATACCCTTAAAAACTCTCGTGATCCGCTAATTTCATCAAATAATTTATCAAGATTAAAATCTTACAGTGTTTATGCCTCTGGACAGATTGGCTTCAGAAATTACCTTTTTGCCAACATTACGGCCCGTAACGATTGGTCATCTACCTTGCCCGCACAGAACAGGTCTTATTTTTACCCATCATTTAACGGAAGTTTTGTAGCAACCGAAGCGTTCGATATTAAAAGCGAAGCTCTTAACTATTTAAAAATACGCGGAGGTTGGTCTAAAGTTGGTAAAGATGCAGATCCTTACCGTTTGATTAATACTTATGCATTTAGTGCGCCGTTTAATGCAAACCCTCAACTTACCACAAGTAATATCGATCTTAATCCTAACCTTAAACCAGAAACTACCACTTCAACAGAACTGGGTGTTGAGGCTGTTTTCTTTAACAAAAGGTTACGTTTCGATTTAAGTGCATACAATACCAATAGTTACAATCAGATTTTGGCAGCCGATGTAAGTCAAAGTACCGGATTTAGCTCAAAACTGCTTAATGCCGGAAAAATAAACAACAAAGGCATAGAAGCACAGTTGGGCATTACACCAATTAAAAAACAGTTTACCTGGGATATTGATTTTAATTTCGCTGCAAACAGGAGTAGGGTAATTGAACTCGATGCGGAGAAATTATTAACAAATTACATTGTCGCTACCAATTCAGCACAGGTGATTGCTACCGTTGGACAACCTTATGGATCGCTTTTCGGAACGGCCTTTTTAAGAGACGGAAATGGAAATATTATTGTAAACGCCACAGGAGCACCAGCTACAAACCCAACCAAACAGGTTTTGGGAAAATATACACCAGATTGGATTGGCGGGGTGTACAATACCTTCACCTATAAAGGTATAAGTTTAGGCGTATTGGTTGATGCAAGTTTTGGTGGTTCTATTTATAATGGCACCTATGCAACAGGTACTTATACCGGAGTTTTAGCCTCTACACTGCCAGGAAGAGCAGCAGAATATGGTGGTATTTCTTACTATTATCCAGATAATAAAAAGGAAAATGGCACCGTAAGGGTAAACGGAGCTGCTCCGGCAGGTGTAACGGTTTATGATGACGGGATTGTTTTTGATGGCGTAACTACCGATGGTAAACGTAATGAAAAAGTGTTACCTGCTCAACAATATTATAAATCGTTTAGGAATATCGATGAAGCAAATATATTCGATGCCTCTTACGTTAAGCTTCGTGAAGTTAAGCTTAGTTACAATTTGCCGGCAAAGTGGATCCGTCCGCTAAGTTTGCAAGGGGTTTCTGTATCACTTGTTGGCCGTAACCTTTGGATTATCCACCGCAATACGGTAGATATTGATCCGGAAGTAGCCTTTAATACTGGCAACGGACAGGGGTTGGAAAGTCTTTCTAACCCGAGCACACGCAGCTACGGTATCAACCTGAATGTTAAATTTTAAATCTTACCATCATGAAGAATAAAAAACTATATATACTGGCCATTCTGGCAATTGCATTTTCATCTTGTAATAAAGAGCTCGATGAGGTGAATATTAATCCGAATGCTCCAGAAATTCCACAACCCGATTATTTACTTACAGGCACCACTAAAACTACCGCCGATACGTATTGGGGGGTAACCAATAATATGAACTCGAGCTTGCTTTTTGCACAACATTGGGCTAAAGTTCAGTATACAGAAGAAGATCGGTTTATCTTTTCGAACAGTAGCTTTACCTCTTTATGGTCTACTGGCTACGCACAAAGTATTGCTGGCTTCAATAAAATTATCGAACTGGGCGATGCACAAGGCAACCCAAATTATAAAGGAGTTGCACTTGTGTTAAGGTCGTGGGTATTTTTGTTACTTACCGACGCTTATGGGGATATACCATATTCACAGGCTGGCAAAATTAAACAGTTTGTTACGCCGGTTTACGATAAACAAAAGGATGTTTATTATGGTATTCTTAATGATTTAAAGACTGCTCAGGCGGCCTTAGATCCAGCTTCAGGAAAAGTTGTAAGCGGAGATGTAATTTATAGTGGCAATATTGCTTTATGGAAAAAGTTTGCCAATGCTTTACGTCTTCGCATCGCTTTACGCATTGCAGATAAAGAGCCAGCTAAAGCTAAACAGGTAATTGATGAAATACTTGCTGAAGGTGGCACTTATATTAATAGCAAATCAGAGAGCGCACAACTGTTCTACAGTGATTCACCTCAGCAAAATCCGGTAGCAGCCTCATTTGAAACCAGGAATGATTACCGGATCAGCAAAACCATCGTGGATAAACTTTTTGCGTTAAATGATCCTAGGTTATCAGTTTATGCAAGCAAAACTGATAATGCTACACCTCAAACGTATGTAGGTATTCCGAATGGCTCAACAAATTCAGAAGCCAGTGCAATAGGTTTAGCAAATTCTTCCAGACCTGGAACTTACTTTTTAGCACCAAAAGCACCTGCAGTGATTTTTAGCTATGCCGAACTGCTTTTTGATAGGGCAGAAGCGGCAGCACGTGGCTTTACTACAGAAAATGCAGCTGACTTATATAAACAGGCCATCAAGGCATCATTTGATCAATACAGTATTGGTGGAAGTGTTGTTGATGATTATATTAATCAGGCTGCGGTACAATATGATGCAAGCAATTATAAAAAATCAATCGGTGAGCAGAAATGGATTGCCTTATTTGGGCAGGGCTTAGAAGCATGGGCAGAGCAGAGAAGGTTAGATTATCCGCAATTAACTGCATCTGTTAATACGGTATTAAATGGCAAAATTCCGGTGCGTTTTATTTATCCGGGTTCTGAACAATCATTAAACGGACAGAATTATAAAAATGCAGTAAGCAACCAGGGGGCGGATTTATTGACTACCAAACTTTGGTTTGATGCTTTTTAAGTAAATAATCTGGTTTTATTGTGTCGTCAGATGTTACCACCTGACACTAAAAACAAAAAACGTCGCGATATAAATTCGGGACGTTTTTTGCTTCTTACAATCAAACAAAAAGATAAACCTGTTCAGGTTCCTTTCTTTTAATTGGTATTCATCTGGCTAAATCCTCGGCAGCATTGCTTGCCCTGGTTTTCAGGTCTTCAGTGTATCCTTTTGCTTTCTCTACCCATTCTGGAGCTTTATCTAGTAGTTCATCTACTATCGATTGTCCGGTAATTGGATCTTTTTTGGTGATATATTTTACGCCAGCATAAACTGCAGCGCCAATAATTGCTGTTTTTAAAATTCCCATGTTCTTTTCTTTTTTATTAGTTAAACATTTTGAGATCGTTTAAAGTTTTAGACAATTTTTAACACTTGTTGTTACAGATGCCCCTAGTTGATGGTGCACTAAGCGTTCTATTTTTTATTATGGAAGCACGGAAAGCGTAAAGGAAATATCCGTGAAGTAATCTTTTGATTAATAGTTTATTATGTGTTGTTGTGCTGGTGGATGTTACCATCTGGCAGATTGCATAATATTTTTGTGTTTAGAATTAATAATTTTGGCCGGTAAGACACCAACCGATAGAGTTCCGTTGCATTCGAAATACTGACAATTCTCTGTGGTGAAATCCAGAGGCGTGATATTTTTTACAGATAATCACTATTAAATTTATATATTCCGAGCAAAATTACCTTAAACTAAATTGATTATAAACTAAAATAACTATGCTCTAAATTTAGCAGGAAAAGGCGTCGCAATTATTAAAATAATACTTAAAATATAAATCAACTACTACCCATAACATTCGCCGATTAACATTGAAAGCACAAATGAATAAATCAGATCAAACTACAGGTTACTTCAGGCAGGGCGTATTGGCAATGGCCATTTCTCTTTTTGCCATGTCGAATAGCAAAGCGCAAACCATTATACCCATCGAAACTGCCCATAATGCACTGGTTTTACAGGCCGATGCAAAAAAAGATGTAAACACCATATTTTTTGGAAAAAAACTAGCCGATAAACAGGAATATGCACAGGTTAATGGTCAGTACAAACAAACAGAAGATTATACTGGTCAGTTAAATTCGGTGTATACGCCATCAGGATCAAGGAATTTGGTAGAACCAGCTATTAGTGTTACCCATGCTGACGGCAATAACTCCCTCGATCTGAAATATGTTGATCATACCGTTACCGCTATTGATGATAATGTGAGTTTAATAAAGATCAGATTAAAAGATCCTGTTTATAATTTTGAGGTAACGGTGTTCTATAAGTCTTTTTATAAACAGGATGTAATAGAACAGTGGACGGAGATTAAACACAGTGAGAAAGGCATAGTGGTATTGCATAAATATGCATCGGCCAATCTGCATCTAAAATCGCCACATTTTTGGTTAAACCAATATCATGGCGATTGGGCTAAGGAAATGCAGCCAGAACAAAGTGAAATTACCCATGGTATTAAAACTTTGGATAGCAAACTGGGCACAAGGGCAAATTTGTTTCAACCTTCTGTTTTTATGATTTCGATGGATAAACCTGCTGAAGAAAATGAAGGCAATGTTTTATACGGTGCGATGGAATGGAGCGGGAATTTTAAGGTCGATCTTGAGCTGGATTACCAGGATAACCTCCGCATTATTGCCGGAATGAACAATTATGCTTCGCCTTATAGCTTAAAAGCAGGTGAAGTTTTTACAACCCCTGCTTTTTTGTACACTTATTCTGATCAGGGAAAAGGCGATGCCAGTAGGAAATTACAAGATTGGGCACGTAATTATAAAATATTAGATGGAAAAGGCAGTAGGTTAACCCTCTTGAATAACTGGGAAGCCACTTATTTCGATTTTAATGAGCAAAAGTTGGCCGATTTATTAAGGGATACCAAAAAACTGGGTGTCGATTTCTTTTTGCTTGATGATGGTTGGTTCGGGAACAAATATCCGCGTAACGATGATCATGCCGGGCTTGGCGATTGGCAGGAGAACAAAAAGAAATTACCAAACGGAATAGCTTCTTTGGTAAAAGAGGCCGATAATGTAGGAACCAGATTTGGAATATGGATAGAGCCCGAAATGGTTAATCCAAAAAGCGAACTTTACGAAAAACACCCGGATTGGGTGGTAAAACAGCCCAACAGACTTGAGTACTATTTTAGAAACCAGTTGGAACTTGACCTTTCTAACCCAAAGGTACAGGATTTTGTTTTCGGTGTGGTTGACGATCTGTTTACCAAAAATCCGAAACTGGCTTATATTAAATGGGATTGTAATGCGGTAATTTATAATGCATACTCCGCACATTTAAAAAATCAATCTCATTTTTACATCGATTATGTAAGGGGATTGTATAGTGTACTGCAAAGAATCCGTGCAAAATATCCAACTGTGCCAATGATGTTATGCTCTGGCGGTGGTGGTAGGGTAGATTATGCTGCCTTACAGTATTTTACAGAGTTTTGGCCAAGTGATAATACCGATCCTTTAGAGCGTATATTCATTCAATGGGAATACTCTTATTTTTATCCTGCCATCAGCAGTTCTAACCACGTAACCGATTGGGGAAAACAACCAATAAAATTTCGCACTGATGTAGCGATGATGGGGAAATTGGGTTTTGATATCGTTGTTAGCAAACTACCTGAGAAGGAACTTCAGTTCTGCCAGGATGCCATTAAAAATTACAATGCAGTAAAAGGGATTATTTGGCAGGGTGAACAATACCGTTTGGCCAATCCACGTACGGGCAGTGTAGCATCTATATTATATGTAAATGAGCAAAAAACTGAAGGGGTAATTTTTAATTATCTGGTAAACTACCGTTATGGCGAAAACAGTAAATATCCGATTAAATTAAATGGCTTAGATCCAACAAAGAAATACCAGATTAAAGAAATCAACCTTTATCCAGGTACAAAATCACCGATAGATAGCACTAAAACGTATACTGGTGATTTCTTGATGAAAGTGGGCTTTAATCCCATTCTTAATTCGACCAGAACCAGTGTAGTGTTAAAATTAGAAGAGGCAAAAAATTAATTAAAGACATCATTTCGACCGTAGTGTTCCAAGGGAACTCTTTCGGGGGAGAAATCTTTTAAAGGTTTCTCCCATTTTTGTTTTAGATGCTTTTGCCTTATGCGACTGTAATGCTGTCTTAAATCATCGCAATCTATCTATCTTGTTATTAAGATCCTGAAATAAATTCAGGATGACGAACCGAGGGTGATCGACTGAAGACTTTGGACTACAGACTAAGGACTCTTCGCCAAACTAATCCTCTTCTTCACTTCCGTTCATAAAAGCACGCGGACTTTTTCCGAACTGTTTTTTAAATTCCCTGCTAAAATATTTTGGATCGTTAAAACCGACCTGATAAGCCACTTCATAAATAGTAAACCTATTTTGTTTAAACAGCTCCATTGCTTTCTTTAAACGGATCGATTTAACGAAATCATTTACGGAGAGGTTAGTGAGTTTCCTGATTTTTTTATACAAAATAGGCCTGCTCATACCAACCATCGAAGCCAGTTCAGATACCCCAAAGTCTTCATCAGCAATATGCTTGTCAATATATTTTAAGAGTTTTAGCATAAAAGCTTCATCAATGGCATTAATGGTGAGTTCTTTCGGCTGTAAATGGATGTGTTTCAGGAATTTTTGACGCATTACCTGTCTCGACATCAGTAGATTACGAACATTCAGCAAAAGCAATTCAGGACTAAAAGGTTTGGTAATATAGGCATCGGCGCCAGTTTCCAAACCACTAACCTGATGGATATGAGAAGAGCGGGCAGTTAGAATAATAACAGGATGTGGCTGGTCCGTTCATCTTCCTTAAGTCTACGGCAAAGTTCTATACCATCCATTATCGGCATCATAATGTCGCAGATAATCAGATCGGGCAGTGTTTCTATTGCTGTTTCCCAACCCATTAATCCATTCTCACTTTCCGCTACCTGATAATGTTTGCCTACCAGCGATGAGATTAACAGTCTGATTTCACTATTGTCTTCTACCACCAATATGGTTTCGGTGGAAATATCAGTTTCTTTCTTGGATTTTAAAATTGTTAGCTCTTTTTCGGGCTGTTGCGTGTAGATATCGGGATGGGTAGGATAATCTTTTGCCCCATCAAAAATCGCTGTTTTAAAATGCGATTTTCCTTTTTTTAACCTTACCGTGAAATTAGTGAAACCACGTTTACCATTTTCAGCAGGTGTACTTTCTACAGCAATATGCCCTTTGTGCTCTTCTACAATTGCTTTAGAAAGTGCCAAACCTATTCCCGAGCCGATTTGATTGGAGTGTTGCTCATCTACCTGGAAATAATCACTAAAAAGATTTTTTAAACTTTCTGCAGGTATACCCAATCCGTTATCTGAAATGCTAATTGCTACTTCATTCTCCATTTCCAATAGAGAAACAGAGATTTTGCCGCCCGATCACAGAATTTAAAGGCATTGGATAACAGGTTGAACAATACTTTTTCGAGCTGCCGTTTATCAAAAAAGAGGCTGATGTTTTCCTGTTCGTGTACAAACTCATATTGTATGCCGTTTGTTTGGGCAAGATGAGAGAAGGAAATGAATATTTCGTTGACAAAATCGACGATATTATCTTCTGTAACATGCAGGGTAAGGTGTCCCGTTTCAGCTTTTCTGAAATCCATTAATTCGGTAATAAGCCGCATTAGCCTGTTTGCGTTATTTTTTATCGGGATAATCTGTCGATTTAACTCGGTATCGGTTTGATATTGCTTGGAAAGATTTTCTAACGGGCCAAGAATTAAAGTAAGTGGCGTTCTGATTTCGTGGGCCACATAGGTGAAGAAATTCAGTTTCATTTTCTGGATGTCTTCTGTACGTTTAAGCAGCGCACGCACAAAAAGATAACGTACAATTAAAAACAGTAGGCCCGAAAAGAAAGCCAGATAAATAAGATAAGCCCACCAGGTAGCCCAAAAGGGTGGAAGAACCGTTATTTTAAGGGTTGCAGCTTTGCTGCCAGGATTTCCATCATTATTATTTCCCGTTACCATAAAGGTATAATTACCTGCGGGAAGATCGGTATAGGTAACACTAGGCACATCGGTTTTTATCCAATCTTTACTGTGGCCTTTAAGGATATAACGGTAACTGTTTTTTTCTGGTTTAATGTAATTTAATAAGGCAAAATCGAGAGTGAAATTGTTATTGTCGTGTTTAAAGATAATTTGTTTAGTGCTTTTGATATCTTCCTTTAACAGTCCATCTGGCGCATTTACCGCTACAGGTTGATCGAATAGTTTGAGTTCAGTAAAGGTGATTGGTGCAACATTCCTATTAATATCAATTTGACTGGGATAAAAGGCTGTTAAACCATCGTAACCACCAAAAAACAACTCGCCTTTACTATCTTTAAAAAACGATCTGATATTAAAATCGTTGCCTGCAAGACCGTCGCTTTTGGTGTAATTAATGAATTTTCCCGTTTTGGTAACCAGCTTAGATAGTCCTTTATCTGTACTGATCCACAGGTTATTTTCTTCATCTTCAATAATTCCCAATACATTACCGTTTGGTAGGCCATCCTTTTCGCTGTAGGTCTTGAATTTTCTGCTTTTATTATCGAAAATGCTTAAACCTCCAAAAGAGGTTCCAACACAAATATTTCCATTCTTTATCTGAACAATGCAATTAATATGATCTAAACTACCTGCGTTGCTTTTGTTCTGGTAATAGGCTGTAATTCTTTTAGTAGCCGGATGATAAGCGTATAGTCCGGCCACCGTTCCAATCCATAAATTTTTGGCCTTATCTTCAAATATAACCTGAATATACTTGTTCCTTAGGTTCTGCTCTAATGGGCTTTTAACCGTTGTAGAAGCATAATGGCCATTTGTTTTTTTTAATGTAGATAATCCATCGTTGGAGCCTACCCAAACAGTGCCCTCGCTATCTACAGTTATGGCAATCACTTCTGAGCTCCCCGGGCTATTTTTTACATCTTTAACATTGATTATTTTCTTAAAATTACGACCTGAGGGATTAAATGCGTATAAACCACCCGGTGTGTACCCACTAATAGCTGTCCTGTTTTATCGAGGCACAAGGTTTTAATTAGGTTGGAATTGAGCCCGTTGCTGCTGTTTGGTTCTGCTTTATAGTAGGTGAAGGTATTGTTGCTTCTGTTCATGTAATTTAAACCACCGCCTTCAGTACCAATCCATAGGTTATGGTATTGATCTTCGGCCATGGCGCTTACAATATTGCTGCTCAAACCTTGTTGTTTTTTCGAATTTCTAAAAACGGTAAAAGGCGTTGCAGACGGGTAAACAACATTTGCACCTTTGTAATAAGTGCCCAAATAAACTGAGCCGTTAATATCTTGAAAAATACTATGGATAGAATTCTGGCTCAATCCGTCTGTTTGCTCAGGGTCGTAACGGTAATTACTAAATTTTCGGGTATTTGGATCGAGGATACTTAATCCTTCTTGTGTACCGATCCAAATATTGCCCGCCTTGTCGCAGGTTAATTTTCGAATGTCGTTATTAACAATCGAATTTTGATCTGTCGCACTGGTTTTGTACCGTTTAAAGGTTTTGTGTTCGTAATCAAATAAATTTAAGCCATTGTAGGTACCTAACCAAAGCCTCTTTTGTTTATCAATTGCAATACTTTTTACGGCATTAGAACTGATGCTGTTTTCATTGCTGGGGTTGTGTCTGAAAATCTCAAAGTGATATTTGCCCTTAACCAGGTAAATACGTACTAAACCATTATAAGTACCTACCCATAGGTTCTGTTTTTCGTCTTTAAGAATCGAGAAAATCAAGCTAAGGCCAGATTTATGATTGGGCTTATCGAAAAGAAATTTTTTAAAAATCTGCTTCTCGACATCTATCAGCAGGTTGAGACCATTATCTGTACCGATCCATATATTTTTTTGAGGATCTTCATATAAACATTCTACTGAATCGCAGCTAAAGGAATTCGCAGAACTGCGTTTATTGATGCGGTAAAAATGATCGGTTTTTTCATTGTAAATATTCAGACCGTTTTCTGTACCTACCCATAACCTTCCTTTAGTATCGGTTAATAGGGTGTTAATCACATTATTCGAAATGCTGTTAAGGTTATCGGCGCTATTGTTATAAACTTTAAAACGGTAGCCATCATAGCGGTTTAATCCATGTCTGGTGCCCATCCAAATAAACTGGTTTTTATCTTGCGCAATGGCCATCACCGAATTTTGTGACAAGCCATTTTCCATCCTGAGGTGGTTAAAAACAATTGGCTTTTGTGCGTGTAGGGAAGTGCACATCAAAAGCATCAGGGAAAAACATATCGCGTTTAAACGCAGCATTATCATTTTGGGTTATTTTTGGGATATAATCAGTTGATGTATTTCGATTAAATATAGGGCGAATTGATCAAAATATTAAGGGATTACAGTTTTTCTACCCTTTCATTTACAATTTTCGACCTTTTTCATTTTATGCCCAACTAATTTTGGTAAAGCGAATGCAAGATGGTAAAAGAGCAATCATCAGCAGAGATTAACCATTTCTGCCATTGGCTTAACCAAATTTAACTAACAACCAACGCTGTGAGCAAATCCGATATCAACCCATCCGAAAGCCAACAGCAAATATTAACCAAACCAACCATGAAACAAAAATTACTCTTATTAAAAGCAGCGCTTTTAAAACTTAGGGATTTGAGCGGCGTGCACCGACATTTTTTGTCTGAGCATCATAATCAACCAAAATGGAGGTACACATTTTAATTAGCGCTTGGTTTTCCAGGTTAAATAAAATCGACATTCCAAAACAAAATCAACTCCTAAATTTATGAATCTATTATCATTAAAAAGGCATTGCCTAATGCCTGTTCTTGCCTTGCTGTTTTTTAGCGCCTGTAAGAAAAAAGAAGTGGCATCAGATATCTATACCATCCGACAATGGAAATCAGATTTATCGGTAAACAATGTTGTACCGACAATTACAGGTAGAACAGATCATGCAGTAGCAGTATGTTATTTAATGACCGACAACAAACTTTATTATTACCTGTATTTTGACACTCCACTCAACAATGGCGATACACCTACCAAAGCAATTATTTATAGCGGTACTGCCGGAGCCAATGGGGCTGTTTTAATCGATTTGAATAATGGAGCCTTTAATTCCACCAGGGAAGTAAAGGGTTCTATTGAGCTGTCGGCTCAGACCATAGCAGATTTAAATTCCAAAACACTTTACCTACAGATTGCCTCCAGCCAACAGGCTACAGGTTTGGTAAGAGGTACATTAACATCATATTAATTAACAGCCGATATTATGAAGAAAAAATATACAAATATGAGGCTGAAATGGATGATAGGCTTATTAAACCTATTGCCTGTTTTTGCATTTGCACAGCAAAAACCGGTAGCCAATACTACCGTAGAAACGGATAGTTCGCTGATCAGGAAATTTGATCAAAAAAACTTCCTTGAAAATAAAGTTGATAAGTGGAATGGAACAACTAAAAAAGCCAACCTGATAGCAGGTGCTGCTACGATATATGGTGATGATATTAATTCTACTCCGGTATCTGATGTGACAAATACGGTAGCTGGCCGTTTAACTGGTTTGTATACGCTACAATCGTCGGCGCGTACAGGTTTTGATGTAACGCAATTGGTGCTCCGTGGCCAATCGCCGCTTATCGTAATTGATGGAGTACCCAGATCCTTTACTAATTTCAATCCTGATGATGTAGAAAGTATTACGGTATTGAAAGATGCTTTATCAACTTCTATGTATGGTATGCGTTCATCAGGTGGTGTAATTTACATTACAACTAAAAAGCAATCAAAAAACAATCCTTTCGAAATTAATTTCGGGGCAGAATACGGTGCCCTTCAAAACTTGTTTTCACCCAAGTTTATTACCGGTGGCGATTACGCCCGTATTTACAACGAAGCACAGTTAAACACAAACCCGGGCAGTACGCCTGTATACAGCGATGCAGTAATTAGTGCTTATGATAACAACACCAATAATCCGTTTTTACAACCTAATAATAATTGGTATGATCTGGTTTATAAAAAGAACAGCGCTCAAAAGCGGTATCACTTAGGTGTTGCGGGTAATTCAGAAACTTTTAAGTACTATGCCAGTTTAGAGCATTTTGCATCTGATGGTAATTTTGTAACCGATGATAACAACGTTTATAATACTAATAACTTTTATAAACGTTATAATATTCGTACCAATGCAGAAATTAACTTTAATGAAGATATTTCCTTACAGTTAAACATCTTTGGCTCAGTAGAAAACAACAACCAGCCTGGCGGTTATGCCTCAACCATTATGGGCCAGGTTTATTCAACATCTCCATTGGCCTATGCTGTAAAAAATCCCGATGGTACTTATGGCGGCACCGCTTCTTTAACCAATAATATTTTGGCAAACACGATCAACTCTGGTTACGTGATGACTACTGACCGTACCTTAAATTCTGATGTGTTCCTAAAATATAAGCTAGACGATATCACTAAAGGCTTATGGGCCAAAGCAGGTTTGTCAATTGCAAACTATTATAGCGAATTGATAAATAAAAGCAAAACCTTTGCTATTTATTACCCAACAATAAATGGAACAATGGTTTCTTATACTAAATCTGGAGCTGATGGCAATGTTGGATTAGGTACTGGTACTTCCTCGATGATTGATCAGATTAAACAAACTTACTATAATTTTATGTTGGGTTATGCCAGGGATTTTGGCAATCACCACTTAGATTTATTGGGAACATATAATGGAGATAATAGTCTCTCCAGCGGATTATTATCAAATGGTCAGCTTAATAATATCCTTAAAACGGGGGCCTTATCTGCTAAATACAATTACAAAGAAAAATATTTTGTCGAAGCTGGTGTCGCAAATAGCAGTTTTAATAAATATGTTGATGGCAAAAAATGGGAATTCCTTCCGTCAGTAGGCTTAGGCTGGATAGCTTCAAAAGAGGAATGGTTTAATTCAGGGATTGTTAATTTTCTAAAATTAAGAACTACTTATGGCTTAACTGCAAAAGCAAATCTTTCTGATTATTTCTCTTATATCCAAAGATATTCAATTAGCAGCAGCTCAGGATATGTTTTTGGTACAGGCCAAACTGCTGTAGGCACGGCAGTTGAAGGCAGCTTAGCTACTACAAATGTGGGTGCAGAAAAGGCCAGGAAATTTGAAGTTGGAGCCGATGCCGCATTTTTAAACAACAAATTAAATGTGGGCATAACATACTACAATAATAATTTCTATGATTTATTATTGGTTAGGCCATCAGCGAGTACCATTATCGGAACAAGCTATCCTATGCAAAATATTGGCGAAATAAGATACTCCGGAATAGAAAGTACGGCTGATTTTATAGGCAGATCTGGCGGATTTGGATATAAAATCGGAGTTAATGTAAGTGTACAGAATAATAAGGTATTAAATGCAGGAGAACCTAATTATCCTTACAGTTGGCTGTACTCTGCAGGGCAGTCTTCTGGTACTTTTGGTTATGAGGCTATTGGATTTTATAAAACCGGTGAAAACGCTTCCAATACACCTACTGTTTTAGGTTACACACCTGTGGCCGGCGATATTAAATACAAAGATTTGAATGGCGATGGCATAATATCTCCACTCGATCAAAAGAAAATTACAGGAGACAAACCACTTATTTTTGGCGGTTTAAATTTTGCCTTTAATTACAAGGGATTTGATTTATCCGCATTGTTGCAAGGTGTTTTAAATAGAGAAGTATTGTTAAGTACGGGCTCAATGTTAGCTTTAAATAACAATACGGGTTACGTTTTGGATTATACAACTGAAAATAGATGGACCCCATCTAACCAGGAAAATGCCACATTGCCCCGTTTAACTCTCGGCACCAATGTAAACAATAATCTTTCTTCTACATTCTGGGTAAGAAACGGTAATTATTTTAGATTGAAAAATGTGGAATTAGGTTATTCCCTTTCACAACAGCTAACCAATAAATTAAAGATTAAAAAACTTAGATTTTTTGTAAACGGTTATAACGTGCTTACTTCTTCAAAATTAGATTTTGATCCTGAATCATTTGTAAGCGGCTTCCCTAACCAACGTGTAATTAACGGAGGCGTATCATTAACCTTATAGACTTTAGATTTATGAAAAAATATTTTATAGTAGGATTAATGTCCACCATGCTATTTGGAGCATGGGGATGTAAAAAATTAAGTGAGGATACCCCCTTAGAACTGATTGATCAAGAAATTATTTTTGACAAAACAGACTCCTTAGGTGTAAATGCCGAAAGATTTCTAAACAATATTTATGCTGGCTTGCCGAACGGTTATAATAGAATAGGCAATAATATATTAGACGCGGGTACTGATGATGCCTTGCCAAATGCTTTAGGTGATGTCGTTCAAAATTTCAGTAATAATGGTACTGGCCCATCAAATGTAGTAGATGATGTATGGGCGAAAAACTATGCCAACATTAGAAAAACGAATATATTTTTAGCCAACATTGATATAGTTCCATTAAACCTTAAAGGTTATAAAGACAGGTGGAAAGCAGAAGCACGTTGTTTAAGGGCAATGTCGTATTTTGAGTTGATAAAAAGATGGGGTGGTGTACCATTAATTGGCGATAAGATTTTTTCAGCTGACGAAACCATTGATGTGCCTCGAAATACTTATCAGGAATGCGTGGATTACATTTTAAATGAGCTTAATACCGCAATGCCTTATCTGTTAACCGCAAATTCATCAACCAATGGAACATTTGCTGCAAATTTTTATGGTCGTTTTGGTCGTGGAGCTGCAATGGCATTAAAAAGCCGATTGCTTTTATATGCAGCAAGCCCACTAAATAATCCAAATAACGATTTAACTAAGTGGGCCACTGCTGCCACTGCCGCAAAAGCTATAATGGATAGTGTTTCGGCAACTAAGTTTACTTATGCTTTGAATACCGCGGCTACCACTATTCATTATAATGCAACTAATTTAACGGCACTGTATCCTTCTACAACTTTAAGTACTTATACCACCAACGTAAATAAGTTTTTAAGTGTTTTTAGTACGGCAAGCAATAGCGAAATTATTTTACCTTATATGGCTTCAAATAATTCGACTGTTGAGTCTTTAAATGATCCTGTTGGATACACAAGAGCATCATCTTCGGGTAAGACTAATCCAACACAAGAATTGGTTAATGAATATGAGATGACGAACGGTAAATTGATTACCGAGAACGGTTCAGGTTACGATGCCACAAAACCTTATTATAACCGCGATCCACGCTTGCCCGGAACTGTTATGTTTGATGGATTATATTGGCTTAACAGAAATGTACAAACTTATGATGGTGGTTTAGACAGACCTTTCGGTTATGGAAGAGTAACCAAAGGAGAAACTCGTACAGGTTATTATATGCGTAAATTTATGACCAGTAACTCTAGTGCAACATCATACTCTAATTACCCCCATATCTTTCCGATCATCAGGTATGCAGAAATTTTATTAAACTACGCGGAAGCACAAAATGAAGCCATTGGCCCAGATGGAGATGTTTATGCGGCTGTAAATGCCATTAGGGCGCGTGTAGGCATGCCGGCATTAACCACAGGTTTAACGCAAGCACAAATGCGTGATAAAATCAGGCACGAAAGAAGGGTGGAATTTGCTTTTGAAGAACACCGTTTTTGGGACATCAGAAGATGGAAAATTGCCGGAACTGTACTTAACGGAACTTTACACGGCATACAAGGTATTAAAGTGGGAAACACAACCACTTATACATTCGTGGATGCTGCTACAACTAATTTTGATGTGAATAAAGGATACTTATTTCCAATACCGCAGAACGAGGTGTTTTCAAATAAATCAATGGTTCAAAATCCTAACTGGTAAAACACAGAACAAAGTACATGAAAAAAATTATAAAAATAGTGGTATTGTTTGTTGCGCTTATTATTTGCAATAGGACTTTTGGACAAACAGGAAAGATTATAACTGGTACGGTTAGTGATGATAAAGGGCCAATTCCTGCCGCTACCATTTTTGAAAAAGAATTTACAAATAATGGTATTTCAACAGATGAAAATGGTCATTTCTCAATTAAGTTAAGAGGTACGCAGGGTATAATTGTAGTTAAATCCATTGGCTATCTCTCACAAGAAATAAATGTATCTGCAAAATCCAAAATCAACGTTATTTTAAAAGATGACGCAAAAGGCTTAGAGGAAGTTGTGGTTTTGGGCGTTGGGCAAACAACTAAAAAGGTAACTGTTACAGGAGCCGTTAGTACAATATCTGGAGAAAAAATACGTCAAAGTCCTTCGGCGAGTTTACAAAATAGTTTGGCTGGTCGTTTACCTGGATTCTTTTCACAGCAAAGAAGTGGTCAGCCTGGTAATGATGGCGCTGCTTTCCAGATTAGAGGAATTAGCACCTATGCTGGTGGTACAACACCCCTAATTATTGTTGATGATGTGGAGGTAAGTGCCGATCAGATCAGTTTAATTGATCAGAATGAAGTTGAGAATGTAACCATCTTAAAAGACGCCTCTACTACTGCCGTATATGGTATTAGAGGTGCCAACGGTGTGGTAATTATTACCACGCGTAGGGGACAAAGCGGAAAACCAAGTTTAAACTTCAAAAATGAAAGCGGTTTACAAATGCCTACACAGCGTCCGGTTGTAAACTCTGGTTATGTTACATTAAACTTATTGAGAGAGCGTTTAGCGGGTTTATACACCAATCCGTTAACTTCTTATTCCAATTTTTTTTCTGGCGATAATTTAAATCATTATCTAACAAATGATGATCCTTATAATCACCCGAATGTAAATTGGTGGGATGAGGTGATTAAAAAAGTGAGCTTACAAAACAGAATCAACTTTGACGTTTCTGGTGGTACCGGAAAAGTGAAGTATTTTGTTAACTTGGGTTATTTGTACCAGGGAGGATTGTTTAAAGATTTTTCAGAAGGGCAAGGCTATAACTCAAATTATTTGTACAATCGATATAATTTCAGATCAAATATTGATATTACTCCAAATAAAAATTTAAAAATTAAGGTTGATTTATCAGGCCGTTTTGGAGTTACCAACGAGCCTAACGACAAACCATGGAATAATGGAGGTACAACATTTCAATATTTATGGGATGGTCAGCTATCCTCATTTTTATATCCAATTTATTGGCCGAACGGCTTGATTGCCAGTTCTGCATCAACTCAAACAAAACCAAATCCCGTAGCCAACTTAATGTATTCGGGTTATAACCGTACATATAACAACAATATAGCAGCAGCTACGAGCGCCAATCAATTATTAGATGTAATTACGCCAGGCTTATCGGCTAATTTTTTGGTTTCCTATACTGGTGATTATAGTTTTACTAGGAACCTGACACGTTCATCGAGTGAGATATTGGCATATTCTTACGACCCCGCCACGCAGAAATACAATCCTACAACTGCTAACTTGTATCGTATGGGGGTTTTAACAAGGAGTACTTCGTTTAATTTAACAAAACGTACAACAACAATACGAGGCGGCCTAAACTATAGTCGTAATTTTGGAGATCATAGTGTAAGTGCCTTGGCCTTGCTTAATCAAACGCGAACCAATATTTTGCCGGTAAATTCAACAACGGTTACCTTAATCGATCCGTATAATATACAAGGATTTACAGGTAAAGCAACTTATGCCTACAAGCAAAAGTATATGGTGGATTTGACGGCAGCCTATAACGGATCAGACCGATTTAGTGAGAATAATCGCTTCGCCTGGTTTCCGGCTGCCAGTGTGGGATGGAATGTAAGTGAGGAAAAGTTTATTAAAGACAATCTGAAATTTATCAATTTCTTAAAAATCAGAGCTTCTTACGGATTGACGGGTAATGACAATATTGGTGTAAGTAGTTTGGTTTATCAAAAAAATTATTCTACCGGATCAAGCGGTATTATTTTTGGAGAAACACCACAAAGTTATTCTGGCATTGTAGAACCTACTTTAGCTAACACCAATGTAAAATGGATGACTGTGAAGGATTTTGATATTGGTTTGGATGCTAAGCTGTTTAATAGTAAATTATCTTTAACATTCGATTATTTTAATAAACTAACCAGTGATATTTTTACCACCCCAGGTTTAATACCATCAACATTCGGTGCCTCTTTGCCTCCTTATAATTTGGGCAGGGTTCGTAATACGGGTTATGAAATAGATCTAACATATAGGGATAAAATAGGTAAAAACTTAGAGTTCTTTGTAAATGGAAATCTAACCTACGCTAAAAACATCGTATTATATCGCAATGAGCCAGGTTATTTGTATGATGGTTTAGCATCGACAGGCAAACCTGTTGGCGCTGTGTTCCAATATACTTTCGACGGATATTATGAGAGTTTGGCAGATTTGTATACTGCGCCACGTTTTGCATCATCTATACCTTTATCTACCCTTCAATTAGGGTCACTCAAATATAAAGACTTAACCGGTGATGGTATTATTGATGCTAATGACAGACAATATATAGGTAATAACAACCCAAATTATACAGGTGGTTTAAGCTTTGGTTTCTCATATAAAGGCTTTGACGTCTCTACCTTATTTCAAGGTAATTTTGATTATATCATTAACATGAATAGGGGGGCTTTGGCTTATGCACGCCCTGATCGCGTGTCGGTGCCGTGGAACGCAAACCGATGGACTCCTGAAAATGCTGCAAGTGCTACTTTCCCAGAACTATCAAGTAATACAAATAATGGAGTAGATGGTGCAAATCCAAATTATTCAACTTTTTGGTTTGTACAAGGTGACTTTGTTCGTTGGAAAAACTTTGAGGTAGGTTACAGGTTTCCGGCAGCTTTTGCTAAAAAACTACATGTTAATAATATCCGGGTTTATGCCAATGGCTATAACATGGGCATAGTTTATACTAAAGTCCCAACATTTATCGATCCTGAGTCGGCCTTAACTTCCACTGTTGGAGAATATCCACAACAAAGGGTATTGAATTTTGGGGTACAATTTGGACTTTAATTTTTAGATTGAAAAATATGAAAACTAAAATTTTTACAACAGCACAGGTATTAATAATCTGTATGTTTATGTTTTCCTGCAAAAAGGGAGGATTCTTAGATCCACAAGTAGAACCATTATCTGAAAAAAATGTATTTGCAGATAGCACAATGACCTTTAACTTTTTAAATAATATTTATTGGAATACAGGATTAGACATTGTTAATTATCGTAATAACATAGGTGGTGCAACAGGAGGCGGACCAGGATCCAGCGATTGGAATGATAGCTTTGAAACTTTATCGTCTAATGCTGCAAGCGGTTATTCAGGCCAAGATGCTTTTCTTAAAGGCAGCAGTAACAGTTCAAGTCATCCATTGTTAGTTATGTGGACACTTTTGTACAAAAAAATTAGAGCAGCCAATAAGTTTATCGCAAATGTTCCTAGTTCTCCTATATCAGCATCGAGAAAAAAAGTATTAACTGCAGAAGCCAGGTTTTTAAGGGCCTTTTACTACCAAATGTTGGTAAGATATTATGCCGGTGTTCAGATCGTAGGCGATGACGTAAGTGATGATTTTCCTACGTATGATTATAAGCGTAATACCTATAAGGAATGTGTTGATTACATTGCTTCTGAGTACGACAAAGCAGCAGTTGATTTACCATCAGCCACAACTTTGGAGGCGATTAACTATGGTAGGGCAACTTCAGGTGCCTGTAAAGCGATGAAAGCCAGATTGTTCATAACTGCAGCAAGCCCATTGTTTAATGGTAGCCCAGCCAGTACAGATGCCGCTGTGCTTCCTTTAATCTCTTACTCTGCCAGTTATGATGTTTCTTTATGGCAAAAGGCAGCTGATGCTTGCAAAGCAGTGATTGACTTGCCTGAATATGCTTTGGTAATAGACAATACAAATGCAACCTATCCTGGAAACGGTTTTTGGAGAATGTTTACAGATGGAAGAAAAAATACTGAATTTATTTTTGCATATAACTGTTCAAGAACTGCTGCTGCATCTGCAGGAAACTCAAGCACTGGAAATCTTGAAAGGGCATGGTTCCCTTGGAGTATTTTAGGAAGTACTGATCTAACTTATATGAATCCTAGTCAAAATGTAGTAGATGCCTTTGGTATGGCTAACGGGAAATTAATAACAGATGCTGGATCAGGTTATAATGCTTTAGATCCATATAAAAATCGCGACCCGAGGTTTTACTATTCTATTATTTATAACCAAGCTACTATGACAAATAGATCTACAACCGCTTTAACCACCATAAATATTTATTCTGATGCTGCTAATAATAAAGTAGGCGACGGGGTTCAGCAGTATTATACTAAAACAGGATATTATTCTCGTAAAATGTGTAATGATAGAATCCCTTATACCAGTTTAACGGTAGATAGATCTTTACCTATGATTCGATTGGCCGAATTAATTTTAGGTTATGCAGAAGCGCTAAATGAGTTGGGTCAAACTGAATCCGCTGTTATACAGGTAAATAAAATTAGAAGTCGTGCTGGAATTACTGCTGGAACAGATGGTAGATACGGAATTCCAGTTGGCGTAACTCAAGCGCAATTACGTACTTTGATTAGAAACGAATATCGTGTAGAGTTTTTTGGTGAAGGCCATTGGTATTATGATACACGCAGATGGAAAACTGCCGAAACAACTGAAAACGGGGGACTACAGTTGGTTAGAGCAAAGCAAAATGCAACTGGTAGTGCTTATCCATTTAACTATACTTACGAAAATACTGCTGTAGTAATGACTTTCTTAAAACCTGCGATGTATTTTGTGCCAATTCCATTAACAGAAGTTTTGAAGTCGAACGGGCTATTATTGCAGAATCCGGGTTGGTAATAAATAGATCATATAAATAAAAATTTAAAATTATGAAAAAAACATTAATCCTTTTTGCAATTATTATGGCTTTTGTTGCCATAAAACCTATTAAGGTAAAAGCACAAGTGCCAACCCAAGAGTATTATCATGAAATTACCAACGAGTTGGGCACATTTAAGATTTGGCTCTATATGACCGAGAATAATGGTGTCGATCACGTATTGATTATGGATCCTGAATTTAATACATGGCCACTAAATATAGAGTATAAGGTTTATGGTGGTGGTTATGGAGCATCCAGTTCTATCGGAACTGAGTTTGTAGGCTCATTTCCAGGTTATCACATCACTTGGACAGGTGTTTTTGACCCTGCTTATGGTTATCAACCAACTATAACAACCAATTAATAGCGAAGAATAAACCCAAGGTAGCCGAATATCTGCTTTAAAATTTTTGTGATGCCAGTTCGAAAACCATTTTAGTTAAGTTAGTCCCAGACCAGTTGCCTGCCAAAACAAGGTAGGCAACATCATGGTCGGGCAAAAACCTTAAACTTTTTACACACCATTACAATATCAATTCGATCATCTTAAAGATCTACTTATGCTTATCGATCAACAAGGAAGCGCAGTTTCAACACAGTTTAAAACTTCAACTAATATCAGGACACTTGAACCCATTATGTTTTATTCGGGAAAAGATGATGAACTACAGTTCTTTTTAAACGAAACCGAATTTGGCGAACTGATTATTATCTCACTTTCTGATGATCAGGTTTTAGTGAAAGAGGTACTATTAGAAGAAACAAATGAAAAACTTGAATGGAAACAGGATCATAAAGGATTGAGAATTTCGGTACCCGAGGGATTACCAAAAAGTAGAGGGGATATGGGGCGCGTATTGAAGGTTATGTTTAAGCCGTAAACCCCCAGCAGAGTCGAAGGGTATTTAGTTGAGCGCTTGGAATCAGTTAACCAATTTTAATATCCTGACTATTAATAAGTTAATAAAAATTAAGGTTTAATCAATCACTGTAAACAATATGCTATCAACCATGAACAAATGAACCATTAAACTAATAACCAATTAACCATAAACTTTTAAACCATTAACAATGAAAAACAAAAAACAACTTTGCTTTGCCTTACTTCTAACAATGTCGAGCGGCATTTTAATGAATGGCTGTAAAAAAGCACCGGTTTCAGAACCAGAAACCAACCAGGCAAAATTCACTAAATCTGTGCTAAGCTCAACCACCACGCCTAGCTTTGTAACTAATACCAAAAACCTCAACATTGTCATGTTTGTGCCTACCGATAACCCGGCGCTTCCTGATTACAAAACCAGATTAACTACGTTATTTACGCATTTTCAAAACTGGTTCCATACCGAAATGTTAAGGTATGGCTATGACAAATATTTAGGCTTAGCCAGGGTTGATTCTACCAACCTTATTAAATTTATTGAAATACCTGCCGCAGGACCACAGGCAGATTATCCCTATGATTCGAGCATATCAGGAAGTAAAATCCTGAATGAAATAAACGCATACAAAGCTACACATGCGTCAGAATTTTCTAATTCTTCTCACATGCTTATTTTATTGCCGCAAAGAACCGATGGCGGAGGTCAGCCATTTTATGGGTTGGGTAAAAATTGCTTTGCACTGGATAATGCAAATATGGCCGTTGATAAAATACCTAATCCTAATTCTAATTATTTGGGTGGAATGCTGCACGAACTTGGCCATGGCTTAAATCTTCCGCACGATCATGCCAAATATGCTTCAGAGGAGCCAACATTAGGTACTTCTCTAATGGGGGCCGGAAACGTAAGTTTCAGCAAAGGTCAGCCTACCTTTTTAACCGAGGTGGATGCCGCCATTTTGAACCGTAACGAGATTTTTCAAAATCCTCTACCAATAGAAATACCATACGAAAGTGCTACAACCACGATTAATGCCAATGCAACTTTCAATAGCACTACTCAAGCCTTTAATTTGTCGGGTAGTTTTACGAGCAATAAAGAGGTGACCGATATTTTAGTTTATATGGATCCCAATGTGAACAACGAAGGAACAGGGGTGAACAAAGATTATAATGCCGTTACCTGGAGGTTTACACCTGGAACCGGAAATACCATTGCCGGAAGCATTCCACTAAGCGAACTTTATTATAAAAATAATGAGCCTTATGAGTTAAAGGCCAAACTTTTGCTAAAAAACGGAAACGTAATTACTCAAACTTATACTTTCTCATTTTTAAATGGCGTACCACAGATTGGTGCAAACGGTTCAGCTAAATTTTACCAGAATGCCAGTTATGGAGGTTATGGCATATCATTACCGGTTGGCCAGTACACCACCGCCGATCTGATCAGCCGTGGCATCAGCAATAACGATGTTTCGTCCGTTAATGTAGGTTTGGGAGTAAAAGTAATTCTGTATGATGGAGATAACTTTACAGGAAGCAGCATTGAATTAACCTCTTCGAGTACTTATGTTTCTACTTTTAACGATAAGGCGTCCTCTATAAAAGTGATTGCCCTTTAATCATTATATTTAAAACAGACTTGATGATAAACGTTTCAAATCATAATCGAAAATGAGAAAGCCACTTTTTTTAAGTCTGTTATTTGTACTGTTTGCCCAGCTATTGATTGGGCAAACAGTGCAAAATAATGCTTTGGAACGGTTTAAGACAGAAAAATTCGGCATGTTTTTGCATTGGGGCCTGTATGCCCAAACTGCGGGCGACTGGAAAAACCATAAAGTAAAAGGTGGCGAGCATTTTATGCTTTACGAACGTATTCCCGTACAGGAGTACGGAACCATTGCCCATCAATTTAATCCAGTAAAATTCGATGCAGATGCCTGGGTAAAGCAGGCAAAAGAAACAGGGATGAAGTATATCGTTTTTACGGCTAAACATCATGATGGATTTGCCATGTACAATTCGGCCAGTAGCGATTATAATATTGTAAAAAGAAGTCCCTTTAAACGCGATCCGATAGCAGAACTTGCTAAGGCCTGCAAAAAATACCAAATTGACCTTTGCCTTTATTACTCTTTGGGCAGAGATTGGCAAGACCCTGATGTGCCAACAAATTGGCCGGTAAAAGCGGGAAGGAGTAATACTTGGGATTACCCCAATGAAGATGCAAAGGTTTTTAACCACTATTTCGAAAGAAAAGTTAAGCCTCAGATTACAGAACTTTTAACCAGCTACGGGCCAATTGGGGTACTGTGGTTCGATACACCCGAACTGATCAGTAAAAAAGAAAGTGCCGAACTTAAAGCTTTAGTTCATAAATTGCAGCCAAACTGTTTGGTAAACAATAGAATTGGAAATGGATATGGCGATTTTTCCATTTCTGAGCAATCATTAACGCCATCATCAAAACAAGCATGGGAGTCTTGTTTAACCATTGGCCAGAACTGGGGTTATAACAAACACGATAGCGTTTGGAAATCGCCCGAAGTATTGGCCCGTCACCTTGTAGAAGTAGTAGCCAATGGGGGTAACCTCTTGTTAAATGTTGGCCCTAAAGGTGATGGTACATTTCCGGATTGGGCTACTGCCAGGTTAAAAGCCCTTGGCAAATGGATGGATATAAACCACGAAGCCATTTACAATAGTCATCCTTGGCTAGCCGTAAAGGAAAATGCCAATAAAACAATAGATAATGTTAGTATCGAAGAAAGTAAAAACGCCATTAAAGATGCTGTTTTTGATGGTACACCCAAAAACATCGTCCCTGATGTATATTATACCAGCAAAAATAAAGTTGTATATGCTTTTCTAAGGAGCTGGCAATCAACAGATGTAACGCTCAAGCAGATCGATAAAAATAAATTGAGCATTAAAAATATTGAATTAATGGGTAATAAAAACAAAGTTCGATGGTCGGTAACCGATCAGGAACTGAAATTGAATTTACCTGAAGATTTTAAAAAAGGAAATCAAATTCCTGTTTATGTGTTAAAAATAACAACCAATTAATGAGGTTTTTATATATATCAATTATAATATTTGTTTATAATGTTGCGCAGGCACAACAGCAGGTAGCTATTATTCCAATGCCAGTGCAATTTGTAAAAGGCAGTGGCTACTTTACCCTTAATAATTACAGTAGCATTGGTTATAATAACGAACAGTTAAAAACAATTGCCTATTATTTTCAGAACGAATTATTAAGTCAAAAAGGAATTACCGTTCAGCAGAAAGCTAAAACGGCAAATATTGTACTGTTGCTAAAAGCGGGAAGGAAACATGCAGATTCATGTGCTTATCAGATCAGTATCAAACCCGACCAGATTATCGTTTCGGGTACGCATCCCAATGGTATTTTTTATGGGGTGGTTTCGCTGTTGCAACTGGCGCTAACCAATAAAAATAACCAGCTTCCGGTGGTCGAAATAACTGATACGCCAGCTTATGGTTGGCGGGGTTTCATGTTAGATGAATCGCGTCATTTTTTTGGTAAAGAAAAAGTGAAATCCATTTTAAACTGGATGGCCTTTTATAAACTCAATATTTTTCACTGGCATTTGACCGATGAACCTGCCTGGCGCTTGGAAATTAAGAAATACCCTAATTTAGCGCTTGTTGGAGGCATCGGCGATTATCTGAATCCTGATTTACCTGCACAGTTTTATACCCAGGCAGATATTAAAGAAATTATTGCTTATGCTGCAGAACGTTATATCCAGGTTGTTCCGGAAATTGATATGCCTGGACACGCAACTGCAGCCAATAAAGCCTATCCTGAATATTCGGGAGGAGGATCGGCAGGTCATCCCGAATTTACTTTTAACCCAGGCTTAGAGAAAACGTACACGTACCTGACCGATATTCTAAAAGAAACCAATGTACTTTTCCCAGCCGGATTAATCCATTTAGGGGGAGATGAAGTGAGTTATGGAAATGAAAAGTGGAATACCAATCCAGAAATATTAAAACTCCGCGAGCGCGAAAAGCTTAAGGATAATGCTGCGGTAGAACATTATTTTATGAAACGCATGGCCGACTCGTTGTATCAGCTCAATGCAAAAGCCATTTTTTGGGACGAAATGGCTGATGTTGATCTTCCAAAACATAAAACTGTTATGTTCTGGTGGCGACAAGAAAAACCCGAACAGCTCCGTACGGCATTAAGCAAGGGTTATCCTACGGTTTTATGCCCACGGTTGCCCTTGTATTTCGATTTTGTTCAGGATAGCACGCATCAATATGGCCGGAAATGGAATAGATTATACAATCCCATTGAGCAGGTTTACGCTTTTGACGCAGGTGCTTACGCCGAAAATGACAAAGAAAAGTCACTCATTTTAGGTATTCAGGCCAACCTTTGGACGGAAACTGTAGATAACAATGCCCGGTTGGATTATCTGCTTTTTCCGCGGATTGCAGCCTTGTCCGAAGCAGCCTGGGTACCTCATAAAAAGAAAGATTTTAAAACTTTCAGTGCCAATTTAACCCGGCATCTGGCATTGTACAACAAAACAGGATTGTATTATTACGATCCTTCAAAAACATTGTTACATCCCGAAATTCCGGTAAAAAGAAAGAAACCATTGAACTATAAAGACTAATACGTACAAAATTTGAATATGAAAAATAGATTAAGATATATATGGCTTGCAATTGCAGCAACAGCTGTGGTAAGCCACGCAAATGCACAATGGACAGGACCGAAGAGCAAGCCTACAAAAGAAGTTGAAGTTAAATATGGAACCTTAACACCACCACACCGTACCGATGCCGATATGGAAGCCTTTCGCAGTTATGGTTTAGGGCAGTTTATCCACTGGGGAATTTATTCTATTGCGGGTAACGAATGGAACGGGGTAAGCGCAAGGGGTGGTGCAGCAGCATCAGAATGGATCCGTTCATGGAATGGGCCTACAGCGCCAAAAGATTGGACTAAAACTTACGATAACCTGTACAAGCAGTTTAACCCGAAAAATTTCGATGCCAAACGCTGGGCTAAACAAGCTAAGGATATGGGCGCAAAATATGTAATTTTTACCACCAAACACCATGATGGCTTTGCACTTTGGCCAACCAAATATTCTGATTATAATATTTCTGCATCGCCATATAAAAAAGATATCGTAAAACAGATTGTTGATGCCTATACCGCCGAAGGCATTGATGTGTATCTCTATTTCTCTATTTTAGAATGGAACAACCCAAATTATATGGGTAAAGCGCCAAAAACAGACGAAGAAAAAGAAAAATTTGGTAAATTTTTAACTTATACCCGAAACCAGCTTTTAGAGCAGCTGGATAACTATCCTAAAATTAAGGGTTTCTGGTTTGATGGTACCTGGGATGCCTCGTGGAAAAGTGCCTATGAGTTTACCTATAATCTAGAAAAAGAACTGCGTGAAAAACATCCTGGATTAATTATCGGATCACGTTTCCGTAACGATGAACACGGCTCGCGGCATTTCGATTCGAATGGTAATATTTTAGGTGATTACGAACAAGGCTGGGAGCGTAAACTACCAGCAGAATTTGAATGGTTGAACGGTAACGATTGGGATGCAGTAATGACTATCCCACCAAACGGTTGGGTTATATGAAAGATTGGTCAGGAATTTATACCAAAACTACCGATGATTTATTGGATATGTTGATGCATTCGGTATCAATGAACGGCAATTTTGTGTTAAACTTTGGCCCTGATGGAAATGGCAATATGCATCCCGAAGAAGATAAAATTGCAAAGGAAATTGGTGAATGGATGAAACAGAATGCAGAAGCTGTTTATGGAGTACGTCATGCGGCATTAACACCTTCAAAATTGGGCTATTTCACACAGAAAGCTGATAATTTATACTTAACTATATTTAATAGGCCAGTAAATAACATTGTACGCATTGCAGTACCAAAAAATGCGAAGCAAGTTCCGGGTATGGCTGCTCTTTTGATCAATAGCAAAAATCTGGAATTAAAACAATCAGACATCGGATTGGATCTGGATAAAAATACCTATTACGACGTAATACTGCCAAAAGATTTTCAGTCAAACAAAGCATTTGTAATTAAAATGAAACTGGTAGCGCCAAAAGCAAAGGCCGCAAAGTTAATGGATGCTAAAATGTAGCCTGAATGAACGGTTATTTCCTTAAATTTTTAATTAAGTATGATTTAAAATAAACCGTTCGGTAGTAAACTATCAAACCAGGCTTTGCAATAAATTGAAGCAATGGCCGAAAGGGGATAAACCAGGTTTTGATAGGAAGATATAAATGTAAACGACAAGGTAATGAGTAGGTTGATTAGTACCCGAATTTTACCGTCTATACTAAGCGTACTTTAGACTGGTTATCTGATTTTGCGCCTGGTAAATACATTTATTTGGTTAGTTAATGATTGCGTAGCGATGGATGTTTCTACGCAATCTTAAATTTAACCTAATCGGAATATATTAATGCCACAATTTATCAAACAAGTAAGTCTTAAGCTTGAGTTATTTGCATAAATCACCGGTGCAAAAGCAAATTAGTTTGACTTTGGTCAGATGCATTTAATATTGAATTTAAACTGCACTGTAACTTTAACAATTTCATAACGCTAGCTAACTATCTTACTAATAACATCGGTTCATCTTTGTTAAAAGACCCTAACCAAATTATAGGATAATTTAAGCACAATGATATGAGACTGATTTCTTGCGTAGCGTTATTAATGGTTATACCAGCAGTGGGACTTTTAACCAAAGCAAATAAATTTATTGACGAAAAAAGATCTGAAACCCCAGTGCATGAACACATTGTGAATGATTCAGCTTCATTTAAATTGTTTAATCATGTTGGTACGGCTGCTAGGTTTGAGGGTGCACCTGTTGTATTTGCAACTGATTATCGGCAGAGTTTTTTTAAGCCTATATATCTCCACTCAGCCCCCTTATTTACAATTAATAAAATAAAGTAGCCCAGCCTTTAATGAAACTTTAATAAAATAAGAATAGAAGATTGTTATTAAAAGGCGTCTTGATTAGTTCACTTGGTCATAATTTATTAGGCATTGATTAGGTACTCAGCTCCTGTGGTGTCAGATATTTCTATCTGACACTTTGTTTAATCCTTTATTCCAGTTTCTAGAATGGTTCTCACTGCCAGATGGTAACATCTGGCAGCACGTTTAAGCTCGAAACTCCAAACTACTTACCTTCCCACCAGGCTAAAGGAAACTTTATTTCATCAACAGAGCTAGCAACCATATCGGGTTTAAAAGCATAGTGACCTAAGCGATCTTTGCTTGATATGCCCGAAAGTACCAAAATGGTTTTATATCCCATCTGAACGCCTCCTTGTATATCAGTTTCCATAGTATCGCCAATAACAGTAGTTTCACTGGTTTCCAATCCTAGAAATTTGCGTGCCGAACGCATCATCACCGGACTTGGTTTGCCTGTAACAAATGCTTTTCTGCCGGTTGCTTCCTCTATCATTGCGGTGGTTGCTGCTATACCCAGGTTATTCCATCCTGGTTTTTTTGGCGATGGATCTCTGTTTGTGGTGATAAATTTAGCTCCCGCAAGAATCATATCAACAGCGCGCTGCACCATTTCGAGTGTAAAGTTTCTACCTTCTCCCAATACTACAAATTCCGGATCGGTGTTCACCAAAGTAATACCATAATCGTGCAAACTGCTTAATAAACCACCTTCTCCCAATACATAAGCGGTACCATTTGGGCTTTGATCGGAAAGGAATTTTCCGGTAGCCATTGCACTGGTGTATACGTGGCTTTCTTCTACTTTTATACCAAGTCCTTTTAGTTTCCGAACTACCTCTAAAGCCGTTCTCTGACTGTTGTTGGTCATAAATGCAAAAGGAATATCTTCATCAATTAAGTTTTTAATGAATTTATCAGCACCAAATATCAATTCTTCCCCACTATAAATCACCCCATCCATATCTATTAATAATCCTTGTTTCATATATTTTGTAGATTTAATCTGTTTATGTACAAACTTAATATTTTCTTGTTCAATCAACATTAAATTATAGGTTTTGAACTTTCAAAGTTAGGTAATTCTGCTTCTTTCAAGAGCCTGTTTTATTTAACAGAAACTTAATATAACGGCTGTAGCGTTGCCATGTTTAACATCGTATCCTTTATAAAAACTAAATGATGAAAAACGCTTTCAAAACAACCGCTATTCTTTTAATTACGTTAGCAACACTGTTCGCCTGTAAAAAGAAAACTGAAGATCCAATGGATTTTGTGGTTGATAATCAAAATTTAACCTCTTGTCCGCTGGGTACAACATGTCATTTTCAGTATGCAAATGATGCTTCGATGGACGGTAATTGGCTAAATGTAACAATCGGGCAGCACCGGATTTTCTGGGCAAGGCTATCGCAAGATTATAGTACAAGATGGATGTATTTTCAGGCTCCCATGAACGGGGATAAGTTTTTATTAAATGATGCAGACGTACAAGCCGGTAAGGTGAAATTTGTCTCTAGCTGCCCTACTTGTTATGGTATTGAACTTAAAGCATTAAGAGGGACGGTTAAAGGAATAAAAGTGGCTAAAAATAATGCTGAACATGAAAAATGGTTGTTAGAATCGAACATTGTTTTAACTGCAATAGGATCATCTGATGTGCCTTATGATACCATTTACGTTAAGCAGTATTATTATCCTGCAATACAATAGTTAACAGGCTTTAAATGTACATCGGTGCCATTTTTCGCCAATAATGGGGGCGATGCGCATTACTTTCCCAGGTGTGGAACTGATTGGGTACACCTTTTTCCCATAATAAGCTGCTAAGATGCTGGTTTCCGGTCAAAAATGGATCGGTTTCGCCTACCGCTAAAATAATTTCCATGTTTCTAACTGCCGATAATAACCGATCATCATTTAGGTTGGCTATATATTGGGCTGGCATATTAAAGTAAACCTCATCGTTGTGAAATCCGTTTAACAGATCCCTAAAATCGCCTATGTTATCAGTAAGGTCATATCTTCCACTAATACCAACTGTTTTTTTAAATAACCAAGGATACTTCATAGCCAGATTTATGGCATGATAAGCCCCCATGCTGCAGCCAGCGGTTTCTATATAATCGCCGTCATTTTTCTGATAAATAAGCGATAATACTTCTTCGAGGAGATATTTTTCATATTGTAAATGCCGGTCTATCCGTGCCGATGGAAATACCTCATCATTATAAAAACTTTCTCCATCTATACTATCTACACAGAAAATTTGAAGTTCACCATTTTCAATCTGTGTACTTAAAGAAGCTATAATTCCCCAGTTTTCGTAATCGTAAAATCTGGCCATACGGGTGGGGAAAAAGATAACTGCTCTTCCGGCATGGCCGAAAACCAATAGTTCCATATCCCGTTGAAGATTATGGCTGAACCATTTATGATATTCTCTGTTCATTAGCTTCAATTCTTTTGCGGAAAATTAAGGCATCAATGTTATCGGGATATTAATTAAGCGTAATGATTAACCTAATTTCTCTTTAACAGTACTTGCCCATAAACGATAACCTTCTTCACTGAGGTGAAGTCCGTCGTTATCGTAAAGCGCAGGGTTTGGGTTGCCTTCTTTGTTCAGCATTTTCTTAAAAACATCAATAAATTTCCAATGATTATTGAGTTTAATGATTTCGCTTTCGATGAGGTTATTGGTATATCTGAATTGATCGGCCATTTGCCAACGCGTAAGACTGGGTTTTAAGGAAATAAAATAACAAGGCAGTATGCCAAACCGTTGGTTAACCTTAACCATCAGCTGCTGGAAAAAAATAAATATCTCCTCTGGGTTTCTGCCATCGCCAAGGTCGTTATCGCCTGCATATACCACAAGTGCCTTCGGCCTATAGTCCATCATAATCCGCTCAAAAAACCATACACATGCTGCTAGTGTAGAGCCACCAAAGCCTAAATTGGTTACTTTCATGTAATCAAAATCATCTTCGAGACTATTCCACAACCGGATAGATGAGCTGCCATAGAAAATAACGCCAGGATGCTCGCGGTTTAAGCGATGCGCCCTTTCCAATTGTTTAACTTCTTCTTCGTACCAGTACATACCGCTAAAGATAAAAATATCTGCCTCTTGAAGAAATGTATTGTATGTTAAGTTTATGTTATTAGGTATTGGTTTATTGGTTCATTAGTCATTAGCTAATTGGTTATTTGTTCATGCGTATTGCTCAATTTTACGGGAACTAAAAAATAATGCCCTAAACTTCTTAATGATCAAAGAAAGCAAGGTTGAGGTTTTACACCATTAAGGCAATAAGAACATTAAGTTTGAATTATCGCCTTTAACATATAATCACTAAATTGTTTCAGGTTGCCCCATTTTTTTAAGAATGCGGTAATGGGAGCGAAGCGCCGCTAAGAAAGTGCTGTTTTCATGATAAGGCAATCCAAATTCCAGCGCGGTTTGTTTTACAATAGTTGAAATTCGACCATAATGTATATGGCAAATTTTAGGGAAAAGGTGATGTTCTATCTGTCGGTTTAACCCGCCAAGAAAGAATGCTGAGATTGGCGATTGGGTTGCAAAATTAGCTGTAGTACGCATTTGGTGTTCGGCCCAGGCTTCTTCCATATTACCTTCCGCATTGGTTATTGGAAAAGTTGTTCCTTCTACTACATGAGCCAGTTGAAAAACCAGTCCCATGGTTAAGCCTTGAGCCATGTGTAACACCACAAAACCGATTGCAACCTGCCACCAGGCAAGCGGCATAATCAGTATCGGTAAACCAATAAAAATAAAATAGTACAGAAACTTATAAAAAAAGAGGTTAAAGTATTCAACCTTCGGGTGCTTGTTCTTGCATGCACCCACACTTTTCTGGAAAAACTTTTTATAATCTTTACGAAACACCCAGGAAAGCGAAGCCAGGCTATATAAAGGGAAAGCATACCATTGCTGGAAACGCTGATGTGGTTTTAATTTATCCTCTGTACAAATTCGTATCAGGCCTGGTGCTACTTCAATATCTTCGTCATGGCCAGGAATATTGGTATAAGTGTGGTGTACCACATTGTGGGTAATGTTCCACACATACGGATTGGCCCCAACCATATTAAAAAGAAAACTGAAAAACGAGTTGATGCGTTTAGAACTCGAAAACGAACCGTGAATGGCATCATGGCAGATATTGAAACCAATAAAAGCACACACTGCACCAAGCAGAATAGTTAAACTTAACAGAATGGCGGTATGAAAAGAAGAAAGTAATATGGTTAAATAAAGTGCCAAAAATAAGATGAGGAAAAGGCAAGCTTTAGCCCACATCAGAAGATTGGCATTGATACTGATATTGTTTTCTTTAAAGTCGTTGTTTACTCTGCGGCGAACCTCCGCGTAAAATGTATTTCCCGGCAAACAAGGGAATTTTGCTTTTGATTTCATGATCTTGTGCGCTAATCTACCCCATGTACGAGGTCGATAACTCCAAGTTCATTAAGCTTTATGTATAGCCCGACTAATTAGCCTAGCTTAATTATAAACGTAAAATAATTCGTTTTAGTTTTCGACGAAGATAATAAATTAACTGTTGATGCAGCCGATAACCATGTTAAATTAAAAACATTTCGAGGCTTACAGCCAAAAAGGTGAAGGCATGCAAACTTGGCCTAACTACAATAGTTTGGAAATGAAAATCAATCAAAATACAGACTACTCGCTGTAGTTCCTCTTATTAGCAGCATAAATATGGTACCAAATGTACAGAATCCATATTAACACCACTGTGCTATAAACCAATTCGGGCTCAAATGAATCCCTTGTAGTTAATAACGCAATGGAGGAGATCAGGGCAGCCAGGAAGAAATAAAGAATATTTTTCATAACGTACTGATTTAATGAATGTTGGATTGAGTAAATATAATAAAATATCTCCTTAGTATCAATTGTTTGCAGAAATAAATTACCAGAATATGATAAAATAGCTTAATTATCTCTTTTATTTGATGTTTTATGTTCATTTATCTGTTTTTTAATGAGTTATGATCTTGATAACTGAAGATTCTAGCGTCAAAATGTTTGAATTTCAGTTTTGAGCTGAATTTAAATCAGGCTTCAAGTTAGAAGACGTTTGTGAAGCTGTTTTACTTTAAAATCAAGCGAAAAATTAATTTAAAATTGAGGATTATAATGCTGTTGATAGATTAAAAACAGGTAGTTTGTTTGGATTTGGTGAAAAATGGGATAATAAGTAGGTAGAACATCATAAAATTGTGGCATTGGGGGATTTATATTTTTTTGTAAGTTTACCCGACACAACCAACCAAGAAACAAGAACACACACAAATGATTAAATTTTCTTTAAGCTTAATTTCTTTTACACTAGTTTTTTTTGGATTAAAAAACTTTTTTAGCGAACCGAAGATACAACGCGTATCACCTCCCGAATTAACAATAACCAATTTTGCTGGACCAGATGTTACACCCAGCCCAGCCTGCTTGGCTGTAGCGCCAACGGGAGAAGTATATGTTGGTGTTGATATGATCGGCTCTTTAGGTAAAGATCCTGGTAAAGGACATATCCTTAAATTGATAGATAAGGATAACGATGGTAAAATGGACGAGCATGTAGATTTTGCCGAAGTGGATAATCCACGTGGTATTATTGTTCAAGGCAATCAGGTTTATGTATTACATACCACTTTTTCTAAAGAAACAAAACAGGCTACGGGCATGAATTTGGTTGTTTTCGAAGATAAAGATGGCGATGGAAAAGCCGATGGACCCGAAAAACCGCTTATTGAGCATATCAGTAACGCCAAATATATTCGCGAACGTGGTACCGATCATGCCACCAATGGTATAAGAATGGGAATTGATGGATGGATTTATATTTCTGTGGGAGATTTTGGATTCCATGATGCGGTAGATCGTTCAGGTAAAAAACTAACCATGTTAGGGGGCGGGATTATGCGTGTTCGTCCTGATGGAACTGAAATGGAAGTATATACACACGGTACACGTAATGTTTATGATGTAGCTATCGATCCTTACATGAATGTTTTTACAAGAGAAAACACCAATGACGGTGGCGGATGGAATGTTCGTTTCTCTCATCACATACAATCCGGCGAATATGGTTATCCGGTTTTATTTCAGAATTTTACCGATGAAATTATTCCGGCACTTGCCGATTTGGGTGGAGGCTCGGGTACTGGAGCATTATTTATGGATGAACCAAACTGGCCTGAACAATATAACCATGTACCAATGATGGCCGATTGGGGCAGAAGCATGCTTTATATTCATAGAGTAACTACAGATGGTCCAACTTTTACCCAGAAAGACGAAGAATTTATTAAACTACCGCAAATTACAGACCTTGATGTAGATGGCTCAGGAAGATTATATCTGTCGGCTTGGGATGGTGCAGGTTATTCGGGTAGCCCGAATAAAGGTTACGTTGTTCGTGCAGTACCAAACAATTGGACCTACAAAGCTTTTCCTGATGTTAAAAAAGCTTCAATTAAAAAACTAACTGAACTACTTAAATCGAATAGTGCAGTAGGCCGTTTAACTGCTTCGCAAGAATTGGTTTCACGCAATGATAAACAGGCCATTTCAGCGGCTTTAAAAGTTGCTTCAGACCAAAGCTTAGCACTCGATGTCCGTATAGCTGGCCTGTATACCTATGCACAGTTGACAAAAGAAAACGGTATTGCAACTTTAGTTGAATTTACCAAGGATAAAGCAATAAAGGAATTTGCTTTAAAAGCACTTGCTGATCGTAAAGCGAATATAGATAAAGTGCCGGTTGAGCCATTTTTAGAAGGTTTAAAAGATCCTTCTCCTCGTGTTCAGGCGGCTTCAATAATTGGCTTAAACCGTTTGGGCAGGGTAGAAGTTGCCAATGTGCTTTTACAAACCAAGGTGCCTGCTTCGTTTACAGCACCTGCAAAAGGTATTGAAGGACCTCATGCCACACCAAATTCAGCCATTATATTGCCGCACCTTGCTGTACGTGCTTTAGTTGAGCTTAACGCTGTTGATGCACTACTCTCGGCCCTTAAAACTGAAAACTCAACCCTTGCACTTTGGGCATTGCGTTACATGCATGATGAAAAAGTGGTCAATGGTTTAATTGCCAACTACAAAGAATCAACAGATGAGAAATTGAAACAGCAGATACTGGTTACCCTGGGCCGTCTATATAAAAAAGAAATTGCCTATGATGCTACCTGGTGGTGGGGTACACGCCCCGATTCACATGGTCCATATTTTAAGGCTGTTTCGTGGGAAGGTTCTCCTATTATTGAGAAATTCCTGAAAGAAGAAGCAACAAAAGCCGGGGCGAAGGGGAAACAGTTTTATGTTGATTTGAATGCACGCCAAAGGATGGATATTCCCGAATTTGCCGAAGAAGAAAAAGTAGCTGCAGCCGAAGAACCAAAAATCGATCTGGAGAAAATTAAAAACAAAAAAGGTCAGGTTGGTAAATCATCTATTGAAGATGTATTGTTGGCCATCAACAAATTACAGGGCGATCCCTTAAAAGGAAGAAACATCTTTAATAACCAGGGATGTATTGCCTGCCACAGCTTAAGCAAAACCGAAAAAATGAAAGGGCCGTTTATGGGGCAGATCGGTTCGATCATGAACCGCGAACAGATTGCAGAATCGATTTTAAAACCTAGTGCTTCTATCTCTCAGGGCTTTGCCACTGTAATGATTACAGCCAAAGGCGATCGTACCTATATGGGCTTTATAACAGAAGAAACAGCAGCCAAAGTGGTGGTTCGTAATATTGCAGGTGAAGTTTTTACTATTAAAGCAAGCGATATCTTATCAAGAAAAGAAATGGAAACTTCGATGATGCCTGAAGGCTTAGCTAATTCATTATCGTACGAAGAACTGGCTTCGTTAGTTTCTTTCTTATCCGAGCAGAAGAAATAGTTTCAAGTAGTTAAATTTGATAAGTATGGTACAGCCTATTAAAAAAAATCAGCTTGTCACAATTATATTTACCATTATAACCTTGTTTTGCTCAACGCTTGCAGTAGGGCAAAACAAGGAAATTGATTCTGCTTTTAAGATGCCTTTGCATCCAAGGTTATTGATAAGCCATGACCTTGAAAAACAGATCTTAGAAAATGTAAAGCGCGATACAAAGTTTAAACAGATCCACCAAGCCATACTATCCGAAGCAGATCATGTTTTAAACAAACAGGTATTGGAGCGGGTAATGATCGGTAAACGTTTGCTTAATGTATCAAGAGAAGCACTTAAACGGATTTATTATCTCTCTTATGCTTTTAGGCTTAGCCACGATAAAAAGTATGTAACCAGAGCAGAAAAAGAACTGCTTGTTGTATCTGGCTTTAAAGATTGGAACCCCAGTCATTTTCTTGATGTGGGTGAAATGACAATGGCTTTGTCAATAGGCTACGATTGGTTATATCAAGATTTACCACAATCAACCAGAAATATAGTTGCCCTTGCCATTCTCGAAAAAGGAATAAAGCCTTCAACAGACAATAAATATAATAACTGGTTAAATATTACCAATAACTGGAATCAGGTATGCAATGCGGGCATTTCATTTGGCGCAATCGCTACTTTTGAAGAACATCCGGCCTTATCGGCTAAACTTATTAACCGGGCAATAAAAAGTATAACCTTACCCATGAAACAATACGCTCCCGATGGTGCTTATCCCGAGGGCTATGGGTATTGGGAATATGGTACTACTTTTAATGTGATGTTTATTAGTGCATTAGAAAGTGTTTTTCATCAGGATTTTGACTTGAGCGCTCAACCTGGTTTCCTTAAAACAGCTGATTATCTGGATAATATGATGGCGCCATCGGGCAAGCCCTTTAACTATTCTGACTGTGGGGCCAATGCTGAATTTAACCCTGCACTTTTTTGGTTTGCATCAAAATTGAACGATCCTCGTTTACTCTGGATAACCCAAAAACAACTTGATGAGCAAATGCCATTAAAGAATAGGTTATTGCCATCTGCAATGATTTGGGGTGCAAAACTATCACTTAGTAATATTCAGCCTAAAAGTGCTAAATTTTGGATCGGAAATGGTCCAACTCCTGTTGCTTTGATGCGAAGTTCGTGGACAGATCCACTGGCTACTTTTGTGGGCTTTAAAGGTGGTTCGCCATCTGTTAGTCATGGCCATATGGATGTTGGGTCTTTCATCATGGAATCGCAAGGTGTACGCTGGGCAATGGATTTTGGGATGCAGGAATACGAATCTCTCGAATCAAAAGGTATTAACCTTTGGGACAGTAAACAAAATGCGCAGCGATGGAAAATATTCCGTTATAATAATTTTGCACACAATACCCTTTCAATTGATAGTACTTTGCAGAATGTTAAGGGAGATGCTGCTTTTATCAGGTATTCTGATAATAACCAGTTTATGAACGCAGTTGCCGATCTGAGTACCTTATATGCTGATAAACTAAAAAAATCGATAAGAGGCGTAGCCTTGGTTGATAAAAAAACGGTGCTGATTCGTGATGAAATAACGGTAGGAAATACGGATGTTACACTTCGGTGGTCGATGGTTACGCCTGCAACAGTGGAAATTATTAACGGACATACCATCGAATTGAGTTATAAAAACAAAAAATGTTATCTCACCGTGGATGCCGAAAGCAAAGTTAAAATGAAAACCTGGTCAACAGACCCAGTTACAGATTATGATGCTAAAAATCCGGGAACTTCTATTGTAGGATTCGAAGTAAGACTCAAAGCTGATAGTGAACAAGCTATATCCGTTTTTCTAGATGCCGAGAATCCACCACAAAAAAACTTTTCTGCTAAACCAATAGCCAGCTGGCCTAAAAAATAAATAAGGTTGGTAGCTGACATACTTCGCCACTAAGTTCTAGGGCTTAATTTTCTGATAATTCTCTTTAAAAGTACACTAATAAATATTTTATTGTTATTGTCGAGCAATTTTTGTCATAAAAATGCGCCAGTTGTTTTGGTTTAAAAAAACAAAACTTACATTTAGCGATTAAATCTATATACCTAGTCGATGAGCAGATCGGGCAGGTATGACCACCAGTTATGGAAGACCATTTTTTTGAACAAATTATTAAGAACCCTCTTGAACAACCAAATATTCCACCCAATGAAGTAATATCCCTTTGGGCAGAAAAGCTAATTCAAGTACTTTTTCCAGAAAATTCTCCTAAAGTATTTTCAACAATTATAGATGTAAAGGAATATGTAGCTGTTTTGGAGCTTGAACTTTATGATATCATTTCGGCCAGCTGTAAGCTTAAAAATAGCGAATGTAAAAATGCAGCAGGTCAGTTTTTTGAAGAACTGCCAGCGCTTTACCGTGTATTGAATACCGATATTGTAGCGATTTATGAAGGCGATCCGGCTGCACAGAGCAGGTTTGAGGTCATTAGAACTTATCCTGGTTTTTATGCCATTTGTTTCTACAGAATTGCCCATATGCTTTATAATTTCGGTATACCATTGGTTCCGCGAATTCTTACCGAATATGCCCATTCCAAAACTGGTATTGATATCCATCCGGCAGCCAGTATTGGCGAATATTTCCATATCGATCATGGAACTGGGATTGTTATTGGCGAAACCAGTATAATAGGCCGTTATGTGAAACTTTATCAAGGGTAACACTTGGTGCGTTAAGTGTTAAAAAAACATTAGCAGGCAGCAAACGTCACCCAACAGTAGAAGATAGGGTTGTAATCTATTCAGGGGCAACCATACTGGGTGGCGAAACCATCATCGGGCATGATAGCATCATCGGGGAAACGTATGGCTTACTGAAAGTATCCCTGCTTTTTCTACAGCTTATCATTCTCCAATAATTACCATTAGAAACCATAAAGAAACCAAATAAATATATCAAAATATGGCAGGAATAATCGATCTGATCGGAAATACACCAATGGCTGAACTTCAAAAGCTGAATATTAACCCCGCTGTACGGGTATTTGCCAAATTAGAAGGAAATAATCCGGGTGGTAGTGTTAAAGACAGGGCGTCGCTCAATATGATCAGAAGTGCAATAGAGCGTGGCGATGTAGCTCCCGGAACTAAATTGGTGGAGGCTACAAGTGGTAATACCGGAATCGCATTGGCCATGATTGCAAGTTTATATAACTTAGAAATTGAACTGGTTATGCCAGCCAATTCTACGCGCGAACGTAAAGTAACTATGGAGGCTTTTGGCGCAAAAGTAACGTTGTTAGAAAGTATAGAAGAATGCAGAGATTATGCAGAAGAAAAAGGCACTTCAAAAGGGTATTTTTTATTAAATCAATTTGCAAACCCTGATAATTATATGGCACATTATAAAACAACCGGACCTGAAATATGGAGAGATACCGAAGGTCAGGTTACGCATTTTGTAAGCGCCATGGGAACAACAGGGACTATTATGGGGTGTTCGAGATTTTTTAAGGAAAAAAATAATGATATTCAGATTGTGGGCTGCCAACCTACCGAAGGGGCTTCTATTCCCGGTATCAGGCGTTGGCCTGAAGAATATTTACCAAAAATATTCGATCCGTTAAGGGTAGATCGCGTAATGGATATTGCACAGGAAGAAGCAACCCTAATGTCGAGAAGAATGGCTAAGGAAGAAGGTTTATTTGCAGGCATGAGCTCAGGAGGTGCCTGCGCAGCTGCTTTGAAGCTTGCTGGCGAGCTAGATAAAGGAACCATTGTTTTTATCGCTTGCGATCGGGGAGATCGCTACCTAAGCAGCGATCTTTTTGGTTAAGCAAAAATTATTAATCTTGTTGGGCCTTTTTTGATAAAAGCATCCGAACCCTTTGAGTAATGGCATCCATTTCAAAGGGTTTTTCTATATAATCATCCCAATGCGTTTTGTAATAAGTGGTTTTATGAATACCATGGCGTGCCGACATGAGTAGAATAGGAACGGAACTATGAACAGATAGCTTTAATTCTGTACATACCGCCCTTCCATCAGTCATACCAAGCAAAGTATCCATTAAAATAATATCGGGTTGGAAGGCAGCAATTTTGGCATGTAAATCTACCACATTGGAAAGATTCATTGTAATATAGCCTTCAAATTCGAAGATCATCTTTATGGCATCAAGCGTTGCAGGGTGATCTTCGATAATTAATATTTTTGGTTGAGATAGCGATAACATTTTTTTGTATTAGTAATTAAGGAAAGCTAAGGTTACCTGCGCCTCGTTTTTTTAACAATAGCTCAAATATTTTCGAGTCCGTTCTGGTAAGGCTATCAAGAGAGTTGCGCAAACTCTGGTTCACCAGGCTTAAATTGGTAAACATGGTTCTGAGTGTTTCGTTTTCATCCCTTAGTTCTAAAAGCTCGTTGGCTATACTGCCAAAATCTCTAATCCAGCTGTCGAAACAATCTTTATCAATTTCTAGGTCGGTATAAATTTCCTCGGGATCTCTGCCGTTGTAAAATTCTTGGATGCTGCCAATAATTTTAGCAGGGGTGTTATTCGGTTTCATGGTTGGTTTCGGAAACGCTGTTGTGCAGAAGGCTAAACCGTCCCCTGTCTAGACCTCCTGCGGCACAGCATTTTATTTTTAAAAATTTTCGTTAAGGGATAGGGACAAAGAAATATAGCGTTTAAGGCTTATCAAAATTTTTATCTACGCAGTTATACGCATCAATTTTAAGTGTTTGGCTTTCAGTAAGAAAGATGGAATGTGATTGGTATTTGGTTCATTATATATAGTTTTTGATGAATTAGCGTTTTAAATAAGCCATGCCTTCAGGCGTGTAACAAATCATCCCGGAAAAGACCGTTTCTGTCGACATGGCTAAAATATAAGTACAACCCAGACAAAAGCATTAAGCCTGTTCGGTTAAAAAACGGTATCGCACCGCATGCACTCTACATAGCTATATGCAAAGAGGGTGCGGTAGGTTGTTTTGGGTAATACTCATTTCTACGCATAAGTATGTAAGTTGTTGTAATAAAGTGTGTTAGTTTATTTTTGATATTTTTTATTAAGATAATAGCCAAGAAAAAGCCATTTGTTTTTGTATATTATTTAGGACGATTGGTAAGGCCTAACATCCAAGTGTGCATATTTGTTTCGCCATCTATTCCCAGTTTTTTCCTGATTCTATATTTTCGGCTTTCTACAGCACGTACGCTTAGTTTACAGGTTCTGGCAATCTCTTTAGTGTCGAAATTTAACCTGATATAAGCACAAAGTGTCAATTCTGCCGGTAGTAGTTGAGGCGAAACCTGAAGAAGCCGCTCGATAAAGATAGATTCGGTCTCGCTAAACCGCTTCATAAATGATGGGTCTCTGGTATGGGCAAGTTCGATTAATGCTTTTAAAGAAAAATGTTCAACAGGTTTTTCTGGTTTTGCATCGAGTTGTTTACGGTAACCTTCTACCTGTTCTTGAAGCAGGATACGTTGCCTCCTAAAATGCGCATTATGTCTTGTTAATAACCTTAGCCGTTGGCCATAAAGACCAAGACTAATAAGTATTCCTTCAATTATACCAGCTAAAGTGAGTAAATTAAAACTATAAGATTGAAAGGGAATGAGTTTCGTTAAGCAAAAAACAAGGTAGATAGAAGTAAGCGCCACTGGAATCCATCCAAATACGTAACACCAGATGAATGGATTGTTTTTGGCATACCCGCGAATGATAATAACTTTAACACTACTGAAGAGAAAAAGTAAGGAAGTTAATAAAAATAAAATTTGTGTAAGCATATTGGTCATGCTTCTGGCATCCCATAACGAGCAGATTAGGATTAAACCCCATCCAAACATTAATGCCTTAAAGAATTTATGAAGCTGCGGGAGCTGCCGTTTGAGTTTTAAAAAATAACTGTTAAACAGAATGGTAGAAATGTAGCCGAGGGCGATAAAAAAGTGTGCATGCACTAAAATAAACCTGGCTATTGGTTGGCCCAGTAGTAAGCCATAGCCTTGAAGGTAACAGACCATCACAATGAAATAAAGCAAAATAATCCGGGCTATATAAAGGGCAAAGAGTTTACTCCGTGTAACAACAAACATAAAAACATGGAAAATGAGAATCATCAGCGCAATACCCATGTAAATAGGCTGTAAACTATGCGCATTAAATAAGGCATGGTTTAATACTGACTCCGTAACCAGTTTAACAGGTACAAGTAAAGTGTTCATTGCCCTCATCCTCACATATACTTCACCAATAGGGCTTTTACTTGTTGTAAGGGAAATACATAACCCGTACCCAGAATGTTATCATTTCGCTTCAGGTTAAACATACCGGAGTTAATCTGGTTTATCTTCCCTTGTTCATCACGATAAAATACATCGATCGTATCGATATTGGCGTATTCGATATACAGATAGGGATGGTTTGGTTGTTTTTTGTAAAACGGAATTTCATCCACCATACTTTTCCACTGGTTCCGCCATTAAAAATTGCTGATTCACCTTTCGAAAAACGTTCTGCCTTAAATTGTTCTACCTTTTCAAAAGATGTTGTTTTGAGAGCGTCCTGCCAAAAGTATCCTGCTTTACCAACGTTAACAAAAGTTTGTTTTTCTACCTGGATTAACGGTTGCGCCATGCAAAAGCTGCCTTCTATTAAGAAAGCGATAAGAATAAAAATGGTCTTCATTAATTAAACCAATGTAAAAAAGCTGGGATGACTTATTACAAGGGAAAAATTATAGTTTTATAATAGAAAATCCAAATTTTATCTGAAAAAAGAATACAATCTTAATGGCTTGGCATTCGCATCAAATTTGTATTTTAGACTAAGCCCAAAATTATATGCACCAACTGATTATACAATATGCTTTCCTGCTTGCAATTATTCTATTTGTGGTAATGTTGGCACAAAAAATCCGCGTGGCATATCCTATTTTGCTGGTAATTGCAGGCTTAGCATTGAGTTTTTTGCCCATACTTCGCAATATTGAGATTGAACCAGAGCTTATTTTTGTAATCTTTTTGCCGCCATTGTTATACGAAGCTGCATGGAATACTTCCTGGAAAGATTTCTGGAAGTGGCGCAGAGTGATCAGCAGTTTTGCTTTTCCAATTGTTATTCTTACCTCTAGTATTGTTGCTTTAATTTCTCAAAGTTTAATTCCAGGTTTTACATGGGCGCTGGGTTTTTTGTTAGGGGGTATTATTTCTCCACCAGATGCGGTATCGGCATCAGCCATACTTAAAAGTGTTAAAGTACCCAAAAGGCTTACCACAATTATAGAAGGCGAAAGTTTACTAAACGATGCATCCAGTTTAGTGGTATTCCGCTTTGCATTAGCTGCAGTAATGACTGGTAGTTTCGTGTTTAGTAAGGCTGCTGGCAATTTTGTGCTGGTTATTGTAATGGGGATTTTAATAGGGATTGCGGTGGCTTTAGTTTTTTATGCTTTGCACCGATGGCTGCCCACCACTACAAATATTGATATTATTCTTACTTTTTTAACGCCATACGTCATGTACATAACCGCAGAGGAGTTTGAGTTTTCTGGTGTTTTGGCTGTAGTAAGTGGTGGCTTGTTTCTTTCAGCCCGCAGAGACCAAATTCTTACCCATCGGAGCCGCTTGCAGGGCATAAATGTTTGGGAAGCCGTAGCTTTTGTACTGAATGGCTTTGTTTTTTTGTTAATTGGCTTAGAATTTCCAGTAATTATTCATGGTTTGGGTAGCGATGGTCTTTTGCCAGCTATCCGTTACAGTGCCATTATTTGCCTGGTTTTAATCGTTACGAGGTTCGCAAGTACCTATGGTGCTTTGTATTTTACGCGTTTCATTAGCCGCTATATTACCACTGCCGACCCCAATCCAAACTTGAAAGCGCCTTTACTTTTTGGCTGGGCGGGAATGAGAGGAGTGGTTTCTTTAGCGGCGGCGCTTTCTATTCCGATAGCTTTAAAATCAGGTGAAGCTTTTCCTCAGCGCAACTTAATCTTATTTATCACTTTCAGTGTGATATTGGTTACCTTGGTTTTACAAGGCTTAACATTACCCGCTTTAATAAAATGGGTAGACATGCCCGATCCGGATTATACTGTTTCTTTCGAACAGCAAAAACAAATGGTAAGAAAGAAATTATCCATGTTATCACTTAAAATCCTGGATGAAAAATACCACGAAGCCTTATTGCACAACGATATGATCAGGTCGATAAAAATCCGTATTGAGGCAGAAATGGAATTGTTGAGAGATTGGGAAAAAGAGGAGAACATTTCAAGGTCTGAAGGCTTTTATCACGACTATCGCGTTGCACTTGAAGATATTATGGCCGAACAGCGTATTTTGCTGAAAGGATTAAATAAAAAAGAGCAGATTAATGATGAACTGATCAGGGAACAGCTAGAACTGCTCGATCTTGAGGAAGAAAAACTTCGCCGGCATTTTAGTCATAGAGATATATAAATACTCTTTTAGCACACTAAAACTGGCTAATTTATTTTGTGTATAACTCACTATAAGTAACATCCGAAATGATTAAATATTATGATATATTTGCTAATTAATTTAGTAAGTATGTCGGTAAAGGTTAATATCACTTCGAAGGGAATACAAAAGGTACTTAAAAACTATAATGAAAAGCAGGCTATTGCTGAGTATATTTGGAACGGTTTTGATGCCAATGCGAATACAATCCATGTAGATTATGTAGCTAATCCACTTGGTCTTTTAGCACAGTTAACGATTGCTGATAATGGTTATGGAATTAATTTCGACCGCTTACAACAAAAATTCGATCCTTTTTTCGAATCTGAAAAATCCATTCAGATTGTAGCGCCAAAACATACCTCCAAAATGCATGGTCGTAATGGGGTTGGGCGACTTACCTTTTTTACCTTTGCGCATGATGCTGTTTGGCGTACTACTTATCAATCAGAAAAAGGGTTTCGTTATGGCGAAATACACATTAACACAGGTGGCTTAAACAGTTACAGCTACGATTTTTCCACTGCTCCGAACAATACTGGCGAGACTGGAACAACTGTTTCTTTTACTAATTTAAGAATAAGTCAACAAGACATAGAAGAAACAGTACGTCCTTTTTTGATAAACGAATTCTGTTGGTTTATTGAATTGAATAAACACAAAAAATACTCGATTATTGTAAATGGAGAAGCTTTAGATTTTAGCAGCAATGTTAAAACCATAGAAGAATTTAGTCTTTTTTATCCTGATACCGCTGTTACATTTAAGATTAAATATGTTCATTGGAAAGAAAACCTGCACAAAGAACTATCTAAATACTACTTTTTGGCCGGTGGAGAAGAAATTTATAAAGATTACACCACCTTAAATAAAAAGAGCGACGATTATTTCCATAGTGTTTATATCGATAGTGATTTTTTCCGTGACTTCGATTTTAAGAGTTTCGAAAATGAGGGACAGGTGGCTATATTTGGTGCCGCTAAATCTTCGGCAGAGTACCGTTTTCTAATTAAAGCGTTAACAGAATATCTTAAAAGTAAACGTAAGCCTTTTTTAAAAGAATATGCCAACCGCCTAATTGAAACTTATGAACAGGATGAGATATTTCCGGTTTATGCTAGCGAAAGAGAAAAAGAATTAAGGAAACCAGCGTTGGTTGATTTAATTAAGGCATTATATGAAGTAGAACCTAAATTGTTTAGCAGTTTAAACACCGATCAGAAGAAAACCTTTGTACGTCTGGTCGATCTTTTAATACGTGCTAATCTGCTTGATGAAATTGTTGAAATGTTCAATAGCATAATCGAATTAGAAGCCGACGAGCAGGATGAGTTATTGCAATTGATAAAAGGCCTGGAAACGACAAAAAATTAGATTGATATTAATCAGTAATTTAGTAATTTGTTGCTGATAAAAACAGCATTATATGACCTGTTATCGAAATCTTTGCGATTGTGATAATATATAGCCATTTTTATAGCTGCAGTTTAGTTGTTAAGCCCGTTTTATGAAGATCATTTTTTATTAAATCTTACTGTTTTTGTATGACTGAGCAGGTAGGATATTTTGGAACAAATATTTCCATAAAAATTTACGGGTTAAGCGAAAAATCGGTTACAATAACATTTGGAACGGCAATCGATAATGATTTGTTGGCACTGATTACCGATTTTAATCGATTGCTGCTACAAAATCCTTTTCCTGGTTTAATTACCACAGTTCCGGCTTATACTACATTAACTGTTTTTTTTGATCCCTTAAGTGTAATGCTATCCGATCTACCAGGTGAAGTTTGTTTGGAAAAAGTATCTGCACATTTAAATAAAATTGCACGAACAAAAAGAGAAAAATCGAAGCTAATAGCTAATAAACTGATTATTCCAGTATGTTATGGGGGCGATTTTGGTCGGGATCTTTTAACAGTAGCCCGCACTAATAACCTTACCGAAGCGGAGGTAATCGACATTCATACGGCCGGGGAATATATTGTCTTCATGATCGGATTTGTGCCAGGTTTCGCCTATATGGGCGGAATGGATGCCAGATTATCGACTCCTAGAAAAGAGGTTCCTGATGCTAAAATACCTGCCGGATCTGTAGGCATTGCAGGCAACCAAACTGGTATTTACCCTATGGAAACACCTGGCGGATGGCAGATTATTGGCAGAACACCATTAAAAATGTTTGATGTAAACCGTTTACAGCCATCACTTTTAAAGGGAGGTGATACGGTTACTTTTAAAGCCATCGATATAAACGGGTTTAATGCTTATGCCGAAATATGAGTATGAAAATCAGCATCATTAAACCAGGCTTGTTAAGCACCGTCCAAGATATGGGGCGATACCGCTATCTTTCGCAGGCTGTACCTGTTTCGGGCGCCATGGATGAATTGGCTCACCGGTTAGCCAATAAGGCAGTCGGTAACGATGATAGCAATGCTACCATTGAGTTTACCTATGCAGATGCTTCATTTAAAGCTGAAACACCCATTTTAATTTCTTATTCTGGCGATGGTGCATTTTTAGTTTACAATAATGAATTAATGCCTGCAGAAAAGCCACTGTTTTTTCGGACAGGTTCCGTTATAAAGTTGATTAATAATCCTACTGGGGTGCGTACCTATTTGGCTATTGCCGGTGGGTGGGATGTGCCTGACATAATGGAAAGTAAAAGCACTTATCTTACCGCTGCTTTTGGTGGCTTTAAAGGGAGAGCATTACAAAAAGCAGATGTTTTGGTTGGCGGTACCTTACTTAGCGAAGTATCAAATAGAATATTGGGTCAATTGATCGAACGATCGTTAACCTATCCAAATTGGCGCATTTCGAGAGAAAGTTTACTGCCAGAAAAAAGACAGAGCATTAGAATTGTACTTGCTAATGAAATCAGTTGGTTCGATGCAACATCCATTATTTCGTTTTTAACCAGTACCTACATTATAGATAGAAGGAGTAATCGCATGGGCTATCATTTATCCGGAAAGCCACTGGTAAGGAAAGTTAAAAAGGAATTGCTCAGCACCGCAGTAACGCCTGGGATTATCCAGGTAACTGGGAGTGGGGATTTGGTTATACTCATGGCCGACTGTCAAACAACAGGGGTTACCCACGTATTGCTCACGTTGCAGCAGTCGATTTACCTTTATGTGCCCAGCTTAAACCCGGTGATGCAATTCATTTTTCTGAAATTTCGGGAGATGAGGCCGAAGAACTTTATCTCGAACGTGAACACGATTTATCATTGATTACTATGGCAATAAGCCTTAAATATATTAATGCATGAAGATGATCGATCTTAATTGTGATATGGGAGAAGCATTTGGAAACTATGCCATGCCCAATGATGAAAAACTGATGGATTATATTTCATCGGCAAATATTGCCTGTGGTTTCCATGCCGGCGATCCGGCAGTAATGCAACAAACCGTAAACTTAGCATTAAAAAAAGGAGTGGCCATAGGAGCGCACCCTGGTTTGCCCGATTTGCAGGGTTTTGGCCGTAGAGAAATGAAAATTAGCCCAAGTGAGGCCTATCAGCTTACTTTATACCAAATTGGTGCATTAAGCGGTTTTGTAAAAGCTGCGGGTGGTAAATTGCATCATGTTAAAGCACACGGTGCATTATATAATATGGCTGCAAAAGATACCACTTTGGCAAAAGCCATTGTGCAGGCCGTTTCCGATTTCGATCCGGGTTTAATCTTATATGCTTTAGCAGGAAGTAAAATGATTGATGAAGCTATAAAACAGGGGATTGCAACCGCATCTGAAGTTTTTGCCGATCGTAGTTATCAGGATGATGGTTTGCTTACTCCACGATCGGAAGACAATGCATTAATTACCAATGAGGAAGATGCTATCAATCAGGTATTGGGGTTTGCTTTAAACCAGGAAGTAAATAGCATCAACGGAAATCGCATTAGGGTTAAAGCCGAAACGGTTTGCTTGCATGGTGATGGTGAACACGCTGCTGCCTTTGCTAAATTAATAGCCGAACGCTTACAAAAAGAAGGTATCATAATTAAAGCTCCAGCAATATGAAGCCAAAATACAATTGGAGTATACTCTTAGGTGCAGCTTTTTTAATGGCTTCATCGGCCATTGGTCCTGGATTTTTAACACAAACTGCTGTTTTTACCCAACAGTTGGGTGCAAGTTTTGCGTTTGTAATATTACTATCCATCATATTAGATGCCATTGCCCAGTTAAACATCTGGCGGATTATTGCAGTTGCTGATAAACCTGCTCAAGATATAGCCAATAAGGTATTTCCTGGGCTGGGCTATTTTATTTCTTTTCTGGTTTTTTTAGGTGGCCTGGCTTTTAATATTGGTAATATTGCTGGCGCTGGCTTAGGACTTAATGTATTATTCGGCATTAGTGTAGGGCAGGGTGCTGTAATAAGCGCTATTATGGCAATAGGGATCTTTATTTACAAAGAAGCTGGCAAAGCAATGGATGTTTTTGCTAAAACCATGGGGCTGATTAAAATTGTACTCGCCTTAATTATAGCTTACACCAGCTCGCCGCCATTGGCAGAAGCCGCAATAAGGGCTGTAAACCCCACGCAGTTTAGTTTTACGGCAGTATTAACCATAGTTGGTGGAACAGTTGGTGGTTATATTACTTTTTCAGGCGCTCATCGCTTATTGGATGCCAGGCAAACCGGAATCCAGAATTTGGGCGCCGTAAATAAAGGTGCATTAAGCGCCATCGGACTTGCATCTATTATGCGCTTATTGTTGTTTATTGCTGCTTTGGGGGTAGTAAGTAAAGGTTTTACTTTAGATCCATCCAATCCGGCAGCTTCGGTTTTTAAATTGGCCAGCGGCGAAATAGGGTATAAGATTTTCGGTGTAGTGATATGGGCTGCAGGGATTTCTTCGGTTGTGGGCTCGGCATATACTTCCATCTCTTTTATCAAAAGCTTTCATCCACTCATATTAAAGTTTAACAGAGAGATTACTATTGCTTTTATAGCTATTTCCTGTATTATTTTTATCCTTATCGGTAAACCTGTTAAAATACTGCTTACCGTAGGCGCCATAAATGGTTTTATTTTACCTATTGCACTAGGTATTATGCTTATTGCTGCCTATAAAACCAAAATTATCGCAAATTATAAACAACCGTTTTGGTTAACCTTAACAGGCTTAGCTGTAGTATTAACCATGGTTTGGATGAGTTATGGTACTATTATACAAATGATAAACGGGGATTAAATTTTTATAAAATGAATACAATTACCAAATACTTTTGCTTTTTGCAACTACTGAGTGCAACCTGTTTTGCGCAGCAGGGTAAAAATCCAGTAGCCATTGAGCCTGGAGTTTCTCTTGAGCTGGCAAGTTCCAGAAGTGCAGCCATAAGTAATATTCAATATCAGCTCCATTTTACCATTCCAGCAGAGCAGACAGCATTAATTCAATCAACTGAAAGTATTGATTTTAAGCTCAATAATTTAATTTACCTGCAGGTAGACTTTAAGCAAAATGCCGATCATTTAAAACGGATATCGGTTAATGGAAAAGTTATACCTATCGATTTTAAAGCGGAACATATCTTAGTAAAGCAAGATTATTTAAAGGTGGGGAATAATCGTATCGAAATCGAATTTATCGCCGGTAACGAATCGCTAAACAGAAATAAAGATTTTTTATATGCCCTTTTTGTTCCTGATCATGCCAGAACGGTATTTCCCTGCTTTGATCAGCCCGATTTAAAGGCTAACTTTTTACTTTCATTAACTGTTCCAACTCATTGGAAGGTAATGGCTAATGCGGTTAAAAAAGATTCCCTGGCACAAGGTAATTCCATCACCTATCATTTTAATCGTTCGGATAAATTACCCACCTATTTATTCTCTTTTACCGCAGGAAAATACACCCTGATCAATCGGGAAATGAAAAATAACAAAATGGAATTTCTGCACCGGGAAACCGATTCGGCTAAAATTAAGCTCAGTGTAGATTCTGTTTTTATAGCACATCGCGATGCCATCGATTTTTTGGAAGAGTGGACAGGGATAAAATATCCTTTTCAGAAAATAGGCTTTGTCAGTATTCCAGATTTTCAGTTTGGCGGTATGGAACACCCTGGTGAGGTGCAATATAAAGCATCAGCATTGTTTTTAGATCAGGGTGCAACTAAAGATCAATTCATTTCACGTTCAAATTTAATTTCGCACGAAACGGCGCATATGTGGTTTGGCGATCTGGTAACCATGAAGTGGTTTAATGATGTTTGGATGAAAGAGGTTTTTGCCAATTTTATGGCTGATAAGGTAACCGAAAAATTAATGGGCAAAAACACTTTTGATCTTAAGTTTTTACAAGATCATTATCCGGCCGCCTATGGAGTAGACAGAACATTGGGCGCTAATCCCATTCGTCAGCAATTGGATAACTTACAGGAAGCCGGATCGATGTATGGAAATATAATTTACCATAAAGCGCCAATTATGATGCGTCAACTGGAATTATTGATGGGCAAACAGAATTTTCAACAAGGAATAAGGGAGTATCTGAAAAAATACAGTTATAGCAATGCAACATGGAATGATCTGATCGTCATTTTAAGTAAATACAGTAAAAGTGATCTCCTGAATTGGAATAAAGTTTGGGTAAATGAGCCAGGAAGACCAGTTTATAGTTACCATGTTAAATACAATGGAGATAAAATAAGCGATTTAAGCCTAAACCAAAATAGTGAGATGGGAGAAACACGGGTTTGGCCGCAATCTTTTACGGTTAAGCTTGTTTACCCTAACTATAGTAAGATTTTGGTGGTAAATGCTAAGACCGCTAAAACCGATTTAATAGCGGCAAAAGGTTTTCCAAAACCACAGTATGTTCTATTTAATGCAAACGGTGCCGGATATGGTCTTTTCCCGATTGATAAAGAGGCGATGGCAAATCTTTATCATATTGCTGATCCGTTAGAACGGGCATCGGCTTATATCAATGCTTATGAAAATATGCTTTCGGGTAAAAGCAATAAGCCTAAAGAACTTTTAGACATATTTTTACAGGGATTAGTTGTTGAGAAAAACGAGATGAACCTTAGGCTGATTACGGGCTACCTGACTAATATTTATTGGACTTTTCTTACCGCAGAAGTACGGAATGCCATGAATGAACGTATGGAGAAAACAATATGGAATGCAATGGAGCAACAGCAAGCGCAAAATAACAAGAAGATTTTGTTCAATGCTTATCAAAATGTGTATCTGAGTGCTGGTGCCGGGAAACGTATGTATGATATCTGGCTTAAGCAAACTGCACCAAATGGAATTAAATTGTTAGAAGATGATTATAGTGCGCTTGCCCTAACGCTGGCACTTAAAACAGACACTACAAACACAATCTTAAAAGATCAGTTAGATCGCACCAAAAATGAAGACCGTAAAAACCGGTTGATTTATTTAATGCCTGCATTATCTTTAGATGTTAAGGAAAGAGATAATTTTTATAACGGTTTAAAAGACAGGAAAAACCGCCAGAAAGAGGCCTGGGTAACTACGGCTTTGTTTTATTTGCATCACCCTATCAGGCAAACAAGTTCTATCCATTATCTGAAAGAAAGCTTGGATTTGTTGGAAGAAATACAGAAAACCGGAGATATATTTTTTCCGCAATCTTGGCTAGCTGCTATTTTCTCGAGTTATAACAACAAAGAAGCAAATGCAGTTGTACAGGATTTCTTAAAATCACATCCTGCTTACAATCCTAAGTTAAAAGATAAAATTTTGCAGACTACCGATAATCTTCGCCGGGCACAGATTATTGTACATTAAACTTTAAAATAAATGAATTTGTTACATACAGGTTTAGGAAGAATTTATACTTTTGTCGCGAGAGCGTTAATTTAGATTTGAAAAGGGTAAGCATTAATTTGTTTGCCCTTTTCTTTTGCGATTAAATCGTAATCGTCATGCTGAACTTGTTTTACTAACCTGAGTTGGATTATTTAGTGTGCAAAAATTTGGTTGAGGACGTTTTTTTTGGTAATGAATACGTTTTTTACAGGTAGAATGTGTGAGAAAAGATCGCCCGGTTCCCGTTAATTTTGATTATTTCACTCTGGACAGCCATAATTTTAGTACATTAGTTAAACAAAAGGATGATCATCCAATTTAGTCAATCTGACTAAAAATCCCCCCCCAAAAAAAAAAACTCCAAATCCCACTTGTACCCCACATTTACCCCACGTTTAGGCCAGCTTCCGCCCAGGCTTGGCTGCACCCTGCTGTGTACCTACTTGCCTACAGTTTCAGATTTACTTCAGTTGAGCTAAAGACTTGTTGAAGGTCAGCGCTGTCAAAGATTTGCATCGCTTTTGATGGGCAGGTTAACATGAGCTAAACAAAAGGTAAAGAACACCTTACCTTAGGATTATTGTGGTCTATAACCGTGGCGGTATTAAGGTATAGAAGCGGTATAGAGATTAACTTACAAAACGCTTGAAATATTTAGCTGCTGGCTATTCCGTGGTCAGCAGCTTATAAAGACTCTGAAATGAATTCAGGAAGAAAGACGAAATCTATACTTATGCCCCTTTAAATGCCTCCTATATGGTAAAGAAGCAAAAATTAGATGCTTTATTAATTGGCCTTCTAATTAAAAGATTCGGTTTCGTTATTCAGGTCATCTAATAAACCATTCAATAAAATTTCTCTTTTATCTTCTATCGAAATATCATCCTGGATATAAACCGTTAGGTTTGTGTTTTCTGTGGCTTGGGTATACATACTATATTGGGCTGATTTATGCTTATCAATTAAATGGCTATAACTATCTAACGTTGCTTTTTAGATATAGTTTGTAACTTTTTTAATTGTTGAGTTAAATCAATCCCTTCATGCTTGCATCACCTCCAAAATAGATTACCTGTGGTTATCCAAAACCTGTAATAAATAATTTAAGTCTTCTTCTGTATTGTAATAATGAAAAGAAATCCTTGTGCCAGTTCCCCGTGGTGAACAAAGTATTTTGGCGGCGGCAAGTTTATCTACTGTATTTTGGTCCAAGGGCATACTCATAATCGTTGATTGATACTTTCTGTCAAGTATCCAATCGGGTACTAACCCTCTTGTATTTAACTCCAATCTTGCTTGATTACTGAGCCTTTGCGTGATTTTTTCAATCCGATCGAAGCCGAACGAAGCAAGATAATTTAAACTTTCATTTAATGTGCCGAAGTTTAAGGTATCCAGATGTCCTGGTTCGAAACACATCGATAAATGATCTTTTCCTTTTAAAAAAGGCGCTGTAGGCAGTTCAGCCAATTTGTTTTTTGCGTATATCGCATCTTTCATCTGATCAGAAAGAAAGGCGTAGCCGTTTCCATATCCGGCCAAAAGCCATTTGTATCCACTGCCAATTAATGCATCTAAACCCGATTTTTCAAAATTAAAGGTTGTAGTACCCAAAAACTGAGTACCATCACCAACCAATAACAGATTAGGGTAGGTTGTTTTTAGCTTCTGGATAAAATCATCGTCCATTCTGAAGCCACTAATGTATTGCACCATGCTAAATGCCAGCACGGTAGGTTTAAATTTCTCAATGGCATTAATGATATTCTCTTCCAGTTTTTCATCGATTGTGATGCTATGATAATCGAACCCCGTACTGATTACCGGGTAACTTACCGATGGGTATTCTTCTTCTAAAAGCAAAAAACGATGACTTTTATCCAGTCCACTCAATAAAATATTAAAGCCCACCGAAAAATTCTGAACGAGATACGTGTTTTCTGGCTTTGAGCCAAAAAGTGTCGTTATATTGTTCCTGAGATCGGTAATGATGGGCAGGTTTTCCATTCTGAAAATGCTTCCACCTGCAGTAAATGCTTCGTCATGTTGCGTTCGCCATTCAGCCAGATTAGTCGATAAAATACCAGAATTGGCAGTGTTGAGGTAAGTATATTCTTTGAGGATCGGGAAAGATAGGTTCATGTTCAAGTTTAAAGGAATTCTGTGTTAAAAAAATAATTCAGATGTTAAGTTAAAAGCCCAAAACATTGATGTGCAATTTCGTATTCCTCATTAGTTGGAATAACCAATATCTTAACTTTTGAATCTGTTGTGTTAATCTCTTTTAGTTCGCCCTTATAGGCTGTATTTTGATTCGGGTCTAATTCAATACCCAGATAGTCTAACTCTGAACATACTGCCTCGCGCATGTTGCTATCGTTTTCACCAACACCTGCGGTAAATATGATGGCATCAATGCCGTTTAAAACAGCAGCATAGGCGCCGATAAATTTCTTAATCCTGTAGGCATATAGATTAATGGCTAAAGCTGCAGCTGCATTTCCTTCGCTTACCATTTTTCTGATGTCGCGCATATCACTCGAGCCACCCACACCCAAAAGTCCAGATTGTTTGTTAAGTAAGGTACTCAGTTGTTCCAGCGTATATCCAGAATGCTCCATTAAATGAAAAATAACCGATGGATCGATATCGCCAGAACGCGTACCCATCATTAATCCACTTAATGGTCCAAAACCCATACTGGTATCTATCGATTTGCCATTTTTAATAGCCGTTATACTGCAGCCATTTCCTAAGTGAATGCTGATTATTTTAGTGTCTTTTTTGTTTAACCAATTAATCGCCTGTTCGCTTACATATTTATGGCTGGTGCCATGAAATCCATATACCCTAATGCCGTGCTCTTTATAATACCATTCTGGAATGGCATAACGATAAGCCTGTTCTGGTATGGTTTGATGAAATGCCGTATCGAATACTGCAATTTGCCTGGCATTTACAAAAGTTTGCTCAGCCACTTCAATACACTTATAATTAACGGGGTTATGCAATGGAGCAAGTGAAAACAGTTTTTTGATCTGATGTTTCACATCGTCAGTAATAATTGTCGGACCAGAAAAATGTTCACCGCCGTGCACTACACGATGACCAACAGCAGCAATATCATCAGGACTCGCAATTACTGCATATTCTCCCTCGGTTAATAATGCTAAAACCTGTTTTAATGCTTCACCATGGTTAGAAATAAAACCTGTTTCTTCTATGCTGTGTTTTTTGTTATTGGTATAAACCGTGTGTTTTATAAACGAGCCCTCAATGCCAATCCGTTCAACAAGTCCACTGCAAACGGGTGATTTTTTTGGCATTTTAAAAAGTTGGTATTTTAAGGAACTGCTTCCCGAGTTGATTACTAAAATGTTCATGTTTAAATGTCTTGACATTGGATCGCTGTAATAACAACGGTGTTAAAAATATCATCTACTGTACAACCGCGGCTCAAATCGTTTATCGGTTTGTTCAATCCCTGCAACATCGGGCCAATGGCCAATGCCCCGGTTTCGCGTTGTACTGCTTTGTAGGTATTGTTACCGGTATTTAAATCGGGGAAGATCAGCACACTTGCTCTACCTGCCACCTCAGATCCAGGTAGTTTTTGTTTACCCACGAGGGGATCTACGGCAGCATCGTATTGTATGGGGCCTTCAATTTTTAATTCCGGATGCCGTGCTTTAACTATGGCAGTTGCTTCTCTTACACGTTCAACATCTTCACCTTCGCCTGATGTGCCTGAAGAATAAGATAACATGGCAATACGCGGCTCAATACCGAATTTAGCACTGCTTTCAGCTGAGGAAATAGCTATTTCAGCTAGTTGCTGGGCAGTAGGATTGGGGTTAACGGCGCAATCGCCAAATATGGCTACACGCTCTGGCAAGCACATAAAGAAAATAGAAGAAACTACAGATACCCCAGGTTTGGTTTTAACAAACTGCAAAGCTGGTCTGATGGTATGTTGCGTGGTATGTACGGCACCCGAAACCATTCCATCTGCATCGCCTTTATAAACCATCATGGTGCCGAAATAAGAAACATCTGTCATCATATCCCTGGCCATTTCCATATTCACGTTTTTAGCTTTACGCAACTCGTACAAGGTTTCTACATAATCGTTATATTGTGTCGATTTTTTAGGATCATGTATTTTTATAACATTAAGATCTAAATTTAGTCCAAGTCTTTTTACACTGCCAGTAATTTCGACTGGGTCTCCCAAAAGTGTAATGTCTACAATATCTTGTGCAATAAGTTTTTCAACTGCTTTCAGAATGCGTTCATCATTTCCTTCAGGTAGTACAATATGTTTTTTATCACGTTTGGCCCATTTAACCAGCTGGTATTGGAACATATGCGGTGTGATGCCTTGGTAGCTGAAGGTGATGATTTTATCATCAAGCGCTTTTATATCTACATACTTTTCGAAAAGTTCTATGGCTATCGCAATTTTTTTCTTGTTCTCAATGGTGATTTTTGAATGGATACCGCCAATAGTTGTAGTGGTTTCGAAAGTTCCTTTTTGTACGGCGATTATGGGGATAATGGTTTGTAAACCTTCAATCAATTTAATAATCGGTTCATCGGGTAAACTACCCGCGGTTAAAACAATACCTGCAATTTTTGGGTAATTGGCCGATAAATTAGCCTGAAGTGCACCAATGATAATATCGCCCCGATCGCCTGGAGTAACAATAAGCAGGTTATCTTTAATGTGTCTTAAAAAATTAGGCAGCATCATGGCCCCAGTTACAAAATTATCAACCTGATTATCCATCAGTTCGGCACCGAAGAGTACCTCGCCACCAAGCGCCAATGTAATTTCTTTCATTGTTGGACTTTGTAAGCCTGTTTCGGTTGGAATCACAGCAATAAGTAATTCGGCCGGCAATTGATTGGTTAAAGCTTGTTTAATACGCTCTGCCTCCTCCGGATTTACCATATTGGCCACTACACCCAATACCTGTACATCGCGCAACAGGAAGTTACGGTAGATATTGATGGCTGATTTAAAAAGCTGACTAGCTGTTTTATTCTTTCCTGATACTACAATTAAAACAGGTGCACCTAAGTTTTTGGCCATTAAAGCGTTCGATTCGAACTCAAATGCCATACCTTCGCCTAAAAAATCGCTTCCTTCAATTACGGTGAAATCGTAGTTATCTTCGAGCTTTTTATACTTACTGATGATGGTATTGATAATTGCCCCACTATCTTCTGATTGGTGGAGCATTTCTTGCCGGGTAAAAGCAAAAGCATCCTCATAGTTAACAGGGAGCGAAAAATAATCTAACATGGCTTCTACATGCTCATCTTTTTTATTCTGATCGTCTTGTGCAATAATGGGTTTAAAATAACCTACTTTTTGGGTTTTTGCCAATAACATATTGATCATCCCAAAAGCAATTACTGATTTTCCGGTATAGGGTTCGGCCGAAGCAATAAATATATTTTTAGTCATAATAAGGAGCAGTATATAGGAATAAACCAATTATGCCCAATATAGCTGGAAATATTTATTTTAAAAACTAAAGCAGGTTAAGTTTTAAGAGCAATATGGAAATACTTATTAAAATGACTTTAAAGAAAGCAATTTGAAATGGGACCAAGATTTCAAAAAGATTTAATCGAATTGTTTTGCCCTATTTTTTATCCGTTTGATTCGATCAATAATTTTAACATTTTCAGCCTGTGTATAATTGGTAGGTTCACTTTTGCATCGGGGTTGAGTCTTAACGGCATAAAGTGGCTTTCCAGGAAATGAGCATAATCAGTAATTACGGTAGCCTGATTAAGATAAATTGGAACCTGCTGCTTTCCGGCTTGGGCAAAAAAATCTTCTAACTGCTGTATTTCTTGGATGGTCATACTGCAAAGTTATCATTATGTAACGAGTTGGACTAAACAAAATTAATCCTGAACGAGTATCTCTCTCATGTTCAATATAAATAAATTTTAGCGGCTGTTATAAATGCCAAAGATGACAGATTAGTTTCCCATTACATAGTTCAATGTCTTATCATTTCCTTTTAATAAATCTGATAAATTCTTCTCGATTTTAACATCGGGTACAAGCGGTCCGTCGTGCCCTTTCCAATTTTCCCAATATTGGGTAGAGTAATTTACCTGTAATTTGGTGTTTGGTAAATTAAATGCGCGTACTTCGCCATAATGGTTAATGGTGCCCGCGGTAGTTTCTCCAACTAAAATGGCTTTGGTTTCTTTTTTAAGTTTAATTGCATTCATAATTGCAGAAGAAAAGGTGGCCCGACCAATCAAAATGAAAATCTTTCCTTTTTTATTTAAAGCGTGATTTTTAATCTTTTCGATAAAGGGTTCTAATACTGCACTGTTCCCACCGCCATTCATCCTTAAATCAATAATAATGCGGTTTGGTTTTTGTTTTTCAATCTCTTTAAATAAGTTATCATTAAAGGCTTCAAAGGGTTTCTTTGGATCATCCTCACATTTGTTGTAATTGAAGTACAAACTGCCTTTTTCTATTAAATACCAGTAGTTTTCTTTATGGGTATTTGCAAGTAAACTGCCATAAACAGGTGCATATACCATATCTATCTGCTTAGTTTTTGGTATGGCATCTAATTTTACTTTTAATGTTTCTCCGGTAGGACTTAAAAGTTCAAGTTTTAGCTCATTTGGATTGGGGCTTAAATTTAACGCATAAAGCAGACCGGGACTTGCCAGATAACTTGCTTCAGCAACATTAAAATAAGGGATATTGCCAGAGATAATTACAGGCGAAACAGCTTTTTCCGCTTCTGATAAAGTTTTATCACCTATTCGGATCACCTTTGACAGTAGGAGTTGCTTATTTGCTTCGTCTGTTGAGGTAACTACCAGTCCATCATCAAACCGCTCAAATTTTACTGGGTATTTAGTGGTGTACGGAGGAATTATTGTGCTGTGCTCATCACCAATAGCCGCCTGTATTTTCATGATTTCTACATAAAATTTTTCAGCAGAAATGCCAGCTGTCTGCGCTTCAAGATGCGTTATCATTGCATTAAATTCTGGTTTAGAAAGTTTTGCAAAAAGATTTTTGTGTTTAACAGGAAGGCTGTCTTTATAGAATTTTAAATCATCACTGAAGATGTTTTTCGAAGTTTGTGCAGAGGTATAAGTATCACATAATGAAAATATTATAAAAAGGAAACAGCTGATATTTTTCATTTATATATTGTTTACCTAAAAGATGTAGAATTTTGGAAAAAGTTGCACGAGTGGGAACGTTTTTGATAATTATCCTAAATATATTCCTTTTTTTCAAGATCTGATTTTATTGCTAAAAATTTTAGTTTAAATTTGTTTTCCCTAATTAATTGTTATAGTGTTCTAATCACGTTGAAAGAGAATGAACAATAGTGAAATGAAAAAAGATATCCCTCGTTCTGATATGATTCAGGATATTTCGTCACTTAAAAAAGAATACTACCGAAAGGAGACCGCATGGCACCGAGATTGGAAATTGGCTTTCCCGCCATCATTTAGAGAAGTTGCTTTTTATGATGCAGCCAATGCCGATATTCATCGTGCTGATGTATTTACACCATCAGGTTATACCATTGAGTTTCAAAATTCGCCAATAACACTGGCCGAGCTTAATAGCAGAGAGGCATTTTATCCAAATTTAATATGGGTATTGAATGGCAAGAAATTTAAGGGATTTAGGATATTGAAACATTTGCCTGATGTGGATGATCCAAAACTAAAGGATTATGAGTTTTGTCATTCAGATCACCTTTCAATGGTAAGGAAATCAGAGGTAATGCAGGGACTTCCCAGTCCAAAAATACTTAATTTTTATCATCCCGAACTTCAGGGTATTAAACTCACCTCAAACCTATATTCTTTTTGTTGGAAACAGCCTCATAGTGTATGGTATTTGGCTACCGCAAAAATTATTGTAGACTTAGGCGGGCATTTTTTATATGAGCTAAAACAGCGTAAACAATTAAATGGAAATTATCCATACCTGAAAATGTTAAGTAGGAAAGCCTTTATTGATTGGCACACGCCGCCAGAAATTTAAGTTAAAATAAATTAGAAATGCATCTGGAATTACAATACAACAATGTACAGTCTTAATGTCGAGATATAAATTAGAACAGGATATGATGAATAAGAAAATCCGGACATTGTCCGGATTTTCTTATTTTAATGTTTTACAATTTTACCCTTTTCGCTTTTGGTTCTGGTTTTTCAGGTAATTGTATCGATAAAATCAAATCAATGCTTTCCGAGTTGGTTTCATAATCGGATGCAATTTTTTCCCATCTTTTTAATTCTGCCTGTAAGGTTTCGATTTCCTTACCCAATGATTCGATCTTATTCTGGATTGATTTTCTAACGTTTGTATTTGCCATAACACAAAATTATGATTTGATGGCATATCTTTAAACTTCTTTGCGATAAGGATGCTTGTAAAAAATGCTAAGTGTTCTCTTTCAATGAGTTTTATTCTTGTAAAATTTTCAACAATAGTGAAGAATCACCGAATTTGCTTACGATACCAAATAATTGTGCAATGATTTGCTATTTTTACCCAACATCCCTAATAAAATATGAAGAAAAATAATAACTGCGATCTTAAAACCTGCTTTATGTGCCAACTCACATTAACAGAATGGCATCCTGCCATTGAGTGCCATAAACGGAATTTTATCGTTAAAAAAGGGGAGGTAATTATCAAGGAGGGCGATCCGGTGAGCGGTGTTTATTTTGTTACTTCCGGCAATGTTAAAGTCCATAAACAATGGGGCGATAAAGAACTGATTTTACGCTTTGCGAATGATGGTGCCATAATCGGGCATAGGGGAATCAGCAGCAGCATTTCTACTTACCCAATTTCAGCAACGGCTTTAGAAACTACTAAACTTTGTTTTGTAGATATCGATTTTTTTAAAAGTACCATAAAAGTTAACCAGGAATTTGCTTATGGTTTGTTGATGTTTTATGCTGATGAACTGCATGCCTCGGAAAAGAAAATGCGGAATTTAGCTTTAATGTCGGTTAAAGAAAGGCTTGCCGTAGCTATTTTGGGATTGAGAGATCAATTTGGCTTAGATGCAGAAGGCTTTTTAAATCTGGCATTAAGCCGTCAGGATCTGGCTGCTTTTACCGGTGCCACTTATGAAACCGTTTTTAGGACGATGAATGAACTGCTGGCTGAAAAATTAATAGTAGTGAAAGGAAAGCAAATTGGTATTTTAAACGAGGCTGGATTAGTAGATTTGAGTAACAAATAAATTAAAATTTGTATGTTGGGAATCGTTTTATGTGGCGGGCATAGTTTACGGATGGGTACCGATAAAGGTTTGCTCATTCATCAGGATAAACTTTGGGCGCAGGTGGCGGCTGATAAATTAAGTGTGCTTGATCTCCCGGTAAAATTTTCAGTTAATCCATCGCAACAAGAAACCTATGCAGGTTATTTCGGGGCTGAGCAGTTGATTGTCGACGATCCTTCGCTTGATATTAGAGGTCCTCTATTGGGCGTACTTTCTGCTCATTTATCAAATCCAGAAGAAGATTTGTTTTTATTGGCCTGCGATATGTTGTTGATGGAAATCAAATTGCTGGAAAAACTAATCCACCCGTTTAAGGCTGACGACACTTTCGATGCTTATATTTTCACCCAAGATGGCCAGCAAGAACCCTTATGCGGGATTTATAAGGCTGAAGGTTTGAAAAAAAATGTACACCTGCTTCAAACCAATGGTTTGGCCAAACACAGCATGAAATATGTTTTAGGCAATTTGCGAGTTTGCGAAACGGGCATTGAGGACCAGGATTATCGTTGTTTCAGTAATTTTAACTCGCAAGAGGAGATAAATAACGTAACGTCACCCTGATCCCTATTGATTTACAAAAGCTGTAATACTGATTGATCAATCTTAGTGAAATTCTCTTTTTCTCCTTCACAAAGCACGCAACAATAATCTTCCGGTAAATCTTTAAATGCCGTGCCTGGGTTAATGTTGTTTTCAATTTCGCCAATACGCTCGTTATACACCGTTAAACAACTGTTACACTGGTATAAAAACTCACCATCTTTTTTTATTGCTTCTTCAGTTTGAAAGCTTTGTTTTTGGTTACCTGTTTTAATGGCATTTAAACGGTATTTGTAAAACTTAAATATCGAACGCCTCACTTGTTCTGGTAATAAAAAACTGGGATTGCTTCTGCTAAAAATTTCACCTGTACGTTCGTTGGGATTAAAATCTTTAGCACAAAGGATATCGTAAACGGGGAGTAATTTTAATCCTAATACATTAATCAAGTGGCGTTTTTGGATGAGGATACTACTGAAAACTTCACTTTTTTTGCGTGTTTTAATACCAAAGCAGATTCCAAACGTCCTGGTATCATCAATGCTTAAATGTTTAACAAGGAAATTTTTTAACATTAGACCTTCGTTACAGTTATCTTCTACCTGAAAGTTAAGTTCGTTGGCGGCATGCCGCATATTAATCTCAAATTCTTCGAGCAAACTGTTCCAAAGGTTTTTATCTTTTTCGTCAATCCCTTTTATAATGATGGTTTTCCAGGATGTACAGCACAACTGACCAAGTTTGGTATCTAAACAGAGCTGACAGAGTTTCTTTAAAAATGCGATGCTGAACAGCTCATCGCGCCTGTAAATGCCCAACCAATATTTGTTGTTGTACCGGTTTAAACCTTCGTAATAAGGTAGGTTAAATGATGATAGGGATACGGTGTTTTCAGCAGGTTTAAGGATAAAGTTTTCCTGATCTAAAAGTGCAAAGAGCTCTTCACCGTTGGCTTGTGGATTATCTATAAACTGTGACTGATTGTTTTTGATAATACCCTCCAGTGCTTTGGTAACCTGTGCGATATGGTTGGTGTAGCAAAGCTGGTTCCATTCGTAGGTTACATTTGTTTTTGGAAAGCGAATAATTAAATGCCAATAATGTTCGGATTGTGAAGAGGCAATCCAGTTGATATTGCCCGTTAACATTGGGGTAAAACTTTGGTCGCTATCGCAGATATTGACTTTAACAGAAGGTTTAAAATCGATATCATCTAAAATATCTTTATATACACCTTCAGTAAGCCAGGTTTTACGGATAAAAATATCTTCAGCAGGATAAGAACTGATAATATTCGGGAAATTATTGGTGTCTACTTCGTAATCCATCCCGAGTTTATCCATTTCACCCGTAAAAATGTCAATATTGTAGCTTGTAGTATCAATCAATAACTGCTGGCGGAGGCCAAAACGAACATATTGGATCCGCGCTTTTGTTGCTGCAACCAGGATGTTATACAGGTTGCCCGGTGATATGATTCCACCTGGAAAGTTAATGATGATGGTTTGATACATGGTTTAGCTATTTAAAAGTCCAAATTCTACTATTGCCTTTGGGAAGTTTTTGTTTTCGTGTCCTGGCCGGCATAATTTTAAAAGCGCAAACCTTTGGATATTAGTGAGTTTGCACCACTGGTTTATGGATAGTTGTAATTGTAATTCTGTGGCCTTTTCTTTTAGCATTGTCGGAATTTGGTGTAGGTTCCCCCAATCTGGTAGTGGATCAATAGCCAGCGTGGTAGCCTGGTTTCCAGTATATTTGGTAATCAGGCTAATCAGAAATTGATGATACTTGTCTGTTTGTTCTTGAGTTGAGACAGGAAGTAGAGCCAGTTGGATTCTTTCTGTTGGATGAAATTTGCTCCATTCTGCCAATTTTAATTTTATTCCGGCTGCATCCATTTTAAAACGGACGATCATTGGGATACAACGCACATTTTCTTCAATAAAATCTTCTTCGAACTTAAAATATTCAATTCCTTTTAGGTTTTTAAATTCTGAAGGACCAAGTTTTACTTTTATCACTTTGTTTAATTTTAAATGTTATTCTCTGAACCTTACATTAAAGAGAACTTACTCTTCTTATTCTGTCATGTTGAGCTTGTCGAAACACATCAAAGTGTATTTAATAAAGGCCCTTCGACAAGCTCAGGATGACAATTCGTATTATGATACACGCTTATGAAGAATCACGAAAATCTATCATTTCTCTACTAAAACCTGCTTAGGTTCCGTTTTTAAAACGTTTACAAACGAATCCAAAATTGCTTTTACTTCTGGCCTACAACTACCACAACCCATTCCGGCACCAGTTAACTGGCAGAGCTGCAAATGATCTTTACAGCCATCTTTAATTTTGTTGATCAGGTTGCCTTCGCCAACATTGTTGCAGCTACATACGGTTTTGCCAATAATGGGTTCGGTTGTTTTGCCACTCCTTAACAATTGAAGCCGTTTTTCACTCAACTCCATTTTATTTTCGATCAGGTTGCGGAACTCTAAAAACTCACTTTTATCACCGATTAATATTGCTCCAACCAATTTATCATTATGTACGATACATTTTTTATAGTAACGTTTTGCTTTGTCGATGAAAACAATTTCTTCGTAAGTGGGGTCGTTGTTCGGTATTTCGGTCACACCCAAAGAGCAGAGTTCTAAACTGTGCATTTTAAGGATATTCATGAGCAAGCTACCTTGGTAAAATTTAGCAATGTCTCCGCTAAGAAATCGCGCTACTATTTCAGCCTGTTGTTCTGCTGCTGCTGTGATGCCGTACATATGGCCTTTAAATTCAGCAATTTCACCAATGGCATAAATGTCTCTTTCGCTTGTTCTCAGGTATTCATCAACTACAACACCTCTTTTACATTCTATGCCTGCTTCTTTAATCAGTTCTGTATTCGGAACGGTGCCTATTGCGATCACCAAAGATTCGCAATCGATCAATAGACCACTTTTTAAACGGATACCTGAAATGCTTTTTTCTCCAATAATCCGGTCTACTTCATCATTGTAAAAAATCTCAATGCCTTTGCTGAGCAGTTCTTCATGGAGTAATTGACTACCTAATGCATCCAACTGGCGACCCATTAATCTCGATATCCGCTGGATAATGGTCACTTTTGATCCTGTTTCGGCCAAAGATGTAGCCAATTCGATCCCCAATAAACCGCCACCAACAATTACTACTTTTCCATTTGTGGTATCCACGTGTTTTTTAAAACTGTCGGCATCATTACGGCTTCGCATGGTAAATATGCCGTTTAGTTTCGGGATGTCTTTAAGCACAAAAGCCCTGCTTCCGGTGGCCAGGAGCAGGACGTCGTAATGGTGGCTTTCTCCGTTACTATCGATAACGGTTTTACTCTCTTTGTTGATCTTTTCGATACCTAGTCCACGGTGCAGTTTAATTCTATAATCGGTTTCCTCGCTATCGCTCATTTTAATGAGGCTATGCCAGGGTAAAGTGCCAATAATATAATCGGGGAGAAGTACCCTGTTGTAAAAAGGAAAATTCTCTTTACTAAAGATATCAATATCATCTTCTGTGTTTAAGGCCCTGTAACTTTTAACAAAACCACATGCACCAGCCCCCGCACCAATAACAATAATCTTTTGCCGGACTTTTTGATGTAATTTTACTTCTACGGCGCTAAATTTAAAATCGGGTTCTTTGCTTTGTGGGTCAACCAGGTTATTGGTGAGGTTATTCACCCGGTTTAGATCACTATTTAAGATTTTGCCCCAGTGCATGGGCATAAAAACCACTCCGGGTTTAATATCTTCCGAAAATTTTGCTTTTACACGAACATTTCCACGTAAACTTGAAATTTCGACGATATCATTATTCTTAATGCTCCGAGCTTCCGCATCAACCGGGTTGATTTCTAAAAAAGATTCGCTAATGTGTTGGTTCAGTTTATTTACCTTGCCTGTTTTGCTTCGGGTATGCCATTGATCCCTGATTCTTCCTGTGGTTAAAATCAGCGGATGTTCTGGTGTTAAAGCTTCCGATTGGTTCCGATCATCAAATGATAAAATATTCGCTTTTTTATCTGGCGTGTAAAATTGATGATCGGTAAATAATCTAGCTGTTCCAAGCGCTTTTTCCGCTTTTGGATATGGCCATTGAACGGCTCTTTTTTCTCTTAAAATCTCATAATTAAGTCCACTGATATCAATGTTAGTTCCTTCGGTTAGGGCTGCATGCTCATTGTATATTTCGCCTGCACTTTTAAAATCGAAGCCGTGATAACCCATTTTTTTTGCAAACCGGCAGATAATTTCTGAATCTGCTAAGGCTTCTCCAGGCGCATCTGTTACTTTGCTGAGGTAAGAAATATAACGGCCGGCATTGGTCATGGTACCTTCTTTTTCTACCCAGGCGGCTGCAGGTAATACCACATCAGCATATTTTAAGGTTTCTACGGTATTGCTAATATCCTGAACAACCACAAATTTTGCTTTTTTTAATCCTTCTTCGGCTGTACGAACATCAGGAAGACTGATTAAAGGATTGGTGCATAAAATCCATACTGCTTTGAGTTTTCCGGTATTCAGCTCATCGAACATTTCTGTTGCGGTTAAGCCCGGTTTAGATTGAATGGTTCCCAATGGGATCTGCCAAAATTTTTCAACCTCATTCCGGTGATTTTCGTTAGCTAAAACACGGTGTGCAGGCAATAAATTGCTTAAGCCGCCAACTTCTCGTCCGCCCATGGCATTTGGCTGTCCGGTAAGTGAAAATGGTCCGCTTCCAGGTTTACCGATATGGCCGGTAATGAGGTTTAAGTTGATTAACGAAAGGTTTTTATTGGTGCCTACTACACTTTGGTTAAGCCCCATAGTCCACATGCTGATAAAACCTTTTGCATTCCCAATGTAAGATGCCGCTAAACGAATATCATATTCTGTTACACCGCAAGTTGCTGCCGCTTCTGCTAAAGAGGTTGAGAAAACAGTAGAACGGTATTTTTCATAACCATTGGTGCTGTTGATGATAAAATCAGCATCGATTTTTCCATCTTCAATTAAACATCTGCCAATGGCGTGGTGAAGGGTAATATCGGTGCCTGGATTGAGCTGCAGATGGACATTGGCGAGCGAGCAGGTTTGTGTTTTTCGCGGGTCGCTTACAATGATCTTTAGGTCAGGATTTTTTTGCTTTGCGGCTTCAACCCGGCGCCACAGGATAGGATGGCACCATGCCGGGTTTGCGCCTGCAACAAAAATACAATCGGCAATTTCAATATCATCGTAACTAATAGGCACGGTATCTTCACCTAAGCTCATTTTATAACCAACAACCGCACTGCTCATACATAAGCGGCTGTTGGTATCGATATTATTGCTACCGATAAATCCTTTAATTAATTTATTTACTACGTAATATTCTTCTGTTAAACACTGTCCGCTGGCATAAAAAGCCACGCTATCAGGGCCATATTTTTTAATAAGCGCTTTGAAAACAGCTGCTGTTCTTTCTAGTGCGGTATCCCAACTTACTCTTTGGAGGGGCATATTTTTGTTATAGCGCATTTCGGGATAAAGCAGCCTGTCGCTTTTGTCATTCGCTGTGTAATGAAGATTCATGCCTTTACTGCACAACATGCCTTTGTTTACAGGGTGGTTTTTGTCTCCTTCAACCGTTATCCGCTCATGGATATCTTTGTGTACCACAATGCCACAGCCTACACCGCAATAGCAGCAGGTAGTTGTTTTATTTTGCGATATGTTTTTTTCTTCTTTCAAATGATCGGTTCGTAAGGTAGGTTTTGTTGACGTTGTTTATTTGCTGGGGGTAAGCACCAGGTCTTCTATTTCAGCTGCTTTTTGTGCCATAATGGTTCTGAAAATGAATACTGCAATGCCAATTCCTAGAATGATAAAACCGAGAAAAGTAAATGCGCTGGTGTAATCGATCAGGTCTTTTTGAACATTATGTCCGTTTTCGATTATATTTTTAGTAAAGTGACCAGCTTTAGCTTTAAACATAAAGGCAATAAGCATAGCGCCAATATTTCCGCCCGCACCTACAATGCCTGCTACACTGCCAACTGCAAGCGGATTGATGAAAGGAACTAAGCTGTATGTTGCTCCATTGGCCATTTTTAAACTTAAACCGAATACAAACATCATAAAAATGGCCATCCCGATATTGCCCGATTTTGCGAACCAGATTAAGCCGATTCCCTCTATCAATAGCAGTAAGGCAAGCAAAAGTGTTTTGCCATCAAATCCCCATGTTTTGCCAATTTTATCGGCAACAATGCCACCTAATGGTCTGGCAAAAACATTGATCCAGCCAAAAATACCTGCAACCATTCCGGCTATGGCGATTGTTGCACCGAATGAATCAGTAAAAAATATTGGTGCAAAGTTATCTACGGTAATTTCTACACCAAAACAGGCCGCGTAAGCAATGGTTAAAATCCAGGTGCGGTAATCCTTTGCGGCGATTAAAAATGTGTTTTTGGTGCTTTTTATGTTTTCGTCTTTTAAATCCTTAAAATCTCCCTGTGGGGTATCTAAAGTATAACGATGGTATAAAAATGCACATACTAAAAGCATTACACCAGGGAAAATCATAGCATAACGCCAGCTGTCTTCGGTACTACAAAAGCCTAAAGCAGTAAAGCCCGATGCGATTAAAGGCATGAATAGATTGGCGGCACCACCACCTGCATTGCCAAAACCACCTGCTGTTGCATTTGCTGTTCCTTTAATGTTTGAGGCAAACATAATGGAAGTGTGAAATTGGGTAATTACAAATGATGCGCCGATTATGCCAATAGCTAAGCGGAAAAGCAAAAATGAAGTATAAGAATGGCTGGTTCCGATTAAGAGGACCGGAATGGCGCAAAGCACCAAAAGCCAGGTGTAAATGAGTTTGGGGCCAAATTTATCAATCAATCTTCCGATAAGCAAACGGGCAATAATAGTAGCTGATACTGAAGCAATTTGGATATTTCCTACCTGATCTTTAGTGAGGTGAAGTTGCTCTCTGGCTATCTTCATTAAAGGTGCCATGCCAAACCAGGCAAAAAAGCAAAAGAAGAAAGTTAGCCAGGTGATGTGAAAGGTTTTCATTTGAACACCTTTGAGCGAAAATATATTTAATTTATCTAGCGGTTTGGTAATAGAGTTTAGTGTCATAACGGTCTGTTTAAGCGTAAATAAATAAATGGTTTCTTTTAAAATTTATAGCCTAAACCTACGCCGACGTTCCATTCGCCATTTTTGACTGCGGTTTTAGGGTTGTAGTATAGCGGTACCTGTAAGGCCACATGGCGAAATGCCGTTGTTAAGCCAAAACCAAGGTTAGGAGTGAGGGCTGCATTTTTTGGCGCTCCGGCAGCCACTTTATCTTCCTTGATTCTTAAACTGGGTAACAATCCCAATAAAACGGTGTAAGGTTTTTTGCTGAATTTGATACTGGGCCCTGTACAGTTTATAAAAGCACCATGATCAACATATCCGGCAACGATAGTACCATCGAATAAAACGGCTTTAGTTTGCGATTTAGCAGAAAAAAAGAACAAGGTAAGTGCAAGGCAGCCTGTTATGGCTACAGAATTAGAAATTTTCATGTCGGTTTGGTTTGGGTTAAATTTTTTAATCAGAAAAGTTTAAATCTTACTAGGTCAGGTTAAGATTTTGGTGTTGTACCAATGTAAACAGTTCCGTTTTCTATCTTTACAGGATAGGTTTTTATTGCGCACTCATCGCCACTTAAACATTCGCCAGTGCTCAATGAGAATGTTTTTTTGTGGAAAGGGCAGGCTACCTTAGGTTCATCGGTAGTAGAGCCAATCATTCCGCGGCTTAATGCCATCTGCTTTTTATGCGGGCATTCATTTTGAGTGGCATACCACTCATTTCTTCTGGTGAAATAGAAAAGTGCAATCTGATCTTCACCATGTTTTACGCATACGCCACCATTCTCAATGGCATCCTCGACTCGGCAGGCTGCTAGCCAATTTGATTGTTCATTCATAATTTGAGGTTTTATAAGCTTTGTAAAGATTATTGATTAAACTGTTTTCCATTCGGCGGTTCTTTTTTGTCCACGCATTTCAACAAATTCTATAGTTGGATCTTTGTCTTCAGGTGCATTTACAAAATGAGAGAAGCGTTTTCTGATCGCAGGGTTTTCAACTGCTTCTTTCCATTCGCATTTATATGAGGCGATTAACTTCTCAATTTCATTTTCCCATTGGGTTGCCATTCCTAAACTATCGTTGATAATTACATTCCGCAGGTAATCTATTCCGCCTTCCATTTTGTTGAGCCAGGTTGCAGTTCTGGTAAGCGGATCGGCAGTGCGGATGTAAAACATCAAAAATCTATCGATGTATTTAATGCAGGTTTCACTATCTAAGTCTGTTGCCAGTAAAAGGGCGTGTTGCGGTTTGCTTCCACCATTTCCGCATACATATAAATTCCAGCCTTTTTCGGTGGCAATAATGCCAAAATCTTTACTTTGGGCTTCTGCACATTCTCTTATACAGCCGCTTACTGCCGATTTGAATTTATGTGGTGCACGGATGCCTCTGTATCTTTCTTCAATTTGGATAGCGAAACTTACGCTGTCATGTAAGCCGAATCTGCACCAGGTGCTACCAACGCAGCTTTTAACGGTTCTTAAGCCCTTGCCGTAAGCATGTCCGCTTTCAAAACCTGCCGCAATTAATTCTTCCCAGATGATAGGAAGGTCGTTAAGGTGTGCACCGAACATATCTATACGCTGACCTCCCGTGATTTTAGTGTACAGGTTGTATTTTTTAGCTACTTCGCCAATTACAATCAATTTGTCGGGTGTAATTTCGCCGCCCGGAACCCTCGGTACTACAGAATATGAGCCACCTTTTTGAATGTTGGCCAGAAAACGGTCGTTACTATCTTGGGCTACATCATTTCCTTTTTTAAGGATCATTTCATTCCAAAGGCTGGCTAGGAGTGATGATACTAATGGTTTACATACCTCACAGCCATCGTTTTTACCTAGCGCATCCAGTACTTCATCATAACTTTTTAATTCGTGGATATGAATAAGGTCGAAAAGTTCCTGCCTGCTGTAGTTGAAATGCTCGCAAATTACATTTTTGATATATTTGCCTTGCGATTTTAAGGTATAGGTCATTAAATCTTTTACCATTGGCAAGCAGCCACCACAACCTGTGCCTGCTTTGGTACATTTTTTCAGGTCATCGATGTTTTCGCAAGAGCCATCGGCGACTGCCGAGCAGATATCGCCCTTGCTAACGCCTTCACAGCTACAGATCAGTGCACTGTCTGGTAAACCTGTAATTCCAGCCCCGCTTGCTGGTTCGCTTCCACCACGTGCGCCCAGTATCAGTTCCTCAGGGTTTTCTGGCAATACAATCCGGTTATTAGAGGTCTGCAACAGCAGGTTATATGCTGTTGCATCTCCAATTAATATACCTCCTAAAAGGTATTGCCCGTCATTACTAACATTTATTCTTTTATAAACCCCTTTGTGTTTGTTTTCGAAGATAATTGTACGGCAATCGGGTTCGGTAATAAAATTATCACCAAAACTGGCCACATCGATGCCAATTAGTTTGAGTTTGGTGCTCATATCAAATCCTGTGAAAGCTTTATCACCTTCGCAAAGGTTTGCGGCTAATACTTCGGCCATTTCGTAACCTGGTGCAATTAAACCATAAATCATTCCATCGTATAAAGCGCATTCGCCGATGGCAAAAACAGCTGGATCATTGGTCTGCATTTTTTGATCAACAACAATACCACCGCGTGGACCAACCTCAATGCCACAGGCCTTTGCCAGTTCATCACGTGGTTTTATACCAGCAGAGATGACCAGCATATCAACATCTAAAACAGTATCGTCACTAAACTTTAATGCCGTAATAGAGCCATCGCCTTCAATGCTTGTCGTGTTTTTATTTAAGTGGATCTGCAAGCCTAAATCTGTGAGCTTCGATTTAAGCATATCACTACCAGCGGCATCAATTTGCCTAGGCATTAAGCGAGGTGCAAATTCAATGATACTCGTTTTTTCGATGCCCAGATCAATTAATGCCTTAGCCGCTTCGAGCCCTAATAAACCACCTCCAATAACTGAAGCTGTTCGGGCCTTTTTTGCATAGCTACTAATCAGGTCAAGATCTTCTATTGTACGGTAAACAAAAACACCTTCTTTCTCAGTTCCAGGGATATTGGGCACAAAAGCACCAGAACCCGTAGCAAAAACAAGAATATCGTAGCTATAATCTAAACCATTAGCTGTATATACTTTTTGCTGTTCGCGATCTATTTTGGTAACCGGGTTATTGAGAAATAGGGTAATATTTTGTTCCTGATACCAGTTTTCTGTAGAAAGAGAGAGGTCTTCGGCTGTTTTGCCATTAAAATATTCACTTAAATGCACACGATCGTAAGCTCTTCGGGTTCTTCTCCAAAAACAATAAGATTAAAAGAAGAAGTTTTTGATCTAAGCTTTTCGCAGAATTTATATCCCACCATTCCATTTCCTATTACGATTATTTGTGGTTCTTTCATAAATCTTAAAGGTGTTTAGTGATTTTAGTTTCTTTTGGTTGTTTTTTATTTTTGATTATTTGTTTTGGTGTGTTTTTATATTAAATAATCGTTTTAAAAATTAATAATTTAATAATTATATGATTTTTGATAGTCAAATATATGGTTTAATTATATTAAAAGTTTATTTTGTGTGATTTTTATCATAAAATATTTAATTTTTTAATAAATTTTCATCACTTTTATACTTAAATAGTTAAATCATTAAAATTATGAATCAAAAAACTGCTGATTTTGGACTTTTTATAATGGGTGGAGGTCCTGGAGATCCGGAATTGATCACTATGAAGGCTTTTAATGTGTTAAAAAGAGCTGATGTTGTTCTTTATGATAACTTAAGTAATGAAAAATTACTAGAAATTGCTCCTAAAACATGTAAAATGATCTATGTTGGTAAGCAACCCTACGGAAAATACACGCCACAAGAGAAAATAAATGAATTAATTGTCGAAAATGCCCAAAATTATCAGGTTGTTGTACGTTTAAAGGGAGGAGATCCTTTTATTTTTGGTAGAGGATTCGAAGAATTGATTTATGCGGAGGCTAGAGGGATTAAATGCCATTACATTCCAGGTATCAGCAGTGTGCAGGGTGCAGGTTTTATAGATGTGCCTTTAACGCACCGTGGAATTAGTGAGAGTGTTTGGATACTTACCGGGACCAAGAAGGACGGAAGTTTAACTAACGATCTAAAATGCGCCATGAAAAGTTCGGCTACAGTTGTTATATATATGGGTATGAAAAAAGTTGGCGAAATCTCTAAAGCTTATTGCGATGCGGGTTTAGGTGATATGCCTGCGGCAATTATTCAACATGCTACCTTACCCAACCAAAAACAAGTGGTATGTTCGGTGAAAAGTTTACAGGAATCTGCAGAACAAGCGGAATTAACATATCCGGCTATTATTATTATAGGGAATGTGGTGCAGGCTAAAGCTTATGCGAACTTAAATCAAGGAGAACTTTTATCAGCATAGTGAATAGGGAGGTAGCCAGAAGTCTGGAATATAAGATTGATTATTTTAAAAAAACAACCTTTATGTTTTTTGTGCCTTAGTGGTTAAATAATGGAGGATTTAACTTCCACTTAAAATAAAAAAGCCCGCAAGGTTTAACTTGCAGGCCAATTTAATATGGGTAGATTAATTTAAGGTCAGTTCGATTACCGGGATTTCGAAGTCGGGTTTTTTCTTTGGTAATTTTAATACCAGTGTGTTTCCAGTTGATTTTTGGGTATCAATCTGTATTTCGGAGTTATCGTGTAAAAACTGCGCATATTTCGCCTTATCTTTATACCCATCCAGCGTAATGTAGCCCGTATTTGGATATTCGAACAAATGCATATATAGTTTTTTAGTATCGTTATTGTAAGTGAGTTTTACTCCTTCAGGCGCTTTAAATTCGGTTGGCGCGAAAGTGCAGTGGTAAATAGATTTTGAATTGGCGTGCATCCAAAGGCCTAGGCTATCTAAAGCAATGTTTGCCCTGTTATCAAACTCACCACGCGCTGTAGGCCCAACATTTAATAATAAATTGCCTCCATTGGCTACCGAAGTAATCAACAGATCTAATAACTTCCTGTTGCTTTTCCAGGTATTTTCATCACGGTGATATCCCCATGAGCCTGAAAATGTTTGGCAGGTTTCCCAAACTTTACCGCGGTATTTTTCTAATTCTTTCGGACTAACCTGTTCTGGTGTTTCGAAATCTGTACCATCTTCATAATCATTAAGATCTAGGCGGTTATCTACAATAATTTGTGGCTGCAGTTTTCTAATCTGTTTAAGCAATTCTACCGAACCCCAATCATCACGGCCTTTACCATGTTTGCCAGGATATGAAAAATCGGCCCAAAGAATGTCGATTTTGCCGTATTTGGTAAGTAGTTCGGTTACCTGATCGTATAAGTACTTACGGTATTTGGCTATATCTCTGTTTTTGTTCAATGCCGCATACTGATCCTCATCGTCTTTATCAGGTCTTAAAGGATGGTACCTATCAACAGGAAAATCGGGGTGGTGCCAATCAATCAGCGAATAGTAGAAGCCTACTTTTATACCCTCGGCACGGAAAGCCTCAACGAATTCTTTAACCAAATCTCTTTTGGCCTGTGTATTTGTTGCTTTATAGTCAGTGTATTTGCTGTCAAATAAAGTAAAACCTTCATGGTGTTTGGTCGTTAACACTGCATATTTCATGCCTGCTTCTTTAGCTTCTCTGGCCCATTTTTTAGGGTTAAATAAATCCGGATTAAACTGATCAAAGTATTTTTGATAGTTTTCGTTGGTAATGTGTTCGTAATTTCTTACCCACTCGTGGCGGGCTGGCAATGCATACAGGCCCCAGTGGATAAACATGCCAAAGCGGGCATCCGTCCACCATTCCATTCTTTTGGTTTTTTGGGCGGCAGTTTCATTACCCAAGCGTTTTTGAGCATAGCCAGGTAAAATTAGGCTTAACATCAATAAAGCTGATAAAATTGTTTTTTTCATTGTGTGGTTTCTTTTGGTTAGTGATTAAAAGGCTAATTTAGGGAGGTGCAGGCTTTTAAAATGATCGGATATGAGCAAAATATTAAGCCAAATTGGTTTGTGTTTTAATAGATAAGGTTGAGGTTCTTAAAACTTTGAAGATGGTATTCTTGTTTAATTGGCAGTGTTGTGAAACTTAATTTGATAAAAGAAACGATGAAAACTCAAAAAACACCTGCCAAGCAAAACAAACAACCAGGGATAGAGGTGAAGATGAATCCAAGACCTGAAGTAATTAAAGCAGACTATAAAGGAGCGGCGAAACTAAATGATAAGGTTGCACTGATTACCGGTGGAGATAGTGGTATTGGTCGTTCGGTAGCGGTTCATTTTGCAAGGGAGGGTGCCAATGTAGCTATTGTTTATCTGGATGAGGATATTGATGCAAAAGAAACCCAGAAAATGGTTGAAACTGAAGGGAAACAATGTTTATTGATTAAAGGGGATGTTAAAAAGTCTTCATTTTGCAGAAAAGCAGTAGAAACAACGGTTAAAAAGTTTGGAAAGATCAATATTTTGGTAAATAATGCCGGCATGCAGGTGCCGCAGAAAGATCCAAAAAAGATCGACGATAAACAGCTGGAAGATACCTTCCGTACAAATATATTTGGCTATTTTTACTTTGCACATGAGGTATTGGAGTATTTTCATGCAGGCGATACCATTATCAATACCACCTCGGTAACGGCTTATCGTTCTTCGCCAAATCTAATCGATTACTCTTCAACAAAAGGAGCAATAACTTCTTTTACGCGTTCGCTCGCTACAAATTTAGCCAAAACAGGTATCCGGGTTAATGCCGTGGCACCCGGACCCGTGTGGACACCACTCATTGTATCTACTTTTGATGAAAAAAAGATTAAATCATTTGGGTCTGAAACGGCCATGGAAAGGGCAGGCCAGCCCTCAGAACTTGGGCCATCTTATGTGTTCCTGGCTTCAGATGATGCATCATTTATAACAGGGCAGGTAATCCATGTAAATGGTGGGGAAGTGGTAAACGGTTAATTTTCTTTGCCTTTAATCATATTTAAACCATTTCTACGGCGTCAGATCCATTTACTTTTGTAAGTATTGTGGTTCATCTTTATTTAAATAATGAAATTGACGCTTTATAACATTTCGCTATCGTCTTTGTCATATGCATTCGGATCTTTATCCAGCTCTCCTATGTCAGATTCGTTATAATTTTCGGTTTCCGTTTCTTCTTCCTCTTCGTTTTCTTCATCATCAGGGCCTTCAATTTCCTTATTTAATTGAGTACCCGTGCCATCTTCAAAATGCACTTCATCCTCGGTATATCCCTCATTATCTTTTTGTTCTGCAGCCCCTCCACCGGCATTTCCTTGTGAGCGGTTAATCTGAAACTGCTCAATGTTCTGGATCTCTTTTTGTGGTTGATTGTTCTCTTGATTTTCCATGGCGTGCGTTTTAATATAAAACAGCTTGAGCATGATTAAGTTTAAATAACATTGTAATTCTTATACTAAAAATATTAAACATTTCGAAAGACCTGGCGAGGGTAGATTGAAGCTATGGTCTTGTTCTTTTTTGTTGCGATAACCAGGTAACTATCCTGGAGGATAGCACTATCCTTTGGTATAGTAATAGCTTTTTGATACTTCATATCTATAGTTTTGTGAGACAAAAAAAAGCAAAAAATGAAAATATTACATTTAATATCAAGCCCTAGGGGCGAAGCATCTTTCAGCGTTAAATTGGGAAATGCAATTGTAGAAAAATTACAGGCGGCTAATCCGGGGAGTACGGTAACTACGAATAACCTTACCAATACACCATTTCCACACTTAGAAGAGGTACACATCAATTCTTTCTTTACCCCGCTCGAAAACCATACGCCCGAACTGGCCGAAGCAGTAAAACACTCGGACCAAGCCATTACTGAGCTAAAAAATGCCGATGCCATTGTAATTGGGGTGCCTATGTACAACTTTGGGCTTCCTTCTGCTTTAAAAGCGTGGATTGATCACATAGCACGTGCTGGCCAAACATTTAGCTATTCAGAAAATGGCCCAGTGGGATTGATAAAAGGTAAAAAAGTTTATCTGGCCATTTCATCAGGCGGTGTATATTCTGACGGACCAATGAAAGCCTACGATTTTACCGAATCTTATCTGAGATCGGTATTGGGCTTTTTAGGGATGATAGATGTAACCGCCTATAGGGTAGAAGGTTTAAGTATACCCAACCTGAAAGATGTGGCATTAAATAATGCTGTTGAAAGTATAATACTATAGCATCTTTTTTAGTGCCTGATTTCGTCATTGCGGAGAGAAGAACGATGAAGCAATCTTTCACATAGTCCTGCTATAAAGATTGCTTCATTCAATGAAAAATTGGCTTCGCAATGACGATTTCCTTTAGTTAAGTAAATATTTATCTACTCTATTCATAAAATCGTTCAGATCGAAAGGTTTATTGATAAAATCCTCCGCATCACATTTAGCCTTAACTGCATTCAAGTGGTTATTGGCCGACATCATCATTACCGGAATATCGTGTGTTTTAATGTTTCGCTTTAGTGTATTACAGATATCAAGGCCATTTCCATCAGGCAACATAATATCAAGAATTACCATATCAGGCAGGTGTTTGCTCATCTGAAACCAAAAATCGTTTGTATTTGGACAGGTCCTTACTTCGTAAAGTTCTTCGATTAATAAAAATTCTATGATTTCTCTAATCCACGGATTGTCTTCTACTACATAGATGCACTTTTTCATAAGCTCAAATTTGTTATATAGATAACTAACCTAGCTATCAGATGTTTAAGATAGTTATACACAATATTAGCGTTATTAACTTTCTAGTGGCACATGTCATGCGTTTCTATAATTTTTGCGCCGGCTAAAAAAAATATAAAAATAAATTTTGATACTAATTTTTTTAGTATAGATTTGCTTTTGGAGAGACAGGATACAGGAAATATTGCAGAGATGATTCCATGTATTTAATTGAAGATTTTAAACAAAAAGCTTCTAGCTTGGTTTGTTTGCTGATATATTTATTTTTTCTATGACCGTTACCGTTTTAGCCATATTCGAAACAGATTTTAGACCAGACCTTTCATTAGGTAAAATTATGAATGAAAGATTGAGGATTGCTGCTGCAGATTTGCAGGATATTCATTTACAGCATTTACATGCCATTGGGCAACGTAGTGATGATTTGGTGGTTTATATCAGTTATAACCCCAAATACAAAATTAGATGGCGTGTAGTTAACGATGTGCCAGAAGAAGTAGAAAACTTTGTAGCGCAAACTTGTGGCAATTTAGGTTACATTCACTGGAAAACGGCATCAATAAATGTTTTTAAAGGAAATGAGTAATTGTACTCAAAGTTTTCGTCATCCTGAATTTATTTCAGGATCTATCTAGCCAGTAAGATGCTGAACTAAATTCAGCATGACGGATCGTTCTGATAATCAATAAAACAAAAAACGAGATGCTGTTTAACATCTCGTTTTTTGTTATCATTAGCCTGATCCGATAGTTATCGAAGATGCTGAAATAAATTCAGCATGACGATCATTCATGTAATATATAATAGGTAGGCGTTTATTAAACTAAAAACCCTCCGCCCAATAAATCATTTCCTTCGTAAAATACAGCCGATTGGCCAGGAGCAATTGCCGAAACATTATGATCGAACACTACACGCATTTTATCTTTTTCCTGAACAATTGTACTTAACATACCTGCGTCTTTATAACGGATTTTGGTAATTACATCATTCATTGGTTCTTCAATGCTTGCGTATTTTATCAGGTTAATGTTGCGTACCATGGCTTCACGGCGCTCAAGCTCGTCGGCTTTACCCAAAACTACCGTATTACTTTCAGGCAGTATTTGCGTTACAAACATAGGCTCGCCAAAGGCTACGCCTAAACCTTTACGCTGACCGATGGTATAAAAGGGGTAACCTTTATGTTGTCCAACAACCATTCCATTGCTTAAAATGAAATTTCCGCCGGCCACTCTTTCTTCTAAATCTTCTACTTTATGTTTTAAAAAAGCCCTGTAATCGTTATCAGGTACGAAACAGATTTCATAACTCTCCGATTTTTTTGCCAGTTCTTCCTGCCCCATATCCAAAGCCATCTGTCTGATTTCAGATTTTGCAAAACTGCCTAATGGGAATTTAGTACGCGAAAGGTTCTCTTGCGAAACACCCCACAGTACATAAGATTGATCTTTATTTTCGTCTTTTCCTTTCGAAATTACGTAGCGGCCGCTGTCTTGCTGACGGATATTGGCGTAATGCCCAGTTGCAATAAACTCGCAATCGAGTTTATTGGCGCGTTTTAAAAGTGCTTCCCATTTAATATGTGTATTGCATAAAACACATGGATTTGGCGTTCTTCCGGCAAGGTATTCGTCAACAAAATTATCGATTACGTAATCGCCAAATTCATCCCTGATATCAAGGATATAATGCGGAAAACCATAGTTTACGGCAAGTGTACGGGCATCGTTGATACTATCTAATGAGCAACAGCCAGTTTCCTTACTGCTTCCACCAGAAGTAGCATAATCCCAGGTCTTCATGGTTAATCCAATAACCTCATAACCCTGCTCATGCAACATTACAGCCGCTACCGAACTATCAACCCCGCCACTCATGGCAACCAGAATTCTACCGTGTTTACTCATCTTAAAAATATTGGATGCAAAAATAAGGTTTATTTAGCTGAAATTATTTAAAGCAAGTCAGTTACTTGTAAAAAGCGGTTACTAAATTGCTTGGCTATCTCATAGATGTGCTAATGTGGCTGAGATGCCCAATATTATTTTGAAATGAATGGTTCGGTGTTAGTGGCTGCCAGCAGCCCTGCTATCCCTTCAAGTCCTCGGCTCGTATCTCACCTCCGGGCTTTCCGTTCTATCAGGTTTACATCATAAAGTCTGTGGTGTTTGGCAACTACAAAAATCACGCATTAATCACTCAGGTTTTCGAAACTTCAGTGGAAACCGTAATAAATTGTATATTCAATCTTATTAATTGTATTTTTTATTTTACTTAAACGTTTTAGTTATATGTTTTATGCATATTTGAAGATAAATTAATACCTTAGAATTTTCAACAGAACAAGCTAAATTTTAAACTCATATGATTAAAAAAATTATCCTGCCTTGTCTTTTGCTATCGGCCCTGGTTACCTCGGCACAGCAGAACCTAGTGCAGTATGTTAAGCCCATCATTGGTACATCTAAAATGGGGCATACCTATCCTGGTGCAACAGTTCCATTTGGTTCGGTACAGCTAAGCCCCGAAACGGATACTTTATCTTACGAAGTAAACGGAAAATACAATGGCGATGTATATAAATACTGTGCAGGTTATAAATATGAGGATAAAACCATTACCGGCTTTAGTCATACCCATTTCAGCGGTACTGGCCACTCCGATCTGGGTGATTTTCTTATTATGCCTACGCAAGGTAAGTTACAATTAAACCCGGGTGTGGCTTCAAACCCAAAGGGTGGTTACCGTTCGGCCTATTCACATGCAAATGAGGTTGCAGAGGCAGGGTACTACAAGGTAAAACTGGACGACGATAACATTACGGCAGAACTCACTTCAACCACCAGGGTGGGGATGCATCAATATACTTTTCCTAAATCAGATCAATCGCACATTATTCTCGATTTAATGGCCGGTATTTACAATTACGAGGAAAAAACCGTTTGGACTTACGTGCGTGTGGTGAATGATACGTTGATTACAGGTTATCGCCAAACAAATGGCTGGGCGAGAACCAGGACCGTTTATTTTGCGATGAGTTTCTCTAAACCTTTTAAAAGCTACGGACGTAAAAGCTATGATGCTAAACAGGCTTACCGAGGTTTCTGGGGTAAGTTTAACCAGGAACAGAACTTCCCTGAAATTGCTGGCAAAAAATTGAAAATGTTTTTCGATTTCGATACCCAGGAAGGAGAGAAAATCAAGATTAAATTTGCTTTATCGCCGGTTAGCCAGGAAAATGCCTTGCAAAATATGCGGGCAGAAATTTCAGGCTGGGATTTCGAAAAAGTGAAGGCTCAGGCACAGGCTACCTGGAATAAAGAATTGAATAAAATACAGGTAACGACTTCTAATGATAATAAAATCAATTTTTACACTGCTTTATATCACGCTTTTATCAATCCAACCACCTATACTGATATTAACGGAGAATATAAAGGCTTAGATCAGGGTATACATAAAGCGGATGACTTTACCAATTACACCACTTTCTCACTCTGGGATACTTACCGGGCCTTACATCCATTCTTTAATATTACGCAGCCAAGCCGTAGTAACGATATGGTAAAATCGATGTTGGCGCATTATGATCAAAGTAGCTTGCATATGTTGCCGATCTGGTCGCACTATGCTAATGATAACTGGTGCATGAGTGGTTATCATAGTGTTTCTGTAATTTCTGATGCGATTATAAAGGGTACTTACAATGGTGATGCCAATAAAGCATTAGATGCCTGTATTGCAACAGCAAAACACCGCGATTATGAGGGAATTGGCTATTATATAGATAAAGGTTATATCCCGGCAGAAAAATCTGGAATTTCGGTTTCCAACAATTTAGAATATTCTTACGATGACTGGTCGATTGCGCAACTGGCTAAGAAATTAAACCGTATGGATGTTTACGATGAATTTATCAAACGTTCTAACAACTGGAAAAATAACTATGACAGCGCTACGGGTTTTATGCGTCCGAAATTGGCTGATGGAACCTTTAAAAAACAATTCGATCCAAAAGATACCGAAGGGCAAGGTTTTATTGAAGGTAACAGCTGGAATTACAGTTTCTTTGTGCCGCAGGATCCGACTTCGCTGATTGAAATGATGGGTGGCAAAAAGAAATTTGCAACCCGTTTAGATACTTTGTTTACCATGCATTTACCTGACGAGTTTTTTGCACACACTGAAGATATTACCCGCGAAGGTATTATTGGTGGTTATGTACACGGAAACGAGCCGGCACATCATATTGCTTATCTTTACAATTGGACAGACCAGCCATGGAAGACACAGGCGCAGATTCGCCACATCTTAAACATGCAATATAAACCAACTGCCGATGGCTTGGGTGGAAATGATGACTGCGGACAGATGAGTGCCTGGTACATGTTTTCTTCATTAGGTTTTTACCCGGTAGCACCGGGTTCTGATGTATATTCGTTAGGTAGTCCGTTGGTTAATAATGCTGTAATTAACTTAGAAAATGGTAAAACCTTTACCGTTGAGGCCATTAAACAAAGCGATAAAAATGTTTATGTAGAGAAAGTTTTATTGAACGGTAAAGAAATTACCGATCATAAAATCAAGCACGCTGATATCACAAATGGTGGAAAGCTAACTTTTTACATGAGCGCAAAACCTAAGAAATAATTTTTCTCATCCCTGTACAAATTAAACCGTCGGCTATTTTTATTTTAGTTGGCGGTTTTTTTGTTTACCCTTCGAATGTCGCCATTTCGAGCGGTGTGCAACATAGTCGAGAACCCGAAGGCGCTGCGAAGCAAAATCTACCTCGAGATAGATCTCCCCATTCCACTGCGTTCCAGTCGTAGATGATGATCATTCTATTGGAAAGTCATTCAGGGGCTGTTTTCATGCCTCAGTGGCTAAAAATACACATCAAATCTTCAAAGCAAAATCACCAAACTTCCTGCAACAATTAACCCACCACCCATTAATGTTTTAGCATCTATCGGTTCCTTTAAGATCAAAAAGGCCAAGCCCATAGCAATGGCCACACTTAATTTATCAATCGGGGCAACTTTAGAAACATTTCCCGTTTCAAGTGCTTTAAAATAGAAAATCCATGATAAACCCGTTGCCAAACCCGATAAACCTAAAAAAATAAGGTTGTTTTTGCTCAATGTTTTAATTTGAGAAATTTCTCCGCTCGCCAAAACAATGCCCCAGGCAATAAATAGAATAACAACTGTTCGTATAGCAGTTGCTATATTTCCATTAACGCCTTTTAGTCCAACTTTGGCTAAAATAGCCGTTGCAGCTGCAAACAGGGCAGAGAGTATTGCGTAAAATTTCCACATAATCTATTTTGCTTAATCTTTATTTATAAACATACTCATAGTAAATAAAATATTCAATTCTGTAGTTGGATGGAACACGATAATTAAAATAAATTTTGATTACCAGCTTATATATCGTAATATTGCGATATAAAATTATGGGACTTACCAAAACAGAAATCTTCACTGAAGAACAGAACCAGATGGCTGCATTATTAAAAGCGATGGCTCATCCTGCGCGGATTGCGATTCTTCAGCGTATTCTTAAATCGAATACCTGTATCTGTGGCGATTTGGTTGAGGAGCTCGGCTTAGCTCAGGCAACCATTTCTCAGCATTTAAAAGAACTTAAAAACGCGGGTATTATACAAGGTACTATAGAGGGGGTGAGTATTTGCTATTGTATAGAACCTAAAACCTGGAAATTATTACAAACACAGTTGGGCCATTTCTTTGCCTCTTATAAAGGCGAGCAAAACTGCTGTTAAAATTTTTTATTTAAATCAATCGTTAAATTGCAATATTATGATTAATACATCTTCAACCGTATGGAGCAGCTTTAAGGCTGATCTTCAGCAACATCCAGAATTGGTGTTACAGTTTCAATATGCTCCAGGCAAATGGGTAAATGCCAATTATCACATTACCGAAATTAAACAGGCGCCGATTGTTTCGGTAGATTGCGGAGGGGTGATGAATGCCTGGACAGAGATTATCCTGCAGTTATGGGAACCTACCGAACAAGAAGCGGGTAGGGCCATGCAGGTGAAAAAAGCACTATCCATTATCAATCTGGTAGAAAACAAACTCCCTTTAAATCCCAATGGAATTGTGAAAATTGAATTCGGTAATTCAGTGTTTGATACGAGACAGATGTTTCCAGGTGAATTTAAAATTGACGGGGAGAACCTGATTTTGGATCTAACACCCGATGCTACCCAATGTAAAGCGATTAACCGTGGCGGAAGCTGTGGCACTACCGAAACAGGTGAAGAATGCTGTGCATCTGCCCGGCCCGAAAAAACAAAAGTAAAACTGGTTAATCTGGCAGTTGGACAGAATAGTTGTAGCCCTGAAAGTGGCTGTTGTTAATCATTTAAAAATTATAAAAATGAAAAATGTATTGGTGTTATGCACCGGAAATAGTTGCAGAAGTCAACTGGCAGAAGGTTATTTGAAACATTTCGCCCAAAACACGGCCAAAATTTACAGTGCTGGTATCGAAGTTCATGGCGTTAATCCAAGGGCGATAAAAGTAATGGCAGAAGATGGGATCGATATTTCAGGTCAAACCTCTAACAATATCGAGGAGTATTTCGATGTACCTTTCGATTATGTGATTACCGTTTGCGACCACGCGAAAGAAAGTTGCCCATATTTTCCAACGCAGGCTATAAAACTGCACCATAACTTTCCTGATCCTGCAAAAGCTGCGGGTACCGATGAAGAAATCATGATCGAATTTAGAAATACAAGAGATCTGGTGAAGGTTTACATGGAAGATTTTGTGAACAAAAACTTAAAAGGTTAATATGTCAGCAAATGTTTGTGCACCGGCAGCTCAAAGAAAACATCTAAGCTTTTTAGATCGTTATTTAACGCTGTGGATTTTCTTGGCCATGTTATTTGGTATTGGATTGGGCTTTTTGTTCCCTTCATCAGCGGCATTCATCAATTCATTTTCGAGCGGGAGTACAAACATTCCTCTGGCCATCGGATTGATCCTGATGATGTATCCGCCTTTAGCAAAAGTTAAATACCAGAATTTAGGCGAAGTATTTAAAAATGTAAAAATATTAAGTACTTCGCTCGTTTTAAATTGGATCATCGGCCCAATCCTGATGTTTTTCCTGGCTATTGCATTTTTACATGATTATCCTGAATACATGGTCGGCTTAATTATGATCGGCCTCGCCAGGTGTATTGCCATGGTGGTGGTATGGAATGAGCTTGCCGATGGAAACCGAGAGTATGCCGCTGGTTTAATTGCCCTGAACAGTATTTTTCAGGTATTGCTTTACAGTGTATTTGCCTATTTTTTTATTACGGTTTTACCACCCGTTTTTGGTTTAAAAGGCCTTTCTGTATCAATTTCCATTGCAGAAATTGCAAAAAGCGTAGGGATTTATCTTGGAATTCCGTTTGTACTCGGCATTTTAAGTCAAAAAGTACTGATCAAGTGGAAAGGCGAAGAATGGTTTCATTCCACTTTTGTACCGATGATTTCTCCTATAACCTTAATTGCTTTGTTATTTACCATTGTAGTGATGTTCAGTTTGAAAGGAGAATTAATGGTACAGATTCCGATGGACGTATTGCGAATTGCATTACCCTTGGTGATTTATTTCGTGATCATGTTTGTGATCAGTTTTTTTGCGGGCAGATATTTCGGTGCAGATTATGGCAAAAGTACCGCTATTGCGTTTACGGCAACTGGTAATAACTTCGAATTGGCTATTGCTGTGGCAATAGGTGTGTTCGGTATCCATTCAGGGCAGGCATTCGCTGGTGTAATCGGTCCATTGGTTGAAGTACCAGCATTAATTGCACTGGTTAACCTGGCGCAATGGTTTAGAAGGAGATATTTTAAAGTGTAGATCAGTAGAAAATTCGTCATTGCAAGGCACGAAGCAATCTTAAAGCACACGCTGGTAGCGATCGTTGTAAGATTGCTTCGTCGGCTGAAAAAGCCTTCTCGCAATGATGACCATCTTGGATACTATGCGCCTACCTCATCAAAATTGGTGGCAGTTGCCAGATATTTCCAATTGGCCATATCCCTTTGTACATCCGCAATTTTTCCATCCGCCACCTGATAAGCATCAGGGCCTAAGAATAAATGAAGCGGTGGGTTTTCACTTTTCGAAGCTTCAATAATCACCTCAACTGCTTTGGCCGGATCACCTGGCTGTTGGTTATTGATGTCGTTTTGGTGCACTGCTTGCGAGTCGCGTACTTCTTTATAAGCATCAATCGGGTTACTCGGTACCACCAATGAACCTTCTGTAAGAAATGCTGTCCTAAAATAACCTGGTTCTACAACAGTTGCTTTGATTCCCATCGATTTTACTTCAGCCGCCAATGATTCGGTAAAGCCAACCACCGCAAATTTAGTAGCGCAATAAATTCCGAAACCAGGGAAGTTGCCTGAAAAGCCACCGATTGAAGAAATATTGAAAATGTGCCCTGATTGTTGTTTCCGTAATTGAGGAAGTATCTTTCTGATTACATTTAATGAACCAAAAACGTTCACATCGAAATTTTGACGAGATTCTTTATCGCTTAATTCTTCTAAAGCACCCAGCATGCCATAGCCAGCATTGTTTACCACAATATCTAACTGACCAAATTTGCTGATCGTTTGACTAACTGCGGCCTCTACACTGCTTTCATCGATCAGATCAACCGCTAGCGGTAAAAAGTTTTCGTGTTCGCCAACTGCGTTTATTAAATCGTTTAGGTTTCTTGAAGTTGCAGCAACGTTAACACCGTTGTTTAATAATGTTTTTACTAATGTTAGTCCCAGGCCTTTTGATGCACCTGTTACAAACCATACTTTTTGATTTTCCATAATGTTTTTGTCTATTAAATTAATTTTCGTCGAAATCTGTTGAAATCGTAATGGCTTTCCAGTCTCTAAATTCCTTCTGTAGCGATTCTAACTTGTTGTTTGCTCTCTGAAAAGCGTCGTTCCCTAAAAGTAAATGAAGGGGCGGATTAGGCATACTTGCCAGTGAGATCATAGCAGCAGCAGCTTTTTCGGGGTCGCCGATCTGCTGACCGTCCATCTTTAGGTATTTGCTGTGTATTGCCCGTACTTCTTCGTATTCGGCAATTGGATTGGCTGCCAAAATTAGCGAATCAGCGGTCAAGAAACTGGTTCTGAATGCGCCAGGAGCCACAACAGTTACTTTTATGCCAAATTCTTTTAGGTCTTCTGCTGATACTTCAGATAATGCAATCACAGCTGATTTTGCCGCTGCATATACTGCCCAGCCAGTTGCGCCTGCAATACCTGCAATTGATGCAATGTTGATGATATGACCTGCTCGTTGTGCCCTTAAATAAGGTGAAGCTTTTCTGATGACATTCAATGTTCCGAAAACGTTAACATCAAAACTGTTGCGGGTTTCTACATCGCTAAGTTCTTCGATACTGCCTCCAATTCCGTAACCTGCATTATTGATGACTACATCGATTCTTTCGAATTTAGTTATAGTCGTCTTTATCGCATCCTCGACGCTTTGTTCGTTGGCCAGATTAACAGCCAGAGGAAGGAATTTTACGCTATCATTATTTACTGCTTTTTTAAGTTCATTGATATTTCTTGATGTGGCCGCAACATATTGGCCAGCATTTAGTAACTGATGAACTAAACTTAATCCTAAGCCCTTTGAAGCTCCGGTAATAAACCAAACTTTTTTCTTGCCCATAGTTTTTTCTTTTTGTTAAGACAAAATTACGGCGCAGATGAATTCGATTTATTACGTTAATCAAACTGATGATTACGAAATTCAAACAATTCGGTAAGAAGTAGGGGTGTGGTTGGTCAGTTTTTTAAAAAAGTTATTAAAATGAGTAGACTCTTCAAAACCGAGGCAATAACCTATTTCTGATATATTCCAGTCGGTATGCTTGAGTAAAGCCTTAGCTTCGCTTAATAAACGCTCAGTAATATAATGTGTAGTGGTTTTGCCAGTGGTTTCTTTAATTGCACGGTTTAAGTGATTTACATGTACCGAAAGTTGAGCAGCATAATCTTTTGCTGAGCGCATGGTAAACCTTTGGGTAGTGGTTTCGATTGGGAACTGCCGCTCCAGTAATTCTGTAAAAACAGAAGTAATCCTGGTATTGGCATCAGTATGTTTGAATAAATTTTCTGACGGCTCTGTTTTTAGTGCAAAATGTGTGATTTCTGTAATGTAATTGCGGAGCAGATCGTATTTATAGATGTAGTCGGTATTAATTTCCTCAAACATTTTTGAAAAAATAGCTTCTATTTGCTTATCCTGTTGTTCATTCAAAATGTATGCAGGTTTTCCTCCATGGGTAAACATTGGCAAATCGCTAATGTTTCCGCGGATCTTTCCGGTAAAAAAGCTTCTGTAAAAATACAGAAATAACCCGTCACCTCACTTTGTTTGCCGCTAGCCAGTTCCCAGGTATAAGGTACAAGCGGATTGAAAAAGATTAAAGCTGTACCGTTAATCTCAATACTCTTGTCTGCATAATGGTAAACGTTATGGCCGCGGGTAAGGCAGATTTTGTAATAATCTCTGCGGTTATAACTCATTGGTTTATGATCATCCCTTAAACAATCTTCCAGTTTAAAAACGTTAAAATGGCCTACACCATTCTGCAGGTTATCTGGCAAGAACTTGAATTTGTTCTGGTAAAAATCTTCAATGGTTTCTGGCTTGTTCATGAATCAAAGTTACAAAATTCAAACGTAAATTAAATTACTGTAATTAAAAGGAGATTTCGATGATAAAAATATTTGTGTTAAATATACCGATTGGTATATATTTGTATCGTCAATTTAAAAGAACATGACCAAGGCAGAAAAAACGAGAAATTTCATTGTAGAGAAAACCGCACCCATTTTTAATATGAAGGGTTATGCGGGTACCTCTTTAAATGATATTACTGCTGCTACGGGTTTAACCAAAGGCAGTATTTACGGCAACTTCGCCAATAAAGATGAAGTGGCACTGGCGGCTTTTGATTATAACCTGAAAAATGTTTCATCGAGGATAGATGCTGAAATGAACAAACAAGTCAGCGTAAAGGATAAGCTTTTGGTATACATCAATATTTACCAAAAATTTATCGACGGTTCGGTAGCAGAAGGAGGTTGCCCTGTTTTAAATACTGCAGTTGATGCTGATGACACCCATCCGGAACTGCGGGAAAAAGTTTTGAAAGCAGTTTTAGGCTGGAAAAATAAAATCGCTAAACTGGTTGAAACAGGTATTTCTGCCAAAGAAATCAATGCAGAACACAATCCAGAACAGGTTGCACTAAGTATTATTGCGATAATAGAGGGTGCAATTATGATTTCGAGGCTTACCGCAAAACCTGCACACTGGAATTTGATTATGGATTCGTTAAAAAAATATATCAATAGTCTCGGCTAAAAAATTTTAAACAAAAATATACCGATTGGTATTTTATTATGGAAAGAACCAGAACAATAAGTTGGGAAGACCCTATTAAAGGAGCAAAGGAAGCCATGCAAATGGATGGTATCGATTATCTGAAGGCCATGAGCGATCATAAATTTCCTTTGCCACCATTGTTGCATACTTTAGATTTTAGTGTAAGTATAATCGAAAAGGGTAATGTAGTTTTCGAATTCATCCCTCAGGAATTTCATTACAATCCAATCGGTACCGTACATGGCGGAGTAATCACAGCTATTTTAGATTCAGCTATGGGCTGTTCTGTGCACTCACTATTACAAGCGGGAAAAGGATATACCACTTTAGAGCTTAAGGTAAATTTCCTGAAAGCCGTTACCATTCAAACTGGGAAATTAAAAACTATTGGGAAAGTGATCAATCTTGGGGGCCGTACAGCCTTGGTGGAAGCACAATTACTCGATGAAAATAATACCGTTTATGCTCACGCGGTGAGCACTTGCTTAATCTTAAAATTTTAAAAAAAATATAAAATGAAAACTTCACAAAATACCGTTTTATTGATTGGCGGAACAGCTGGTATCGGTTTAGAAATTGCAAAACAATTAACCGCTTTGGATAATCATGTAATTATTACTGGCAGAAACGAGGAAAGGCTGGATGCAGCTGCTGCATCATTACAAAATGTAACCACTATTCTTTCTGATGTAAGCAAAGCTGACGATGTAGATCAATTGGTCAGTCGCATCAAAGCCGAATTTCCTCAATTGAACATCGTGATCAATAACGCCGGGAGAGCATTACTCTACAATTTGGCCGATCCAAACCAGGATGCTTTTGCTTACGCAGAGGATGAAATGTTAACCAATTACCTGTCTATCATCAGAATTAACCAAAAGCTATTACCTGTGCTAAAACAGCAGGAAGCCTCAGCTATCGTAAACGTTTCCTCTATTGTTGCTTATGTACCTGGGATTACTTTACCAACTTATGCGGCCAGTAAAGCAGCATTACATTCTTACAGCACTTCGTTAAGGTTAAGTTTAGAAGAAACAACGGTTAAAGTTTTTGAATTGATGCCGCCATTAGTTGATACTGAGTTTTCGAAAGAAATTGGTGGACATAACGGGATTAAACCTTCGGTTGTGGCTGATGAGCTCTTAGCTGCTCTAACTAATGATGAATTTGAAATCAGGGTGGGCGATACGGCAAAGATTTACGAATTGTTCAGACAGTCGCCGGTTGATGCTTTAAATGTAATGAATGCAAATAGAAAGGCCTGGATTGATTCTGTTGAGCATTAAAATGATATAGCAGGAAAGCAAAAGAAATTGTTGTTTCCATTTAGATGATGGTTTTCAATATAGGAATTGTTACTTTCGCGGCGTTAAGTGTAAATCCTGGGTTTACATCAACCTTAATGAAACGATAGGGCCTTTGCAGCTATTCCTGCTATATTAAAATGCCTTTTGGATAATTAACAGTTGATTTTTATCCAGGGGGATTGACTAAAAAACAATAAAATGAAAAGAGTAGTAGTAACAGGTTTAGGTGCAATAACACCTCTGGGTAATACTGTTGAGCATTTTTGGCAACAGATATTAGCTGGAAAAAGTGGTATTGGCCTCATTACAAAATTTGATTCGAGTAAATTTAAAACTCATTTTGCAGGCGAAGTAAAGGATTTTAATCCTGAAGCATATCTTGATAAAAAAGAAATTAAAAAGTTTGATCTGTTTACCCAATACGCCATTGGTTCAAGCGATCAGGCGATAAAAGATTCGGGCTTGGATTTTAGCACTATGAGCGATAATGAATTGGCTGAAGTTGGTGTCATCTGGGCAACAGGGAACGGTGGTATCGGTACTTTCGAAGCGCAACTGGAAGAATTTCATGCAGGTGATGGTACACCTAGGTTTAGTCCGTTTTTTATCCCGAAAATGATTGTTGATATCGCCGCAGGGGCCATTTCGATCCGCCATAAATTACGTGGCCCGAATTATTGTACTGTATCAGCTTGTGCATCGTCTAATACTGCTATTATTAATGCTTTTGATACCATTCGTTTAGGCAAAGCAAGTATAATGATTGCCGGTGGTTCTGAAGCAGCGCTCACCAAATCATCTGTAGGCGGTTTTAATGCGGCTCAGGCTTTATCAAAAAACAATGATGACCCTCAGGGTGCTTCCAAGCCTTTTGATGCTGACAGAGATGGTTTTGTGATGAGCGAGGGTGCAGGGGCATTGGTTTTAGAAGATTTGGAGCATGCTTTAGCGCGCGGTGCACATATTTATGCTGAGATTATTGGCGGCGGAATGGCAGCTGACGCATATCACTTAACCGGAACGCCTCCTGATGGGGTTGGTGCAGCTTTAGGGATGACAAAAGCATTAAAAGATGCAGGGATTACTGCGGATAAAATCGATTATATTAACGCACACGCCACTTCGACTGGATTGGGTGATTTAAGTGAGTTACAGGCAATTAATACCGTTTTTAAAGGCTTGCCTGTGATAATTGGTGCAACAAAATCTATGACAGGTCATTTATTGGGTGCTGCTGGTGCTGTTGAGAGTTTAATCAGTATTTTATCAATCAGGGATAATATAATTCCACCTACCATTAACACTAAAAATCTGGACGAAAACATTCCAAAAGGATTAAATTTTGTGTTAGGAGAAAGTATTAAAAAAGAGATCAATTATGTTTTAAACAACACATTTGGTTTTGGTGGGCATACCGCAAGTACTATTTTTAAAAAGTATGAGGCTTAATTAGATTTTATCGGCCATATTGGATAGTGCTTGGTTAATCACCAGGCACTTTTTTTGTTTTAGTATGCTTGTGATGGGCGTTATCTGATTGATTAGGAATCGTATGCAATAAGCTTTAAGATCCCCACCTGCATGGGAATGACGACCGCCTGAAAAGCTACGCCAGTAACCACGATCCCTATAACTGGTCTTGGCGCTTCGCTAAGACCCTAATATTTTTTTGCCACGGAGACACAGAAGCACGGAAGATTTAATTTGTAAAGAGCTTCGGCTAATCTTAGACTGACAATTGCTTTGAATTATGCTGATGGGTTAGAAACTAATAAACCAATACCAAATGAACCAATAAACTTATTTATCCATCAATAAATTAACCAGTTCTTTTAATTCTTCAATTTCCAGTTCTAGCTTCTCTATTCTGTTTTCCAGTTCGCTAGGATCAAATTGCGGTGTGCTTATCGTTTCTGTTTCAGGTTCTGAAGTGGTTTCGGCCTGCTCGCCTAAGAGATGAACAAAACGAGCTTCCTTCTGACCAGCTTTCTTTGCCAGCTGTTTTACAAAGGCAGGCTCTTCATCTGATAATTTTTGAAGCTGCTCCAAAACCTCTTCTATACTTTCAAACTCATATAGTCTTCCCGAGTTACTATTAATTTCGCCGGGTGTTAACGGTCCGCGTAAAAGTAAAAGACAGATAATAGCTAACTCTGAAGGCAATAAAGGATAAACAATAGCCAGATTATGTTTGTATTTAGTTGCGCGGCTTGATCCGCCTGTAGCAGTTGAAATTAAACCTTTTATTTTAAGTTGGTTTAGCGTTAAAGTTATGGTTTCCTCGTTGTAATTTACTACAGGATTTCTCGAACTTTTTTGGTTACATGCAGCTGTTAAACTATTTAAAGTCATTGGGTAATAATCGGGCGTAGTGCGGCTTTTTTCTATTAATGCGCCTAAAACACGTTGTTCTTCTGCTGATAGATCGGGTAGTGGTTTTGCGTTATCCATGTTATAAAAGTATAAATTGGTTGAGCATTTTGAAAATTATTTTGTTAATGGTTTGTTTATAGGGAGTTACACGAAAACATTGCTCAATAGAAAAGATCTGATTTCCGAATTGCTGCAATAAAATTGTCATTCTGTCCAAAAGACTCCTACGGAGAGCTTGTCGAATGGACCTCTTTTAAATATCTAAAAGACGTTCCATATGCTCAACATGACAAAATCGATATGAATTACGGCAAGTGATACTACCTCTTTTATAACATAGTGGAGGATTCTGAAACAAGTTCAGGATAGAGCGGACCACAAGAAAAATTAAACCTTCGTAATCACAAACGACGTTCTGCGGTTATTTTTTCTTCCTATTTCAGTTTTATTATCGGCAATAGGTTTGCTAGCTCCAAAACCCTTAAAAGTAAGCCTTTTTGCATCTATACTGTTTTTAACCAGATATTCGTAAACGGCATTTGCCCGATTGAAAGATAACTTTTCATTCAATTTGTTATCACCAACATTATCGGTATGCCCCTGAATCTCAATCTGTATATTTTCATTTTGATGCAAAAAATCGATTAGCAGATCCAGTTCACGGATAGAGGCAGGTAAAAGGTTAAACTTATTGGTATCGAAGAAAATATTTCTCAGGGTTACATTGCCACCTTGTTTTATTTTTTCGATGTAAACTTCAATCTGGTAAGGTTTATTAATATCCCCCGCTTTGAGCTCGAAGTTTTCAGAGTAAAACAGGTAACCTTCGGCATTTACGTTAAATAAATAATTACTTCCAACAGGCATTACCGCTAAAAACTGGCCGGTTTCTGGATCGGTATAATCATCAAAAACAGTTTTATTGGTTTTCAAATCTATTACCTGTACGTTGCTTTCGATTGTCCTTTTGGTGTCTTTATCCTTTACGATGCCCTTTACATAAGAAACTTTTGATGGTTTTGCTGATTCGGGTATACCAAAACTGTAAATATCCTGCATGCCATAACCACCTTTTAAATTTGATGAAAATAATCCTGAATTGCCATCAGCACTTACTACTAAACCGCTTTCGTCTTCAAAAGAGTTAATTGGATAGCCAATATTGATTGGTTTTTGCCATTTGCCATCATTTCCCTGTCTGCTGTAATAAATATCTTTATTCCCAAAACCTGGCCAACCATTAGAAGAAAAATACAGTGTTTTGCCATCTGCATGCAAAAAAGGCGTATTCTCGTCAAAAGCGGTATTTATATCTGGGCCCAGATTAATGGCAGGTCCCCATTTAGCATCATCAGTAATGGTGCTTTTCCATATATCGTAACCACCTGATCCGCCAGGTCTGTTACTGATAAAATATAATGTCCGTCCATCGGGGCTTATTGCGGGTTGCGATTCCCAGAATTCTGAATTAACGGGCTCTCCAATATTATAGGGCTCACCCCAATCTTTTCCTTCCCGGTGAGAAACATAAATATCACATCTGCCCAAACCATCAGGGCGGTTGCATCCAGTAAAAAATAGGTACTTACCGTCAGGAGAAATGGTTTGCGCACCCTCATTAAACCTGGCGGTGTTTATCTTGCTTGATAACGGCGTGGCAGGACCCCACACATTGTTTTTTAACTGGGCCGACCAAAAGTCTTCATTGCCATTTACTTGACGGGTAAAAACCAAAGTTTCTCCATCAGCAGTTATTGCAGGAAAGTACTCAGCATCTGTTGTATTTACGCCTTCGCCTAAATTTGTTGGACTATATTTTACAGGTTTACTTATTGCGATGGCAGCAAAATCGCAATCTAAAAGGTATTTTTTAGCTCTTCTTGCTTGATCAGATGAAGAATCTTGTATCAAAAAATCACTAAAATGCTGTTTCGCTTTTAAATAATCCTGTGTAGCAAATTCTGTTTCTGCGAGACTATAAATTGCTTCAGGAGCTAGCGCTTTATTAATTAATATTGCTTTCTCGTAAGCTGTTCTGGCATCCTGATATTTCTTTTGCGCTTTGTAAACACCAGCAAGCAATATATAAGCATTTTGAAATAACGGATCGGCTTCAACAGCACTTTTTAAAGCTTGTTCTGCTGAGGCATAGTCTTGCTTTTGAATGAATGGATTTGCTTTTTCGAAAAAGTTTTGTGCTTTTTTATTGTTTGAACCCTGAGCAAACACATAAAAACTGAATAAACTAAAAAATAAGAATAGGAAAAACCTCATACATTAACATTTGGTTATCAAAGCTAATGTAAACTAATTTAAGGAATATTTAAAAATTTGTGTGTTTGCAAAGAAATCTCCCATTTAGGGTTAGCCATTACATACTCAATAATTAATGGTGTAATTTCTTTTGACTTAGACCATTCTGGTTGAAGATATAGTTTACAGGTTGGAGATACCATTGCGGCATATTCTTCAGCCCATTTAAAATCACTTTTGTTAAAAACGATAACCTTTAATTCGTGTGCAAATGGCGTAATATCTGGCCTGGGTGCTTTAAATTTCTTTGGCGACAGGCAGATCCAGTCCCAATTTCCAGAAAGTGGATAGGCGCCAGAGGTTTCGATAAAGGTAAGGATACCTCTTTCTTTTAACTTATTAGTTAAATAATCTAGATTATAAATCAAGGGTTCACCACCAGTAATTACAACAGCCCTACCTGGAAATTTATCGGCATTTTCTACAATGACATCAGAAGGGGTAAGTGGATGCATTTCTGCATCCCAACTTTCTTTAACATCGCACCAATGGCAGCCTACATCGCAGCCCCCTAAACGGATGAAATATGCTGCTTTACCAGTATTAAATCCTTCGCCCTGTATAGTGTAAAATTCTTCCATTAAAGGAAGTAATGTGCCGTCTTCTGGTATTTCTTGTTTCATTTTTGAGGATGCAAATATCCTAAAAAAATATGGTGATGCTGTTCCTCTTTTGAAATTTAATAGAAAGATGAAATAAGAGTGATATTTATTTGCTGTATTTTAGCAGAATGAAGTGGTTTAAGGCACTAAATAATAATCAAATCCCTCGCCCTGATACGATTAAAACGATTGAAGTGGCAGGAAAACAGCTCTGTCTGATCAATAATGATAATAAAATTACCGCAACCCAATCACATTGTCCGCATGCTGGTGGCCATTTTAGTGGTGGCTGGTGTAAAAACGGGAATCTGGTTTGCCCAATCCATCGATATGAGTACAGTTTAACTACTGGAAGGGGCGCAGAAGGGCAGGGCGATTACATCAACATTTACCCAACTGAATTACGTGAAGACGGCCTGTACATTGGTTTTGAAGAAAGCTGGTGGAGTAAATTGTGGAGTTGATTTTTAACCACAGATAAAAAGGATAAACACTGATGTGTTTAGGTTTACTAATTCATTTGTCATTCGTTCATGGGCAAAGCAAATTGCCCTATTGTAAGTAGGGGATATGCTCGCCACCAACGGCCTTTCCTTTAAATAAAAAAAGCGATCCAAAAATGAACCGCTTTTTCTGCTTAGTCTTATAACTTTAGGCTTAAGAATATATCTCTTTCCTAGCCGATGCCAATGTATTTTTCAATAAACCTACAATAGTCATTAAACCTACTCCACCAGGAACAGGCGTAATGTAAGAAGCCTTAGGTGCTACGTTTTCGAAATCTACATCACCATATAGCTTAAAGCCCGATTTGGTTTCAGCAGAAGTTTCGCGGTTAATACCTACATCAATAATAATGGCCCCAGGTTTTACCATGTCAGTCGTAACAAAATTCTTTTTACCAATGGCTGCAATCACAATATCAGCTTGGAGAACCTGTTCTTTTAAATCTTTGGTACGCGAATGGGTGAGTGTAACGGTACAATTACCCGGATTTGCATTACGGGCCATTAAAATACTCATTGGGCTGCCCACGATGTTACTACGACCAACAACAACACAGTGCATTCCTGTAGTGTCTATGCCGTACTCCTGTAACATTAATAAAATACCATAGGGTGTTGCAGGGATAAAACAAGGTAGGTTACGCATCATCCTGCCTAAATTTACCGGGTGGAAACCATCTACATCTTTACGATAATCGATTTTTTCGGTTACTTTCTCCGGATCAATGTGTTTAGGCAGGGGTAATTGAACAATTAATCCATCCACATCACCATCCTGATTAATTTCTTCAATTTTTGCCAATAACTCAGCTTCAGTTACAGAGTTGTCATATCTATATAGCGATGATTTAAAACCAACTTTTTCGCAGTTTTTCATTTTACTGGCCACATAGGTTTCGCTTCCGCCATCGTTACCAACTAAAATGGCTACTAGGTGTGGCTTGCGACCTGTTTTATTCAAAAATTCGGCAGCTTCTTCTGCAATCTGAATTTTAACTTTTTCGGATACGTATTTACCGTCTAATAATTTCATTTTTCAAAGTATCAAGTAGCAAGTATTTAGTATCAAGATTTGCAAATTATCTTGCTACTTGATATTTAAATCTTGATTCTAATTTTAATCTAGTTTCAAAACCGCCATAAAGGCTGTCTGCGGGATTTCTACATTACCCACCTGACGCATACGTTTTTTACCTTTTTTCTGTTTTTCCAATAACTTACGTTTACGGGAAATATCACCACCATAACATTTAGCCGTTACATCTTTACGTAAAGCACTAAGTGTTTCGCGGGCAATAACTTTAGCACCGATTGAGGCTTGTATTTTAATCTCGAATTGTTGACGAGGGATCAGTTCTCTTAATTTCTCGCAGATTTTCTTTCCGAAATCGTAAGCATTGCTTCTATGGATCAATGAAGATAAAGCATCTACAGGCTCATCATTCAGCAACATATCTAAACGCACTAAATCCGATTTACGGTAACCTGTTTGATGATAATCGAAAGAGGCATAACCTTTAGAAATTGTTTTCAGTTTATCATAAAAATCGAATACAATTTCGCCCATTGGCATTTCGAAAACCAGTTCAACACGGTCTGAAGTTAGATAGGATTGGTTTACAATAATACCACGTTTCTGGATACAGAGCGACATTACCGGGCCAACAAATTCAGCTTTGGTAATAATATTCGCTTTGATATAAGGTTCTTCAACCGAATCCAATTTACTGGGATCTGGTAAATCTGAAGGATTGTTTACTGTAATCTCGTCGCCTTTGGTGGTGTATGCAATATACGATACGTTGGGAACAGTCGTAATTACGGTCATATCGAATTCGCGCTCCAAACGCTCCTGGATAATTTCCATATGCAACATCCCTAAGAAACCGCAACGGAAACCAAAGCCAAGTGCCGCAGAACTTTCTGGTTCGAAAACGATAGAAGCATCGTTCAGTTGCAACTTGTGCATCGCCTCACGTAATTCTTCAAATTCATCAGTATCTACGGGTAAATACCTGCAAAAACCATTGGTTTAACCTCTTCAAAACCTTGAATGGCATCCAACGAAGGCCTGGCCACGGTGGTAATTGTATCTCCAACTTTTACCTCTCTGGCCTCTTTAATACCAGAAATAATATAACCTACATCGCCGGTTTTAACCACATTACGTGGCGACATATCTAGCTTCAGAATACCAACCTCATCGGCCAGATATTCTTTACCTGTGTTAATAAACTTTACTTTATCACCTTTTTTAATTTCGCCGTTTACCACTTTGTAATAAGCAATAATCCCTCTGAATGAGTTAAAAACAGAATCGAAAATCAATGCTTGCAAAGGTGCTTCCGGATCACCAACAGGAGCTGGCACACGGTCAACTATAGCCTGGATAATATCAGGAATACCCATTCCTGTTTTACCTGAAGCTGGAATAATATCTTCGCGTTTACAACCTATTAAATCAATAATCTGGTCTTTAACTTCCTCAGGCATAGCCCCAGGTAAATCCATTTTATTTAAAATCGGAATAATTTCAAGGTCGTGCTCCAAAGCCAAATATAAGTTGGAAATGGTTTGGGCCTGAATGCCTTGCGAAGCATCTACAATGAGTAATGCGCCTTCGCAGGCCGCAATAGAACGAGAAACCTCGTACGAGAAATCCACGTGTCCTGGTGTATCAATCAGGTTGAAATTGTATTCAATATCACCAACCTTATAGTTCATTTGTATGGCATGACTTTTAATCGTTATGCCTCTCTCACGTTCTAAATCCATGTTATCGAGCAATTGCGCCTGCGCTTCACGCTGCGAAATCGTCGCTGTATATTCTAATAACCTATCAGCCAGGGTACTTTTACCATGGTCAATATGTGCAATAATGCAAAAATTACGTATATGCTTCATCTTTGCGCAAAGATATGCTTTTTAATGGAAAATGTAAGGGGAAAGTATAAAGCGTATCGGGCCAATTTTTTAGTGTTTTGAAAAGCTAGAACGGTTGCTTTTCGGTTGCCGCTGTCCTGCTTTGCACTTTACTCCATTGCATTTCGTGTTCGTTCCAATCAGGTTTATTTAACCAACAGCAGTAATTCTTTTGAAAGGTTTTATAGCCTGATGCTTAAAATTTATATAGATAAACAAGAACCCGTCCTTATTTATCTGTATAAAAAAATTAAACCATTGTTTTCTTCCATTTTCCTTTTTTGAACAGAATAAATGCCGCTACTGCAATACCGGCTTCTGCCGTCGGGATGGCAATAAAAACACCTGTTGGCCCCATTTCTAAATATTTTGCTAAAAAGTAAGCCAGTGGAATCTGAAACAGCCAAAATGCAAAAACATTAATTTTTGTAGGTGTCCAGGTATCACCTGCACCGTTAAATGCACTACTGAATACCATTGCGGCCCCATAAATAACAAAACCGATGCTTAAAATTTTCAAAGCTTGGCTTGCAATGGCAATTACTTTTTCATCTGAAGTAAAGAAAGCAGCGAACAAATGTCCACAGGTTAAGAACAACACACTTACTACTGCCATGAAAATAATGATATACTTGAGGGTCTGGAAAACCGATTTTTCAGCGCGATCTATATGACCTGCACCCAAATTCTGGCCAACCAGTGTAGCTGCCGCATTGCTTAAACCCCAGGCGGGTAACATAAAAAACATCATCAGCCGTAGTGCAGTTTGGTAACCAGCGGATCCTGTATCACCACCGGTAGTGGCCACCAGTTCTGCTAAAAATACCCAGCTACAACTTGCAATTACGAATTGAAAGATAGCTGGAGCGGCAATCTTAACGATAGCTTTAATCTGGACAAAATCAGGCAAAAAGTGGCTTATGCGTATTTTTAATATGTTTTTACCACTGAACAGATTATAAACCTGATACGAAACACCCAAACCACGACCAATTGTTGTGGCAATGGCAGCGCCTGTTAACCCAAATGCAGGTATTGGCCCTAAACCATTGATAAAAATAGGGCAGAGGATGATGTTCGCAATATTGGCGATCCATAAACTTCGCATGGCGATTGCTGCGTTACCTGCACCCCTAAAAATTCCGTTAATTAAGAATAACAGTACAATAATGATGCTTCCGCCCATCATAATACGAACGAATGCCACACCTTGATCAGCAGTTTCAGTTGAGGCCCCCATGAGCAATAGAATATCTTTGGCGTAAATGAAGCCCAGTATGCTGATGATAATGTTTACGAAAACAGCTATCACAATGGTTTGCATCCCAGCTTTTGATGCCGCTTCTGGGTTTTTTTCTCCAATTCTGCGGGCAACCACCGCTGTCGCGGCCATACTCAAGCCGATGGCCAATGAGTAAATAATGGTTAACACCGATTCTGTTAAACCAACAGTTTGTATCGCATGACTACTATTTTTCAAGTGGCCAACAAAATACAGATCGACTAAGGCAAAAACCGACTCCATAGCCATTTCCAGCATCATTGGAATGGCCAATAAAATAATTGCGCGTTTGATACTAATTGAAGTTAAATCAACCTCATGACCTTTTAAAGATTGGACGAGGATATCGAAAAAAGACGAAAGTTTGCCCTGCGTCTTTGTTGAATGTGACATATAATAAAGTAAAGTGTAAGGTATAAACCAATGATACGCCTTTAAGCGTACATATCTAAAAATTGAAAGGGAGGGGAATCCTCGGTTATTTAGAACCTCAAACGGATTGCAGATACTATCATGGCTCTGTTCTTTTTGATAAACCAAAGATAGATAAAATTTTGAACTGTCAAATTTAGATGACTTCTTTTTGTGAAAGTGATTAGTTTTTGTGATTTTTTCTGCTACGGAGACACGGAACCCTGGGATTTATAACCTCTTTAATTGGTGTAATCACTTTCTATATACTATAGGCTTTAATCATTTCTTCTGAAACCTTTGTTCCACGGCCAGTAGTTAAATCAATCAGTACGTAATCAAAAACACCATCTGAAGCCACTTTTCCGGTTTTCTGGTTAATAATTTCGAACTGAACTGAACAGCCTTTATCGTTCATGGTTAAAATACCGGTCCTAATCAGCATTAAGTCATTCATCAACAACGGGCGTTTAAAGTTAATGTCAACATGGCTTACAACCCAGCCCAGCCCCTGTTTGGTAAAATGTTCCCAAGGCATACCGTAGAATTTTTCCATTTGCTCATAACGTGCTGCCAGTACATAATCAAGGTATTTACTATTATGCACATGGTTAAACATATCGATATCATCCGGGCGGACGCGTAGTTCGCTTTCAAAAATGCTATATTGATTCTTTTCCAAGGGTAAATGTTTTGTGCAAAAGTATAAATAAAGCTTGATTGTAAAGTATTGCTTACTAAATGTAGAAGAAAATGTAGGGCATCATTTGCTTTTTCGTATTTTTGATATGAAATGGGAAAACTCAAACTATATGATATTAATCAGTCGTATAATTTTTTAAAAAAAAGCCAAAGACTTATTCAACTTCCTTTGGTCCCGATTTATCATCGTTTACAAAGCGCCACTCTTGTCCGTACAGAGATTTATATTGAACCATTATTTTAATATCATACTTTTCGACCAAAGGCCCAAGCCGTTCATCCTCTATTTTTATCAAACTTAATTTTTCACCAACCGGCAAGACCTCATTTTTCCATAGATTGGTAAGTATTACCGTTTTAGTTGAATCCAATTTGTGTTCAGTTTTGATTTGTTTAAGGATTTGGGCTATATTTTGATAAGATTTTGATTTATAATAAAATGCATAATCAGATACAATTGCTGGTCCCAAACCTTGATTTGTAACTACCAGTTCGTAATGATAAGTTTGGTTGCTAGAATTTTTATTGTCAGAAAAACTATTTGAATAGCTCATTAATAACGGTTTTACTGATGCATATTGCTGGATTCGCTGCAATCTGGTTTGGTACAATGTTATAATAATTGCGCAAATACTCGTTACAATGGCACACACACCAACTAGAGTGTTTAATGATAATCGGGGTTCTTTGTTAACCTTCGGTTTCTGCATTTTCTTAAATTAATTATATTCAGGTTCTAAAGTAGAAAAACTTCAGGATTGATTTTTTAATACTATTAATATTTACGTTAATAATCAAGATATTAAGGTCTGAAAATTATCTGTCTCATCGTTTGTTTATAATCAGAAAAACCTTATCTTTGCGCCACAATTAATTAATTTTTATTGCTTTAATATTATTCAAGAAATGTATTTAAGTCCAGAAAAGAAAGCCGAAATCTTTAAACAACACGGCGAAGTAGAAACCAACACTGGTTCTGCAGAAGGTCAAGTAGCGTTATTTACATACCGTATTGCGCACTTAACAGAACACTTAAAGAAAAACCGTAAGGATTTTTCTACTCAGTTGTCACTTCAAAAATTGGTAGGTAAACGCCGCGGTATTTTGGCTTACCTGTACAAAAAAGATATTGAGCGCTATCGTGCTATCATCAAAGCTTTATCGCTTCGTGATATCATTAAACAAAAATAAGCGAATTTTATCAGCGAAAGCCATTCTTACGGGAGTGGCTTTTTACTTTCCTGTTAATTTTTTTAACGGGATTTGTTATGATAGGCTTTTTTAATCCTATCTTCGTTTGCAAAAACAAAAACATATATAAACAACGGTGTGTAGAAAGAGGAAAACACACCATAATTCTAATTAAATGAATGTAATAAAAAAATCGTTCGATTTGGGCGATGGCAGAATTGTAGAAATTGAAACTGGTAAACTGGCTAAACAAGCTGATGGTTCGGTGGTGGTAAAAATGGGCGATACCATGTTGTTAGCAACAGTTGTATCTACTGTTGGGGCTAAACCAGGTACTGATTTTTTACCTTTATCGGTTGATTATCAGGAGAAATACGCGGCTACAGGCCGTATCCCAGGAGGCTTTTTACGTCGTGAAGCAAGATTATCTGATTACGAGGTATTAATTTCACGTTTGGTAGATAGAGCTTTACGTCCGCAGTTCCCTTCTGATTATCACTCTGATACACAGGTGATGATTTCTTTAATCTCTGCTGATAAAAATATCATGCCAGATTGTTTGGCAGGTTTAGCAGCATCGGCTGCATTATCAGTTTCCGATATTCCTTTCAACGGTCCGATTTCTGAAGTGCGTGTAGCTAAAATTGACGGTAAATTGGTAATCAACCCATTTGCCAGCGATTTAGAACGTGCTACACTTGAATTTATGGTTGCCGGTTCTGCTAACGATATCTGTATGGTAGAAGGTGAGTGTGATGAAATTCAGGAAGATGAAATGGTTGAAGCTTTAAAATTTGCACATGATGCAATTAAAGTTCAATGTGCTGTTCAGGTTGAATTAACCGAAGCAACAGGTAAAACTGTAAAACGCGAATACAGCCACGAAGATCACGATGCTGATTTAAAAGCAAAGGTTTACGCTGATACTTATGATAAAGTTTATGCCGTGGCTAAAGCCGGTGGTAATAAAGATGTTCGTAAAGAAGGTTTTACAGCAATCATTAACGAATTCTTCGAAGCAATGCCAGAAGATACTGCAGATTTAACCAAGGCAATGGCTAAACATTATTACCATGATGTTCAGTACGATGCCATCAGAAATTTATTGTTAGATGAAGGTATCCGTTTAGATGGCCGTCAAACTACAGAAATCCGTCCTATCTGGAGTGAAGTTGGTTATTTGCCGGCTGCTCACGGTTCGGCTGTATTTACACGTGGCGAAACTCAATCATTAACTTCAGTTACTTTAGGTAGCAAAGATGATGAGCAAATGATTGATGGAGCTTTCTTTAATGGTTACCAGAAATTCTTATTGCACTATAATTTCCCAGGTTTTTCAACTGGTGAGGTTAGACCGAACAGAGGCGCTGGCCGTCGCGAAATTGGTCATGGTAACTTAGCTCAGCGTTCGTTGAAAAAAGTATTGCCACAGGGCGAGGCAAATCCTTATACTATCCGCGTGGTTTCTGATATTTTAGAATCAAATGGTTCATCATCAATGGCAACTGTTTGTGCGGGTACATTGGCACTTATGGATGCCGGTATTAAAATCAAAGCTCCGGTTTCAGGTATTGCAATGGGTTTAATTACCGATGAGAAAACCGGTAAATATGCTATCCTTTCTGATATTTTAGGTGATGAAGATCATTTAGGTGATATGGACTTTAAAGTAACCGGTACAGAAAATGGTATTGTTGCTTGCCAGATGGATTTAAAAATCAATGGTTTATCTTACGAAGTGTTAACCAAAGCCTTGTTACAGGCTAAAGATGGTCGTTTACATATCTTAAACGAGATGAAGAAAACCATCAGCACACCTAACGAAGATTACAAACCGCATGCTCCTCGTATTGTTTCTTTAACTATTGATAAAGAATTTATTGGTGCAATTATTGGCCCTGGAGGTAAAATTATTCAGGAAATGCAACGCGAAACCGGTGCTTCAATCTCTATAGAAGAAGTTGATGGTAAAGGTATTGTAGAAGTGTTTGCCGATAACAAAGCAGCTATTGATGCAGCGGTTACCCGTATCCGTAATATCGTTGCTAAACCAGAAATTGGTGAAATTTACCAAGGTAAAGTAAAATCAATTATGCCATTCGGTGCATTTGTTGAGGTAATGCCAGGTAAAGATGGTTTATTGCACATCTCTGAAATTTCATGGGAGCGTTTAGAAACCATGGACGGTGTATTGAAAGAAGGTGATAAAATCGAAGTTAAGTTGTTAGACATCGATAAACAAGGTAAAATGAAACTTTCTCGTAAAGTTTTATTACCTAGACCAGAAAAACCAGCTGCACCAAAAGCTTAAATAGATAAACGTTATGTTGAACTTGTTTCAGCATTTCAATAGCAAAACCCTTTCAGTTTACTGGAAGGGTTTTTTGTTTAATATGAAACGTTTTTCTTAGCTTTATTCAAGTTCTAAATCGCTCATCAGATATGAAAAAAAATATCTTTCTTTTATTGTTTTTAGTTTTTATTACTTTTTTTAAATATTCAATAACTCGATAGTTTCTAACTAAAAAGATTCATACATCTTTTGTAACTTGCATCGTAGCGTCATGCTGAATTTATTTCAGCATCTTTCCTGCTATTAAGCCCCCTGAAATGAATTCAGGGTGATAACCGTTATTTTAAAAATTAATAGCGGAATTTGAAATTAAAAGACTAAAAGATAATTAAATGAAATACATCATAGCCCCATCCATACTTTCGGCCGATTTTGGCAATTTACAGCGCGATATTGAAATGATTAACCAGAGCGAGGCCGACTGGTTCCATGTTGATGTGATGGATGGTGTTTTTGTACCCAATATATCTTTTGGTTTCCCGGTTATGGCAGCAGTTAAAAAATATGCAACCAAACCTTTAGATGTTCATTTAATGATTGTTGATCCGGATAAATATATCGAGGATTTTGCCAAGGCAGGTGCAGATAGGATTACCGTACACTACGAAGCCTGCACACATCTGCATAGAACTATTCAGTTAATTAAAGCATCTGGTTGTAAAGCGGGTGTAGCCTTAAATCCACATACGCCAGTAACCTTATTGCAGGATGTAATAGAAGATCTTGATCTGGTACTCATTATGTCCGTTAATCCAGGTTTCGGCGGGCAGGCTTTCATTCACAATACCTACAAGAAAATAAAGGATCTAAAGACCTTAATTCAAGGGGTAAAGGAAAACTTAATCGTCGAGGTTGATGGTGGTGTCGGTTTGCAAAATATTGCTACATTAGTAGCAGCAGGTGCCAATGCTTTTGTAGCTGGAAATGCAATTTTTGCGACTGATAATCCAACAGAAACTATTTCCAAAATGAAAAGCCTGACAGCTAGCACTATAAATATTTAATTGTTAAATGTTTTATTGCTAAATTGTTTTTAGGATAAGGCGGATACAGTCTTAATGCCTGATACGTTTGTCTTGATACTAAAAAATGCTCAAATTTCGGTTAATCCTTTTCCTTTTAATTGCTGGCTGCGGTTTTGCTATCGCTCAGCCTTTAGTTAGGGTTTCAGGAATAGTTTATAGCGATGAAAAGTTGCCATTACCTCAGGTTACCGTTACCGTTCTCGGACAAGCGCAATCAACAGTTACTGATGAATTTGGCGTATATACCATTTATTCAAAATCGAAAACATTTAGTATTAAATATTCGCTTTTGGGCTATCAACCTCAAACTATAAAGTTTAATGAACGCTCGGGAGCTCGAATTATTAAACAGGTAAATTTAATAGCCAATATCAATGAATTAGAGCAGGTTAACATTACCAATAAACAGAATCAACTAAGTAACACCACAACTATTAATATTGCCGATGTTTCATCTATGCCATTGGTTTCTGGCAATTTTGAAAGCATGCTTAAAACCCTTCCTGGTGTATCTACAAATAATGAATTAAGTGCCCAGTACAGTGTTCGGGGAGGTAACTTTGATGAAAATCTGATTTATATAAACGATGTAGAAATTAACCGGCCAGTATTAATCCGCAACGGACAACAGGAGGGGCTAAGCTTTATCAATTCAGATCTAGTGAGTAAAGCAAAATTCTCTGCAGGTGGCTTTGAAGCAAAATATGGTGACAAACTTTCTTCGATTTTAGATATCAGGTATGATAAGCCGGATAGTAATCAAACTATTTTTAGTACCAGTCTTTTAAACACGTCATTAAGTACAAAAAAGATATTCAAAAACAGTTTTCTGTTAACCGGGTTGCGGTATAAAAACAATTCGAATGTACTAATTAAGCAGGACGAAAAAGGAAGTTACAGCCCGAATTTTGCTGATGCACAATTGCTCTACCAATATGATTTTTCACCTAAATTCAATGTGAGTTTCCTCGGTAGTTTTAATCTTGGCCAGTTTAAATTGGTACCAACCAACAGAGAAACCCAATTTGGAACTTTAAGTACTACCTTAAGGCTTAACGTTGATTATACCGGTCAGGAGATAGATGATTACCGAACGTTAGGAAGCGCAGTTACAGCTACTTACTCTCCTAAACCTAATCTGGTTATCAAGTTGATCAACAGCTACTTCAATACCATTGAAAGAGAACGTTTCGATATCAATGGAAGTTATATTTTCGCTGAAGTGGATAATGCTTTTTCGGGTGAAAATTTTGGTGTAATCAATAAAAACAGGGGCATAGGCAGTTACTACAATTATGGGCGGAATAGTTTAAATACCCAGGTTTTTGCTTCAGAAATAAAGGTCGATCAGAATTTTAACAGTCATGTTTTTTCATGGGGACTGAAATTCGACCAGTCTAAGTACAATGATCAGTTGAATGAATACAACTATACCGATTCTGCAGGATATATTTTGCCAAACAATTCGAAAAATATCACTTTACAGAATGTAATTAACGTTAAAAATAACCTTGATATTAAAAATTATAGTGCTTACATTCAGGATAGTTACTCGCTTTCCGGTTCAGCTGAGTTGCAGTTAGGGGCACGTGCTACTTACAGTTCGCTAAGCAGGCAATTGTTAATCAGTCCAAGGATTTTAATTGCTTACCGACCCAATTCGAACAATAAAATTTTAAGATTTTCTGCAGGTGTTTATAAACAACCTCCTTCCTACAGAACCATTCGCGATTTTTCGGGTGTGTTAAATATCAATCAGAAAGCACAAAGTTCTTACAATACTTCCTTAGGCTATGAATATGCATTTGATGCCTTCGGAACAAGACTGAAATTTACTTCGGAAGCTTACTTTAAATATTCAGATCGATTAATTCCTTATAAAATTGATAATCTGAGGATTAAATACCTGGCGAATGAAGTATCGCGTGGTTACGCTTACGGTGCTGATTTTAGTATTGGTGGCGAGTTTGTTAAAGATCTGGTTTCTTATTTCAGAATGTCGGTAATGCATGCTAATGAAGATATTATTGATGATAGTTATGTTCAAAATGGAACTACAATTTATCCTGGTTATTTAAAACGGCCAACAGATCAGCGCTTAAATTTTTCCATATTTTTTCAGGATAGGCTGCTGAATAGTCCTACATATAAAGTACACCTTAATGCTCTTTATGGTTCGCGTTTGCCAATTGGTCCATCACAAACACCAAGGTATTTGGATAAATTTTTTATTCCATCGTACAAACGTGTAGATATTGGTTTCTCTAAAGATTTTCTTGATGATGCCGCACTACATAAACCTAAGTTCCTGGACAGGAATTTCAGTTCGGTTATTCTGTTTTTTGAGGTTTTTAATATGCTGAATATCGACAACACGGTTTCATATTTATGGCTAAAAGATGTAGATAATGTTCAGTACGCCATTCCAAATTATTTAACAGGCAGGCAGTTTAACCTGAAGCTGATTGTGAAGTTGAAAAATAAGCCTTAAACTACTAAACCTATCAGGTTTTTAAAACCTGATAGGTTTGACAAAACAGTCTTTATCTTTTTGTCTTTCTGATTAATGAATTCTTTTGCAAAAACTGCAACAAAACGCTCAATTTTGTTGAGATTTTTAACAAAATTTAATTTTTTAAGTAACGATTTTATGGGCATAACTGCTTTAAAAATTTTACATTTACGCCCATAAAACATTATATAATAAGATGAAGCATAATTTTGGCGCAGGCCCTTGTATTTTACCTCAAGAAGTGTTTAAACAAGCAGCTCAGGCTGTTTTAGATTTTAACGATGGATTATCAATTTTAGAAATTTCGCACAGAACAACCGAATTTGAGGCAGTTGTTGCTGAAGCTGATAAATTGGTAAAAGAATTATTAAATGTGCCATCGGGTTATTCCGTTTTATTTTTACAAGGTGGTGCAAGTTTACAGTTTGCAATGGTTCCGATGAACTTATTGGGCGATGGACAAACAGCGAGTTATTTAGATTCTGGCGTATGGGCAACCAAAGCTTTAAAAGAAGCTAAATTTATAGGTAATGTAAATGTGGTTGCTTCTTCAAAAGATGCAAACTATACTTTTATTCCAAAGGATTTTGAAATCCCAGCCGATAGTGCTTATTTTCATTATACTTCAAACAATACTATTTATGGAACGGAGCTTTTCGAAGTACCTAAAACAAACGTACCAGTTGTTTGCGATATGTCTTCTGATATTATGAGCCGCGTAATCGATGTTTCAAAATTTGATTTAATTTATGCCGGAGCGCAAAAAAATGTTGGCCCTGCTGGTTTAACCATCGCTATTGTTAAGAATGAAGTTTTAGGCAAAATTGACCGTAAAATTCCATCAATGTTGAACTATCAATCGCATATTGATAATGATTCGATGTACAATACCCCTCCGGTTTTCTCTATATACGTTGCTTTGTTAAATCTTCGCTGGTTAAAATCGAAAGGTGGAGTTGCTGAAATTGAAAAAGAAAATAAACAAAAAGCTGAAGCACTTTACAGAGAAATAGACCGTAATTCGTTGTTTAAAGGAACCTGTGCAATTGAAGACCGCTCTAGAATGAATGTTTGTTTCGTAATGGAAAATGCAGAATTGGAAAAACCATTCCTAAAGTATGCAGAAGAACAAGGTATTGTGGGTATTAAAGGTCATAGAAGTGTAGGTGGTTTCCGTGCTTCAATGTATAATGCCCTGCCAATTACAAGTGTTCATGCGTTAATAGATGCAATGCAATCATTTGAAGAACAACAAGCAAAAGTAAATTAATTTAAATTTTAACCACAGATGAATACTGCGATTGTTTAATCAAGTAAATCTGTGCAATCATACATACAATGATTAAGATATTAGCAAACGATGGGATTGACCCGATCGGAAAAGAATTATTAGAAAAAGCAGGTTTCCAGGTTGATACAGAAACCATTCCGCAAGATCAGTTAGCCGAAGCCTTAAAAAACTATGATGCCATTACTGTTCGTAGTGCAACAAAAGTGAGAAAAGAATTAATTGATGCCGTTCCAAATATCAAATTAATTGGTAGGGGTGGCGTAGGTATGGATAATATCGACGTGGAGTATGCACGTAGCCAAGGGATTGCAGTTGTAAATACTCCCGCTGCCTCCTCATTATCAGTTGCTGAATTGGTATTTTCTCACCTATTTACAGGTATCAGATTTTTACAGGATGCTAACCGTAAAATGCCTGTAGAAGGTTCAACCCAGTTCAATAACCTTAAAAAAGCGTATGCTAAAGGAACTGAATTAAGTGGTAAAACCATTGGTATTATTGGTTTTGGCCGCATTGGTCGTGCTACTGCTAAAGTAGCTTTAGGCTTAGGGATGAATGTTTTGGCTTACGATTTATATCCATCAGAATCTGAAATTACTTTAGAATTCCAAGGTGGAAAATCTGTAAGTATTCCAATTAAAACGGTTACATTAGACGAAGTAATTACAGGAAGTGATTTCTTTAGTTTACACACTCCATTTGCCGACAAGCCGATTTTAGGTGCAGAAGAGTTTGCTAAGATGAAAAACGGGGTAGGTATTGTAAACTGTTCTCGAGGTGGTACAATTGATGAACCAGCTTTAATTGAAGCCTTAAATTCTGGCAAAGTTTCTTTCGCCGGCTTAGACGTTTTCGATAACGAACCAACACCATTGGCAGAAATTTTAACACATCCTAAAATCTCCCTAACACCACATATTGGAGCTTCAACCAACGAAGCACAAGAACGTATTGGTACAGAATTGGCAACGCTGATTATCGAGCATTTTAAGAAATAATAAATAAAGACCTTATAGGTTTTGAAAACCTATAAGGTCTTTATATTCTAATCTAACGCATTCGTTAGCACCCAATAGCGATAACCCAATATCGCCTTCTGAAAAGTAGTGAGCTTATTTGGATCTTTTTTGTACAAACTAGGCAAAATGGCCTTGTTTATCTTTGCTAGGATTTTAAACACGCCTTTTCTCATATTGCTGTAGTTTTTTATTAAAGAAATAAAATCCACCCCCCATTATTAAAATCAGAAATATGATGATGTAGGTGGATAAACTTCCTTTATTCTTTTTATCTAAATCTTCTTTAAGCTGCGCATTTTGGTCCTGAAGTTTTTTAATGGTACCCATATAAGCCTCAATACGTTGTTGCGAATTGTCTGCCACGGCTACTTTCTGCTGGTTCTGCAAATCTTTATAATCCATTAATACTTTCAGTTCTTTGAAAATGTTATTATCCGTTAAAACCACCTGACGAAGAATTTCATTGGAATTTTTAATGTCACGTTTGGTTTGCCAGCCAAATATCCCAGTTCGCTGATTTAAACTTTCATCATACTGGCCAAATTTGGTGCTTCTTTCTGCAAGCAACGAATTTATCTTAACACGTTGCGCAGCATAGGCGGCGCTATCTTGCTGCCCATAAGTTTGAAAGGCCAACAAAATAATCGGGAGCAGGTAAAAATAGTTCTTCATGAGGATATAAACGTGAAAAGGATGGAAGTTGTTTTACTGGTTCATTGGTAATGCAAAGCGTCAAAAATATTCGTCATTTCAGCCGAATCGAAGCGGAACGGAGAGATCTATCTAAAAATAAGTTTTCGGCAATAGATTTCTCCTCTGAAAGAGTTCCTTTGGAACACTGCGGAAATGACGGTTTTTCCTCCTTAATTTTTTCGCTTTAATCTTTTACCTTTCTAAGGATGAAACTCTACCCGCACAATATCACCTAAGTGCAAACCTAATAAACCACTTGCTTTGCCTTTATTAATGGCAATTTCCAGATGGTTACTAATGCCGAACAGGCAAAGTTTTTCACCTTCCTGCACTTCGTTATAGTGCCAGCTCAGTTGGGTAATGGTTTCACTTTTTCTAAAGTGTAAGGTAAAATCCCTGTTTTTCTGTATTTTGGTAAAAAGGTCTTTGGTTATATTGGTAATTACATTGCAAAAAGTATCAATATATACCACACTTCCACGAATCACATCCCGTTCGATTACAGGGTGTAAAAGCATCTTCTGCTCAATTTCTGATACGGGTAAACCAATATCTTTCAGTTTGCCACCTTTAGCCAGATGCGTTGCTGCTTTAACAAAAATATCAACCAGGGGGAAGTGTAGATATTTTAAATCCTGCATAATATTCAGCTCTACCACATCTTCAGGGATATCATCAAAAAGAAGGGAGAAAATACCGTTATCAGCCCCAACAAAAAAGTGATCACGATGCTTTATAGCAATGTATTTGGTGTTTTCGCTATAAACAGAGTCGATGCCAATTAAGTGCACGGTGTTCTTTGGAAAGTACGGATAAGCGTTTTTTAGAACAAAGGCCGCGTACGAAATATTGAATGATGGAACCTCGTGGGTAATATCAACTAAATTAACATTAGGCATAAGACTCAATAGACTACCTTTAAGGGCACTCTGGTAAAAATCTTTTGAACCTAAATCTGTTGTTAAAGTAATTATCCCCATTAAAAATTCATTATTATTGCTTATTCTTGTGTACAGGCCTAAGCGTCTGCAAATATTCAAATTTTAATTAATATACCCCGATAACTTTTTAAAATACTACAGTTTGAACGAATTAAAATTAACTCTGGATACCGTAAATCCTGCTCACTTTTGGGGGCCGAATAACGAGAATTACGAAATGATTAAAGGTGCTTTCGCGAAGTTGAAACTGGTAGCGAGAGGTAGTGACATTAAGGTTCTCGGTGATGAACAGGAACTTAAGACTTTTGAGGATAAGTTTAACCAGCTTATTGCACACCTCGAAAAATATAGCTCACTTACCAATAACGATGTCGAATCTATACTGGGAGCAAAGGCGACTGGTGTTGCAAAAAAAGATGCGGAACAACCTACCGGAGGCGGTGGCGAGGTAATTGTTTTTGGTACTAACGGTTTATTGGTAAAGGCAAGAACTGCCAATCAGCGCAAAATGGTGAGCAGTATTGCTAAAAACGACATTCTATTTGCCATTGGTCCAGCCGGGACCGGAAAAACTTATACCGCTGTAGCGCTAGCAGTTAGAGCATTAAAAAACAAAGAAATTAAACGGATTATTTTAACCCGACCGGCAGTTGAAGCAGGGGAGAACCTCGGTTTCTTACCAGGCGATTTAAAGGAAAAAATCGATCCATATTTACGCCCGCTATACGATGCATTGGACGATATGATCCCTGCTGAGAAATTGAAATTCTATATCGAAAACCGTACAATAGAAATTGCACCTTTGGCATTTATGCGCGGACGTACCTTAGATAATTGTTTCGTGATTTTAGATGAAGCCCAAAATGCCACAGATATGCAGTTAAAAATGTTTTTAACCCGCATGGGGCCAACTGCTAAATTTATCGTTACCGGAGATGTTACACAGATCGATTTGCCTAAAAAACAGATGTCGGGATTATTTAACGGATTAAGGATTTTAGAAGATATTAAAGGAATCGATATTATTTACTTAAGCGGTGAAGACGTTGTAAGACATAAATTGGTGAAAGATATCTTGAAAGCTTACGGCGATATTCAATAGTTGAGTCCTGAGTCGGTAGTCTATAGTCTAAATGGACTATGGACTATGGACTATGGACTAAAGACTTTCTGACTTCCCAACTTTTTTCCTATTTTTATGCCCTCATGAAAGCACTAAAAGAAACTCATTTCAATTTCCCGAATCAAAGTAATTTTTACAAGGGTAAAGTCCGCGATGTATACACTATAGCCAACCAGTTTATGGTAATGGTAGTATCTGACCGTATTTCTGCTTTTGATGTGGTATTGCCTGAAGCTATTCCTTTTAAGGGACAGGTGTTGAACCAAATTGCGGCTAAATTTTTGGCAGCTACTCAAGATATCGTTCCTAACTGGGTTTTAGATGTTCCAGATCCAATGGTTACCATTGGCCGTATCTGTGAGCCATTTAAAGTAGAAATGGTTATCAGAGGTTATTTAGCCGGCCATGCCTGGCGCGAGTATAGCAGCGGTAAGCGTTCTGTTTGCGGAGTTTCTTTGCCTGATGGGTTGAAAGAAAACGATAAACTACCTCAACCTATTATTACCCCAACCACCAAAGCCTCTGTAGGGCATGATGAAGACATTTCAAAAGAAGATATTTTAGCAAAAGGTATTGTTTCTATAACCGATTATGAAAAATTAGAAGAATACACTTACGCGCTATACCAACGTGGAACTGAGATTGCAGCAAAAAGCGGATTGATCCTGGTGGATACGAAATACGAATTTGGCTCAGCCGATGGCGTAATCTATTTAATCGACGAAATTCATACCCCAGATTCTTCACGTTATTTTTATGCTGATGGATATCAGGAACGCCAAAATGCAGGTGAGCCACAAAAACAACTCTCAAAAGAGTTTGTAAGGAAATGGTTAATTGAAAATGGTTTTCAGGGAAAAGACGGGCAGGTTGTTCCAGAAATGACACCTGAAATTGTAAATTCGATTTCAGAACGTTACATCGAACTTTACGAAAAAATAGTAGGAGAGGCCTTTATAAAAGCTGATGCTGATGCAATTTCTAGCCGCATTGAAACTAATGTTTTAAAGGCATTAGAAACACTTTAAATTCGAAAGAAATTTATACATTAGTAAAATAAAGATTAGAGAGATGAAATTTTCAGTAGATAAACACGATAAATATGTAACCTTAAAGTTAGAAGAACATAAGTTTACAAACGATAATGCTCCAGGTTTGAAATCAGAGTTTTATTTGCTCAATGCAGAAGGATTTCAAAATATAATTGTTGATTTAAGTCATGTTACTGAGTGCAGTGATGCACAGGATTTAAGCTGCTTATTGGTTGGTGACAGGCTTTGCAAATCGGCAGGAGGGTTATTTATTGTAACCGGAATTAATGATGAGTTGGCATCCATTATCGAATTATCAAACATATTTCAATCTGTTACGTTTGTTAATACCATAGAAGAAGCTACTGATTTTATCTTTATGGATGAGTTGGAAAAAGAGTTTAGAGGCGCTAAATAACAAAATATTTAAATAACATTCCGGCCTCGTAGTTTCTAAAAATCTACGAGGCTTTTTATATCTTATCATGATGAAATTTGAAGTTACAATTTTAGGAAGCAGTTCTGCAACTCCTGTATTTAACAGGAATCCTTCGGCACAGCTTTTAAATTGTAATGAGAAATATTACCTGATCGATTGTGGTGAGGGTACACAACAGCAATTAGCCAAGTTCAACCTTAAAGCAGCCCGTATCGATTATATTTTTATCAGCCATTTACATGGCGATCATTACTTCGGTTTAATCGGATTGCTATCCAGTTTGCACTTAAACGGTAGGCTAAAACCCATACAGATTTTTGGCCCCAAACCTTTATTAGAAATTTTAGAGATTCAGTTTAAATATTCTGATACTGTGTTGAGGTACCCAATTGAGTTTTTTCCAATCGAAGCTGATCAGTCTACACAGATATTCGAGAACAGTGATTTAACAGTTAAAACAATTATTTTAAATCACCGTATTCCCACTACAGGCTTTATCTTCCAGCAAAAGAAACGTCAGCGCAAACTGATAAAAGAAAAAGCTGATGAAGTACCTATGGCTTATTATACAGCCCTAAAAAAAGGGATTGATGTAGAGTTACCCAATGGCGAGATTTTACGCAGTGAAGATTATACCATAGCCGCAGATGCACCACGCTCTTATGCCTATTGTTCTGATACCTTGTTCGATGAAAGTTACTTTGCTACCATAAAAGATTGTGATACCTTATATCATGAATCTACCTTTATGCACGATTTATTGGATAGAGCTAAAGAAACACATCACACAACTGCTTTACAGGCAGGAGAGATAGCGAAAATTACCGGAGCAAAGAAATTACTCATTGGCCATTTTTCTTCACGTTATAAAACCTTACAAATGCTTTTAGAAGAAGCTCAATCTGTTTTTGAGCATACAGAATTGGCTGTAGAGGGAAGAACTTTCCTGCTGTAATTTTAAGTTATATTTTTAACCACAAGTTCACAGAGGAAGGCATAGCCTTACACGGAGATAGTGTGCGCGACTTATCGCCCTGCGCTTATCGGATTATTCGATTTTTCTAGTTTAATTCAAGATGACAAAGGAATTAAATTAATCAATTTTCGGTGCCGTGTGCTTCTGCGATAAAAAAAAGCATATAGAATTAGAATTGCCAAAAAAAAGCCCTGCAATTTAAAACTGCAAGGCTTTCAGATTTATAAAAATTAAATTACTTGTCTTTTTTATTGCCACCGCCGAATACAGAGAAGTGTACATAACGTTTAGGATTAGCTTTTAAATCGATCATTAAGGCATCCAGGTTTTTTGAAGCATTATTTAAATTCTGATACATTTTATCGTCGTTTAATAATAATCCTAAACTCCCTTTTCCATCTTTAATTCCCGAAATTACGCTTTGTAAATTAGCAATGGCGTTGTTTGCGTTATCTAAAGTCTGTTTAAAGTTGGCAGCAGCAAACTTATCGGTAACCGTATTGATATTGGTTAAAATATCGCTAATTTTTTGATTGTTGTTATTTAAGTTAGCAGTAATGCCTTCAACATTTTTGAAGATTGCTGCAATACGAGCACTTTCTGAACCTACTAAACCATCAACTTTTTTAGAGGTTGTTTCTAACGAGGCCAATGTGCCGGCTATACTGTTAAAACTCTTATCAACGTTTTTCTGAAAGTTCGGATTCAGGATAGAATTCACACTACTCAAAATAGAATCCATTTTACCGATAATTAATTCAGCTTTCTTTTGAACCGGCTGCACCTGTTCCATTAAGCCTTTTTCTACATTAGCATTTAAGGTGTAACCATCTTCTGCCATTTTTTTAGAGTTACCTAACGACATTACAATGGCCTTGCTACCCAAGAGATCAGTGCCTTCTAAGCGGGCAATACTGTTTACAGGAATTTCATACTTGCTGTTTACGCTTAAGGTAGCAATAATGCTGCCGTCTGTCTGTAACTCCAATTTGGCCACCCTGCCAATCTGATAACCATTAATTAGGATAGGTTTCGATACTGTTAAACCATCAACCCTGGTATATTTTGCATATAATGTGGTTTCATTAGAGAAAATGGAATTTCCTTTTAAAAAATTATATCCAATTATTAATAAAGCAATGGCAAATGCAGCTAAAATACCTACTTTGGTTTCGTTCTTAATCTTCATGAGTGTTTTTATTTAATGGCTACAAGCGCTAAAGCATCCTTTCCTCACTTGTTTGAGCGTAATTAACTTTTTGTGCTAAACTTTAAATACACAAAGTTTGCACTATTTGTTTGGTATCTGTTTTATATTTTTTTCAAAGTTAAAATAACTATCATTTATAATGCCACTTATTTAACCTCAATATTTTTTTTGTATGTTTTTATTGCTTCCAAAATAGAATTGGCGATCTCATTCTGTCCATTTTGCGAATTAATATATTTTTCTTCTTCTGTATTCGAGATAAAGCCCACTTCTGTTAAAACGGCGGGCATACCGCAGCGCTGCAGTACCAAAACCCCTTGTTCTTTAACACCACGGCTTAATCGCTCATCCCTGTTGATATAGCTGTTCTGTATTAATTTGGCAAATTTAATGCTTTTGTCTCTAAAGGTATTTTTTAAAAGCGATAAAAGGATAAAACTACTTGGATTGCTTGGATCATACCCATCGTACTTGCTTTTGTAATTTTTTTCCAATTTAATATCGGCATTTTCACGAATGGCAGCGTCTTGTTCTTTTAACCGATGTGAGCCTGCAACTAATGTCTCTACCCCTTTAATATGTTTATTACCAGGCGGCATCGAATTGCAGTGTACTGATATGAAAAGATCTGCATTGGCTTCGTTCGCTATTTCTGCCCTCCTGTATAAATCAACATCAATATCCGTTTTACGGGTAAAAATTATTTTAATATTGGGCATTTCCTCTTTTAACAATGCGCCTAACTTTAATGCGATTTTTAACGAAACGTCTTTTTCTTTCGAAAAAAGACCAGAGGCACCGGGTTTTCTGCCACCGTGACCAGGATCTATAACAATAGTTTTGATCTTATAACCTTGCGCAGGTGCTTTTTCGGCAACTAGCAATGAAAATAAAAGTATTGTGATCAGAAGTTTAACCTTCATACATAAGGGATGTTAAAATGATGTTTCAGCTATGCGTTTATAATTTTTAATTGCTTTAATAATTCCATTAACAATCTCATTTTGTCCTTCAGGAGAGTTCATGTAGTCTTCTTCTTCTGGATTACTCACAAAACCTATTTCGGTTAACACGGCAGGCATAGCAGCACGAGCCAGTACCGCAAGACTTTTTTCTTGCACACCTCTGTTAATACGGCCAGCGTTAACATATTCTTGTTGAAGCATTGAAGCAAACTTTAAACTCCTATCCCTGTTGGTTTGTTTCATTAACGATAACATAATGTCGCTCTCAGGCGTATTCGCAATAAATCCCTCATAGTTTTTCTGATAGTTCTCTTCCAGGAACATAGATGCATTCTCTCTTTTAATCACCTCATCTTGTTCACCTAGACGGCCTGTTCCCGATACAAAGGTTTCTGTTCCCCGTGTTGAAGTACTTTTAGAAGTAACCGTTCTGTAAACAGGTACTTTTCTGCCTCTTACTTTTTTGTAATAATCTACTACTCTCGATACCCGAACTGGCATATCGTTTAAGTGAATGGAAATAAATAAATCGGCCTTTGCATTATTTGCAATATTAATACGCTCGTATAATGGAATAAATACATCCGACTCACGGGTATAAATAACTTTGATATCTTTCAGACTATCTTGAAGCGCCCGGCCAAGGTTTAAAGCTGTTTTAAGTGCTACATCTTTTTCCTTAGAATATACACCGTGGGTTGCACCATCTTTACCACCATGGCCAGCATCGATTACAATTGTTTTAATTTTATATTCTTGTGCAAATGCTTGATTATCAATAGTGTTTGATAATACTAAATAAATAATAACTGTTAAAATGGATTTAAGATACATCAATGGTATATTTTTCACTAATTTTGAACGTTTTTGATTAAACATTTGTGCAAAAATAACATTCAAATACGAATTTGAAACTTCTTAAGAGCTCTATTTTACTAATATCTGTCATTTTATTAACACTTGTTGTTGGTAAAGCTAACGCATTTTCTCGTTTTTCATTGCAACAAATCATCAAGCAAGACACAACCAAAAAGGATACAATTAAAAAGACGGGTAAAAATAACAGTAGTATCGACCAGAAAGTAGAATACAAAGCAGAGGATTCGGTAAAAATGAGTGCCGATAAAAGCATTGTTTATTTATACGGAAATGCAAGGGTTGTATACGGTGATTTTGAGCTAGATGCGGCTTATATTAAATACGACAAAAAGCAAAATTCTATTTTTGCCCGCGGTGTTAAAGACCCGAAAACCGGTAGATATACAGGGAAACCAATCTTTAAATCTGGTGCCGAAGGTACTGCCATAGCAGATTCTATTTTTTACAATTCAGAAACAACCCGGGCCAAAGTATATAGCGTTTTTTCTGAGCAAGAAGGAGGTTTCTTTTCAGGCGGCCAGAGTAAAAAGCAAATAGATGATGAGCTGCACATTAAAAATGTAATGTACAGTACCTGTAATCTTCCACATCCGCATTTTGGGTTAATGATTTCTAAAGGGGTGGTAACGGAGAAACAGATTATTACCGGGCCAGTTTACATGATTATTGAAGATATCCCTACTTTCTTAGGATTACCATTTGCATTTTTTCCTAAACCAAATAAACGAACATCGGGCGTAATTTTGCCTACACCAGGTGAAGATGCAACGAGGGGTTTTTTCTTGCAAAATGGTGGTTATTATCTCGGATTAAACGATTATTGGGATGCTAAACTATTAGGTTCTATTTATACCAATGGCTCTTATGAAGCAAGTGTACTGAGTAATTATACCAAAAGATATAAATATAACGGTAATATTAACTTAGCCTACTCTAGTTTTAAAGATGGTTTAGAGGGTACTGAAGCTTTTAAAAACCCGACCAAAAACTTTAGCATTAACTGGAGCCATAGCCAAAATGCCAATGCCAATCCAGGTACTACATTCAGTGCCAGTGTAAGATTGGTATCAACAGGAAGAAAAGGATACTATAAAAATACTGCAGCGGGTACTACTTATGATATTAACACCATTGCCACTAACTCAACAAGTAGCAGTATTAGTTATGCTAAGGCTTATTCTAACGGTATGAATTTCTCTTTGGCTGCATCAAGTGATCAGACTTTAAGCACAAGAGCCATATCGCTTAGATTACCCGAAATGACATTCAACGTGCCTACATTTAACCCATTTAGCCCCAAAAATGCTGTGGGAGAGCAAAAATGGTATCAAAAAATTACAGTAGGTTACAGTTTACAAGGAACCAATCGAATTGATACTTTCGATAGTTTGCTTTTTCAAAATGATGGTTTGAAACGCTTAAGAAGTGGTTTTTCACACAGTATACCCGTTAATATGTCTTTCACAGCTTTAAAATATCTTAACTTTAGCTTGGGTGGTACTTATAACGAGGTATGGAATTTTCAAAGTGTAAACAGAAGATATACACAATTCGCAGACAACACCTATTCCTTTAGAGAAGACACTATTAGCGGTTTTAAAAGGGCAGGTAGTTATAGCTTGTCAACCAGTATGTCGACTAAAATTTATGGAAGAAGAGATTTTAATCCAGCTGGTAAAATTCAGGCGTTAAGACATGTAATGACGCCAAATGTTTCCTTTTCTTATTCTCCGGATTTTACCAAAGCAGGGGCAGGGCCTTTTAGACCAGCAATAGATCAGCATGGTAATCAAATTTATGCTAATGGGCAACCTTTAAAATATTCCATTTTTGATGGTATGGCACAGCCAGGCTCTTTTGGTGGCCCCAATGCATCCATTGGTTTCGGATTAGATAATACGGTAGAATTAAAGGTGAGGAACAAAAACGATACAACCGGAACAGGTTCAAAAAAGATCCCGATAATTCAGGGTTTGAGTTTTAGCGGTTCATATAATTTCTTGGCCCCATCTTATAAATTATCTACCATTGGTTTTAGTGGCCGATCGCAGTTTACCGATAAACTGGGAATCAACTATAATGGAACCTTAGATCCATACGCTTTAAAAGACACAACGGTTAATGGTCAAACCATTAAAATAAGAGAAGACCGCTTATTTTTCCAGAAGAATAAATTCCTGCCACGCTTAACCAATTTTGGTTTCTCATTCGATTATAGTTTAAATCCGGAAGCATTAAAGCGTAAGAACGAGGCTAACGATAAATTAGGAGAGGCGGCCAACAAAAAAGGATTGACTGATATACAGTCTGAACAATTGGCGGCTATAAGTCGTGATCCGAATGCATTTGTTGATTTTAACATTCCATGGAATTTTTCGTTCTCTTACAGTTTTCAATTTTCGAATGATGGAAACAACAGTACAATTTCGAATACACTAAACTTTAATGGCGATGTTAACTTAACACCAAAGTGGAAAGTTACTTTTAACTCAGGTTACGATTTTAAGAACAATGGCTTAACTCCAATGAATTTAGCTATTTATCGCGATTTACATTGCTGGGATATGAGTGTAAACTGGGTTCCGTATGGTGCATACAAAAGTTATTCTGTTACGATAAAAGTTAAGGCATCGATATTGCAGGATTTAAAATTGAGCAAGAGACAAGGTTTTTACAGCACATACCGATAAATTTATGCTAGCCGAAATTATTACCATTGGTGATGAAATTCTCATTGGCCAAATCATTGATACCAATTCTGCCTGGATGGCTAAACAATTAAATTTAATTGGCGTTTCCGTTAAGCAGATTACCTCAGTTTCTGATGATGAGCAACATATTATTGAAGCCCTGGCACTTGCCGAAAAACGAGCAGATATTGTTTTAATTACGGGTGGACTGGGCCCAACCAAAGATGATATTACCAAGAAAACTTTGGCAAAGTATTTTAATATGGGTTTCCGTAACGATGCAGCTGCATTGGAAATGGTTCGTCAGATTTTCGAAAAATACAAGCGTCCGCTATTAGATATCAATATTCAGCAAGCTGATGTTCCTGATGGGTGTGAGGTTATTGTAAACAAAAATGGTACTGCTCCGTGCATGTGGTTTGAAAAAAATGACACCATTTTTGTATCGATGCCGGGCGTGCCTTACGAGATGATGTACCTGATGGATGACGAAATCCTTCCCAGAATTACGAGCAGGTTTAAATTGCCCTTTATTGTTCACAAAACCATACTCACAGCAAATATAGGCGAATCATTTCTGGCCAAAGAGATTGAGGAAATCGAAGATAGCTTACCGGCACATATCAAATTGGCCTATCTGCCAAAATTAGGACAAGTACGTTTACGTTTGTCGGCCAAAGGCAATAATGAAGTAGAATTAAAGAAAGAAGTTGAGGTTTATGCCAAACAGATCATTTCAAAAGTGAATAAGTTTGTCGTAACTGATGAAGATATTCCCTTGGAAAAAGCGATTCTGGACCTAATGAAAAGTAAAGGACTAACTTTATCGACAGCGGAAAGCTGTACTGGTGGATACATTGCACATTTAATTACGCAACACCCTGGTTGTTCTTCGGTTTATTGGGGCGGGGCAGTGGCATACGCATACGAACTTAAAGAATCTATTCTTGGTGTAAAAGAAAGTACATTAAATACTTTTGGGGCAGTAAGCGAACAAACCGTAACGGAAATGGCCGAAGGCGCCATTAAACATTTCAAAACAGATTATGCTATTGCGGTTAGTGGCATTGCGGGGCCGGATGGTGGAACAGAAGACAAACCAGTTGGTACAGTATGGATTGCTATTTCTTCAAAACACAAAACTGTAGCTAAGGTGTTTAATTTCAGTAACAAACGTATTCAAAACATTGAGCGTTCTGCAGCGTCGGCATTAGCCATGCTATTAAATCTCCTTAAAGAAACAGTTTAGAAAGAATAAAAACTGTATTTTTGTAGCGTTACCAATATAAAATACTGTAATTTAATATGGCTCAATACGAACTATTGTTACCAAAAATGGGTGAAAGTGTTGCGGAAGCAACGGTGATTAAATGGGTAAAACAACCAGGTGATTCTATTGAATTAGATGATACCATTCTGGAAATCGCTACTGATAAAGTAGATTCTGAAGTTCCTTCTCCGGTTGTCGGAACATTGGTAAAACAGTTGTTTGCGGAAGATGAAGTTGCCCAGGTTGGCGATGTAATTGCCATTATTGAAACGGAAGGTGGAGATCATCCTCCTGTTGAAATGCCTGTTGCTGAAATACCTGCCATAGAAGAAAAAATTGAAGCTATTCCCGGTATTGAGCAGCTTCCATCAGAAAATAAAGCTACAGCAGCTGATTTCAGCTCGTCTGATCGCTTTTATTCCCCTCTTGTTAAAAGTATTGCTGCTCAGGAAAATATTTCGCTGGCTGAATTAGATGCCATTAAAGGGTCTGGAGCTGATGGACGGTTAAATAAGGATGATTTATTGAATTATATTGCTAACAGAAATGGTGGAAGCGTAATTAAAGCACAAACCGTTATTTTGGCCCCGCCACCTCCGGTTGAAAAAGCAAGCGAGCCTAAACCAAATGTTCAGCATACGGCACAACCTGCTGTTGCCAGTAAACCATCTACCACATCTGTTAGCGGTGGGGATGAAATTATAGAAATGGATAGGATGCGTAAGTTGATTGCCGATCATATGGTAATGAGTAAAGCCACCTCTCCGCATGTAACCTCTTTTGTTGAAGCCGATGTAACCAATATGGTTTTATGGCGCAATAAAGTGAAAAACAGTTTCGAAAAACGTGAAAATGAAAAAATCACGTTTACTCCAATATTTGTAGAGGCAGTTGCCAAAGCGATAAAAGATTTTCCGATGATCAACGTTTCAGCTAATGGCACACAGATTATCAAGAAACGTGATATCAATATTGGTATGGCTGCTGCTTTACCAAGTGGAAATCTAATTGTTCCTGTAATAAGAAATGCCGATCAATTAAATTTGGTTGGATTAACAAAAGCGGTTAATGATTTAGCTACGAGAGCGAGAAATTCTAAATTAAAGCCTGATGAAACGCAAGGTGGAACCTTTACGCTAACCAATGTAGGTAGTTTTGGAAATGTAATGGGTACGCCAATTATTAACCAACCTCAGGTAGCTATTTTGGCGGTTGGTGCCATAAAAAAGAAACCTGCAGTGCTGGAAACCGAGCATGGCGACGTAATTGCAATCAGGCATATGATGTTCTTGTCTTTATCGTACGATCATAGGGTTGTGGATGGTTCTTTAGGAGGAATGTTTGTACGTAGAGTTGCAGATTACTTAGAAAGCTGGGATCTGAACAGAGAGATTTAATCAGGTCATAGTTTGTAATTAACAGTTTTTAGTTGGCATAATGCCAATAATTAAAACAATTTATTAGTTTAACAATCAAGAATGTTAGCGTCAAATTTAAAATCGATAGTTTCGGATAACGTGTTGCATGCCAAATGGTTAAATACGCTATCTTATATGGAGAATGCAGGTGCAAAGAAGATTTCAGCTTCAGAACATAAAGAAAATGTAAACCTGATTATTCTAAAACACGCTGCAGAAGAACACCGCCATGCTTATTATTTAAAAAAGCAAATTTCAAAGTTGGACGGGGCACTCTGTAAAACTTACACCAATGCAGAGTTATTATCTCCAAATCATACTAAACACTATTTACATGCTTTAGATATTGCGGTTTGCCGTTATTTAAAAGCTGTATTTAATCTTTCCGGTTACGATTTAAAATTCGCTGCTTATTTATTTGTTACTTACGCCATCGAGGTGCGCGCCGATGAATTGTATCCAATTTATCAAGCGGTTTTAGATGAAGCAAAAAGTAAGGTAAATGTTAAATCGATTATATTAGAAGAAGAAGGCCACTTAGAAGAAATGATGAACCAGCTGGTTAGTTTTTCAGATGACTGGGAAAACCATGCAGCTGAGGTAATCAAAATTGAAAAAGCTTTATTTGATGGTTGGGTTACAGCGTTAGCCACAGAACTGCCTATAAGTGCTTAATTATATATCCTTATTGCGAGAAGGCTTTTTCAGCCGACGAAGCGATCTATTAATTGATGAGTTGTAAAAACTACAGTATTAAGATTGCTTCGACGTTTCTTCTCACAATGACGATTTTTCGTTAAAAACCAATCTAGCTCATTATTGTTTCTAAATAAAGACAAATATCATGGCTAAGTTTTCAGATTTAATTAACGGTGATAAACCCGTTCTCGTTGATTTTTTTGCCGAGTGGTGCGGCCCTTGTAAAATGATGAAACCGATCTTGGAACAATTAAAATCACAAGTGGGCGATTCGGTATCGATTATTAAAGTAGATATAGATAAAAACCAATCTGCGGCGGTTGCTTTTAATGTACAAAGTGTCCCCACTTTAATTCTATTTAAGAAAGGTAAACCCGTTTGGCGTCAAAGCGGCGTTGCACAGGCAGCACAGTTAAAACAAGTTATCGATGCTAATCGATAGTTTTGTAATTGTAAATCAGCTTTCTTAATGCTTCATTTTGATTTTCAGGTCTGATATTGAATTCTTTATCTAATATTTCTTTTATTGAGGTATAAGTCATCATTCGCTTTAGTCCGTTTATTTTATCCCTATCATAAGCTAACTGGCAAAACATTCCAAGTATTGTACTATTGGGATTGGTATAATTATCCATAAAGTAAAAATTATCCAGTTTGCCCAAATCTATTGCATTATGGTTGATTAAGTAATCCTGTAAGCGCTTAATATGCCATTTAAGTGGGTGCCCCATTGAACCACCATAAAATACTGCCAATCCTTCGTTTAGCGGAGAATTCTTATGCATTGGATTCAGGTAAATATGAACCACCTCATGAAAATAATTCTCGCCGCTTCCGGCACAATAAACAATATTATCAGTTTGATTTGAGATACCAGTGGGTTTGTCCGCATTTCCCAAACCCAATGTAAAATCGAAACCTCTTATAAATTGAATTTCATCATAGGTTAATGTGTAAAAATACTTAATCTCAATGGGAGGGCTATTCCAGTCTTTTTCTAGTTTTTTAATCTGATTAATTAACTCATCTGCCCTAGTACTATTAAATTTTATCTTTTTTGGATAAAAAAAAGTAACATTTCTAACTTTTTTAGATTCCCACTGATCAATGGAGTATTGGTACGGTGTAATAAATTCCAAACGTTTTGATTTCGTTTTCTTTATATAGTGATTGGAATTATACAACAAATTGTAGGTTTTAAGAGAGTCTATCCAGCCACCAGTAGTTTTAAGGATATATAGTGAATCGGACAAGGGCTTCACATAAAAAATAGTTTTTACCGTTGCCATAGAAACAGTTGGATAATCGCCGCCGATACCGTAAACTGATGGGTCGGGGATTTTAAAGTTTTTACAGTCTTCAACTGACCAATATTTATTAAAATCAGGTAATTTTTTACCTTTAAAATCGCCCAAATAACTTTGATAGAACTGAATAACTTCTTTTATCCTTACATCTGTTGTATCTACTCCAGGGTTTATGTATGCCTTTTGAGCATTAGCTGAATAGCTGAGAGTGGTGAGAAATAGGCCGAAAATCAGGCGTCGTAAAAACATTCCGCTAATATAAAAGTTTTCTACACCTCCAAAACACTTTTAGGTGTTACAGCAAATATTCTTTCGCTAGCTTTAGGATAAATGTTATATAAGCCAGTAAATAAACTAAAAGCAGGTAAAACGGCATATTCGTTCCCGAAGAAGAAACATGGAAACCTTAGCCGTTGTTTGGCTTTGCCCACAATGGTAACTCCTGGATGGATATGACCACTGATGGGATATAATTCTTCTCTTGTACCATTTGGCGCATCATGAATAAAGCAGAATGGCCCTAGGCAAAAGCTAGGTTCGTGTATTTCTATATCCATTGCTGCATAATTGGCATCCGAAAGCTTGTCGTGATTTCCTTTTACTAATAGAAAGTTAAGCTCTTGGTATTGTTTTCTCCATGCTGAAAATTCATCAATGTCGGTATTCAAACCATGATGAAACATATCTCCATTAATTAATAATGTTTTAGGATGGTATTGTTTAATCAATAAACTTAAACGTTGAAGGTCTGTTTGGGCAATGGTAGCAGGCACTTGCAAACCCGCTCGACGAAAGTGTGCGGATTTACCCAAATGCAAATCACTAATAGCTAAAAGCTGATGTTTGGGTAAGAATAAAGCCCTTTCTTTATCTAAAATCAATTCTTCACCTTGGCTTGTAATGTTCATTTATTTTATGCTATTGTCATCCTGAGCTCGTCGAAGGATCTTTTAAACTTCAACGGGTCACAAGAAGATGATCTACTTAATTCTCTCTGCTTCAGCTTTCATTCTGACAATTCGTTGCTCTAACTCTTCCGAACTCATATTTTCACGTAAACTGTCTACTTTAATTGGGAAAGACAGTGGCGTAAAACTTTTAGGGTTGGTGATCACAATCGTTCCATGCTGGATTCGGTCCAATGCTGCTGCCAATCTTGGCTCTTCCAGTTGTTGGTAAAAAACCTCGTCGTATGCCTGTCGCAAAAGTAAATTATGTTTATCGTAATCGCTAAAAACATTAAAAAATAAACCAGCAGATGACTGGAGGTGCTTATTGGCTACATATTTACCCGGATAGCCCTGAAAAACGAGTCCCGAAATGCAGGCAATATCTCTGAATTTTCGTCTTGCCATTTCTGTTGAATTGATGCTCAATGTAATGTCTTCAGTTAAATTTTCAGGTGAAAAAACCTCATAGGCAATCGATTCATCCATAGGGATTTCCGTTTCACTTAAAAGTTCAAAGCCATAATCATTCATAGCAATAGAAAAACTGATGGGTAGCAATTTACTTAAACGATAGGCTACCAGCGCTGCCAAAACCTCATGCACCAAACGCCCTTCAAATGGATAGGCAAAGAGGTGAAAACCTTCTTTATTGTTAATAAGTTCTATCAGTAATTCGTCGTTTTTTGGCACATGAGAACGTTTTTCCTGAAGTAAAAACAAAGGATATACTACATCTAATTCTTCATCCTGATGTGTTTTATCCAATGCTTCATTGTATTTTTTTCGTAAAACTGACCCTAAATTGGAAGATAGGGGTAAACGGCCACCGTTCCAACTCGGAGAAATTGCATTTTTCTGTTTACTTACCCTCACCACAACCGTCATGTCTTTTACCTGGATAAATTCTAAAACCCTTCCTGCCAGTCGAAAATTATCGCCAGCTTTTAAACGGGTAACAAAATATTCTTCTATCATGCCAATGTAACCACCAGAAATGAATTTAACTTTCAACATCGCATCACTTACGATTGTTCCGATATGTAACCTGTGCCGCATGGCTAATTGTCTGCTCTTCACTTTCCAAAGCCCATCTTCGTCCTTAACCACTTTTTTAAATTCGGTGTAGGCACTTAAACTGTCTCCTCCGGAGGTAATGAACTGCATTACCCAGGTCCATTCTTCGGGAGGATAAGTTTAAAAGCGTGGGTGTTCTTAATCTCTTCGTAAATAATTTTATCATCAAATCCATCGCCTATGGCCAATGTAACCAGATACTGAACCAGGGTATCAAATACCATAATAAAAGGCTCACGGCTTTCTATATTGTTTGTTTTGGCCGCTTCTTTAATTGCTGCTGCTTCTACAAGTTCTAAAGCATGGGTAGGTAAAAAATATATTTTAGAGATTTCGTGAGGAGAGTGACCAGAGCGCCCCGCCCTTTGCAAAAACCTGGCAACACCTTTTGGCGACCCTACCTGAACAACAGTATCAACAGGTTTAAAATCTACGCCTAAATCTAACGATGAAGTGGCAATAACTGCTTTGAGCTGCCCGGTATGTAAGGCATCTTCAATCCAGTTACGGAGTTCGAAATCTATAGATCCATGGTGTATGGCAATCCGACCTGCCAGTTCTGGTTCAATATTCAACAAATGCTGATACCACATTTCTGATTGTCCGCGGGTATTGATAAAAATTAAAGTAGTTTTACTTTTCTCGATAATCGGTAAAAGTTTATAAGCTAGTTTTAAACCCAAATGCCCTGCCCAGGGCAATGTTTCGATATCATCGGGTAAAATTGATTTGATTAGGATTTTCTTTTCTAAATCGGCTTTAACAATAATCCGTTTGGCCTCCATATTAGGTTCAAGCACATCCAGTGCCTCTTCAATGTTACCAATAGTGGCAGAAATCCCCCAAATTCGTAAAAACTGGTTTTTCTCTAATTTTTGTAGCCCTTTAATTCGCGATATCGCCAATTCTACCAATACACCACGTTTACTCCCCAAAAGTTCATGCCATTCATCAGCAACAATGCATTTAAGATTTTTGAACAAAGTTGAAGCTCCTTTTTGCGCCAGTAACAAGTGTAGGCTTTCTGGGGTAATCAATAAGATTTCGGGCATCGATTTTTTCTGCTGTAATTTCTCTGCCTGAGAGGTATCACCATTACGCACACCAACGTGCCAATCCAACTCCAGTTCCAATAGGGTTCCGCGCATGGCTCTTGCAATATCTTTGGCCAGGGAGCGGAGCGGGGTAATCCAGATTAACTGTAAACGGTCTTTTGCTTTCTTGTTATTAGCTTCTGAGGCGTTTAAAGCTTCAATCACTACTGCTAGAAATAAAGAAAAAGTTTTTCCAAATCCAGTTGGAGCATTTACCAAACCGCTGTAGCCATTAAGGTAAGACTGCCAGGCATCTTCCTGAAATTGAAAAGGCTTGCGTTTATTGGCCTTTAGCCAGGCTTTTATCTTTTTATAACCTTTGGTTTGGTTCATGCTTAAATATCGCTGCTTTTGATAATTTTCTAATTATTTTTTGAAAAGCAATAACAGTAATGCTTCGGTTATAGCAGTCCCGCCATATGCTTTACCTTTTTTGCAATTATTATTTAATATTAATTATTTCTATCAAAAAAGGGTGCCGCTCCTGTCGGGTTTAAAATCGTCAGGCCAGTTGTTCAAATTAAACCAATTTCTTTCTCCTGGGTCTGTGAGGACATAGACCATGGAATCGCATTACAAGGTAGATTGCAACAACTGCCTCAAATCCTCCAAAGTATTAATTTCATCTGCTTTTTTATCTTTTCGCCAACGCAATATACGTGGAAAACGTAAAGCTAAACCTGCTTTATGCCGTTTACTTTCCGCAATTCCTTCAAAAGCAATTTCGAAAACCAGTTCAGGTTTTACCGTGCGTACCGGACCAAATTTCTCAATTGCATTACGGGTTACAAAGCTGTTCACTTCTTTTATTTCTTTATCTGTTAAGCCCGAATAGGCTTTTGCAATGGTTACCAGGTTTTCCCCATCGCGAACGGCGAAAGTATAGTCAGTAAAGAAATTGGCTCTTCTGCCGCTTCCTTTTTGTGCATAAATCATTACCGCATCAACTGTGTACGGGTTAATTTTCCACTTCCACCAATCGCCACGTTTTCGTCCACTATGATAATGAGAGGTTAGCTTTTTAAGCATAATGCCTTCGCTGTTAATCGAGCGCGAAGTTTGTCTTAACCCGGCTAGTTCTTCCCACGAATTGCAACTGATTACAGGAGATATCATCACCGGACTTTCATCTAAACCACCTATCAGCCGCTCCAATGTCTTTCTTCTTACGATTAAAGGTTCTTCCCTAAAATCCTGGGCTTCATATTCTAAAATATCATAAACAAAAAAACCGATGGGTGCATCTTCCAATTGTTTTTTACTAATCGTTTTGCGGTTTAAACGCTGTTGCAAGGTGCTAAATGATAAAACCTGTTTATCTTGCACTGCCAATATTTCGCCATCTAAAACTACCCCATCGGGCAAAATATCGATCATAAAATGCAGTTCAGGAAATTGCGCTGTAACCAGTTCTTCGCCACGGCTCCAGATAAAGAGTTCCCCATTCCGTTTTACAATCTGCCCGCGTATACCATCCCATTTCCATTCGGCTTGCCATTCCGAAATATCGCCCAGTTTTTCAGGCGCTTGTTCTAAGGCATAGGCCAGGCAAAAGGGGTAAGGCCAGGAGTTATCGGTATTTACATGGATACCATTTATCAGTTCGTGAAAAGTGATTTCGTAAGGATTCCATTTACCCATTATGCTATGCATAATCTGCGCACTATCTAAACTGCTTTGTTTGGCTAGTGCATTTACCAGCATCTTATTAGAAACACCTATCCTGAAATTTCCCGAAATCAGTTTATTAAAAATAAAACGTTCCTGGGTTTCGAGTTTGTTCCAGGCACTTAAAACGAAATCTTTTTTGGTTTCATCATCTTTACCCTCCAGATCATGCAACTCTTCAATCCAGGTATGTAATTGAAAGTCTGATGTATTTTCGGCAGGAGGTAATAATAGCGCAATGGTTTCGCTTAAATCGCCAACATTGGCATAACTTTCGGCAAATAACCATTCAGGGGTTTCGGTAATGTTTATGGCCCAATATTTAAGCAGGGCTGATTTAATTGGCCTTTTAGGTTTTTTACCTGTAAATAACGCAATAACCCATACTTTATCTTTATCATCAGCGTAATTAAAATAATTAACCAATGCCGCAATTTTATCGTTGGTTTTATTGCTCAGTTCGAGCTGTTGGATCAATTGAGCAAAACGTTTCATCGTTATTTATTTTCATTTTGATCAACTAGATCTACTTTATTTTCCTCATCATCTTCTTGCCCAAATTTGGTTAAAACTTCTGCCGCTTCTATACCTTCATCATTTAAAAAGCGGCTAAATGCAGCTGTAAAACCATGGGTAACATATACTTTTTCGGCACCTGTTGCTGTAATAGCTTCCATTAAGCCAGTCCAATCGGCATGATCACTTAGCGCAAAGCCGGCATCAGCACTTTGCCAGCGGCGGTGTGCCCGCACCTGCATCCAGCCAGAGCATATACCCGTAACGGGATGGGATAAATTTTTGATCCATCGGCTATCGCGCATCACAGGTGGTACAATTACAATTCCTTTCTGCAATTCATCTTTAGTGGTTTCAGGAGTAATTCTGATGGTTTTAGGAAGGTTTACCCCGGCTTCTATAATCACTTCATTTAAATTGGCAATGCTGTTATGTACATAAATCGGGATATCGCCAGCCAGGTTTTTAATTAAGCGCTGTGCTTTGCCCAAACTATAAGCAATCAATACGCTTGTTTTCTGTTGATTGATGTTATCATGTACCCAGTTCCTAATTCCGTTGAAAACAATTTCCTGTTTTTGCCATTTGTAAACTGGTAGACCAAAAGTACTTTCAGAAACAAAAGAATGACATTTTACAGGCTCGAAAGGCGTGGTGATGCCGTCATCTTCAATTTTATAATCACCAGAAATCACACAAACTTCGCCTTTATATTCGAGCCGTACCTGTGCAGAGCCAATAATGTGCCCGGCAGGAAAAAAAGAAATGTTTACGCCATTACGGGTAATGCTTTCTCCGTACGCTAGTGTTTCTACATTTAAATCTTCACTGATCCTGCGTTTTATGATGGGTTAGTTAAGGTATGACAGAGATAATATTTATTTCCAAAACGTACATGATCGCTGTGTCCATGTGTGGTTATAGCATAATCTACAGGCCACCAGGGGTCTACGTAAAAATCGCCCTGTTTACAATAGATTCCTCTTTTGGTAAATTCTACTAATGCCATAGCTACTAAACAATAAAATTATTAATTAGTTTTAGATGGATATCGGCTAAATGCCCGATAATTGTCTAATGTTTGATATTTTAGAATAATTAATAATATTTATGATTTGCATTATTACAGGTGATATTATTGGGTCAAGAAAAATAAATGAAAATTGGCTGTTGTGTTTAAAATCAGCACTTAAAGTGAGTGCAGAAAAGCGTGATATGTGGGAAATATTTCGCGGTGATAGTTTTCAAATTGAAGTTAAGATTGAAGAAGCAATAAGAACGGCCATTTACTTAAAAGCATGTGTAATGGTGAATAAAGCTGCTGATGTAAGGATGGGGATTGGTTTAGGTGATATTAAAAATAAACGAAAAAAGCTTTCAGAATCCACTGGAAATGCATTTATCTACTCTGGTGCAGCCTTTGATGGTTTAAAACGATCTAAAACTAATTTGGCCATTAAAACTGCCTATCCTTCTTTTGATGAAGAATTTAATGTTCTGATTAAGCTGTCTTTAATTGCAATGAATAGCTGGGGTGTTGTAGCAGCTGAAATGGTAAAACTTGCCCTTGAGAATGAAAAACTATTGCAGAGTGAATTGGCTGCTATTTCAGGAAGAACACAATCTTCTGTTAGTGAGGCATTAAAGCGAGCACATTATACGGACATAGTTGAAATGGATAAACTATATCGTAAAAAACTAAGTCAAATAGATTTTACAGTATAAGTAAAGAGAATAAGTTACAGGTTATCTAGTATGATAAAGGAAACCAATGTGCTAAGCACAGCTAGTTGTAAGAATATAATCTTTGTGGCATATTCAAGATATTTATATTTTTTCTTTAATGCTATTGCTATGTAAAATATTTGTATTGAAAGGTCATAGTAACTTTCTGATTCTTTTTGTTTACTAATACTTTCTGCATATTTTCCAGGCGAATCAAATTCGGCAATAGATCCAAAATAAATATGGGAGTGATAGCTGTCCTTAGATGAGTTTCCTGAATGAAGAAATGGGTAAATAGCTAGGAGTACTATTACCAAGCATACAATTCCTAAAACAAAAAGAAGTAATAAACCTATTTTCAATTTCGGTTGAATATTTATACCTACCAATTTACTCAAGGCATTTTGATTAGAAAGTATTGCCCCGCAAAGAAAGGTGTTGAACGCCAGCAAAAAAGCACCTTTTGTATTTGCACTATTAATATGTGTATCAAAGCGCTGAATAATAAGTTTTAAATGATCGTATGTAGCTGGCATTATTGAAAGCATTAATTGTTGAGATTAAATTTAAAAAAAAATCTTAACATTAATGCTTAATTAAAGTGGCTTTTATAATAAAACAAATAGAATTTCGGGATTGTAATTCTAATAACTATGTTCATCCAAGGTTTATCGCATAAAAAAAGCAGCCCGAAAGCTGCTTTTAATTTTTTATCTTGCTCCTGGAGGGCAATTTTCTTTTAAAAACTTAGTATAAGTTAAGGATAAATGTTTACCGGTTCCTTCGCCCTCAGAGATACTGTGGGTACGGTTTGGATAACTCATCAATTGAAAAACCTTTTCGTTTTTGATTAGCTCGTTAATCAACATTTCGGCATTTTGATAATGTACATTATCGTCGCCTGTACCATGGATATATAATAAATTACCTTTTAAGTTTTTAGCATAAGTAATGGGAGAGCCTTTAATATAAGCCTCTTTACTTGGAAAAGGTGTACCCATATAACGTTCCTGGTAAACATTATCATAAGTTAATTGATTGCCAACAGCTGCAATTGCAATACCTGTTTTATAAATTTCAGGATATTGGAACATCAGGTTCAATGTAGAAGAACCGCCTCCACTCCAGCCCCAAACAGCTACTCGGTCTTTATCCATATAAGTATGGGTAGCCAATAATTTTTTAGCGGCCATAGCCTGATCGCGGATATTGATTACACCGATATTTTTATAAATACTTTTACGCCATGTGCTTCCTTTTGGAAGAGGTGCGCCTCTATTATCCATTGAAATATAGATATAACCATCTTTGGCCATATCACCGGCATATAAATGGTTTCTCCCGGCACCATAAGTGTCTAATGCCGTAGCTGAAGCAGGTTCACCATAAACATAAAATAGTACAGGGTATTTCTTATCTGGATTAAAGTTATCTGGCTTTTTCATCCAGCCACCCATTTCAATACCATCTTCAGTAGTTACTTTAAAAAACTCAACTTTGTTTTTAGTTGACGTTTGCTTAGCTAATTGTGTAGTAATACTTCCATCCATTGTAAATGGGTTCCCCGTAGTAAAGTTCATCCATTCCTTAATTGGCTCAACCAGCGAACTGTTATACGAATGGCGTGCAAAGGCAGCATTAGGTGAAATATCGTAATTGTGCGTTCCTGGTAAAACAGAAGGTGTAACCTGTTCTAATTTACCTTTGCCATCTAATTTAGTTTTGAAAAGATACTTCTGAGTAGCATTTGTTGGTGAGGCCAGAAAATAAACCAAGTTATTTTTTACATCGATCAATTTTACATCAATCACATCATAGTTGCCTTTTGTAACCAAGGTTTCTTTTTTTCCATCTAAACTGATTCTATACAGGTGGTTCCATCCATCCTTATCCGATACAATTGTAAACTCTTTATTATCATTTAACCATTTCCACTCATCCTGTGCGTCAATCCAGGCTTTAGCTTTTTCGGTATAAACGGCTTTTGCCGATCCTGTAGCTGCATTACAAATAAATACTATACTTTCGTTTTGCTCGCGGTTAAGTTGTTGTAAAATAATATCATTGCTGTTAGGCACCCACTGCATACGCGGAATATAGTGCTGAATGTTATCTCCAGGAACATTTAGCCAGTTTGTTTTAGCTGTTGTAATATCAACCACACCAACTTTACAAGCAGACGGATTTTCTCCTACCTTTGGATATTCTACAGGGATGGTATATGGATAAATAGAATCTGTATTATTGATCATTAAGAAATTTTTGATCTTTGTTGCATCCAGCTGCCAATAAGCAATAGATTTTCCGTCCGGACTCCATCTAAAACCATCACGGCAATCAAATTCTTCTTCATAAACCCAATCGAAAGTACCGTTAATCATTCGTTCTGTACCATCAGTAGTTAAGGCCTTTGCCCCAGTTCCATCAATATTTTCTACATACAAGTTGTGTTTACTTACATAAGCAACCTTGCTGCCATCAGGCGATAATTTCGCGAACATTAGAGATGAGGCTGGTTTATCTTTTCCAATCTGTGTAATTTTGTTAGCAGTTAAATCAGCCAACCAATAATCGCCACGCGTTTCGTAACGCCAAACTTTTTTACTATTGGTATAAATCAACGCCTTTGTACCATCATCAGACAATTGAAAACTTCTTACTGCGATAGCATTATCTTTTCCGGCAGGCGTTAACAGTGCCCTCGATAAAATTGTTTTTCTGTCGTTTTTAGGGAGAGTAACCGAAATAATTTCTCCATTTGCAATCTGGTAGTAGGAGTTGCCGTCTTTTGCCCAATTGATATTTTGAGCTTTTGCATCAATTATCGAACAAAGTGCTATACAAGCAATGGATAACCTGAATAATAATCTTTTAATCATATATATTTTTTGGACATAAAAAAAGCTTTTTAACTTTCGGGCTAATTTAAATAAAAAGCCTGCAGTTAAAAAGCTGTAAATTATCTGGAATTGGTTAATTATTCACCACCACCTTGCATTGCTTTCAATTCGTCCATAGTTACTACTTCGTAACCAGTAGGAATTTCAGTGTTAATGGCACCTACTTTAGCTTCAGAAAGAGATTTTAGAACCAGGTCTGAATTTACACCATTAATTACTGCCGAATATTTTACAGGAAGTGCCCCTAAACCTTTAAAGAAACCACCATTGGTAATTGCAGCAATATCAACATCTTTAGTTGCCCATAACTCATGTGCTCCACCTTTGTCATCTTTGTAGGTGTATTTTTCAGCACTAAATCCAGCAATTGTCTGTTTTTCACCAGTTGCTTTATAGTCAGAATATTTTGGTAATAAAGCTTCTTGTGCTTCTGTTTCTGCTTTGCTCACCTTTACCGCGAATTGTTTTTGAGCCACTGGAACATCAATCAATAATAATCCGGTCTTATCTGCCGTATTTGAAATGATGTTGACCATGGCCGGGCCATTTTCAATTTCTATTTTGGTTAAGCTACCATTAAATTTAGTTTTAATGTCAGTTGTTGCACCATTAGCCGTTACTGCAAATACCAAAGTACCTTCAGCAATTTTCTTTTGTGCATGGGCAATTATAGCAGTACTTACCAAGATTAAAGCTACAACACTGGTTTTGATTGATTTAAACATGTTTTATTTCAGTTTTAGTTATTTACCAATTAATTTTTTCTTTTTTCAAAAACGAAGAAATTCCTTTTTTAAAATCTTCACTTTCTCTTACCATGGCATTGATCTGTACCGCGGTTTCCAAACTCTTTTCTAAGTTCGGGTTAACAGTTTGGGTAATCAGCTGTTTGGTAATCATTAATGAATTGCCCGAACTTTCTGTACACAAACTTAATGCAAATTCTCTTGTTTTTTGATGAATTTCGGATGAATTTGTTACAAAATTTATCAAATTATATTTCAATGCCTGCTCGGCAGAGAAAGTTTTGCCTGTTAGTAAAATTTCCTTGGTTATGGATTCGCTCACCTTTTGCTTTAAAAAAACAAGAAACTATTGCAGGTACAAAACCTATTTTTACTTCAGTATAACCAAAATTACTTTCTGGGGTAGCAAAAACAATATCACATATGGTTGCTAAACCAAAGCCACCCGCAATGGCATGACCTTCTACTTGGGCAATAACCACCTTTGGTAAATAATAAATGGTTGTAAATAGTTTTCTTAAATGATTAGAATCGGCTACGTTTTCTTCAAATGTATTGTGCTGTAATTGCTGAAGATATGCTAAATCGGCACCAGCACTAAAAGCATCACCATTTGCATTTAATATAACCACTTTTACCAGGCTATCTTCTGATGCTTTTATAAATGCGGAGGTTAATTCGGCAATAAGTTGAGGGTTTAGCGCATTTCTCTTTTCGGGCCTATTAATAGTTATCGTTGCTATTCGTTCAGCAACCTGATATAAAACCAGATTTTCCATGTTATTGGGTTAGTTGCACCAAATATGCTTTATTTTTCTTTAAAACCTGTACATCTATATCATTATTCTCCATAAACTTCTTTAAGATCTGAATTTTATAATCTTTATTGGTGGCATCTATTATTGCTGTTCTATATTTTATAGCAGTATCTATTTTGGCTAAGTTAAATTTAGTATTTCCATTTAACCAAATACTCGAAAAAGTGGCATCTCCGTTTATCTTTTTATTATTTAGATTTTCATCAATCAATAGTATCTTATACTGAAAAAAGGCAATTTGGTTGTTCTTGAATACAAACTGCCCTAAAACGGTATCTTTTTTGAAATCAATAATAGATATCTTGTTTAACTGTAATTGAGCTAATGCCGGTTGAATAGAAAAGGCATAGTTTTTATCTTCAATATTTAAATCTGAAACTAAAACAGCTTCTTTTCCATTAATAAATGCCGCTGCGTAATTTTTTCTCAGAGAAAAGAAAATGATTTTCCGCTGGTTAAAAATCTTTAGATCATCGTGTACAATTAAAAGTTGGTAACAAACAAATAAAAGTAAAGAAGAAAACAAAAGTTGTTTATTAAATTTTGTCAATGCGTAAATAAACAAGCCTAACGAGAGACTCAATAAGGAAAATTCTGGCAAATTAATCCATATTGATGAAAGGCTGGCATATGGTAAATCAGCAATCCACTTTAAGCTAGCATTTGTAAAATTTATTATCCATTCGAAAACCGGAGCCAGAAATCGGAATGATGGGATTAATACTACAATCCCTGAATACATCATTAATATTAATGGGATGGTGATGAAGAGATTCGCAAAAAGGAAATAAAGTGGAAATTGATGGAAGTAATAAATACTTAATGGAAAGGTGATAATTTGTGCCGCTAAAGACATGGATATGAAACTCCATATTTTATCTATCCAATGATGTTCTGTGTAAAGAAGATTGTAAATTTTAGGTTGAAGATAAATTAATCCGAACACGGTCAGGTAGGAGAGTTGAAATCCAACATCCCAGATTAAAATTGGATTGTAAAGGAGTTGACAAAATGCTGAAAAGGCCAAGACATTATAACTATTTGTTTTCTTAGATAAAACTTTAGCCGTTATTAAAATACTGATCATTATGGCTGAGCGAACGACAGAAGGTGATAATCCGGTTAGCAAGGCATATCCCCAAATCAAAGTACAGACGATTAGTAGTTTTATTATCCTTAATGCCCGATTTTTATTCAAAAAGAAGAACATAAAATCTAAAACGACATAGATGATTGCTACATGCGCACCTGACACCGATAAAGCATGAATGGTTCCTGTATTGGAGTACGCAGATAAAGTTTCTTTACTTAAATTGGCACGGTAGCCTAAAATAAGGGTAGAGGCCATGGCAAAAGCTTCATCACTTTTAATTAAGGTTCTGTATTTTGCTACTTGCTTTTCTCTTATATTTAAAGCCGTTTTTATCACTCGATTACCTATATTGTTTTTGGTACTAACGATATGATCCTGATTTATAAATCCCTGGTGATAAATATTCTGACTGCGCAACCAAGCTTTAAAATCAAATTCTGCAGGATTATATGGAGGTTCTACTTCGGTATATTTTACCGAGATCATCATTTCGTCGCCATACTTTAGTTTGATGGGTTTTAGGCTGTCTAATTTTACAGTAAGCAGCATTTGGCCCGATAAGCTCATTTGCTTATTTTTATTGTATCCGGTTACTACCTTTGCTTTAAAGCGCACAATATTGCTATTTTGCTGAGGTTCATTATTAACCCAAACTTTTAAATAATCGCACCCGGCTTTTGCAAAGTAATTTTGGTTTAAACTTTCGTTATTGAGCAGGCAAAATAAACCGCCAAGACTGAAAAAAAGTATATAAATTAAAATACCAACAGCACCTTTGTAACGATATACATTGAATCTTTTATAGGTGACATTTAAAAATAATATGCTTAGTAAAATAACGGATAGGATTAAAGTCAACCATTTAATATATGCTAATGCTGGAAAGAAATAAAAAATACAGATACCTAAAATGAAAGGAAACAGGATCCTGACAAAAATATATTCGGTCTTAAACATGGTTTAAAATTGATAGCGCACTTGAATTTTAACTTCCGATTTTTTATTACCCTTAATTTCGTCCAGATAAGTCCCTACTGTTTCTACGTCTTTATAGACGAATAAGCCATATCGAATCCAAATATTTAGTTTTTTAACTATGTTGTATCTCAGGTTGAGGTAGGTTCTTAAACCTTTTCCGTTATACATTCCAAAAGCAAAACTGTATAAAACATCATCTTCATACGCGTAAATCCTGCTGTTATAACTCGGGGTATTGAAATAGGCAAACCTTACATTGCCCGTTAGCTTAGCAAACATCGGCGAATAATCTATATCCTGATAAATGAGATAGCCAAATTCCCTATTTGCACTTCCTTTCATATATTGAGAAACCTCTAGCCGGTTTTGAAGGTGCCAATTCTTATTCAATAGCCAGTTTGCTTCTGCCCGGTAACCTTCTCTTTTTACATGGTCTAAGAAATTTACAGGAACATCCAGATCGGTATTCTGTTGTTTGTTTTCTGATTTAAATCGAACTAAAATTTTAAAGGTTTTGCTTGGTGTATAAACAGCTTGGGCTAAAACTTCATAACCTTTTGAGGGCTCATCAACACGATATTTTAACCAGGGGAACCGAAAAAAATCACCGTAGAAAGAAAAGGCCCACTGTTTATTTGGGTTAACATTTAAACCCGCATACAATCCTTTTTCATTTACAGCTTCGCTCGATTCGGATACTGCCTGATTAAAGAAACTGTGATAATCTTTAGCATAATTGCGATAGGTTAAGGCCGCAGAAACGGCTGGCGACAAACTAATGAGTACACCATTAATGTAAGCATAACCACCACCTGAACCTTTTGCTGCCTCGCCATAGAGGTACATGTTATTATAGGTATAATTATAAAATAAACCCAAATTAGTTAATGATTTACCTGTGAAACTATACCGATCGTAGGCTGCAGTTTGCGTAATAAAACGATTCTTATAATTGGTATGATAAGCTATGGCACCAACAGCAAATTCGTTTTTGGTATATTGAACTGTAGTTCCGAATACACTTTGTGCCAAAACACCTTTATTCTTAATCTCTGTAGGTGTTCTATGCAACCCAGTTTGATTAATTGTAAACTGAATTAAGTTTCCATCAGAATCTAACTTTTGACTAGCATCAAGATTGCGGAACGAGACAAAAGGAGTAATGTCTATATTCTTAAATAAATTAACTGTTGCAGCGCTGCCTCTAAAAAAGGAATATTCATTAGTAGAATTGTAAGGCCTTAAACCTAAATCTTTTTTAGCTACACTGGTTACATCAGGTCCTTTACCATAGGAAAAACCCGACCATAAGGTTAAGCCCTGGCCAAATTGCAGTATATAATCGCCAACTACCAATTTTTTTAATTTACCCAATTTGAATAGCGCGATATTTCCTGAATAAAAATCGAAAGGCTTACCGATAAATTTTTCTCCGGCATCTTTATCTAAAGTTATGGCAGTCGATAGAATTGAACTATATTGATATCGGTAGCGCATCTGAAATCTTTCTGGCGAGCCTAAATACCTGTTCCCTGGCAAATCAGTATACCCCCTCTGTTTTTGTAAAGTTTGTGCAAAACGCATCATCAGGTCATTTTCGCCAGCATGCACGAGATTTTTAAAACTGAGCTGCTGATATTCAGTGATATTGGTTAGCGTTACGAATGGAAGCAGGGTTTGAATTGTTTTAATATCAAAGCCAGCAATGCTTTGTAATTCCAGTACATCCGCAAGCAGACCATTTTCCTTTATATGTGTAAAGAAATTACCAATCTGTAAGGGCGAAAGGAAAACCAAAGTTTTTAATTCTTCAACCGAGGTACGATTGAGGTTAATCGGATGTTTACGATATTTCTCTAATATATCAACCAACTCGGTCATATCATAATCATCAGGCAGGTTTTCGGCTATACTCTCCAAAATATCGCGTATATCTGTTTCCTGTGCATTGGTTTGGGCATTTGCCATAAATCCAATCATCACAAAGGCGATAATTAAGATCTTAAACGCATAACGGCTTCCAGTTAGAAGTTTATGGTAAACATCAGTACACCATGAAACTACCGTTTTACGGCTACGAAACGTCGCATCTACAGGGGGATTTACTGGTGGAAACCAATTACTAATTAATGCAGATAGAACGACACCCAAATGTTTCTTGGGAAATAAATAATAGGGGAAAGGGACGGGCAACAACGCACACCATATTTTCATAAGCAGGGGTTAAACTGGTTAATAAAAAATAGGGTGATTTTTGTATTAGTGATCCTAATATAGAGAAATAATTAAAAAATTACAAAAAATGTATTTTTTAATTACTTACATCAATGGGTGAAAATTTACAAATATAAATGGAATAGCCTACTTAAAGCTTAAAGTTCTTCTGCCAGGTTTACTAAAAATCCTTTCAGTTTTTCTAATGAATCAATAATCTTTTGATTCTCTTTAACACCTGTTTTATTGTTCTTCAAATAGTCTTTAGCCCCTTTTAATGTAAAACCTTTTTCGTCAACCAGATTGAAAATAATTTTTAAGTTTTCAATATCTTCTGGCGTAAAAAGGCGGTTGCCTTTTTTATTTTTTTTAGGCTGGAGGATATCGAATTCTTTCTCGTAAAAACGGATCTGCGATGCGTTGACATTAAACATTTCAGTCACCTCACCCATGGTATAATACATTTTATTAATGTCTCTTTCTTTATACGGCATATTTTGTGATTGATTATGAGTGTCTTATATCGATTAATTAAAGTATTCAAATGTAGCTCGATTTTTCCTTATTAACGCAATAAAATTTTAATTTTGTTCCCTCCAATAATATTGAAATGACAGCAAAAGAGATTAGACAGGCATTCCTTAGTTTTTTTGAATCAAAACAACATCACGTTGTTCCTTCCGCACCCATTGTGGTTAAAAACGACCCAACTTTAATGTTTACAAATGCGGGCATGAACCAATTTAAAGATCTGTTTTTAGGGGAGGCGGCCATAAAATATTCTCGTGTTGCCGATACCCAACGCTGTTTACGTGTTTCGGGCAAACATAACGACCTGGAAGAGGTGGGAATCGATACTTACCACCACACCATGTTCGAAATGTTGGGCAATTGGAGCTTTGGCGATTATTTCAAAAAAGAAGCCATTGCCTGGAGTTGGGAATTACTGACCGAAGTTTACAAAATCCCGAAAGAAAAATTATATGTTACCTATTTCGAAGGCGACGAAAAAGAAGGACTGGAAAAAGACCAGGAAGCTTACGATCTGTGGAAACAATATGTTGATGAAAGCCATATTTTGCCCGGAAACAAAAAAGACAATTTTTGGGAAATGGGTGATACTGGACCATGTGGGCCATGTTCTGAAATCCATGTAGATTGCCGTACCGATGAAGAAAAAGCTTTAGTTGATGGTGCTACCCTGGTAAATGCAGATCATCCGCAGGTAATCGAAATCTGGAATAATGTATTTATGCAGTTTAACCGTTTAAAAAATGGTTCATTGCAAAGCTTACCTGCTAAACACGTTGATACTGGAATGGGTTTTGAACGTTTAGTACGTGTTTTACAGGAGAAAACCTCTAACTATGATACCGATGTTTTCCAACCGATGATTCAATTTATTGCAGAAAAATCGGGTATTAAATATGGTGCCGACGAGAAAACCGATATTGCCATGCGTGTTATGGCCGATCACATCCGTGCCATTTCCTTTGTTATTGCCGATGGTCAATTACCTTCTAATAATAAAGCAGGTTATGTAATCCGTAGGATTTTACGCCGTGCCGTACGTTATGCTTATACGTTTTTAAACTTTAAGGAGCCATTTTTAAATCAATTGGTTCCTTTATTGGCCGATCAGTTTAAAGGTGTGTTCGATGAACTGATTTCACAACAGGATTTTGTGCAAAAAGTGGTGCTGGAAGAAGAGGTTTCTTTTCTTAGAACTTTATCAACAGGAATACAGCGTTTCGAAAAATACAAGGCCACTAATGATATGGTAGAAGGGGCTTTTGCTTTCGAATTATCAGACACCTTTGGCTTTCCTATCGATTTAACGGAGCTAATGGCTAGAGAAAAAGGCTGGAGTGTTGATTTGGTTGGCTACGAACAGGCCTTGAAAAAACAAAAAGACGATAGCCGTGCCGCAACAGCTATTGATACAGGTGATTGGATTGTAGTAAATACAGACGATCAAAGTGAGTTTGTAGGCTATGATGACTTAGAAATCGAAACCGAAATTTTAAAATATCGTAAAGTAAAAGCCAAAGGCAAAGAACAATACCAGCTAGTTTTACGCCAAACACCTTTCTATGCAGAAAGTGGTGGCCAGGTAGGAGATACAGGCCGTTTGGAAGACCATAGTCGCCAGTTTTGGGTAGACATTACAGATACTAAAAAGAGAATGGCTTAACTGTTCATTTTACCGATATCCTGCCAGATAATTTAGATGGTAAATTTTGGGCTGTTGTAGATGAAGATAAACGTATTTTAACTGAAGATAACCACTCTGCAACACATTTATTGCATGCAGCCCTTAAACAGGTTTTAGGCAAACATGTTAATCAGAAAGGTTCGTTGGTTAATGCAGATTATCTGCGTTTCGATTTTTCTCACTTTGCTAAAGTAACCGATGAAGAATTAGCACAGATTGAGATCATTGTGAATCAGAAAATCCGTCAGAATATTAAGTTAAAGGAACAACGTAACGTTCCGTATCAAGATGCTATTGAAAGCGGTGTAACAGCTCTATTTGGCGAAAAATATGGCGATTTTGTCCGCATGATTACCTTTGACGATCATTTTTCTAAAGAACTTTGCGGTGGTACACATGTAAAAGCTACAGGGCAGATAGGCTCGTTCAAAATTATTTCTGAGAGTGCAGTTGCAGCTGGTGTTCGCCGCATAGAAGCCATTACTGCTGATAAAGCTGAGCAATATTTCTTAGACCAAAGAAAAGAACTTGGCCATTTAAAAACATTACTCAATGGAAGTAAAGATTTATCTGCGTCTGTTCAGGCTTTATTGGATGAAAATGCAAAACTGAAAAAGGAAATTGAGAAGTCTACAATAGAACGTGTAAATACCTTAAAACATGAAATCGTACATCATGTAAGGGGGATTAATGGTATTAACCTGATTGCTAAACATATCGACCTGCAAAGTGCCGAGGCTGTTAAAAATCTAGCTTTCTCTTTGAAAGATATGGTTGATAACCTGTTTCTGGTTTTTACTACAGAAATTGATGGTAAACCAGGAATAACCGTAATGCTTTCCGATCACCTGGTGAAAAAAGGATTAAATGCTTCAAATATTGTGCGCGAATTGGGTAAGGAGATTCAAGGTGGTGGTGGAGGACAACCTTTTTATGCTACTGCAGGAGGTAAAAACCCAGCAGGATTAAAAGTTGTATTGGAAAAAGCAGAAAATTTCATTCCTCATCACTAATAAAAATCATACAATAGCTATGAAATAAATCCGGAGTGACATTATTAAAATAAAAAAGAGGCCCTAAAGCCTCTTTTTTATTTTAATGTCTACCATGACCATGTTTTTCTCGGTGTCCTCTGGAGAACAAACTCGCATTCACATTCCTATCGTGGTACCTATTATCTTCTCTGTAGTTTCTGTAGTTATTTCGTGGATAATCGTATCTCATTCTGTCTCTACCACCATAAGAGCCACGGTAATAATTATTACGGCTAACGTAGGTAACCCTATGGGTGTTATAATTGCGGTACGGGCTGTTTCCATACATTACAATTTTTCTTCCATGATGCAGGTCGTAACCTCTATATCTTGCTGGTAAATATCTCGATCTTGTCCACCTGTTTCCGCTTAAATAAACAAACTGCCTTTGAGGGACACAATAATAAGATTGAACTTCCGGAAGGTAATAATAATTAACATTTTCGTAACCTGTAGGAACCCAAGCTGGTTGAGCACCAATATTTACATTAATACTTACTTGAGCGTTAGATTGATTAGATGTTAAAGCCACGATACCCAAAATCGCGGAGATAATAAATAACTTTTTCATAATAATCTATTTTATTTGTGTGTACTTCAACAATTCAAACGCTGTGCCAAAACTTCTATTGTAACAGATATATAAAAAAAGGAGCTTCAAATGCTCCTTTTAGATTTATTAATCCTTTCCTTTACCATTTCCATGGCCTTTACCATTTCCATGACCTTTTCCCTTATTCTGTTCTCCGTAAATTTTTTTAGCCTGTCCTGGAGGCATGCCATGAGGATGTCCTTTTACAACATAATATTTGCTATCACGGCTATCTCTAATTACAAACTGACCTTTATTGCCTTTATATTTGGCATATTTTATTTTATCGTTTTTGAAATTTAGATAGGGCCTAGGTGAATTAATTACGACTTTATAGCCATTATATAAATCATAATTGCCATATCTCGCGGGTAAAGAGTTAGCAAAAATCCATTCGTTTCCGTTTAAATAAACAAACTGTTTTCGCGGAACATAATAATAACTCTCTATATCAGGGAGATAGTAATAATCAACATGGTCATAACCTGTTGGTCCCCAAAGCGGCTGCGAACCGATGTTAATATTCACATTTAACTGTGCTTTCGCGGGGATGCTGAATAATGAAACCATCATCAATACAGCCATTAAAAATAATTTTTTCATAATCAATTCATTTAGTTTTTATAGCCAAACCACGTGCCAAAAGTGGGGCACAAAAAAAAGAGCTCCATTTGAAGCTCCTTTTTTACAATTAAATATTTAATGATGCTCGTTACCGCGGCCTTGATTATTATTTCTTTCAGGATGGTTATTATCGCCTCTGTTATTGTTTCTCTGTTCATTGTTTCGGCCAGGTCTTAAATTTTGATTTACCCTTACAACAGTTTTCTCCCTACGTACAGGGCGTTTATTATTAATCACTACAGTTTTATTCCCATTATAGTTTGGATGCCCTTTTACTACATAGTATTTGGTATCACGGCTATCTCTTATAATGCTTTGGCGACCACCGTAATTTTTATATTTACTGTATCTGGCAACATAGATATTGTTTCTTAAATAAGGTTTTGGCTCATTAATCACCACTTTATAAGTACGATATACATCAAAGTTTCTATATTGGGCAGGCAGACTACTTACCCAAACCCAATGTCTTCCATTCGGATAAATGTATTGTGCAGTAGGTACATAATAATAGGCATTAATGTCCGGGAAATAATAATAATCTACATGGTTGTATCCTGTTGGCCCCAAACTGGCTGCGAACCAATATTGATATTTAAACTAATCTGCGCTTTTGCATTATTTATGCTGAATAATGAAACCATCAGAACTGCAGCAAATAAAACTAACTTTTTCATAATGTTTTTTAATTAAAGGTTTCTTATGTGTGTTGCTGGGATAGACAGGGCTAATGGACTCTGGTTTAATCAGCATCATTCCATTTAACATTCTTTAACGATTGTGTGTGCTATTGAGTAAATTTACTCAATTTACTGAGTAATTTGTAAAAAATGATGTAATAGTCTTATTTACAGTGTTTTATTGAGTAATTTTTAATGCCAAAACTAGTAAATGAAGCTTACTTTATATTATATAATTAATTAAAATTTAGTTAGGCATTTTGAATTACTTAATACATTGAGTAAATTTACTCAATATATTGAGTAAATTGTTAAATATGTTTCAAAGATCTTATTTACAGAAACTTAAAAAGGTTATGAATGAACCAAAAAGGTTTATTCAAGTCCTTGTGGGGCCAAGGCAAGTAGGTAAAACAACATTGATCGGTCAACTGGTCAAGGAAATTAATACGCCTTATATATTCGAATCTGCGGATGCAGTTGCTGCTTCGGATAAGACCTGGATAGAACTGATATGGTTTAATACCAGAGAACTATTAAAAGAACCTGGCATTGATGAATATCTTCTTGTGATTGATGAAATTCAGAAAATTGATAATTGGAGTGAAATTGTGAAGCGCTTGTGGGATGAAGACATACGAAATGGGGTAAACTTAAAAGTAATTTTATTGGGGTCTTCCAGACTGCTAATTCAACAAGGATTAACAGAATCATTAGCAGGGAGGTTCGAATTAACTTATTTAGGACATTGGAGCTTTGCTGAAATGGAAAGTGCTTTTGGTTTTACTGCCGAACAATACGTATGGTTTGGCGGCTATCCAGGCGCCGCAGACCTCATCAACGACGAAGAGCGGTGGAAAAATTATGTCTCAAATGCTTTGATAGAAACCAGTATTTCAAAAGATATTTTAATGCTCACCCGTGTAGATAAACCTGCTTTAATGAAGCGCTTGTTTGAATTGGGTTGTCTATATTCCAGTCAGATATTGTCTTTCACCAAAATACTAGGTCAGCTCTCTGATGCAGGTAATACCACAACATTGTCTCATTATTTACAATTATTAGATACAGCGGGTCTATTGGGCGGGATTGAAAAATTTGCTGCTGATGTGATCCGTAAACGTTCATCCAGTCCAAAATTCCAAGTGCATAACAATGCTTTAGTAAGCGCTCAAAGAAGTGAATTCTTTGAAGAGATAAAAAAACAACCAATAGAATGGGGGAGAATGGTAGAATCATCAATAGGTGCACATTTATTAAATTTCTCATTTGTAGAAGGTTATAAAGTGTTTTATTGGCGGCACAGAAACGATGAAGTAGATTTTATTTTAGAGAAACGAGGTAAAATAATTGGTATAGAAGTTAAAAGTACAGGCCAGATTACGGGTACTTCGGGAATGGATGCTTTTAACAAAATGTATAAGCCCGATAAAATACTTTTAGTTGGAGCAGGTGGGTTGCCTTGGCAAGAATTTCTAAAAATTTCTCCATCGAGCCTTTTTTAAGGAAAGACTAAATAATAACTATATTTGACACATTAATATTTAACCATAGATTAAATCTGTATTGAACAGTACAAGCTGTGGTTAATAAAACTTATAATAACACGAAGCTTTAAATGCCTTTACAAGAAACAAGCCCCCAAACTGCTTTCGAACTCGTTTCTGGACTAGAAATCCATGTTCAGTTAAATACCAATACTAAAATATTTTCTGCTGATAGTGCATCTTTCGGGGCTTTACCCAATCAAAATATATCTACGGTTTCACTGGCATTGCCTGGAGCCTTACCCAAGTTAAACAAAGAAGTAGTAGCAAAAGCTATCCGTATAGGTTTAGCTCTAAACTGTACCATTAACCAGACCAACCATTTCGACCGGAAAAACTATTTCTATGCCGACCTGCCGAAAGGGTATCAGATTACGCAAGATAACCAACCAATCTGTGTAAATGGTTTTTTGGAACTTCAATTGGCTGATGGCAGTACAAAGAAAATCGGAATTAATCGCATTCACCTAGAAGAAGACGCTGGAAAAAGTATTCATGATCAGGACGATAACTATTCGTTGGTTGATTTAAACCGTGCAGGGGTGCCGTTAATTGAGATTGTGACCGAACCGGATATCCGCAGTTCGGAAGAAGCTTCTGTCTTACTAAGCGAAATCAGGAAATTAGTAAGACATTTGAATGTAAGCGACGGAAATATGGAAGAAGGCAGTTTGCGATGCGATGCTAATATTTCTATACGACCACAGGGCACCACCGAATTTGGAACACGCTGCGAAGTAAAAAACCTAAACTCTATGCGTAATGTACGTAGAGCAATGGATTTCGAATTTGGCCGCCAGGTAGAAGTGATTAGTAACGGAGGAAGAATTATCCAGAGCACTTTAAACTTTGATTCCGATAAAGGAACTACTTCTCCAATGCGCACTAAAGAAGAAGCGAATGATTACCGTTATTTTTCAGATCCGGACCTTCAACCCATTTATATTTCTGATGATTGGTTAGCAGAGATTAAATCTTTAATGCCGGCTTTACCAAATGAAATTTCTCAGCAGATGATTGCTGACTTTGGGATCAGTAAAGCTGATGCAGCACTTTTTGCTGAAGATTTAGATCTGTTAAACTACTTTAACCAGGCTCAATTAGCTGTTCACAACAAAAAAAGCTTAATAAATTGGTTAATTGGTCCAATTAGAGCTGTTTTAAATGAAAAAGGGATTACGATCTCCGATTTCAAAGTAAATCCAACACAACTGGCAGAAGCCATTAATCTGGTTGATGATAAAAAAATTACACAGCAAATTGCTATTCAACAACTATTACCAGCGATTGAGTTGGAAGAAAATGCAAAAGTTGCCGATTTGGCACTATCATTAAACTTACTCATCTCTGAAAACGGAGACGAATTAAGTAGTTTTATTGATGAAGTGTTAAATAAATACCCACAACAGGTAGAAGCGTACAAGAAAGGCAAAAAGGGCGTTTTAGGTTTGTTTGTTGGCGATGTAATGAAACTAGCCAAAGGAAAAGCTGATGCTAAAAAATTAAATGAATTAATACTTGAAAAACTAAAATAATGAGACTAAAACAATTGAGCCTGATCATGCTGATCGCGATTGCCTTTACTGCATGTAAACCCAAAGATAGCTTTACAATTGATGGAACTTTCCAAAACCCTGGTAAAGAGAAGAAAGTATTTTTATATGGGATGCAGAATAGCAATATGGTTGCAATCGATTCAACTAATTTATCAGAAAAAGGTGAATTTAAATTCATCCGTAAAACCCCATCAGTTGATTTCTTTAGGGTATCGGTAGGTAATCATGAGTTTATGTTAATTGCAAAAAATGGCGACGATATTAAGTTGGAAGCTGATTTGGCCGACAAAACAATGACTTATAAAATTTCAGGGGCAAATGAAGTAGAAAAATTATCAGAACTAAATACGATTAGAAATAATTTTGCCAAACAAGTAGAGAAACTACAGGCCGATTTCGAAGCAAAAGTAGCAACACAGCCTCAAAACAGGGCGGCTGTACTAGAATCAATGAAACCTCAGTACGAATCGTACATCAATCAATTGAATATGCAGATTATAAAATTTGCTAAAGACAACAAAGGTACGCTTGCTAGTTTCTATGCCATGAATACTTTAAGTCCACAGGAATTTGAAGCAGAACTGGTGCAATTTGCTGATGAAGTTAAAGAAGAAATTAAAGGCAATGCCACGGTTGATGCTTTTGTAAAACAGATGGCACTTTTAAAAGCAGTTCAGGTAGGGCAGGTTGCTCCGGCATTTACCATTAATACAGCGGATGATAAACCTGTAAGTTTATCAGACTATAAAGGAAAATACGTATTAATCGATTTTTGGGCGTCATGGTGCCAGCCTTGCCGCCAGGAGAACCCGAACGTAGTTAAGGTGTATAATAAATATAAAAATAAGAACTTCGATATCATCGGCATATCGCTGGATACCGACAAGGCAGCATGGTTAGGTGCAGTAAAAGCTGATGGATTAACCTGGACACATGTTTCGGAATTGAAAGATTTTAACGGCGTAACGGTAAAAAAATACCAGGTGCAAGCTATTCCAACTTCTTATCTGGTTGATCCTTCTGGAAAAATAATTGCTAAAAACTTACGTGGCGATGAATTAGAGACGTTTTTAGCCAAAACGTTACTTTAAAACAAATTCCATGTTAAACTAATTTAAGTAATTAACAATTTCTTAACTTAGGCTTAACTAAATATTGCATCATAGACACTACTTTCGTAACAAATATTTAACTATGAACAACGCAGGTCAGAAAATATTAATTGTTGATGATGAACCAGATATTCTGGAGCTTATTGAATATAACCTTAAAAAAGAGGGTTATCAGGTTTTCACAGCTACCAATGGCCAAGAAGGAATTACTGTTGCGAAAAAGGTGCACCCAGATTTGATTATTCTGGATATTATGATGCCTAAAATGGATGGCATTGAGGCTTGCCGTTTAATGCGTGCAATACCTGAATTCAAAAATACATTTATGGTTTTCTTAACCGCCAGAAGTGAAGAGTATTCTGAAATTGCTGGTTTTAATGTAGGTGCTGATGATTATATCGCAAAACCAATTAAACCACGTGCTTTAGTTAGTCGCATTAATGCGATTTTAAGGCGGAATACAGGAACAGAAGAAGTATCTGAAAACAAATTGGAAATTGGCGATTTAGTAATCGACCGTGAAGCTTATTTGGTTTTTCAAGGCGGTAACAAAGTGGTATTGGCGAAAAAAGAATTTGAGCTTTTATATCTGCTGGCATCAAAACCAGGAAAAGTTTATACCCGCGAATCGATCCTTAAAAATATCTGGGAAGATTCGGTAGTAGTAACCAATAGAACTATTGATGTTCACATCCGTAAACTAAGGGAAAAATTAGGCGAAACTTATGTATCAACCGTAAAAGGAGTAGGTTATAAGTTTGAGCTATCTTAAATAGCTTTACCATAGATAACACAGATTAGCACAGATTTTTCTGGTGATTAATCTGTGTTTTTTATGCATCGTAAATTAATTCCAGAAACAACCCGATAGATCGGGTTCAGGAGGACAACAGTCCTAAAAAATCGGCATGCTGCCCCGAATATTCGAGATCAGCATCTTTCTTAATTGAGTCCCTGAAATAAATTCAGGGTCAGGCTCACCTTAAAAAAATAAAATCGTATTTTTGCGCTTCATTAATTACAGCACAGTTTGAAGTTTCCAAATTTTAAAGACCTTATTCTTTTCGAAGACAATGATTTTATTGTGATCAATAAACCTCCATTTTTAGCCTCGCTCGATGAACGTGGAGGATCTGGAGAAACCAATGTATTACGCTTGGCCAAACAGTATAGTGATGATGCGCAGGTTTGTCACCGTTTGGATAAAGAAACTTCTGGTGCTCTAATCATTGCAAAAAATCCAGAAGGTTACCGCCACGCTTCTATGCAGTTCGAAAGAAGAAAGGTAAATAAGACCTATCATGCCGTGGTAGATGGACACGTCATTTTTGATGATTTAACTGTTGATCTACCTATTTTAAACGATGGAAATAAAAATGTAACCATTGATAGGGCTGAAGGTAAACGTGCAGAAACGATATTCAATTCTTTAAAATACTACAAACACTATACTTTGGTAGAGTGTAAACCGATTACCGGTAGAATGCACCAAATCCGTATTCACCTGGCGACACAAAGAGCAGCCATTGTTGGTGATGATATGTACAAAGGGAAACCTGTTTTTCTTTCATCAATAAAGAGAGGATATAAATTAGCCAAAGGCGAAGAGGAGCAGCCCATTATGAAACGTTTCGCATTACATGCCAGACATTTGGTTTTTAAAGGATTAGATGACAAAGATATTGTGATTGATGCACCATACCCAAAAGATTTTGCAACTTTAATTAAGCTATTGGATAAATTTGATGCTTAAAACAGCCCTTTAAATTGGCGCGTTTCGTTGTTTTTCTTACTTTTGGTATTCGCCCTCTATTAAAAAACAATAGAATGTACATCAGATTTGTAAATTACCTTGATAAGATTAACCAGTACCGAAAATCTAAAATATCAAACCGTAATTTCTTAATTATCCTTGCTGTAATTGTCGGGATTTTAGCAGGACTCGCAGCTGCCGTTTTAAAAAGTTTAACCCACCATATCGAAGAATTTCTTCAATCAGACTGGCACTGGAAATATAAATACTATTTGTACTTTATATTTCCGATGATCGGTATTTTTCTAACGGTTTTGTACATCAAATACTTTATCCGTAAAACAAAATTCGAAACAGGTTTAACCCCTTTACTTTATGCCATTTCGAAAAAATCGAGTAAGGTAGAAGCACATAATATTTATTCGCAGATTATTACTGCAGCCGTTACGGTAGGTTTTGGTGGTTCAACAGGTTTGGAGGCACCAATTGTTACCAGTGGATCGGCAATAGGCTCTAATCTTGGTCGTGTTTTGGGCTTGTCATACCGCGAAATTACCATGCTGGTAGCCTGTGGTGCAGCCGCTGGTATTGCAGGGGCATTTAATAGCCCGGTTGCTGGGATTGTTTTTGCCATCGAGATTCTATTGCCAGAGTTTACCATTCCGGCATTTATTCCCCTTCTGTTATCGGCCGCAACGGCAGCGGTAGTGGCAAGATTATTTTATACCCAACAGCTTTTCTTTCTGGTTACAGAAGGGTGGAAGATAAATGCTTTATTCTATTATGTAATACTGGCTTGTTTTATTGGTTTGTTTTCAATCTATTTTACCAAAGCAAATTATGCGGTAAAAGGATTATTCTATAAAATAAAACATCCTTATACCAAAGTAATTGTAGGCGGTTTAATGCTTGGCGCTTTGGTATTTCTATTTCCTACGCTATATGGTGAAGGGTATATCACAATAAAAGGCTTACTAAAGGGTGATTATCATACGGTAATCAATAATAGTATTTTTGCCGATTATAGCTCAATTTCGGCCGTGGTAGTACTGTTTACGGTAGTGACCATTTTTATGAAATCAATTGCCACCCTTGTTACCTTAGGTGCAGGTGGTAATGGTGGTACATTTGCGCCCAGTTTAATTATGGGCGGGTTAATCGGGTTTATATTTGCTTATGTCGTGAATTTATCGGGAATAGCGCAATTGAATGTTTCGAACTTTATTGTTGCAGGCATGGCTGCTGCTTTAGGCTCGATTATGCATGCCCCATTAACGGGTATCTTCCTGATTGCCGAAATTACTGGGGGATATGTTTTAATGGTGCCTTTGATGATAACCACTGCGATTTCTTACGCCATTAACCGCAGCTCGCAAAAACATTCTATTTATACCAAAGCACTGGCCGATAAGGGAGAGTTATTATCTCATGAGGATAAGGATACAACGGTTTTAAACCAGATGAAGCTAAAGTATTTGATCGAGAAAACCTATCCTCAATTATATATGAACGATCTGATTTCAGTTAAGATGAACGAGATTATGCAATCGCATAAAAACATTTGTGCTGTAACAGACGAACTGGGCGATTTTAAGGGGATAATTTACATGGAAGAACTATTTAATGAGATGATCAATCATCCTGATAAGGGGAATTTAAGAGCTTCTCATTTGGTTCAGCCTGCACCGAATACGATTACAGAAAATGATGACCTTAAAATGGTACTGGAGAAAATGGAACAGGATAATGTATGGATTTTACCAGTGCTTACCGTGCAGAACCAATATTTAGGCTTTGTCTCTAAAACAGCAATTTTTAATAAATACAGGGCGTTGCTGATGAGGCAGAATGATTATATGGGGTAGGTCTAAACACGATACTGAAAATGATTCGTGAAGACACAAGCCATGGTTGTTAGAGCTTATCGAAGACTTTATAATAGAAAACAAAAAATATTTTTCCTTAGACAGGCTCAGGATGACAATATTTTTTGTTTTCTACTTAATTTAAAGGCGCTAACACTTTAACTTACTCAGCTCTCTTTAAACCAAACTTTTCAATTTTACTATATAAGTGACTTCTTTGGATATCAATTTCATCAGCTGTTTTTGATACATTCCAGTTGTTTTTTTCCAGTTTGAATTTGATGAATTCACGTTCCGCGTGATCTTTATAATCCTGAAAATTATTGAAAGAATCGAAAGAAGAAGACAGGCTCAATCCACCGGCACCCGGAATCTGCGCACTGCTTGCGGCGCCAATATTTGTACCACCACCTGGATTAGCAAAGGCACGCACGTCATTTTCGGTAATAACCTTATCGCTTAAAATAATCAAACGCTCAATCATATTGTGTAACTCACGTACATTACCTGTCCAAGGCAAAGCTTTTAAGGCGGCCATTCCACCATCGTTTATTTTCTTAACGGGCATTCCATAATCGCTGCAGATACTTTCTAAAAAGTTCTGGGCAATAACAGGAATATCATCAGTTCGCTCTGTTAAATGTGGAACATGGATATTGATTACATTTAACCGATGGTACAAATCCATACGGAAGTTACCATCTTCAATTTCTTTCAATAAATCTTTATTGGTTGCTGCTAAAACGCGAACATTTACTTCAATTTCCTTTTCACCACCCACACGCGAAATTTTATGTTCTTGCAAAGCACGTAAAACTTTTGCCTGGGCAGAGAGGCTCATATCGCCAATCTCGTCTAAAAATAAAGTTCCACCATTAGCCAGCTCAAATTTACCGATACGTTGCTTAACAGCAGAGGTAAATGAACCTTTCTCGTGACCAAACAATTCACTTTCAATCAGCTCTGATGGAATAGCAGCACAATTTACCTCAATTAAAGGACTATCGGCACGGTTCGATTTTTCGTGTAACCAACGGGCTACCAATTCTTTACCGCTACCATTTGCACCAGTAATTAATACACGGGCTTCGGTAGGCGCAACACGCTCAATGGTTTCCTTAATTTTAGAAATACTTTCCGATTCGCCTAAAATCTCACGGGTTTTACTTGCTTTACGTTTTAAAACCTTGGTTTCGGTAACTAAATTTCCCCTGTCTAAACCATTACGGACAGTAATCAGTAAACGGTTTAAATCAGGTGGTTTCGAAATAAAATCAAAAGCTCCTTTTTTACTGGCTTCAATTGCAGTTTCAACTGTTCCATGACCAGATATCATAATGAATGGTAAATCTGGTTTAATGATCTGTGCCTGTTCGAGCACTTCCATACCATCCATCTTATTCATCTTGATATCGCAAAGTACCAGATCGAAATTTCCTTTTTTGATCATTTCGAGACCGTCAATACCGTTATCGATATCTTCAACATCGTAATTCTCATACTCTAGAATTTCGCGTAAGGTACTCCTTATCGCACGCTCATCGTCAATTATTAATAATTTAGCCATTAGAGATGTATTCTTTAATTTTGAAATGCGAATATATTATTTTTTAATTAATGTATAGTTTTTTATACAATTTCTACGCTATAAACCTGAAAAGGACTGAAAGGTTTTAATCTTAGTAGGAATAATCAAGTTTAAATTTGCTAAGATCTGTTCGGTGCATTTTCTTGCGGTTTAATTCTACTTCATAAATGCTTTTGCCCAAGTTCTTCATAAAGGGGAAACAAACAGTATCGTATTCATATTTATTGTCGTTAAATATACCATCTTCGTTGCTTTGTACCACCGCCGTTAAGAAATACTCAATTCTATTTTTAAAATCAACGAAATAAGAATTATCAATGATGTAGCCATAGCTATCACCATACTTGTTAAAAATTCTAATGTTTGGGGCTGGTGTTATCTTTTCTCTTCCATAATACAGCATCTTCGCATAGGTTGTCCAAAATTCTTTATGATCGTATTTAGGATAATCGCTTTCCGTTGGATATTTGCTCATGTAGGTATAAATCAACTTATAATCTTCTGCAGTCAGGTTAAACCTTTCATTAGTTGGAAAAGCCTCAGGAAAAATTAATTTCTGCATCAGTTTTTGTTGATCATTGATGGCAAAGGCATTTTTTCCTGCCAAACTAAATGGTTTATTTACCAATTTATCGGCACTGTCCAAATAGCCTTTACCCATTACCAGATTAGTTAGCTGCAGTTCGTAGTCTTTTGGATCGTATTGTGCCGGTTGATCATACACCAATTGACTGCCATTGTAAAATTTAATAGGGTTGGTGTGTTTGGCCGATTCTCCGGCATCACCAATGGCCAAGCGGTTTAAAATGCGACTATCGTTTAATCCATTTGCTTTCAATTTTTCGTTAATTTCTGCCCGGCCGATAAATTCGAATAAACGGTTAAAGGCATCGTTATCGCTGGTAAGCAAAATCTTTTTAACGTAATGTTCTATCGATGGAAGCCCATTTTTAGCACTTGTGTCTGTTAAAACTTTCGTTTGCCCTTTATAGGCACTATCGGTAATCATGGTACTTTTAGCTGTTAATCCCGTGTTTTTTAACCGGTTTATTTTCTCTAGGGCAAAAATCACTGCAGCGAGTTTAACAGTACTTGCAGGGTAAAAATAATGGTGCGGATCTAAATTATAGCTAAACGTTTTAAAAGTAGGTCTATTTTTTACATCACGGTTAACCTGGGTATAAAGGATTTGAACCTGGTTTTTATCAGGATGGTTAAGTATTGAAGAAAAAAGTTCTGGTTTGGTTTCCATTAGTTTCCTAAGAAAAACAGTATCGGTTTTTTGTGCCATAGCAAATATACTGATTGACGAAAATGCAATAATTAAAATCCTTTTCATGAGTAGAAATTTGATTCCTAATTTAGCTTTTTCTATTAAAATCACCATTTTCCATCATCCATTTTACATGTTGTTTAATTTTGTTACTTTTGCAGCGCTTTTGGTTTCCGGCTTTACATCCGGGATTAAAAGGGAATACAGTGTAAATCTGTAACTGTCCCGCAGCTGTAAGCTCTATAACGTTTTTCAATTCTTAAGTCACTGCCCAATTAACTACTGAGCGGGAAGACAGAAAAAACGGGAGTAAGTCAGAAGACCTGCCTTTAGCGTTTAATTTCATAGCTTTCGGGGATTGAAGCTTGGATTGAGATATTAACGTTGTTCGTATTTTCATTTCCTTTTCTAATCTGTTGGCTGTGGGCAAAACTCACAATCAAATGAACAAAAAAAGTATGCTAACTGTAGCAGGGCTGGGGCTCGCACAGTTAATGATTGGCCAGGTGGCTAATGCTCAAACTCAAGATAGTTTGCAGCTCAAAGATGTTGTAATTTCTGCAACAAAAAATGACCAGAAACAATCTCAGACTGGAAAAGTGGTCACTATCATCAGTCGCGAAGTATTGGATCGCAGTAACGGGAAATCATTGCCAGAACTTATTAGTGAGCAGGCAGGGATTATTGTAGCAGGCGCAAGCAGCAACCCAGGATTAAACAAATCGGTATTTTTTAGGGGTGCAGGAAGTGCTTATGCAGTGGTTTTAATTGATGGTATTGTACAGAACGATCCATCAGGAAACGGAGGTGCATTCGATTTAAGATTGATTTCTATTGATCAGATTGATCACATCGAAATTTTAAGAGGCGGCCAGTCTACCATTTATGGTTCTGATGCCGTTGCAGGGGTAATCAATATTATCACCAAAAAAGGTGGCCCAAAAGGAAATACCATTTATGGTGTGGCCAGTGCAGGGAGTTACGAAACTTATAAAGGAACCATTGGTTTAAACGGTGGAGTTGAAGGTTTTTCTTATAATATTAACTATACCCATGCTAAAACCGATGGGATTTCAGAAGCAGCAACCCCAATGGGAAGTGCAGCTATATTTGATAAAGATGGTTTCAAAACCGATGCTCTAAATGCGAACTTCGGAATCAAATTGGATAATCATTTCTCTGTAAATCCATTTGTGCGTTATTATTATGGCAATTATAAATTTGATGGTGGTGCTTTTACCGATGCAAACAATTATTCGATTTTGAAAAACTTTGCTGCAGGTACTAATGCCAAATATGAATTTGCTACCGGTAAAGTAACCTTGAACTATAGTTTTGAAAGCACCAGAAACGATGCACACAGCCAATATCCTAGTGTTAACGAAGGTCGCGTATCGTTGTTGGATTTATTCTACAACCAAAAATTGGGAAATAAATTAGATTTATTGGTGGGTATCGATAACCGCGTGATGAAATTATCATCAGCAACCAATAAACCGGAAACCAATATTTTTGCTGCTTATGGATCTTTATTCTTACACGATTTAAGTGTATTTAATCTTGAAGTTGGCGGACGTTACAATAAACACGAACAATATGGCGAAAACTATACTTACTCAATTACCCCAAGTATCAACATCATTAAGGAAATAAAGTTATTTGGAACTGTTTCAACAGCATTTAAAGTGCCTACCTTGAACATGCTTTTTGGTCAGTTTGGTGCTAATTTGAACTTAAAGCCTGAGAAATCGAAGAATTACGAAGCTGGTGTTAATTTTAGCTTTGCTGACGACAAATTTAGCTTACGTTTAGCAGGTTATAAGCGAGATTTAACCGATGCAATCATTTATGCTTATCCTAATGGATATATTAACCAGGTAAGTCAGAAAACCAAAGGTTTCGAGGTTGAACCAGCAGTTAAATTCAGTGTGTTCAATATCAATGGTTATTATGCTTACGTAGAAGGGAATGAGTTCAATTTTGTTGATAATGCGGTTGCCAACTATCTTTTCCGCAGACCAAAACATACATTTGGGATCACTGCAGGTGCGCAGGCTACGAGCAATTTATATGTAAGCGCAAATTACCGTTACTTTGGTAAACGTAACGATGGTAATTTTACGACTTACACGGTAGATAATTTACCTGCTTATAAATTGTTAAATGCTTATGCAGAATATGCTTTGGCTAAAAAACGTGTAAAACTGTTTTTTGATGCCAAAAACATCCTGAACGAAAAATACAACGAGATTATTGGTTACAATAGCTTAGGTTTCAACTTTAATACCGGAGTAATTTTTAATATACACTAATAAAATTTAACTTTGCAGTATACATATTAACCAAAAATAGGATGTCTCATTTAAAATTTAATCCACGTACTTTAATTTTGTTGTTAATGATATTGGTAATAACGGCTTTCCGTTTGCTGGTAACATTTAACTCAGATGAATTAAAGTTTGCTAATTTTTCATCAATAGGAGCGGTAGCTTTATTTGGAGGAGCATATTTTAAAGATAATCTTAAAGCATTCGCTTTTCCGCTATTGAGTTTATTTTTAAGCGATTTAGTGCTTTATACAACCATATATAAAAAGTATGTAGATATATTCTTAATTCAAGAACTCTGGACATACCTTGCAATTGCATTAATGGTTTTAGTGAGTCGTTTCTTACTAAAAAAGGTAAATATTGCTAGCTTATTACTTTCTACAATTGTAATTGTATTCATCCATTGGATTGTAAGTGATATTGGCTCATGGTATAAGAACCCGCTGTATACACAAAACTTCAATGGGTTTATAGATTGTTTAATTAAAGCCATTCCATTCGAGATCAGATTCTTAGAGGGAACAGTGATTTATGGTGCATTACTTTTTGGAGCTTTCGAAATTTTAAAAGCAAAATACCCAGTATTGAAACTGCAAAGACAAAAGTTATAGATTTCCATTGATTGGTATAATATCAATCAAGCGAAAACAACATAGAAATCCTCTTTTGATTCGATTCAAAAGAGGATTTTTTTTAACTTAGACTCCTCATCATGCTGAGTTATTTTAGCATCTAATAAAGGCTATCAGATACTGAAACAAGTTCAGGATAATACATAAATATTGATATGAAAGTTGTTTCCTTTTTACCTGCTGCTACAAAAATGATTTACGATATGGGCCTGCAAGAATACCTGCATGGCGTAACATTCGAATGTCCTAAAGAGGCGGCAGCTCAGCCTAAAGTTGTACGATGCATATTAGAAGGTAAAAACTATTCGAGCATCGAAATAGACCGTATATTTTCTGCATCAAAAGCACAAGGCAAAAGTTTGTACTGGGTAGATGATGCACTATTGGAAAGCATCGCACCTGATGTGGTTTTTACACAGGATATATGTGAAGTGTGCAACATCGATACGGTTTGCACCGAAACAGCCGTAATGAAGCTCAGTAAACAACCTGTACTAGTTCCTTTATCACCAAATAACTTACGGGATGTTTTCGAATGTGCTATTACCATTGCCAACGCTTTAGGAAAGGAAGAGATAGCGTTAAACTATCTGGCAGGGCTGCAAAAGAAAACAGATCATATTTTAGATCAGCTTAGGGCAAACCGTGCGCCATTAAAAAGGATCATGCTGATGGAGTGGATAGAACCGATTTATAACTGCGGACATTGGATTCCTTTTCAGATTGCTGCCGCTGGTGGTGTTGATATGCTGTCTAATCCTGGTGGTGACTCTATTGTAACGCAATGGGATAAAATCCAGAAATATAATCCAGAGGTTTTAGTTATTGCCCCATGTGGTTTTGATATGGAAAGAAGCATGGAAGAAATGGAGCTGCTAACCTCAAAAACAGGTTGGAAAGAGCTAGAGGCCGTAAAAAACAACCAGGTTTATATTGCTGATTTTGATATGTTTACCCAGCCTAGTGTAGGCACACTTGTTGAGGGTATTGAAGCTTTAGCTTGTATGTTTCACCCTGAAATATTTAAGGCGGACGAAAACATAGCCAAAAAATTCATCAACTACAGCCAGCCTGTGAAATCATTTAAATCTGTATAATCACATTTATGAAATTAGTTGTTTTAACAGGAGCAGGGATCAGTGCTGAAAGTGGGTTAAAAACATTTAGGGATGCTGATGGATTATGGGAAGGCTATAATGTTTATGATGTAGCCACCCCCGAGGCTTGGGAGAGAAATCCGGAATTGGTACAAGAATTTTATAATGAAAGAAGAAGGCAGGTTTTAGCTGCGAAACCTAATCTGGCTCACCAGGTGCTTGCCGAGCTGGAAAAAGACTTCGACGTTGAAATTATTACCCAAAACATTGATGATTTGCACGAAAGGGCAGGCTCTACCAAAGTTACCCATCTTCATGGCGTAATTACCAGGTCTCAATCAGATAGAAAAGCAGATTTAACCTATGCCATCGTTGGTTCAGAAATAAAAATGGGCGAGCTTTGTGAGCTGGGCTCTCAACTTCGTCCACATGTAGTTTGGTTTGGCGAAGCTGTACCCATGATAGAGGTAGCCGTTAAACTTTGCAAACAAGCCGATCTGTTTGTGCTCATCGGAACTTCGTTAGCTGTTTATCCCGCAGCAGGTTTAATTGATTTTGTGCCTTCCTTTGTTGATAAATACATTATTGATCCAAAAACACCCGATGTAAAGCGTTATAAGAATATAATCAACATTGAAAAAAACGCAGTAGAAGGCGTTGCGACGTTAAAAGAAATCCTAGCCAATGCCAGATAAAAAGATTTGCATTTTTAATTGGAGTGGTGGTAAAGACAGCACATTGGCTTTGCATTATGCTTTACAAGATTCAACTATCGAAATCCGATACCTGATTACTACAGTTACGGAAAAATACAACCGTGTTTCCATGCATGGTGTTAGGGAATCCTTACTGATCAAACAGGCTGAAAGCATTGGTATTCCACTGTATCAGATTCGTTTGGGCGAAATGCCCGATATGGAAACCTATGATAGTACCATGAAGCATCATCTTTCTAAATTTAAAGAGGAAGGTATTACCCATTCTATTTTTGGCGATATCTTTTTAGAGGACTTACGTACTTATCGCGAGAACAAATTAGCAGAAATTGGACTTAAGGCTATTTTTCCACTTTGGAAAAAAGATACACAACATTTAATTGAAGAATTCCTAAACCTGAACTATAAAACCATCATTGTTTGCACACAGCAAAATCTCGAAAATTTTTGTGGAAAAGTAATCAGCCTTGATTTAATCAGGCAACTTCCCGCAGATATCGATCCCTGCGGCGAAAATGGAGAGTTTCATACTTTTGCATTTGAAGGACCAATTTTCAAGAGTAAAATCACTTTCACCATCGGAGAGAAGGTATTCAGAACTTATAATGCTCCAAGTAAAACAACAAAAGATGACGATTCACCTTGCTCAACCACAACCCTTTCTGGCTTCTGGTATATGGATTTATTGGAATAATTTTTCTTTTCAAAACATTTTGGCATCATTTTTTCTTTAGTATGGGTAATTAACTAAATCATACAACACATTGAAACCTGTTTAGCGAGGTTAGGTAGCTAAACAAGCGTCATATTAAAAAATTAAGAGTTATGAAAAAGATATTGGTAGTAATCGCATTAAGTTCTTCAGTTTTATTTGCTTGTAATAATAAGGCAAAAGAAGAAGCAGCATTAAAACAACAACAGGCCGAAAAACAATTGGCAATTAAAGCAGTTAAAGATAGTTTAAGGTTAGATAGCTTTAAAAAAGCCGAAGTGGCCAAGGTAGAACAGGAAAAAGAAGCTAAACACCAGGCAGAATTAGCTGCAGCAAGGAGAGCAAGCTCATCTAGATCTTATGCAAGTTCTGGTGGTGGTTCTACTGGCGCTTATGGTGGTGCACAACCAACAGCTAAGAAAAAAGGCTGGAGCGATGCAGCTAAAGGTGCAGTTATCGGTGGTGCGGCAGGAGCAGTTGGTGGTGCATTAATCGATAAGAAAAAAGGTAGAGGTGCTATCATCGGTGGATTAGTTGGAGCTGGTGGCGGTTATTTAATCGGTAGAGGTGAAGACAGAAAATCTGGCCGTGTGCAACCTAAAAACTAAAAAGCTTTAGAAGATAATAGGAAGTCTCGATTGTAAAATCGGGGCTTTTTTTTTGTGCCCAAAAAAATGATTTATATATTAGTGAAAAAAGAACCATGATAGAAACTCAAACCGCAGATAAAGGACAGATCCAACACTTCGTAATGTTCTGGTTAAAACCTCAACTAACTAAAGCCGAAATTGCAGATTTCGCCAATTTTTTTGAAAGCTTAAAACCAATCAAATATATCAAAACATTAAGTTACGGTTTAGCTGCTAACACACCTGTACGTCCGGTAACCGATAACTCTTTTACTTATTCGCTAACCATTACATTTGCCAACATCGCAGACCATAATGCTTATCAGGAAGATAAAGCACATTTAGACGCCGTAGAGAAATTTTCGAAAAACTGGTACAGGGTAGTGGTACACGACACGGTGATTGCTTAATAAGTTTTAGCCACAGAAGCGCCAAGCATAAGGAACATTCTACGAGCGTTATCCTGAACTTGTTTCAAGATCTTCTTGTATTAACCATTAATGCGCACAGATGAATACATATTTCATTTATGCGCATTTTTATTAAATATTCATTTACGAACGGGTCAATCCCGCGATCAGTCATTTCGGGCGCAGCCGAGAATCTATTTTAAGTAACCTTAGAAGAGATTGGTCACCATGAATTTATTTCAGGGCTACAAAATAGATATTGTTCACTACAGGATGAAAAAAGTCCAAACCTCCCATTTATTTGGCAAAATAAGCAGGTGAAATTATATTTTGTTATTGTGTATAAAAATCAATATATCAATTGTTTATATAAATTAATTTAAACAATTACTATTTATTAGAAGTGCTTTTCTTTCTAAAAACAATCCAATATTCGAAATATTATTTCGAACAAACAAATAATACTCTAAAAATCAATTAGTTATATTAATAAATACTAGTATTGATGCCTGTTATAGGCCGCCGTGAAATCAGAACGCATTATTTTAAAACGAGCTATTACTGTTTGAATAAACACTTCGTCTATAATTTCAAACACATCATTAACACCGCCCCCACTTAGATCAAGTTCTGCAAGTTTATAACTTTGCTCAAAGGTACCCTGCTCAAACTTTACAATATACTTTTGGTTCATCGAAAAAATGGTGATCTTACATTCCGGATGTGGAAGTTCTGCTACTACTCTCATTTATTTTATATTTTTATTTACAATTCAACAGATATGCCATTCAGTGTACCCCAGGTATCTACAATCGAGAAGCGGGCAAATAATTCTTCTTTATACCACTCGCGCTCCCTGGTAAGCTTAATCACATCAGAATGATCAAAAGATTTATACGCATAGTTTTTCATACTATCTGCATCGGCCCAGATCGAAAAGGTGGCCTGATCGAAAAATGGGTTTTCACCAATACCTGCCGACAAGATAAAGCCTGGTGCAGTGCGCATAGCATCAGCTGCTCTTTTAATATTCTGCCTAAACTCTTTTAACTTGTTAAATTTAATTGCTGCCCTTGTAATTACAGCAATCTTATCCGTGTGGACATTACTTGCTATATCGGATTTAAATGGCTGTACTGCTGACCATAAGCCATGACTAGATAAAGGGTTTAATAATATAGTAAAGCTTTCAACTCCGAAGAAACCAAACCATTTCATCACAAAAGAATCACGATAAAAAACATCACAATCCTTCCTGTTATCCCAGGTAGTAAGCACAGCCCAATGTTTGTAATCAGGAGCTAAATCTACCTGAGCATCTTTTCCGCTTCCCATTAACTTCCAGAACCTGCATCTTTTATTCAACCACAATGGCAACCGTAAAACAGCCATTCCCATAAAAGCAAAAGGAATGGTGAGGCTACGGAATTTGGTAATGGTTAAGGCTACGATCATAAACTTTACGATTAATGATGCCAAAACTAAGGATTTTAAGAATAGGTTATCATTCAAATTTTCGTCATTAAAACCCACCATTGCTTTGTATCTCACAAATCATAACTAACTTTGATTATAGAAAAATTAAAATGGCAGAAGATTTAACCATTACCAGAAACACATCAAAGGAAGAGCAATATCAGTCAATCATCCCTCAGATAGATGCTTTGCTTTATGGCGAAACAGATTTTATTGCAAATCTCGCAAATGTCGCAGCGGCGCTCAAAGAGCAATTTAACTGGTTCTGGGTAGGGTTTTATTTGGTTAAAGAAGATGAATTGGTGCTGGGGCCATTTCAAGGTCCGGTAGCCTGTACACGCATTAAAAAAGGGAAAGGGGTATGTGGCGCGTCCTGGCAACAGGCAGAAACCATTATTGTTCCTGATGTTGAGGAATTCCCTGGTCACATCGCCTGTGCATCGGCTTCGAGATCAGAAATTGTTTTACCCTTGATGGTGAACGGAGAAGTGATAGGGGTTCTAGACGTGGATAGCGAGGTTTTAAATAAATTTGATGAAACGGATAAGGTTTATTTAGAGCAGGTTATATCCATTTTATTAAACAGGTAGTTAAGGTAATGTATTGAAACTAAAAGAAGAATACTATCTGAATGAAGACGTGGTTAGCCTAGCTAAAGATCTGTTGGGTAAGGTATTGTATACCAAAATTGATAACGAAATCAGCGCAGGGATTATCGTAGAGACCGAAGCTTATTTTGGCATAAAGGATAAAGCTTCGCATGCCTATGGTGGTCGCAGAACCAGCCGAACAGAAACTATGTATGGTAGCGGCGGTATTGCCTATGTATACCTCTGTTATGGTATGCACAATCTCTTCAATGTTGTAAGTTCAAAAGAAAATGATCCACATGCTGTTTTAATTAGGGGTATAGAGCCTTTGATTGGGATTGATATTATTGAACAGAGGAGAAATATGTTGCATACAAAAGGCGCAATTTCAGCTGGTCCGGGTTCTGCGGCAAAAGCACTAGGGATAGATAGAACTTTTAATGCCAAAAATCTTACCGGTAATGAAATCTGGATCGAAGACCATGCTATTCGATATCAAAACGAAGATATTGTAGCTACACCCCGTGTGGGTATTGCATACGCAAAGGAGCATGCTTTGTTGCCTTGGCGGTTCTTTGTAAAAGGCAATAAATATGTGAGTAAACCGAATAAGGTTTAATAAAATAACATAATTGAAAAGCAGGTTTGGAAACAATACCTGCTTTTTTTGTAATATTGAGGCGATGAATTTTGAAAACAACTTATTATTTGCGCAAGCAAAAGACGAAGCGGACAAGTTACGTGATTTTCGGTCTCAGTTCTTATTTCCGAACCACAATGGAAAAGATTTTATTTATCTGTGTGGTAACTCATTAGGGCTTCAACCTAAAGTAGCTGGTGAAGTTTTAAAAGGTCAGCTTAATAACTGGGCCAACTATGCTGTAGAGGGCTGGTTCGATGGAAACGAACCCTGGATGTTCTACCACAAGGCACTTAAAAAGTTAATGGCCCCAATTGTTGGCGCATTACCATCGGAAGTTTGCCCAATGAATACCTTAACCGTGAATCTCCATTTGTTAATGGTTAGTTTTTATCAGCCCAAAGGCAAGCGTTTCAAAATTATTATGGAAGGCGGCGCATTCCCGTCTGACCAATATGCAATAGAAAGCCAGGTAAGGTTTCACGGTTTCGATCCAAAAGAAGCGATTATAGAGGTTTTCCCTAGAGGAGGCGAGGAAATACTCCGTACGGAGGATATTGTTGTTCAGATCAAAGAAAATGCAGGCGAAATTGCGTTGGTGTTATTTGGTGGAATTAATTATTACACCGGGCAGTGGTATGATATGGAAACCATTACAAAGGCAGGGCATGAAATCGGCGCAATTGTAGGCTGGGATTTGGCGCATGCTGCAGGTAATGTGCCCTTAAAGCTTCACGATTGGGATATCGATTTTGCTTGTTGGTGCTCATACAAATATCAAAATTCAGGTCCAGGAGGAATAAGCGGAATCTTTGTTCATGAAAAACATTTCAATAATACCAAATTAAATCGCTTTGCTGGATGGTGGGGCTACCAGGAGCGTAAGCGTTTTAAAATGGAAAAAGGCTTTATTCCTGAAGCTGGGGCAGACGGTTGGCAGGTAAGTTGTACGCAGGTAATGCCTATGGCTTTATATCATGCTTCTCTTCAGATTTTCGAACAGGCGGGCTTTATGGAGCCGTTAAGAAGTAAAAGTATTGCTTTAACTGCCTATCTTGAATTTATTATAAATGAAGTAAATAAAGAAATAGGTGTAGAGCAGTTTAAGATTATCACACCTAAAATCGCTAAAGATAGAGGAGCCCAATTATCCATCATCGCACAGCGTAATGGTAAACAGATCTTTGATGGTTTAATGGCTAATCATATACTTGGCGATTGGCGCGAGCCTGATGTGATCCGTTTAAGTGCAGTTCCACTTTATAACTCTTTCGAAGATGTTTACCACGCCGGAAAAGCGCTTTTAAAAGTAAGTAAAGAGGTTTTACAATAACAAAGCACAGACGCTCATTAAAAAAATAAGAAATGATTAATTACAATCCTAAAGACTGGAGTACCTTCATTTTTCATATTCACAAAAGCGACACTTTTCGGAAACTGTGGCCATTAATGCTAGCTGTAGCAGTTTTTTCGGGTTTGGTGGCATTTGCAGAACTCAATTTTTTTCAACTATCGAAAAGCAGTTATGTAACCAATATTGGTATGATGCACAGCTTATTGGGCTTTGTATTATCCATGCTACTGGTTTTTAGAACAAATACAGCATACGACAGGTGGTGGGAAGGAAGAAAGTTGTTGGGATCGCTAACCAATGTGAGTCGTAACCTGGCCTTGAAAATAAAAGCACTTAAATTAACAGAGGAAGATGTCCGTTTTTTCGAATATGGCATCCCTAAATATGCTTTTGCCTTAAAGGAACATTTACGCGAAAGAATGTATTTTGGCAAAAATAGCCTTTTAATAGAGGTTGAAGAGGGTAAACACGTACCAAACCAGATTGCAGGAAGCTTGATTAACAGGTTATACGAATTACTTGGAAAAGGTGCTATCTCACAGGAGCAGTTTATTGTGCTTTCAGGCGATTTTAATCAATTTACCGATATCTGCGGCGCTTGCGAACGTATCAAAAATACACCGATCCCATATTCTTACAGTGCTTTTATCAAGAAGTTTATCTTTATTTACGTTATTACTTTACCTTTTGGATGGGTATTCAGTTTGGGTTATTTCGTGGTGCCGATTGTACCCTTTATTCTCTATGTATTAGCAAGTTTGGAGCTGATAGCTGAAGAAATAGAGAACCCGTTTGGAGAAGATGCGAACGACCTCCCGGTAGATCAGATCTGTACGAACATCGAAAAACACGTAGAGGAGATTTTAGGTTAATGATTAAGATTGCCTGGCATCCACTCTACGCACATCCTTTGCCCGAAGGACACCGTTTTCCGATGCTTAAATATGAATTGATACCTGAACAACTTTTACATGAGGGGACTATAACATCGCAGAATCTATTTAGTCCCGAACTAGTTTCAGAGGATGTTATACTCTTGACTCACGAAAAAGCATATTGGGAGCAGCTTAGGGATTTAACACTATCAGCAAAAGACCAAAGAAGGATAGGTTTCCCTTTAAATGCGCTGCTTTTAGAACGAGAACTGAGAATTACGCAGGGCACAATTGATGCTGCCCATTTTGCAATAACTAACGGAATTGCCTTTAATGTTGCAGGAGGCACACATCATGCGGGCAGCAATTGGGGAGAAGGTTTTTGCTTGCTAAATGATCAGGCTGTTGCAGCTAATTATCTGTTAAATAAAAATTTAGCTAAACGGATCTTAATAATTGATTTAGATGTGCACCAGGGAAATGGTACTGCCGAAATCTTTCAAAATGAGTCAAGGGTATTCACTTTTTCGATGCATGGCGATAAAAATTTCCCTTTTAGAAAAGAAATTTCAAGCTTGGATGTGCCTTTAGATGATGGTGTACAAGATGAAGAATATTTGTCATCTTTAAATGTAAATTTAAAAAAGGCACTCGAAAGAGCAAAGCCTGATTTTGTATTTTATTTATCGGGGGTAGATGTACTTTTTACTGATAAGTTGGGTAAACTGGCTTTAAGCAGAGCAGCATGCAAAGAACGTGACAGCATGGTACTGCAGGCCTGTAAAAATAAAAATCTACCGGTGCAGGTGAGTATGGGCGGTGGCTACTCCACCGATATCAGAGATATTGTAGATGCACATTGTAACACCTATCGGCTGACCTTTGATTTATTTGTATAAGCTCACGCACAAAACCATAATATCCTTATCTTCGCGGCCATATGTTGGAGATTATTTATCAGGACGAAAATCTAATTGCAATTAACAAACCACATGGGCTATTGGTACATCAATCTTCCATTGCAAGAGATGCTACAGAGTTTGCGCTTCAGTTATTAAGAGACCAGGTTGGTAAACATGTTAGTCCGGTGCATAGATTGGATAGGAAGACTAGTGGAATCTTGTTGTTTGCTTTTGATAAAGTATCTGAAATCGCTATGCATCAGCAATTTATGAATACACAAACCGATAAAAAATACTTGGCTATCCTACGTGGTTTCACACCTGATGCCATGGATATCGACTATCCGTTAGCCAAAGAAAACGGAACCATGCAAGATGCTTTCACCTCGTTTAGAACACTTCAAAGGGCAGAGGTAGCAGTAGCTTTCGGTAAACATCCTACCTCTCGGTATTCATTGGTTGAGGCTACACCTAAAACCGGGAGAATGCATCAACTGAGAAGGCATTTTAGCCATATATTACATCCGATTATTGGAGACAGGACACATGGCTGTAATAAACAAAACAAATTTTTTAAAGAGCAGTGGGATATGACAACTATGTTGCTCCATGCCTCCGAATTAGCATTCTATCATCCCATCACAAAAGAAAAAATCCATTTAAAAGCCGGTTTGCACAATGAGTTTAAAAGAGTGATGGATTTCATGAAAATGGCACACTAACACAATTTTTGCCATTAAAATCTGTTTATATAGCATCTATGATTAAATACTTACGTTTTACACTTCCAGTTTTAGCGCTTTTTGCAGCCAGTTGTTCATCTGTTTATATGCCAAACGTTCCAAATACCCCCATGTTGAGTAAACAGGGTGAATTTAGTGGTGGTGCACATATCTCCTTAAAAGGCAACGCCAGTGTTAATGGTGCTTATGCCGTTTCTGATCATATCGGTGTACTTTTTAGCGGATCGAGAATGAACAGCGAAAGAAAAACCAAGGATTTTGGACATAAATTAATTGAGATCGGCGGGGGGTACTTTGATACTTTTGGGCCTGACAACAACCGGATTATAGAAGTTTATGCAGGTGTAGGAAAGGGGTGGAGCGATATCACTTTCCGTGATTATAAAGACGATATCCTCGTCAGTTCCGAATTGCAGGAAGTAGATTATCGGAAGACATTTTTACAGGTAAATTATAGTTCGAAAAAGAAAAACAACCTGCATTTATTCGGAACCGATTTTCCGATTAACTACGGTACGGCGTTAAGGATTAGCCATATTAAAATGGATAGGTTCTTTTTAAATGGTGTTGTTCAGCCAAAAGAAGACAATATCTTCTTTGAGCCTGTATTCTTTACGCGTATGGCACTCAGTAAAACTTTCCAGTTGCAGTATACCACGAGCAGTAATATTGGCTTAAAGAGTCGCAAATACATGTCTGCAGGTAATTCTATCTTTACCATTGGTGTTGTGGTTAATGTTGGAGGGAAATAATTCCCGAATAATTTTCTTTATCCGGAGGATAAATTATATTTTGCGACAAAACCGTTCAATACAAAAAATCTATGCTTAAATCTTTTAGGATAATTCTACCTATTTTATTTTTATCACAAATTGTGATGGCTCAGTCTGAGTATGTCGTATTAAACACGGGAGATACAATTTACTGTAACTTTCAAAAAGGAAAAAAAGGCATGCTGATGTTTAACCCAATTGCTGGTGGAACAATGAAACCGATCATCGCAGATAGCATTAACGCATATTTTCAAAGAAAAGATAAATGTGTTTTTATTGCTAAAAAATTGCCGGGAGAAGATAAAAAAAAGTTTTTAGCAGTCTTGGAACAAGGTAAGGTTGATCTTTACCAATTTTCACAAAGTTATAGGACTGGCGGTTTCTCTATTTCTGGTATGCCTGGTTCCAATTATGGAGCGGGCAGTGTAAGCAGTTTTGACCTTTATGCAAAAAAGATAAACACAGATAGCTTGCTTGCGATCAAAACGAATACAATACTCAGTAAAACTTCAGCTAAACAGAGAAGGGAGGCGTTTAATAGCTTAATTGGCGATGATAAAGAATTATTGGATTTCTTTTTGGCAAAGGACGAGTTTAGTGTAGATGTGATTAGAAATACGATTATGCTCTACAATAAACGTAATCCTATTAAACAATAGCAGAGTTACGGTTTAACTTCTTTGTTTTATTCTGGAACCTTAAAAACAACAGGATAGAAGCCGTTAACAAACCCAGTGTTAGTCCGTACCAAATACCATTAACACCTAAATTAAAATGAAAGCCCAGTACATAACCTATGGGAATACCAACCACCCAATAAGCTAAAAAGGTAATAAAGGTCGGAACATTAACATCACCAATACCACGCAAAACACCTAAGCCAACCACCTGTGTACCATCAAACAGCTGAAAAAAGCCAGCAATAATCAATAACTGGGCAGCAATAGGAATAACGGCAGCATCTTCCGTATAAATAAAGGGCATGATGTTGTTGGCCAAAACAAAAATCACTGCTGTAATAGACATAAACAACAAAATAACATGATAGCTGGCTATGGCAGAATTACGTAAATCTTCGAAATTTTTCTTGCCAAAGTTATTTCCTGTCTTAATAGTAGCAGCCGATGCTACCCCACTAGCAATCATATAGGTCATGGCAGCTAAGCTAATCGCGATTTGATGCGCAGCCTGTTCTACCGCACCAATGGTACCTATAAGTACAGCAGCACCGCTAAAGGCACTTATTTCAAAAGAATATTGCATCGCCACAGGCATCCCAATTTTAGCAATCTTAATTGCCCTTATTTTATCAAAGAATGTAGCTTTAAAGCTGATCAGATATTTTTTAAAGTGTTGAGCGCGCAATACATAAAAACACATTACTGTGGCCATCAAAATCCTGTCGATTAATGTACTTAAACCAACACCACTTACACCCATCGATTTAATACCGAACATCCCTTTCACGAAAATGATTCCTAAGATAATGTTAATGGCATTTCCCCAGATTGAAACAAACATGGCTTGTTTGGTAAAACCTAAGCCTTCTGCAAACTGTTTAAAAGTCTGAAAAACTAATAAAGGGATGATCGAAACAGATAAAAGATTCAGATAGGGTTTTGCATAACGTACTACCTCAGGTGTTTGCTCCAGGTGATCGATCACAAAAAATATCCCCAATTGAACAAGTATATATAAAAATATACCTACACAAATATTGATAATGAGACTGTTTGAAAGAAGCTTTCCGCATTCGCCATAATTCTGACGACCGTTTTCCTGCGCAATAAGTGGTGTTAAACCATAAGAAATGCCTAATCCAATTACGAGGATAAGCATAAATATACTATTCACAAGGGAAACAGCAGCTAATTGAACGGTATCAGTAAAATGACCTACAATAATACTATCGGCCATGTGTACCAAAGTATGCCCCACTTGAGAGCCTACAATTGGCAGCGCCAAATGAAGATTTTCTTTATAATAGGGTTTATATTTGGTGTAAATTTTAGAAAACATAGGTTTGCAAAGGTCGGGTTTTTAAAACTCAAAAAATAGGGATGTAGAAAAGTTAATGTAAGGTTTTCAAAGCGATCATCATGCTGAATTTATTTTACAAGTAGATATAGTGTTTTCAATTGCCTTATAGCTACTATGTGGTCAGCATCTTTACTATTAGTTTTAATATGACTAAAACACTTGTAAATAGGTCCTGAAACAAGTTCAGGGTGACGACCATCGAGAAAAAAGAACCCTACCTCACCGCTGTAAAATACTCTTCCTTTTCTGTGGTATGTGATTTGATTACATTAGTCAGAATTAAATTAACCAATACTTTCTGGGCCTTGCGATACGAACTGCGCAACAGTTTACTAAATTCTTTTAAGGTAATCTTTTCGTTTTGCTCGAGGTATTCCAGCAGTTTTTTTTCATTTTCAGAATAGGAAATAAGAACCCCATTATTTTTATATTCCTGTTTCAACACTTCCAAAATAATCCGACTAGCTAGAACGCTTTTATCATTTATGCGGATATAGGCCCACCATTTTTTTTGATCATCGAGTGCATAATGTGGCTTAGTATCACTTTCAGGGATATTTACGACTAAAACCAATTTATCATCTACATAAATTTCTTCAAAGTAAGGCTCAATTGCGGGTTTGCAAAACTGATGTGCAGAAGTTAAGATCATATATTTTTCTTCTTCCTCTGATTTTACCCCTTTAATAGATCCATCATCTGCCACACCGATTAACAATTTGCCACCTTTGTTATTGGCAAAAGCAACTAAACTCTTGGCAATTTTCTCGGTACTGGTAATGGTTTTCTTAAAATCGAGCATAACGCCCTCACCCTGCAAAATTAAACTCTTAATACTCGGCATAATCTAAAAATTAGTAAGCAACTCTGGGCGTTTCGCCTTGATGCAGGTTTCGGATATATACTTCATTCATTACAGTAGCACACAGCTCGCCATCCTTATTGGTAATTTCCATCGGGTAGGCTTTTACAAACTTCCCAATGGTTTTTAATGCATGTTCGGCTTCATTCAGCATATCGTCAGTTACTGTTATGGTAAAGTATAAAGTAGAACGACCGGGTTTTAAATACTGTATAGAGGCACTCTTTAACCAAACACGGACTTTAAAGCCACGGCGTTGCATTAACTGATCAAATAATAAGGCATAAAATGGATCGGTAGCTGCATAAATAGTACCTCCAAAAATAGAGCCGTTATAATTTTTATTCAGAAAACTCTTGCTCAGCTTAACCGTACAGCTTCTAAATTCATTTTCAAATCTCTGAACCCAAATGCGTTGAAAAAATAGGGGGGGTAAAAACGCATTACCCATTTTAGGGTATTTTGAGAAATAATCATACTTACTAATATCAGAAAGTTTTATCACCTTTTAAAGTTTTACAGATCTTGTTTTGGTAATATTTCCGTAATTTAGAAATATGCATGTTTATGATACCATTACCGACGCTTTAACAGATTTAGATCGTCGCGGTTATAATTTAGATTTCAATTTAACGGCAGATGCTTTAGAATGTAAATCATTTAATTTATTACTGAAGCCTGAAGAATTTGAAATCGAAGAGGTATACCGCTTCGAAGGAATGACCGATCCGGCTGATAGCTCGGTTGTTTACGCCATTTCATCAAATGCAGGAAGTTTAAAAGGAGTATTGGTAGATGGTTATGGTGTATATGCTGAAAATATATCGTCAGAATTGCTGAATAAATTGAAGATCCATCATGAATAATACTTTTCTTTGTTTTGTAATTCGCTAATAATCAATGTGATAGATGGAAAATAAGCAATGTGGAATGAAAAAAAATAAAACCAAATGATTATAAGGTTGTTAAGTTGATAGATAACAATAAAAACTATGAAAAAAATAATCTTAAGTCTTGCTTTTGCGGGTTCTCTTATGATAGCCACTTCAGCATGCAATTCGTCTAAAAATATGGCTGGTTCTTCAGACAGTACTGCGACGGATTCGACAAAAATGATGGACACCACTAAAAAGATGCCAGACACCACCGCTAAAAAAGTGCCTGACACTACTAAAATGCCACCTGATACAACGAAAAAAAATCCTCCAATGTAGGAATGCAAAAGCCACTCTAACACAAGAGTGGCTTTTATTTTAAAAATCTATTTTAAATATTTGTGTTATTGCGTACTTTCAACGCTTAAACCAAATAATTAAATGGATCTTCAAGCAAACGCAAACAACCGTAATGTAATTTTCTTAGTTATTGTAGCTGCTTTAGGCTACTTCGTAGATATTTATGACCTTGTTCTATTTTCTGTTGTACGGGTAAAAAGTTTTACCGATATCGGTGTTTCTGCTGCCCATATGCGTACCGAGGGAGAGTATGTAATCAACATGCAGATGTTAGGTTTATTGCTTGGAGGCTTGCTTTGGGGTATTATCGGCGATAAATTCGGTAGAATCAAAGTATTATTTGGATCAATTTTGATGTATTCGTTAGCGAACATAGCCAATGGTTTTGCTACGGATGTACATACTTATGCCATTATCAGGTTTATAGCGGGCATTGGTTTGGCAGGAGAGTTAGGCGCAGGGATTACCCTTGTTACCGAAACCATGGACAAAGAAAAACGTGGCTACGGTACAATGGTGGTAGCTGGTATTGGTTTACTAGGAGCAGCAGCAGCAGCTACAATTGGCAAACATTTTACCTGGCAAACCTCTTATTTTGTAGGGGGTGGCATGGGACTTTTGTTATTGCTTTTACGTGTAGGTACTTTCGAATCAGGTATGTTTAAGCATGCCGATCAAAGTAAGGAGGTTTCAAAAGGTAACTTCTTTATGCTTTTCTCCAATCGGAAAAGATTTTTAAAATATCTGGCTTGTATCTGCTTAGGACTTCCACTTTGGTTTATTGTGGGTATTTTAGTCACTCAATCGCCAGAAATAGGTAAAGCGCTAGGGGCTAAAGATTTATTGAATGCTGGTACAGGGATTATGTACACCTATTTTGGTATAGCCATTGGCGATGTGGTATGTGGCTTTTTGGCCCAGGTGTTAAAGTCACGAAAAAAAACAGTGCTTATTTTTCAAAGTTTATCGGTGATTACTGTACTTGTTTATTTGAACAGTACGGGTTTAACTGAAAGTAGTTTTATCCTGATCTGCCTGTTTATGGGCTTTGCAGTTGGCTATTGGGCAACATTCGTTACTATTGCCGCTGAACAGTTTGGCACTAACATCCGTTCAACTGTTACCACTACAGCGCCAAACTTTGTACGCGGAGCGTTAATTCCGATCACATTTGTTTTCGAATTTTTTGTACACCGTTACAATATTGTTTCGGCTGGTTTTATAGTAATGGGAATTGTAACCGTAATTGCCATGATCTCTGTAGCTTCTTTAAAAGAAAGCTTTAATAAAGACCTCAACTATTTAGAACATTAATTTTTAGGACTTTGGACTAAGGGACTAAAAACTTCAGACTCAAAAACAATGTCAATAAAATGTACTATCTAAACATAAATCAATATTGCTGCTTTAATACCTTTAAATTTGTATGGAAATAGAAAAAATCATCATGTTTAAAGAAGAAGTAGCAGCACGGTATAAGCAAATACAGGATGAAATTTGCAGGGGATTGGAAATTGCCGATGGCGAAGGGAAATTTGAAGAAGAGCTCTGGGAGAGAGACGGTGGGGGAGGCGGACGTACCCGGATTATGCAAAATGGTGCCGTTATCGAAAAGGGTGGCGTAAATTTCTCTGCCGTACATGGTAAACTGCCTGAAGCGGTAAAAAAAGCCTTTAATGTAACAGAAGATGATTTTTTTGCTACTGGAGTTTCAATTGTGATTCATCCAAATCATCCGCTGGTTCCGATTATCCATATGAATATCCGCTACTTTGAATTGAACGAAGAAACACGGTGGTTTGGCGGAGGTATCGATTTAACACCACATTACGTGTTCGAAAACGATGCCCGTTTCTTTCATCATAAACTAAAACAGGCTTGCGACGATTTCAGTGCTGAGTTTTATCCAAAATTCAAAACACACGCCGATGATTATTTCTTTATTAAACACCGTGAAGAAACCCGTGGTATTGGCGGTATTTTTTACGATCGATTAAAACCTGAAAACACCAATCTGTCTTGGGAGCAGATTCTGGATTTCTCCATTAATATTGGCGAAACATTTTTGCCGATTTATACCGAATTAATTGATCGTAACCGGGATAAAGAATTTACCGAAGCCCATAAACAATGGCAATATCAGCGCCGTAGCCGTTATGTAGAGTTTAATTTAGTTTACGATTCCGGAACTAAATTTGGCCTGGAAACCAACGGCCGGATCGAATCTATCTTAATGAGTTTACCACCACAGGCTAACTGGGGCTACAATGTTCAGCCGGAACTAGATTCTGATGAGTATAAAACTGTACAGCTGCTTAAAAAAGGGATTAACTGGGTTTAAGTTTAGCATGACGAATTTGAGTTAAAACAAAGTCAACGGTGCCAATACCTCATGAAAACCAGCTTTCAATTTTCCGGTTCTAAAATCATTTACAAGATTATGGGCCATGCGGGTTGGTTCAGGAATTCTATAGTTTGCGATACTTTTTTTTATCACCTCAAGACTTTCTTCCTGCGTAATTAAATGTCCGGCAGAAATATAAACAGGTGCGCAATTGATTTTTGTTCTCAGTGCAAAGCCAAGCATTTCGCCTGCATTATTTTTAATTTCTGTAGCGCTATATACAACATCTGGTTTATCCGCAATCAATTCCCAAACTTTTAATAATGCCGGAACCTCTTTAAAACCTAAAAATCCTGCTTTATACGGAAAACTGGTTTCGTAAGTTGCTAACGCGAATGATTTTAAGACCATGCCAGGATAAGTTAAGATCACAATTCCAGCATACATGGTTGTACTGTTTTTATTAAATGAAATATCTGCACCGGCTATGATACTAATTTTTTTAAGTGGCTCAAACTTTAATCGTTTGGCTAATTCAATTTGATAAGCAGTAGCATCATCGAAGTTGTAATGGTCGTACATGATATTAGTACAAATTCTTTAGGGTTATTGTTTTATTTATATCGTTGATGGTTTGTCTTATAATTAATATTATGTTAAGTTGTGTTTCTTAAATACCTCCCTATTCCCTTAAAAACAAATAGACTAGAGTTCCTGAAGCTTTCGGTTAAGTTCTTGAACTTTGTCGGTAGCTTTCTTTTTGGTGTAGATATCAATCAGTAACTGAACTGTTTTTTTGTCGTTCGGATTAATTTCATTGGCACGCTGCAAAGCAAACTGTGCGTGATTAATCAATCCATTATACTTAGCAGTTTTATCTGCTTCATTTTTACTTAAGGTTTCGTTGGCTGTGTTTATATAAGCCAAACTTAATTGATACAATGCATCGAAATAATTTTGATCTGTGGCTAAAGCTTTATCATAAGCTAAAATAGCGGTAGCATTATTTCCACCAATTTGTTGCAGATAACCGTAAAGAAAATATAGTAGTTTACTTCCTTTTTCTACTTTTAAGTTATTTTCGATCAGTCCCTGCGCTTTACTGTAATTCTCGGTATCGAGTAAAAGATTGATATAATCGTTGGTTAAAAAACGGTTGAATGGATTAAGCGCAAGCCCGTCTTCTAAGGTTTTAATTGCAGTTTCATTTTCTGATTTTACTACATACATCTGAGCCATTTTCTGGAAAACAGACGGGTTTTTAATGCCATTTTCTTTAGCACGCTTAAAATAAGTTAAAGATTCATCATATGACTGAATGTTTAACGCGCATATTGCGGTATTTAATGCTAAAGTGGTGTCGGCTGGAAAATTATCTGATACTTCTTTTAAGTCTGCAAACGCTTCTTTAAATTCATTGTTAAAATAGGCTTCATTGCCTTTCTCTTGCTTTTTAATCAGAATGTTGTGCGCTGATGCCTTAATAAGTCCTCCATTGTCATTGTAGCGATCAAGCGATTTTGCTTTAGCAACAGCCTCAATGGCATTATCATAAAACTTGTTGGCATTATTAGGATCGGTATCTATTAATGCGGCAAACGACATTAGGTAAGATTTTATTGACCAGGTTTCGGCCCAGTTTTTTGTTTTATTATCTTTTTCTGCAGACTCAATCGACTTTAAACCTTCACTTATAATAGCAAGTTGCTTTTTCTCATCTTCTTTATTGGCGATAGATGCCTGTAGTTTACCCACGGCATTTCTGGCAATAAGGATTTGAGTTTTTTGGGCCACAGCATTAAAAGAGACGAAAATTAAGGCAATTAATGATACTTTAAAGCAATTCTGCATAAGATAAATAATGTGGTAAAACCATAATAAACCATAAAAATAAACATAAAAAAAAGAGCCCCGAAATTTCGGGCTCTTTTTTTAAATGGGTATCAGAATTATTGTTTAGGCAATGCGTCTAAACGTTTCTTGATGTCTTCGTAATTTTTAGTATCATTTCTAAAAGCATAGATCGTTTTCAAGGTTTCTAATGCACCTTGGTTTTTAGCGTCAACTTCTAAAGCTTTTTTGTAAAAAGGGAGCGATTTATCTAACAAAGCATTCATTTTACCTGTTACTTCGTTAAATTCTTTTACTTTCTTAGGATCAATTTTATTTCTGTCGGCCTGTAATTTTAAAGCCTGACTGAAATAGATATTACCTAATAAAACCTGATAGTTAGCATTGTTAGGTTCTTTTGTTGCTAAAGCCACTAACATTTGCTCAGATTTTGCTGCATCACCCCTATCAATATAAATCTGAGTCTCAGTTTTAATCCAGTCGGTATTTTCAGGGAATTTTGCAGTTGCTTCCTTAATAAGGGCCAACGCAGCAGTTGTATCTTTTTGTTTAGCCAATGTGGTTGAGATAATCTCAGAATATAAATCTTTAGACTGTGGAGAATTTAAAGAGATTACTTTTTTGAACTGGGTAATCATATTTGGATAATCCTCATTAAGCCTGGCCGCAATACCCGCATTTAAATACATTGCTGTATCGTTTGGATTAATCACTGTTGCTGCTACAAATTTTGCGTAAGCAGTTTTGTAATCTTTTTTATTGTAAGCAATTACACCACCATTTCTAATTGCATTGCTAATATTGATTTCAGCTGAATTAATGTTGTCTTTCTCCGCACCTTTAGTATCCAGTTTTTTTGCTTCAGCAATAGCTTCTTGTGCAATTTTCAGGTTTGCATCAGCGTTTGCAGTACTTGTTGAATCTAAAATTGCTGCAGAAGAAGCAAATAAAGCACGATAAGACCATGCTTCAGGCATTACTTTAGATTTTTCATCAGCAATAGCTTTATCTGTGTGAGCCAACCCTTTCGCTAACGACTCAAGTTTCTTCGCTAATGGCGTTGATGCACTTGAAGAAGTTAACTGGAACAAACCCCAATCGTTTTTTGCCGCGGTTACTTCACTTTTCTGAGCAAATGCAGCGCTTACTACACCCGCTAGAACTATACTTAGAAATACTCTTTTCATAATTTTTATTCTAATCTTATTTTTAGTTAATTTTCTTCTTCCGTTTCATTATCTGAATCAGCCTCTTCTTCCGTATCGTCAACTTCTGGAGTAGTATCTGCTTCTAATTCTTCACCGTCTGTAACTACAACATCAGTTAAATCTACTGTTTCTTCCTCGTCCTCTTCGTGATCAATTTTAGTTACCGATGCAATCTCGTCATCACCTTTTAATGAGATCAAACGAACACCTTGCGTGGCACGGCCCATTACCCTTAATGCTGAAACCGGAATTCTGATTACAATACCTGAACGGTTAATGATCATCAAATCTTCGCTATCTGTAACGTCTTTAATCGAAACTAATTGTCCGGTTTTTTCAGTAACATTAATTGTTTTTACTCCTTTACCTCCACGGTTAGTTACACGGTAATCTTCAATATCTGTACGTTTACCATATCCTTTTTCTGATACTACTAACACGGTAACTTCAGGATTGTTTACAGCAATCATGCCAACAACTTCATCCTCATCATGCGCAAGCCTAACACCGCGTACACCAGTAGCTGTTCTGCCCATCGGACGAACAGTTTTTTCATTGAAACGGATTGCCCTACCTGAGCGCAACGCCATAACAATTTCGCTTTCACCATTGGTTAAACAAGCTTCCAATAATACATCGCCGTCATTAATGTTGATGGCATTGATACCATTTACACGTGGACGTGAATATGCCTCAAGAGAAGTTTTCTTAATGGTACCTTTTTTAGTACACATAATAATGAAATTGTTCTCTAAGTATTCCTGATCTTTAAGGTTTTTAACCTTAATATAGGCTTTAATTTTCTCCTCTTTCGGGATATTGATAATATTCTGGATCGCTCTTCCTTTACTGGTTCGCGAACCTTCAGGAATTTCGTAAACCCTCAACCAGAAACATCTTCCAGCTTCGGTAAAGAATAACATATAATTGTGGTTTGTAGCCACGAGCATATGCTCTATAAAATCTTCATTTTTTGAAGTACTGCCTTTCGATCCTTTTCCGCCTCTACCCTGCGCTCTGAATTCGGTTGCTGGAGTACGTTTTACATAACCTTCGTGAGAGATGGTGATAACCACTTCTTCATCATCGATGAAATCTTCCATGCTCATATCTTCGGCCGAGTGAACGATAGTTGTTTTACGTTCATCACCAAATTTCTGCTTAACTTCTTCAAGTTCATCTTTGATGATCTTCATCCGTAAACCTTCATCTGCCAGAATAGATTTCAAATATTCGATGGTTTTCATTAATTCGGCATACTCTTCTTTGATCTTATCACGCTCTAGTCCTGTTAAACGACGAAGCGTCATATCCAAAATTGCACGGGCCTGAATATCGCTCAGTCCGAATTCCTCCATTAAGCCTAAACGGGCTTCATCTGGTGTTTCAGATGCACGGATTAATTTAATTACTTCATCTAAATGATCTAAAGCAATTAAATAACCCTCTAAAATGTGTGCACGTTTTTCGGCCTCAGCTAATTCGTATTTGGTACGGCGAACAATCACATCATGGCGGTGATCCACAAAATGTACAATTAAATCTTTAAGATTTAACATTTGCGGACGGCCTTTTACCAATGCGATGTTATTTACACTGAAAGAAGTTTGTAGTGCGGTATACTTATAGAGGTTGTTTAAAACGATAGAAGCATTTGCATCACGTTTAATTTCGTAAACGATACGGATACCATCTTTGTTCGATTCGTCTTTAATGTTAGAAATACCTTCAAGTTTTTTCTCACCAACCAATTCAGCAGTACGCTCAATCATCTGTGCTTTGTTAACCTGGTAAGGAATTTCAGTAACAATAATTACCTCACGGTCTTTAATGTTCTCGATTTCTGCCTTTGCTCGCATTACGATACGGCCTCGACCTGTTTCGAAAGCCTCTTTTACACCAGTATAACCATAAATAATACCACCGGTAGGAAAATCTGGAGCTTTTACAAACTTCATTAATTCCTCGATTGTAATATCTCTATTGTCGATATAGTTTACCACACCATCAATTACCTCGGTTAAGTTGTGAGGTGCCATGTTGGTGGCCATACCTACAGCAATACCAGAAGATCCGTTAACCAATAAGTTCGGGATTTTTGCAGGTAAAACAGTTGGTTCTTGTAAGGTATCATCAAAGTTTAACTGAAAATCTACTGTATCTTTATTGATATCGGCAAGCATTTCTTCAGCAATTTTCGAAAAACGTGCCTCAGTATAACGCATCGCAGCCGGCGAGTCACCATCAATGTGACCAAAGTTTCCTTGTCCATCTACCATTGGATAACGCAAACTCCAGTCTTGAGCCATACGGACCATGGTGAAATATACTGACGCATCACCATGTGGGTGATATTTACCTAAAACCTCCCCTACTATACGGGCAGATTTTTTATGTGGTTTATTACTGGTTACACCAAGATCGAGCATGCCATATAAAACACGGCGGTGTACCGGTTTCAATCCATCGCGTACATCAGGCAAAGCCCTTGATACAATTACCGACATTGAGTAATCAATGTAGGCCGATTTCATCTGCTCTTCTATGTTAATTGGAATGATTTTGTCGTTCTGTTGATTTTCTAAATCTTCTGCCATAAATTATTATTCTCGCTACTTAAAACGATATTAAAAAAAGGGTATTACTATAACCTTGCGAATTTAACAAAATTTAGGCGAATTAAGGTATTGTGGAAAAGTTTTGGCCTTTGTGATAGGTTTTTTACGCCCAATGTAATTTTAAGTTATTGAAGGCTAGTTTAAACGTTTTTTGATCTAAGCCTTGCCGCTTTTTGAGACCTGATAGGTTTGACGGATTAGGCTGATAATTTTTTTTGAAATGTAGTGTGTTGTGCTAGTGGCGGTCTGTTGCCCTGCTATCGCTCTAAGTCTTCACTCATGCTTCGTTCAGGGCTTTTCCGCTTTATCAGGTTTATGAACAGTGGCTCTGTATTTTATATACCGATTTAAACCTATCAGGTTTTTGAAACCTGATAGGTTTGTATGATCATTTGTAGAGAACTAAAATTTACATTCTTAAGTAATTCTGATACTTTTGCTTTATATGGCAAACGAAAAGAAATCTGCAATGAGTTTTATTATGGTTACCCTCCTGATCGATTTTACGGGCTTTGGGCTAATCATTCCGGTGTTACCAAAACTTATACAGGATTTTACCGGCGGTGGCTTTGGTTTGGCGGCAGAATATGGTGGCTGGCTCACACTTGCTTATGCATCGGTACAATTTATATTCTCTCCAATTATCGGTGCAATGAGCGATCGGTATGGACGAAGACCAGTATTATTAAGCTCTTTGTTCGGTTTAGGTGTCGATTATATTTTTTTAGCCTTTGCCCCTTCCATTATTTGGTTATTTGTAGGAAGGATTATTGCCGGTATTACAGGGGCTAGTTTTACAACCGCTCAGGCTTATATTGCAGATGTTTCGCCTCCTGAGAAAAGGGCGCAGAATTTTGGTTTGGTTGGCGCTGCATTCGGCGTTGGTTTTATTTTAGGTCCGGTTTTAGGCGGTGTTTTTAGTCATTTTGGTACCCGGGTCCCTTTTATGATTGCTGCAGGTTTATCTTTAATTAACTGGCTTTATGGGTATTTTATCCTGCCAGAATCGTTACCAGTTGAAAAACGAAGGGCGTTTGACTGGAAAAGAGCAAACCCCATCGGCTCGTTGCGGAGCATTGGTAAATATCCGGCATTAGCCGGCTTAATGGCCACGTTATTCTTATTGTATTTTTCCAGTCATTCGGTTCAATCTAACTGGACCTTTTATACCATGGAAAAATTTAAGTGGGATGCTGCATGGGTGGGTTATTCTCTAGGATTTGTGGGTTTGGTTATTGGAATTGTTCAGGGGGATTAATCAGAGTAATTTTACCAAAAATTGGAGAAAAGAAAGCCGTTTATTTTGGTCTCATTTTATATATCATCGGCTTTATTGCTTTCGCTTTTGCATCAAAAGGCTGGATGATGTTTGCCTTTATGCTTCCCTATGGTTTGGCAGGAATCGGCGGACCAGCTATGCAGGGACTTATTTCCAATCAGGTGCCTGCGAATGCACAGGGCGAAATGCAAGGTGTTTTAACTGGTTTACAGAGTTTAGCCGCCATATTTGCGCCTTGGGTAATGACACATATATTTGCTTATTTTATCGAAGGGAAAGCGCCGGTTTATTTTCCTGGCGCACCGTTTATACTGAGTGCAGTTTTAACTTTAATCGGATTGTTTATTGCTATTAGGGCATTGCAGAAGTATCATTAGCCAAGACTTTCTCACTTATGAAAAAAATAATACTATTTACATTTTTATTCCTTATTTATTATTGAAAATAAATGCAGTGCCTAACAACATCAGAATAAAAAGAGTTAAATAATCTTACCATGACGAGTTAAAGCAACTCATTGGCCAAATTGGCTAATTCGCTCCTTTCGCCCTTATGCAAGGTGATATGCGCATAAAGCGGATGGTTCTTTGCATTTTCAATCAGGTACGAAAGACCGTTACTTTCTGAGTCGAGATAAGGGGTGTCAATTTGGTAAATATCACCGGTAAAAACAATCTTGGTATGCTCACCTGCTCTCGAAATTATTGTTTTCACCTCATGCGGCGTTAAATTCTGTGCTTCATCAATGATAAAGAAAATTTTGGTGAGGGTTCTTCCGCGGATAAAAGCCAATGGCGCAATCGCTATTTTTTCGGTTACAATTAGTTCATCAATCTTTTCCGACATTTTATCATCGCCAATAAACTGCTCTTTAATAAATCGCAGATTATCCCAAATGGGCGCCATAAAAGGATCGGTTTTCGATTTTGCATCCCCTGGTAGGAAACCGATGTCTTTATTGCTCAGGGAAACAATCGGTCGGGTAACATAAATCTGCCTAAAGTTTTTACGCTGTTCTAATGCGCTTGCCAAAGCCAATAATGTTTTGCCTGTCCCAGCGTTCCCCTGTATGCTCACCAGCTTAATTTCAGGATCTAAAAGCGCGTGGATAGCAAATGCCTGTTCAATATTTTTTGGTTTTATTTTAAATATCGAATCGGTTGATACCGCAGAAATTGTTTTTAAACTATTGTTATAAAATACGTTTGCCGTTTTTCTCTTGTTCTTTAAAATATAGAAGTGGTTAGCGTTTTTTGGCGGTAATTCGATCTCACCAGCATCGATAAAAGGCTGTTTTTTTACTTCCTCAATTATCTCGATTGGAAAATCTATAAGTTCGGTCTTCCCAGCATAAAGCTCATCTACGTTTTTAATCTTACCTGTTTCGTAATCTTCTGCATTTAAATCCAAAGCTTTTGCTTTTAACCGCAGGCAGATGTCTTTCGATACCAGTACGACTTTTTTATCTGGATATTCTTCTTTTAAACTTAATGCTGCATTTAAAATCTTATGGTCAGTTTTACCTTTTCCATACACTTCTTCCGCATTTATGGTTAGTGGGCTTTCATTTAAAACTACCTTAAATTTTCCTGATCCTGGACTTTTCAACGAAATCCAATCGCTGATCAGTTTTTGTTTTGAAGTTTCATCAATAAGGCGGATAAAACTTCTGGCCTCAAAATTCCGCGTATCGTTACCGCTTTTAAAATTATCGAGCTCTTCTAAAACCTGAATGGGAATGGCTACATCGTGCTCATGGAAATTATTTATCGCATCATGATCGTATAAAATAACTGAGGTATCTAAAACGAATATCTTTTTTGACGGATTGGAGATTGATTTACCTTTTTTGGCCATTTGGTAAATTTAATATTTTAGGGATAATATGTGGAAGGATTTGCTATTCTTTTTTGATCGAAAGGCCAAAATTTTAGACAAAATAAAAACGGGGTCCCTCTTCTTTCGATTCAGTTCCCCGTTTTAACTCTAAAAACAACCGTAGCTGTATTTTAAAGCATCAAATCTTTGTTACCTTGATTTTTCCGTTATCGTTAGGTTTTGCAACTTTTGCGATTCGTGAAAATTTATTTCCAACTCATCCGTCCGTAAACTTCCTAGTTCTCCATAATCTCTGTTTGGGCCTGTGCGATTTTCTTATCGTCCAATCTTTCGATGGTTATATATATCCTTACTCGGTTTAACCCTTTCAGAAATTAATCGTTTTCCCTGTAAACGCTCCGAAACAATTTCCCTTTCGGTTCCTTATCTCTTTTGGCTCGTTTTATCAGAATTCAAAGTACTTCGTATTTGATATAATCTAATTTAGTGCATAAACACAGATTTTCCAAGCAAAAAATAAACGTTTTTATGAACAAAGTTATCCACTTAAAAGTATTGGTTATCAACATGTTGAATTATTGAAATAGCCATTTTTATTTAGTATTTCCTGTTTATTCAACTTTATTAACATTTTAGGGAATCATATTTATAAACAATTCATAATATTTTGTCAATCAATTTATTACCTGTTTTCTGCTTAAATTTTTAAAAAAAGCAAAAAACTTAATTTTAATCGCAACAAAAAACATCACTATTATGTTATTTTTGTAACATGCAGATGAGGCAACCCGTTCGAAATATACAGGACTTTTTATTGAGTACGTATTTTGCTGATGGTCTCCGCATTACTATTGGCGTACTGCTCCCCTCCTTAATTTTTGCCCAGTTTGGCATGTTAAAGTATGGGATGACTTTATCGTTAGGCGCTTTATGTGTAAGCGTGGTAGATAGTCCGGGGCCAATGGTGCACCGAAGAAACGCCATGTTAATTACCTCTGTGCTCATCTTTACCTTCTCTATCATAACAGGCCTAACCAACAAAAACCACTATTTTATCGGCTTTTTATTGGCCATATCAAGTTTTGTGTTTTCGATGTTTTACATCTATGGCATCAGGGCTGCATCGGTTGGCACTGCCGTTCTGCTGATTATGGTTTTGAGCATTGATGATATCCGCCCTTGGCAGGATGTATTGTTATATGCGATTATGGTACTGGCCGGAAGCTTATGGTATACTGGTTTAAGTTATTTTGTATATCGGTTACGTCCTTTTCGTTTGGTACAGCAATCGTTAAGCGATTCTATTTTAGAAGTTGCAGAATTTCTGCGCGAAAAAGCTAAGTTTTATCACCAAAATAACAATTACGATAAAACTTATTCAGATCTGTTACAACTTCAGGTTTCTGTTCACGAAAAACAAGATGCCGTAAGGGAATTACTATTCAGAACCCGCGAAATCGTAAGAGATTCTACTCCTGAGGGTAGATTTTTGTTATTGGTATTTGTAGATATGGTCGACCTGTTTGAGCAGGTAATGTCTACCTATTATCATTACCAGCAACTGCATGATCAGTTTGATAAAGTGGGTATATTATCAGATTATGAAATGGCCATTAAGCGGATTTCTTATGCGCTTGATGATATTGCATTTGCATTAAAAAGCGGTGGAACACCTGTTGTTTCAAAACGTTTATTGATTGAGATCGAAAGATTAAAGATCAAAATCAACGATCTGGAAAGGAATAATCAAAACCAGGAGTACAATACCCTGGGCATTATTGCCCTAAAAAATATTGAGGTAAACATCGAAAACATATTGGCAAGGGTTAAAACCATCTTTAGTTATTTTAAAATCAGAAATAGCAAAGATATTAGACAGGCCGAGGTAGATACAGAAAAATTTATCACCAGACAAAAATTCGATTTTAAATTGTTTACAGAGAATTTAACGTATACCTCTTCTACTTTCAGGCATTCGTTACGGGTTACAGTGGTAATGCTTTTGGGTTTTATAGTTGCTCAAATGCTCAATTTCTCGCACAGTTACTGGATTCTCCTCACCATTCTGGTTATTTCGAAACCAGGATTTAGTTTAACCAAAGAACGTAATTATCAGCGTTTAATCGGCACCACAGTTGGGGCGTTTATTGGCATGGGCGTAATTACTTACATCCACGATCGGAATACTTTATTTGTGATCTTACTAATATGCATGATTGGCTGTTATAGTTTCCAAAGGAAAAATTATGTAGTAAGTGTACTCTTTATGACGCCGTATATCTTAATCCTATTCGATTTTCTGGGTATGGGATCGATCGCGCTGGCACGTGAAAGGATTTATGATACTTTTATTGGCTCAGGCATTGCGTTATTGGCCAGTTATTCTTTATTTCCGACTTGGGAGTATGAAAAGCTTAAAGAGGCCATGATTGATATCTTAAAAGCAAATAAGGCATATTACGAGCAAGTGATTAAGCTGTATTTTGAGAAAAATTACGACAAAACAGAATATAAACTGGCGAGAAAAGAAGTGTATGTAAGTACGGCAAATTTGGCTTCCCTGTTTCAAAGAATGTTTTCTGAACCAAAAAGCAAACAGTTGTTTATTAAAGAGGTGCATCAGTTTACTGCGCTCAGCCATTTATTGTCTTCTTATATTGCAACACTTTCGCTCTACAATAAGGAACATCAATTTATCTTCGAGAGTTTCGATGCGCTAAAGCCGATTGCCAATAACACCAATTATTTATTGGATACCTCTATTGATAATCTGGAGCAAGGAACCGGTACAATAGATAATGTGCCATTAATCAGGCTAAATGATAATGGTTTAGTGATAAAAAAAGGTGAAGATTTGGTACCAGAGCAATTCGATCTTATCCAGAAGGTAGCTTACGATATTTATAAGCTACTAGTGAAAATCAAGATTTAGATCAGACTTTATTACGCAAGTAATCTGTCTGCATTAATTCAAGATTTAAACCATCATAAAAACAAAGGCCACTAAAAATTGTTAAGTATCCATATTAAGAAAACATTATGGAAAAGCTATATACAGCTGAAGTTACAGCTACTGGTGGAAGAGACGGACACATTAAATCTAGTGATGGAATTTTAGATTTCGATTTAAGAAAACCAAAAGAACTTGGCGGACAAGGTGGTGCTACAAATCCTGAAGAATTGTTTGCTGCTGCCTGGGGACCATGTTATTTGGGTGCGTTAGGCGGTGTAGCAGCGCGTGAAGGTATTGATGTTAGCGAAGCAAACGTGAAGGTTTTGGTTTCTTTTAATAAAGACGGAAATGCTTTCGTACTTTCAGCAGATCTGGACGTTCATATTCCAGGTATTTCGCATGAGGAAGCACAAGCTTTGGCTGATAAAGCGCATAGAGCCTGTCCATATTCTAAAGCAACCAGAGGAAATATCGAGGTAAGGGTTACTGCGGTATAGCAAGGCACCTGGCTTAAAAATTGCTGATGCCCCGAAACAAAAAAAGTCCCGATTTTTTCGGGACTTTTTTATTGATTATATTTTCTGATTAAACAGCTTCTTGTTCAATTCTTGTATTTGCGGGTCTGCCATTTTTAAAGGCATCGCGGGTTTTTAGTCCCAACAATTCAAACATGGCCATATCATCAATAAATGCAGGATTTGGCGTGGTTAATAATTTATCGCCCGCGAAAATGGAACTTGCACCTGCCATAAAGCAAAAAGCCTGCTCCAGTGTACTCATTTCATTTCTACCAGCAGATAAACGTACCACCGAGTTTGGCATTACGATACGTGCTGTAGCAATCATCCTTACCATATCCCATATTGGAACGCGCGGTTGATTTTCTAAAGGTGTTCCTTTTACCGGTACTAAAGCATTAACCGGAACTGATTCAGGATGTTTTTCCATGTTTGATAAAGTCTGTAACATCGAAACACGGTCTTCTACAGTTTCACCTAAACCGATAATACCACCACTGCATACCGTTAATTTGGCTTTACGCACGTTTTTAATGGTATTTAAACGATCATCGTAAGTTCTGGTCGAAATAATACGTTTATAATCATCTTCAGAAGTATCGATGTTATGATTGTACGCATATAAACCAGCATCAGCTAAACGTTGTGCCTGGTTTTCGGTAAGCATACCTAATGTACAGCAAACCTCCATATCCATATCATTCACAGCTTTCACCATTTCAATCACACGGTCAAAATCGCGGTTATCGCGTACTTCGCGCCATGCGGCACCCATACATAAACGTGATGCTCCCCCTCTTTTGCTTTAACAGCAGCACTAACAACCTGCCCAACCTGCATTAATGGCTGTACCTCTAAATCGGTATGGTAACGTGCCGCTTGAGGGCAGTAACTGCAATCTTCGGCACAGCCACCAGTTTTAATCGAAATCAATGAACTTACCTGAACTTCATTATAATCTTTATTTTCTCTGTGGATGGTTGCGGCTTCATAAACCAGATCTAAAAATGGTCTATTATAAATTTCGTGTATTTCTTCTTTTGTCCAATCGTGTCTTGTTTTTTGCATCGGGATCAGATTTTGCAGATTTAATATATTGTAGTATTAGTTCAATTTACAGGTGCTCAATTTAGTTTTGCAAGCGTTAAATCTTGGAATTCTAAATCAAGTAAATCCTGATTATAATAAAAGTTTGCTGGCCAGCCCTAAAATTAATAGGAAACCAAAAACATCGGTAAAAGTAGTAATAATTATAGATGATGCAATGGCGGGGTCGATACCTACGCGTTTTAAAATAAGTGGAATACCTGCACCGGTAATGCCCGCAATAATCAAATTACCTGTCATAGCCAGGAAGATAACCAAACCGAGCATTGGGTTTCCGTCGAAAAAGAAGGCAAAAATAAATACAATTAATCCGTTAGCTGCACCATTAATTAAGCCTACGGTAAATTCTTTTAAAACGGTCCTGTAAGCCTGTTTATCTGTTAAATCATATAACGAAATACGCCTTACCGTTACTGCAAGTGCCTGGGTAGCAGCATTGCCGCCCATCCCAGCAATAATTGTCATATAGGCTGCTAAAGAAGGAATTAGTTTAATCGTCGGATCGAAGTAACGCACTACAGATGATGCTAAGAAAGCTGTGCCCAAATTGATAATTAGCCAAGGTAAACGTGATTTTACGGCTTCTACCCAGTTACCACTCAACTCCTCATCTTCTGATACCCCCGAAATTTTTAAGATATCTTCTGTACTTTCTGCTTCCATTACATCGATCACATCATCGAAAGTTACCCTTCCGAGTAATTTTTGATGATCATCTATTACCGGAATACTGGTTAAGTTATACTGCGAAATCAGGTTGGCTACTTCTTCCTGATCGGTATCAGGATGTACATAAACGGCATCGACCTTAACCAACTCTGTTATCTTGGCATTGTGTTTTGCTTTAATGATATCTTTTAACGAAACTATACCTTTAAAAATCTCCTCGTCATCAACTACGTAAATGGTATAAAACTCTTCCATTTCTTCGCTCTGGCGGATAATCTCGTCAATTGCATCTTTTTTGGTGAGGTTTATGTTTACACAGATCAGTTCTGTGTTCATCAAACCACCAGCAGTTTTTTCGTCGTAGGTTAAAAGGTTCCTGATTTCTGAAGCATGATCTTCGGTAAGGTCCTCTAAGATTTCATTCTGTTCATGATCTTCCAGCTGAGATATAATGTCTGTTGCATCATCATAATCCAGTTCTTCAACTATCTCAGTGCGTTTATCAGGGTGAAGCTGAAAAAGTAAATCCTCGGGATGGGACTCTTCATCCATCTCGGAAATAATCTCAGATGCTATTTCTGCAGGAAGCAGGTTGATAATATGCTGTTGTTCGGATTTATCCAAACGCTCAAACAAAATCGCGATTTCTGAGGCATGATACTCCTCTAAAACTACTTTTAAAGTTTCATCGCCAGCTAAAATTGCATTTTTAACCTTGAGTACGTCGCTTTTATCTATTTCGAATGACTGCATCTATAACCTAACCATAAACGCCCTAAAGCTACAAATATTAAAAGTTGATTTTTATTAAAATTTCTGTTTAACCTTTCTTACCCTCGTCATGCTGAACTTGTTTCAGCATTTTTCTACAGAATAGACCCTGAAATAAATTACCTGCGGTAAGCTCGCTTAAGGCTCGGTTTACTTCGTTGCTTTCCGCTTTGCTACTGGTAAAGCTGACGAATGTAGGTTAAAACATCCTTGAAACGCATTCTTAATAAGAATGAAGTACTATTTAAACCAACCTTTACGCCAAAAATAAATCACTTGTAAAACCGCAATCACAGCCATTACAATCCAGGTGTATAAATAACCATGTTCGGCATATAATTCTGGCATGTTATCTTTCAATATCTTTCCGGTTGTAGGGTCTTCCCGACTAAAGTTCATCCCATAAATCCCTGCAATAAAGGTTAATGGAATAAATATGGACGAAATGATGGTCAAAACCTTCATGATTTCGTTCATCCGGTTACTGATAATGGATAAATTCATATCAATATTGGCCGATGCAATCTCTTTTAGGGATTCAATGAAATCAATAATCTGGATACAATGATCGTAAGCATCCTTCATGTAAGTTTTGGTCAGGTCGGATATTAACGGGCTATCGGTGCGGATAATATCGTTAAGTTTATCTCTTTCTGGCCAGGCTACTTTTCGGATCATGATCAACGATCTTTTAATGGCTTGTGTATCATACATGATCCTTTTATCAGGCTGATCATATAAGCGGTCTTCAATTGCATCTAATTCTTCACCCCAAAAATTTAATAAGGCGAAATAATTATCTACAATTACATCCATAATGGCATACATCAGATAACTAATGCCGCCAATACGGATGTTCCCCTTCCCTATTTCCAATCGTTTTCTTACAGGCTCAAAACAATCGGCATAAGTTTCCTGAAAGGTAATCAATGTACGTTCAGAGAGGATAAAAGAGACCTGATCATTATTTAAAATATTCTCCTCATTTAAAAACAGATGCCTGCTCACTGCAAAAATGTACTTGTCATTATCATATTCATCTAGCTTGGGTCGCTGGTAAGAACTGGTAATATCTTCTAATACAAGCCTGCTGATACCTAATTTTGAATAAAGTGTTTCGAATATATTAGGATCTGCCAGTCCTTTAATATCAAACCAATAACAAAAATCCTTATTTTCAATCAGTTTATCAATATTATTAATGTTTTCCAATTCCACTTTTTTATAACTCTTATCGTTATAAATATGAAGTACAATAATTGGTTTTAATGCTTCTTCATCAATAGTGTATAAACCCGGACTGGTACCTGGGGCTGGAACTTTATAGTGCTTATGGCGGTTACGCGGTTTGTTTTTTCCCATACTTTATAAATATAGCCGGGCTTGCGGACCCTGGTTAAACAACAAATCAACAATACTTAAGTTGGGTAAAAATTGATGTCTATCTTCAAAAACCTGATAATATGGCTTATTTTTTACAATATCTTCCTCTTTTTTAGGATTCATACTAGTACGAAAATCAAGCTCGGGAGCAATATTATCAAAATATTCGGTGGTAACTCCGAAGCTTTTATTAAGCTTTAACTTTTGGAGAGCCATTCTACCAATTCGAGGTTATAATCGAAAAGGAATTCGAATTTTTGATTATAAAATCGCGAAAGTTCATCTTCATAAAACTCAAAATAGGCCGAACTTCTATAGCAACTTTCTAAGCTCATCCAATGTAAACGTTGCCATTTAAAATCATAACTAATCCGTACATCTTTCATTTGCGTGTGTGTTTTTGAGCCTTTAACCACTGGAACGGTAATATCCAGTTTTCCATTGGGCGAATAAATACTGGCTCTGTTACGATAAGTCTGCTTCGCTAAATGCTCGTGTTTTTCAATTAAAAAATCCTCTCCCAGTTTTTGTAATAAACTAAAATAGCCCACTGGTGGAAGATAAAATAATGGAAGTATAGCTGTATTCTGCATTTGAAAATTTATGTTTGTAGTTGAAACGTTTTAAAAATAATGATTAAAAGAGGGATTGCGCACGTTGGCGTATTTTTTTTATACCTGTTATCGCTGCTGCCTTTATCTCTGCTCTTTTTTTTTGCAAGATTACTATATTATCTGCTTTATTACGTAATAGGCTATCGAAAAAAAGTTGTCAGACAGAATTTAACCCTTTCTTTTCCTGAAAAGTCTTCAGCCGAAATTAAGGTTATAGAGAAAAAATTCTTCCTGTATTTGGCTGAACTTATCTTCGAAATTATTAAAATGACCAGTATTTCGAAAGCTGAAATCTTAAAAAGGGTAAAGTTTACTGGTTTGGAACAACTGGAGACTCATTTTAAAACAGGAGAAAGTGTATTAGCCTGTACCGGCCATTATGGCAACTGGGAATTAGGCACATTAGCGCTTGGCCTGAGCATATCAGCCAAAACTATGGTTATTTTTAAACCCATCAAAAATAAAATTTTCGAAACCTGGTTTGATTGTTTGCGGACCAAGTATGGAAATATTTTTATGCCTATGCGGCAAACGTTGCGCGGGATAGCCGCTTATAAAAACATACCAACACTTTTATGTTTTGCGAGCGACCAATCACCTACCAGAGAAGAAACCAAATATTTTGTAGATTTTCTGCATCAACCTACTGCAGCGCTTTTAGGCGTAGAAAAAATTGCAAAATCTACTAAAAGACCAATATATTATTTTAAAGTTAATGTAGTTAAAAAGGGCTACTACCATATAGAAGTTTTGCCCATGTGCCTGGATCCGGAACGAATGCATGAATTCGAGATTACTGATCTGCACTTTAAGTTTTTAGAAAATATTATTAAAGAACAGCCGCAATATTGGCTTTGGAGCCATAAGCGCTGGAAATTTAAACCCGAATAAAAAAGAATGAACCCATCTGTAGCTGTTGTAATTTTAAACTGGAATGGAAAAGCATATTTAAAGCAATTTTTACCTGGAATTTTGCTTTCTGCGTATGATAATCTCCAAATTGTAGTGGGCGATAATGCCTCTACTGATGATTCTGTTTCATTTTTACAAGAAAACTTCCCTACTGTTAAAATTATACTGAACGACCAGAATTATGGTTTTGCAGGAGGCTACAACAAGGTTTTAGAACGCGTTGAGGCTGATTATTTTATACTGCTCAATTCGGATGTAGAGGTAACCCCCAATTGGATAAAGCCTGTGATCGATTTGATGGAAAGCGATACACAGATTGCTGCGGCGCAACCTAAAATTAAATGGCAGTTAAACAAAAAACAATTTGAGTATGCTGGTGCAGCCGGGGGGTATCTGGATATCTATTCTTTTCCTTTCTGTCGTGGCAGGCTGTTTAATGTATATGAGTTTGACTATGGTCAGTACAATGATACAATCGAAGTTTTTTGGGCAAGTGGAGCGGCATTTTTTATTAAAAGCAAATGTTGGCGAGAAACGGGTGGCTTAGATGCAGATCTTTTTGCGCATATGGAGGAAATAGATCTGTGCTGGCGTTTAAAGAACCTGAATTACAAGATTATGTACTGTCCGGATGCCGAAGTTTATCATGTTGGCGGTGGAACACTACAAACAGAGAATCCATTTAAAACTTATCTCAATTTCAGAAACAACCTGATCATCATGCAGAAAAATTTACCTGCCGGTGATGCCATTTTCAGAATAACAATCAGGATGTTTATTGATTTTATTGCATGGTGGCATTTTTTGCTTACCGGAAAGCCTAAATTTACAATGGCAGTAAGCAAAGGCCACTGGCATTTTCTAAAATCACTTTCTAAAACAAATAAAAAACGGAAAGCTGTTCAAAAAACATATAGCCAACATACAGGAGTATATAACAATAGCGTTGTTTGGGCATTTTTTATTAAGAAAATTAAATATTTTTCGAATTTGAAGTAAAATAGCGAATCGTCATTCCAAGCTCGATTGGGAATCAAATTACATGAGCTTTAAGATTCCCGTTTGCACGAGAATGACGACCAATCTTTTTGAACTTTAATTGGAATGCAGTCAGATGCTGCCATCTGACAGAAGTAATACCAGAGTAGATCAAATTAAATCAATAAACTTTCGATAGCCAAGCGATACCCTTTTATACCAAATCCCGTTAAAACACCTTGACAGTTTTTACCAGTTAAAGAAACGTGACGGTATTCTTCACGGGCATAAATATTAGATATATGTACCTCTACTACTGGAGTTTTAATAGCTGCAATCGCATCAGCAATGGCAACTGAAGTGTGTGTATAACCGCCAGCATTTAGCACTACCCCATCATAACTAAAACCCACTTCATGCAGTTTATTAATAATTTCGCCCTCAACATTACTCTGATAGTATTCAATTTCGATATTTGGGTAAACCGTTTTTAATTCTTTAATATAATCTTCAATACTGGTGTTTCCGTAAATAGATGGTTCGCGTACACCTAATAAGTTTAAGTTTGGCCCGTTAATAATTTGTATTTTCATAATATAATGTTGTAACGTTGCAATGTTATAAAAAATCTCAAATAAAAACATGCTTTGGCCATCATATATTAAAGGATTTAAATCGTATTTAAAGTTAGAGCGGTCGTTATCTGGCAATTCTGTTGATGCTTATCTGAGCGATATTGATAAATTGATCCAGTATTTTAAATCTTTGAATAAAGCGCCCTTGTTAACCGACATTAGTATAACTGATCTGAAAGCCTTTATCTCATGGCTGAATGAGCTAGGTATGCAAGCCAGTACACAGGCTCGGGTAATATCAGGACTAAAAGCTTTCTTTGCTTATTTAATGCTAGAAGATGTGATTTCAAATGATCCTACAACATTACTTGATGCACCAAAACTCAGTAGAAAATTACCTGATACTTTGAATATTTATGAGATTAATGAACTTATAGCTGCTATAGATGCTTCAAAACCCGATGGAATGCGTAATAAAGCCATTATGGAGGTTTTGTATGGCTGCGGTTTACGGGTAACTGAATTAACCGAATTAAGAATATCAAATCTGTACCCAAAGATCGAATTTATAAAGATAATTGGAAAAGGAAATAAAGAGCGTTTAGTGCCCATCGGAAGCGTGGCCTTAAAACTGCTCGATATTTACATTAATGAAGTTCGGGTACATGCTAATATTAAAAAAGGAAACGAAGATTTTATTTTTTTGAATCGGTTTGGCGCTAAACTTTCCCGTATCTCGATTTTTAACCTGATTAAAAGCCTGGCTATATCTACGGGATTAAAGAAAACAATAAGTCCTCATACCTTAAGGCATTCGTTCGCTACACATTTAATTGAAGGTGGGGCTGATTTACGCGCCGTACAGGAAATGCTTGGCCACTCGAGCATTACCACCACAGAAATTTATACCCACATCGATCGCGATTATTTAAGAGAGGTAATTACACAGTTTCATCCAAGGGCTTAATTGAAGCGCAGAAAGACTAAAGCATCTTTAATGTAATACGCAGATGCGGCATTCCTTCAATTATAGATCCTGAAACAAGTTCAGGAGGACGAACGAAGAAAGTCCCATACCAAAGCTAGGTTACTTCCGACTCTTGATCTCTGACATCGGACTTCCAGCTTTAACCATCCGATCCTTCTCTTGCATATCTTTTCTTAACTCAATATCAATAAATCCTTTAGCAGCTAACATATCAATCGTTTCTTTACCTAAATACTCATTAATCTCGAAATAAAGTTGTCCATTAGGTGTTAAGTTTGTTCTCGCAAAGTCAGCGATGGCTTTATAAAATATTAACGGGTTTTCATCGCGAACAAATAATGCTAAATGGGGTTCGTAAACCAATACATTATTATGCATATCTACTTTCTCTAAATCTCTGATATAAGGAGGATTACTTACAATGATATCAAACTTTTCTTCAGATTTGAAAGTCAAAATATCTGCTTCAATAAATTTGATCTTCACGTTGATCTGTTCCGCATTTTCTTTGGCTACGGCGATGGCATTAGGAGAAACATCCAATGTAGCTACTTCAGCTTTTGGCAAATGTTTTTTAAGTGTGATGGGAATGCACCCAGAGCCGGTTCCAATATCAAGAATACTGATTTTATGGTTAGTGTTGACTGAAAACTGCGAACTGTTATCTGAAATGATCCAATCAACCAATTCTTCAGTTTCTGGTCTAGGAATAAGCACATGTTCATTAACACAAAAAACAGCGCCGTAAAAATGAGCCTCCTCTAAAATGTGTTGAATTGGTTTCCCGATCTGCAAATCGTTAAGGATACTCAAAAGTTTTTGCATGTTGATAAAACTGACATCGATATCTTTTTGCATGATCAGTTTAGCAGAAGATAAAGCCAAAACCTTCTCGGCAGCAATACTAAATATTGCTTTTGCTTCATTATTATCGTAAAAAGGCTCAAGTTCGAGTTCGTAATGGTCCGCTAGTTCTCCTATCTTCATATGCACAAAATTACTTATTTGAGATGATAACAGCACGCTTTTGATAAGGCCATGACTCTTTTTTTACTACTTTTGCCTTAATGAGCGATGAATTTTATATAAACCGTTGTATTGATTTAGCAGCATTAGCTTTGGGGAATGTTAGTCCGAACCCAATGGTTGGCTGTGTTATTGTTGTAGACGGCAAAATTATTGGAGAAGGATATCACCAGGAATATGGAAAATCGCACGCCGAACCCAATGCCATTAAAGCTGTATTTGATACACATGGCAATGAGGCCGAAAATCTATTGAAAAAGGCTACCGCTTACGTTAACCTGGAGCCTTGCGCGCATTTTGGCAAAACACCGCCCTGTGCCGATTTATTGGTAAAACACAGGCTAAAGAAAGTGGTTATTGGCAATAGAGACCCTTTTTCAGGTGTTGACGGTAAAGGGATCGAGAAACTTAAAAATGCAGGAATTGAGGTGGTGAGTGGGATTTTAGATGATGAATGCCGCAATTTTAACAGAAGATTTTTTACGAGGATACAAAAACAGAGGCCATATATCATTTTAAAATGGGCCGAAACCGTGAATGGTTATTTCGCAACAAAGGATGGTCACCAGAAATGGATCAGTGGAGCTTTGGCTAAACGTTTGGCACATCAATGGCGTAGCGAGGAAGATGCAATCCTGATCGGCAAACAAACTGCCATAATGGATAACCCACAGTTAACTTCACGAGAATGGCCGGGTAAAAACCCGATCCGTTTGGTAATCGATAAAAGCCTTCAGGTGCCAGTAACGAACCACATCTTTAATTCAGAGGCAAAAACCATTATCTTCAATGAGGTTAAAACTGATGTAATTGACAATATCCATTATATCCAGATGGAAGATATGCACTTTTATTTAGCGCAAAAAATCGCTTTTCAGCTTTACCTCATGGATATACAATCGGTCATTATTGAGGGGGGCGCTAATATTTTAAATCAATTTTTAAGTACTAACCTATGGGATGAAGCGCGTATTTTTACTTCATCTACCAGTTGGAGCGATGGGATTTCTTCTCCAAAAATTAATGGCAATCTGGAGGAAACAGTGCAAATCGGAAATGACAAACTTTCTATCTATCTAAACGACATCAAATAAATGATTTACATTATTTTAAGCATTTGCTGCAGTGTTACCGTAGCCGTTTTATTAAAGCTGGCTAAACGGTACCAAATCAGTATTATTCAAGCCGTTACCGTCAATTACTTTGCTGCATTAAGTTTATGTTTTGTTTTTTTTAAGCCTGATGTTAAACTGATCACATCTGCTGCACCATGGCCTATTTATATTACGCTGGCTATTCTATTGCCGTCGATATTTTTATTCCTTGCCGCATCAGTAAAAAACCTTGGCATCGTTAAAACCGACATTGCCCAACGTTTGTCACTATTTATTCCGATACTGGCTGCTTATTTTATCTTTAAAGAAGATTTTAATAACCTAAAAATTATTGGCCTGTCCATTGGTTTTGTGGCTATTTTCTTCACTTTTCTTAGAAAATCAGATCATCAAGAAGCCAGTAAACAAGGTCTAATTTACCCTGTGATGGTTTTCGTCGGTTTTGGCGTAATCGATGTACTTTTTAAACAAATTGCATTATATAAAGAATTGTCTTATACCACCTCGCTTTTTGCTGTTTTTTGCCTGGCATTTATTGTTTCGTTACTTATTGTAATTTCGATGGTAATGGCTGGTAAAATAAAAATACAACTGGTAAATGTGGCGTGTGGATTCATTTTAGGCTTCTTCAATTTTGGGAATATCTTTTTTTACATGAAAGCGCATAAAGCATTGGCAGAAAATCCATCTACCGTTTTTGCCGCTATGAATTTAGGGGTAATTATTGCAGGTACCTTAATTGGGGTAATCGCATTTAAAGAAAAGTTGAGCAGATTAAATTACGCAGGTATAATTTTGGCGATTGTAGCCGTTATCTTCATTACACTGTCGCAAAATGCTGTTCGATGATTCTTATAAAACCATCGAAAGTACTTCAGAAGGTATATTTCGAGATAAGGGAAGCAAGTTTATGGCCTATGCCTACCCAATCCGCAGTGAGGATGAAGTAAAACCACTTATCGCCAATCTACGTGCAGAACATACCAAAGCGAGGCATTTTTGTTATGCTTATCGTCTCACGCCCGATCGATCTGTTTTTAGGGCTAACGATGATGGTGAACCTTCGGGCACAGCGGGCAGGCCGATTCTGAACTGTTTATTATCAGAAGATCTAACCAATATCCTAATTGTTGTTGTACGTTATTTTGGAGGTACATTATTAGGTGTTCCTGGTTTAATTAATGCGTATAAATCTGCTAGTATAGCATCAATTAAGATGTCTACCATTATTAGCAAAACAGTTAACGATGTTTATGAAGTGCATTTCGAATATCTGCAAATGAACGAGGTGATGAAGTTAAGCAAAGAAGAAAATCTGCAGATCTTAGGCCAGCAATTTGATACAGACTGCATATTGAAATTTGAAGTGAGAAAAGCACAACTCAATCAGGTTTTAAGTAAATTTGATAAAATTGAAGGTGTTAAATTAAAATACCTGCAAACTGTTTAATAAAAACGCTGATAATATAATAAGCAAGTATAACTATGTTCGTCAGCGAAACTTGCAGATCAATACAAACCAAATATGAAAATATCCGAAAGCGACTTAATCATCAATCCTGATGGCAGCATATACCACCTGAACCTTTTGCCTGGGGATATTGCCGATACGATAATTACCGTTGGCGATCCTGACCGCGTTGGCGAGGTAAGCAAATATTTCGATAAAATAGAATTAAAAAAAGGTAAGCGCGAATTTATTACCCACACTGGTTATGTAGGCAAAAAACGTGTCACCGTGCTCTCAACAGGTATTGGGACGGATAACATTGATATCGTTTTTAATGAGTTAGATGCACTTGTTAATATTAATTTTGAAACCCGTGAAATTAAAACAGCGCTTACCTCATTAAATATTATCAGAGTGGGTACTTCTGGTGCTGTTCAACCAGATATTCCGATGGGAACCATTTTAGCTTCGTCTTATGGCTTGGGAATGGATGCTTTAATGAATTATTATCTCCAACAATTATCTGGTGATGAACAGCTTTTAATGGATGATATTAAGGCTTATTTTGGTCACCTTAAAAATATTAACCCCTATTTAACGGCTGCAAGTGAAACACTATTAAATACCATTGGTAAAGATATGGCCAAAGGTATAACCATCACTGCACCTGGCTTTTATGCGCCACAGGGTAGAATTGTGCGTGCAAAAAATGCAGTTCCCGATTTTATCGGCCTGATCAATAGTTTTAAAAGCAATCAATATCGCATTACCAATCTGGAAATGGAAACCGCAGGAATTTATGCTTTGGCCAAAGTTTTAGGTCACAACGCAATTTCGATAAACGCGATTTTAGCCAGCCGTGTAAAATTCGAATTTAGCAAAGAACCAAACAAAATTGTAGAACAAGCAATAAAAATGGTGTTGGAAAGGATTTAACCCTAAATCGCTATTGCTAGGCACTAAGCAATCTTAAAGCGATGGTTTAACATCGAAAAAAAAGATTTTACTAATAGATCTCTTCACTATGTTTTACTTCGGTCTAGATAACGATCGCAGCGTAATAAAAAAGGCCCGAAATTTCGGGCCTTTTTTATGCGTTTTACTATATTGTTGGTATGGTCTCTTTAACCAGTTCGTTTCCGTCAGCATCTAAATAAGTACAGGTCATTTCGTCCAGATCGGTAACCCATTTCTCTACTCCCGCATCCGCTGCCTGTTTGCAAAATGTAAAATAATCTGTTCCACCTTTTTGGTGTATTTTCAACGCGTGTGCGAGTTTATCAGATGATGATTCTGTATTAACTATCAGCGTTGGGTACGCATCAGGACTCACCTGTTGAGCATTATCCTCATCATCAAAATAAATCGATAAGCCGTTTGATACATAAACATCATTACGCTTAACACCCATTTCCTTAATTTCTTTTATAAAATGAGGAAAATCTGCACCAGTTTTAATTTTTGATTCTGCTGCCCGGATGTTTTCGATCGTAAACATAATTTATCTGTTTAATGAAACTTTGTAAATTGTTGTTTGCGTGTACAGGTCATCCGGTCTTAAAATGGTACTAGGAAATGTCGGAATATTAATGGCATTTGGATGGTGTTGTGTTTCTACACAAAAGGCACCATAACTATCATAATCTTTTCCATCCTTACCGTTCTTTACCCCTAAATACTTCGCTGTGTACAAATGGGCTACCGGTTCTGTAGTGTATACGCTTAGAACTAAACCGCTTTCATCCTCAATTGTTTTACTGGCCAGCGATAAATCGCCATAAATCTTATCTAAAACGAACGTTTGATCATAGCCTTCATCTTCATTCCAATCCTGCCCTATTTTTTTGATTTGGTAAAATCCAAAGGTGTACCCTCAACAGGAATTAATGTACCAGTTACCGAATAATTATCATCTTGCTCCAAATAGTTTGAAGCGAAAATCTGCTGTTTATGGTTTTTGATATTTCCGCCTCCGGGTGCCAGATTAAAATAACTATGGTGTGTTAAATTTATGGCTGTAGCTTTATCTGTTTCTGCTTCATAACTTAAAATCAATTCATCATTTTCAGTCAGTTCGAAAGTTAAATCAATAACCAGGTTTCCAGGAAAATTTTCCTCGCCGTCTACGCTTTCATATTGCAGGGTAACCGAAGGTTGTGCCCCATCATTAATTTCAACAATATCCCAAACTTTTTTGTCAAAGCCTACTATACCACCATGCAGCGTGTCGGTACCAGCATTTTGTGCCAACTGATAGGTTTCATCATCAATAATGAGTCTTCCATTTTTAATGCGATTGGCATATCGGCCAATTATAGCACCAAAATAAGGGTAGTTTGCTAAATATGCTGGATTGAGGTATTCGTCAAATGTATCGAAGCCAAGAACGATATCCTGCTTTTCACCTTTGGCATTCTTAACTATAAATTTGTTGATAATTGTACCATAATTAAATATTTTGACATAAGTGCCTTTGCTATTGGTTAGTTCGATTGCGATAACTTCTTCGCCATCAATAATTTTTCCGGTGGGTATTTGCTGAATGCTCATAAATTGTAACTTAGGGCTTTTGTTTCCTAAACAAACATACTATTATTAATGCTTTTTATAAATATATTTTAGCCAAATGAACATTAACCTACGGGAAAAATTTGCCGAGCAATACCATAAAAAAGCTGATGCCATTTATTTTACACCTGGCCGGGTTAACCTCATTGGAGAGCATATTGACTATAATGGTGGTTTGGTTATGCCCTGTGCCATCTCCTTAGGAACATGGGTAGCCATTGCCCCGAATAACGATGGCAGATTTAGGTTTAAAAGTTTAAACTTCGATGCTCAAACAGCAGTACCAAGCAATACCATAAACGAAAAAGATGGTAGCCTTTGGGCGAATTACCCCATTGGTGTAATCAACGAATTTATAAAAGATGGTAAGGAAATTAACGGCTTAGATTTTCTCTTCTACGGAAACATTCCAATCGGATCAGGTCTTTCTTCTTCAGCTTCTATAGAAATAGCCACTGCTTATGCACTGAATACCTATTTTAATCTGGGTTACGATAAATTGGCGCTTGTTAAAATCGCTAAACGCGTTGAGAATGATTTTATCGGTCTAAATTCGGGCATTATGGACCAGTTTGCAGTTACTTTTGGAGAAAAAGATAAAGCCATTGTTTTAGATTGTGAAACCTTAAAATACAAAATGGTTGATATTGACCTTGGCAATTATGTGCTGGCGATCATCAATACGAATAAGTCGCGCGAATTATCCGATTCTAAATATAATGAGCGCGTTGCAGAATGTCAAACAGCATTAAAACTATTAAACGAAGAAATAAGCCTTCATTACCTTTGCGAATTAACCGCTGAGAAATTTGCCCTGCACAGTCATGTAATAACCGATAAAACTATTTTAAACCGTGCTACACATGTCGTTAAAGAGAATGACAGGGTTCATTTAGCGGCTAAAGCATTAAATGGAGGAGACTTAACAGCGTTTGGCCGTTTGATGTATGCCTCTCATGAATCTTTGCGAACATTATACGAAGTAAGTGGAAAGGAACTGGATACGATAGTTGATTTTTGCGCTGGGTATAATCATGTAATCGGTGCGCGGATGACGGGTGCCGGATTTGGTGGTTGTGCAATAGCTTTGTTAGAGAAAGGCTTTGAAGAAGACTTTGCAAAACATTTAACTGATTATTATGTAGAAAAGATTGGCTATCCTGCTGCAATCTACGTTAGCGAAATTGGCAGCGGCCCGTATTTAATAACAGATTAACACCCCTAGCCTACTGTTTAGGTAAGAATAAACATAGATTCGAGATGTAATGTAATCGGTGTAATCCCTGCATCTCTGTAATCACTTTAAAAATAATGAGAAAATTAAAATTAGACGAATTAAACCGTCCTGATATTGAAGCTTTTAAAACACAGGAAAAACTACCTGTTGTAGTGGTTTTGGATAATGTTCGCAGTATGCACAATGTAGGCTCGGTTTTCCGTACCGCAGATGGCTTTGCTTTAGAAAAAGTAATACTTTGTGGTATAACCGCCCAACCACCGCACCGTGAGATTGAAAAAACAGCATTAGGCGCTACACAATCTGTTGATTGGATACATTATACAGATACGTTACAGGCTGTTGACGCCTTAAGAGCTTTAGGTTATGAAATCGTTGCTATTGAGCAAGCAGAAAATAGTACCATGTTAAACACTTTTCAGCCCGATCCAAACAAAAAATATGCATTGATTTTTGGAAATGAGGTTGATGGTGTGAGCGATGAGGTAATGGCCAAAATTGATGAATGTATCGAAATCCCTCAGTTTGGAACTAAACATTCTTTTAATATTGTGATTTCTGCTGGTATCGTTTTTTGGGATTTCTTTGCTAAATTAAGGTTGTAACTTAACCAGCTTTTTTTATCAAGGAGAGCACAGAGAACACCGCGTTTTTTTGCAATATCATCTTCTGGCCTCGGATCTCAGACTATTTATTAAATGGAAAATTTATTCTTAAAAAAACTTCAGGTAAAACCTGGTAATGTGATTAAGGTAGTTAATGCTCCTGAGAAAGCGGGTGCTATATTTGGTGATATCCCTTTGGATATTGTAATAAAATATAATGAAGAAGCTGTTTTTAATGTATTGATCGCTTTCACCATAAACAAAGATCAGCTCGATAAGCAGATTAAAAATAATCTTAAATATATTGATGCCAAGACTATTATCTGGATATTCTACCCGAAGAAAACATCAAATATCAAATCCGATCTTGATCTAATGAAAAGCTGGGAAGAACTGGATGTTTTTGGTTTAACACCATGTGCATCGGCAGCAGTAAACGAAACCTGGACAGCCTTACGGCTGAAGCGCATCACAGAAGTTAAGCCATCTGGAATGCGGAACGATCACATTAAAACCAACGAGTTTGGTGAATATATAGATCCGGTGAATAAAACCGTTAAAGTCCCTGAAGATTTAAAAACCCTTTTGGAAAGCCATCCTAAAGCATTAGATTACTTTAATCAACTCGCTTACACCAACAGGAAAGAATACGTACTTTGGCTTTTATCTGCAAAACAGGAAAAGACGCGTATAAGCAGGCTCGCAAAAACACTAGAGATGTTATTGAGTAATAAGAAAAATCCGTCAGACAAGTAGAATTTAAACTACTACATTAAAGTTATTTTAAAATTTTTGTATAGAATACTATACAAAAACCAACACGATTTCAGTTGTATGGTAATATTTTTGTGAAATTAATTTACCCTCCTAATCTTCTGATAATATGCTATTTGTAAGAAAAATAATGCTTTTGGCAGGGTTTTTTCTTAGTCTATGCAAAACAGTATGATATAAAAACTGTTAAGAGACTAATATTTACAAAATAGAAAAACATGAATACAAAAATTACTAAATCAACAATGTTGATTGCTTTATTAGGTTTATCATCACAATTATTTGCACAGGAAACGCCAACTACTACAACTGGTTCTAGGTTTGGAGAAAAATCTTTTCGTACCTGGAGCGTAGGTGTACATGGAGGCATACTTTCTCCTAATACTATTTTCGGTTCTGGAAGTGTTACAGCAAAAGAATTTAAAAGTATCGGTTACGGAGTAAATGTTAGAAAACAAATTTTACCATCTTTAGGCTTGCAGGCTGACTTTTTAAGAGGCGATATCAAATCAACCAACGGAACTACTGATTTTCAACAGAGTGTTCAGTGGTCTGGCGCCTTAACTGCTGTTTTTAACGTTGCTAATATCAATATTAATAACGAAAATGCAATTTTAATCCCCTACTTAAAAGGTGGTGCAGGTTATATGTCGTCTGATTACAGTACAAGCGGTGCAATTGTTAGCGAAAGTAAAGGCAGAGAAGGTTGGTTTATTCCAGTGGGTGCCGGTGTTAAATTAGGCGTTGCGAAAGGAATAAATATTGATTTGGGTTATGACGTTAACTTCATTAAATCTCCTGAATCATTACCGAAAAGTAGATTTGCCTATGCGCATGCTGGTGTAGAATTTGCATTAGGCAGTAAAGACAAACCTCAATTGCAAAACTATAGCTCATTAGCAAACTTACGCAAAGAAAGTGCTGAAGAAAGTGCTGAATTAAGAAGAGCACTATCAACTGCTGAGCAAAATGCACAACGTGATAGAGAACAATATGCTAAAGATTTGGGTGATGATGATAATGATGGTGTAGCAAACAAATTTGATAAATGCCCTGGAACTGCATCGGGTACAGTTGTTGATGGTTCTGGTTGCCCAATCAAAGTTCAACGCGAAATTATTAAAGAAACCAAAGTAATTACCGAGGCTGACCGTAAAGTGGTTAGAGATGCAATTTCTAACTTAGAGTTCGATTTAGGTAAATCGACTATCCGTTCTAAATCGTATGCTACTTTAAATCGCGTTGCTGGTTTATTGGTAGAGAAAAACTTTAGCTTAAAATTAGCTGGTCATACTGATAATACTGGTAGCAGAGAGTTAAACTTACGTTTATCTAAAGACAGAGCCGAATCGGTAAAAGCTTATTTAGTATCTCAAGGTGCAAATGCATCAAGAATCGAAGCTACAGGTTACGGACCTGACCAACCAATTGCAACCAACAAAACTGCAGCTGGCCGTCAGCAAAACCGTCGTGTAGAGTTTACTTTATACTAACCGGAATTAACGGTTAACAGAAAAGCTCCTCAGATTTAATTCTGAGGAGCTTTTTTTGTTGTTGCGTCATGCAGAGCTCGTTTCAGCATCTATCATGCTATAGTATTGACAATTGCTAAAAGATCCTGAAACAAGTTCAGGAGGACGATTCTATGGGCGATTGTGTTATTAAGACAATCCCTTTTTATTCTTATAAGTCATTTTGGCTTTAGTACCTGCGCTATAATTGTAGTTTTTTAGGTTACTGGCTTTCTTTTCGTGAAAAGCAGCACCGCGTTCAGAAGTTTCATCTTCTTCAGCACCCTTCTTTTTCTTAGGTTTAGCAGCAGCATCAACCACTTTTAAATCTTCAGGCAACTCCATTAGCACTAATTTCTGGCCAATAGCCTGCTCAATTTTTTTCACCTCAATCAATTCAATATCGGTAGAAAAAGTAATGGCTACCACATCTTCATCGCCATGTTTAACAATGCGCTGAATTAATGTTTCTTTCTGCTCAGGCAACTCGAAGTGCAGGATAAAAGGAATTCCTTCAATATTGAGTTCGCCTAAATTCTCATTAGCTACAATTAAAACTCTTGCCTCAGGGTTATCTTTAAAGTCTTCAATATCGTCATAGCCTTTATCATCAAAAAACAAAGAGCGGTAAATGCTAATCTCACCTTCTTTATGCTGATTAAAGTTTTTATAAACTGTTTGTGCAGTTAAACGTGTATTTACAAAAACCACAACTTTATCAAAAACCTCTGTATCTTTTAATAATAAGGTTAATAGGTTAAGCTTTGTTCTGAAATTAGGCAACTGATAAAGCATCTGTTGATAAACTTCTGCCTGCTTTTCGCCTATTTCATCTACTTCGATGGTCGCAGCAGAATCTTTCATAAATGGCGAAATCATGTGGTTCAATTTTTCGTGCATTACCTCGGTAAACACCACATGCTGAGATTTATAAGCACTGTTAGCCAATTCTACAACTGGTAGCTGCAGGCCTTTTTTAACAATAAGCTCAGCATTATCTACTATAAACAATTGTATTTTGTTGGTGTTTAACGCTAATTTAAGGTACAGGGCACGGGCACGGTCTGGTACAGCAACGATAATATCACAGCCATCTGTAATTTCATTCATTTGCGTATCAATAGTGCCACGGCTATCAATTCCTAAAATCCTGAATGTGCTGTTCCGGTTTAATAATTTAAATTGTTCCAGAACATGATCCACATGCTCTGCATCTGGTACTAAAATTAATGCCCTTGGTGCTTCCTCAAAAGCGTATTTCAACTTCATTAAAGTAGCTAAAACGTAAGTTGTTGTTTTTCCCGAACCCTCTGGTCCCACCGCTATAACATCTTGTCCACCTAAAATGCGCGACATTGTTCTGGCTTGGATTTCTTTTGGGGTTAAAAATCCTGCATCAGTCATGGCCGCTACAAGTGGTTTGCTAAGTTTTAATTTATCTAAAGACACAATTACTATTTTAATGTTTGAATTGCAAATATCCTTAAAATAATTAGCTTTTCTGAAATTCAATTTAAAGCCTTGAGAAACAGATGTTGCCGTACATGACTACAATAGCTCCATTATGTGCCGTTAAACTGAATAAAATTGAGTTTGTTCTTATCCCGTTTATCTAGTTCGGGTCTGTATTCCTAATAAAGCAGTGGATTATATAAAAATTATTTTGCTGAAAATGAATAGGTTAAAATATTTTATAAAATAAATACTACTAAATCTATAGATATTATATACTTATTTCTATATTTGCTCAACATTAATCAATAACAAAATATGTTGAACAATTAAAACGTTAAAATCATGTCGATTTATTTTCAATATCCAGCTATAGATGAATATCCGAAACTCATTTATCCGTTACAAACGGAAACAGATGAGCCTTCGTTTGCAAAGGATGAAGATAGCTTAAATAAAGATCAGATTTTAGAACTAAGCGATTATTTAACATTAAAGCAATTATAAAAACATGGCCAGTTGACCGATAGGAAGGTTAGAGTTTCATAAACTCTCTATAATGGTTCGAATCCATTACTAGGCCGCAAAGTGTATCTCATAGCACTTTACCCTGATTCTGCTCAATCAGGCAAGATTTGGTTATCTTATATTTGTTTTGTTGTTAGCAAAGGCTACCCGCGATGGGTAGCCTTTACCTTTTTACACAGATGCCCTCATCCTGAGCACAGCTAAGCATCTCAATCAAATATCCTACCTTTTTGATTATGTTAAAAAAACTGCATATAATGAATAGATTCTTCGCAGCGCTCAGCATTGACAAAAACTTTTTTTCAAAATCTCAAAACATTTTATATCATACGCGGTTATCTATATAATTCACATTATACTAATCTTTTACAGATTAATTTGTTTGGTTTAAAAAGGGATTTATGGATATAAGTCCCTTTTCTTTTATGCAAATATTTAAAATCATATCTTAGTCTGATTGATATTACATTTATACTTTAGATGAACAGAAAACATTTCCTTTCTTCGTTTATTGCAGCCACAACTGTACTTCCCATTTTTAAAACATTTGCCAATACGGTTGAAAGTGAAACTTCATCATTTAAAATCCCTCCATATTTACAGCCTGGTGATAGCATTGGAATTACAAGTCCTGCAGGTTACATCACTCAGGAACAGATCCAGCCTTCGCTTTTACAGATGCAAAGCTGGGGATTTACCATAAAAGTTGGCAATACCATTGGTAAACGCGATTTTACCTATGGCGGAACAGACGACGAGCGATTAGCTGATTTTCAGCAAATGCTCGACGACCCCACCATTAAAGCTATTATGTGTGCCCGTGGCGGATATGGTTTTGTACGGATAATTGATAAATTAGATTTCTCATCCTTTAAAAGGAGGCCCAAATGGATTATCGGCTTTAGTGATATCACCGTGTTACATTGCCACCTGGCCAAAAATTATGGCATTGCCTCTATCCACTCCAAAATGTGTAATAGTTTTCCTGATGATTGGAGTAAAGCCGAACCCATACAGATTGAAACAATTTTATCTATAAAAAATGCTTTGGTCGGTGAGCAAATGGGCTACACAGCCCCTATCAACATTAATAACAGGCAAGGAAAGGTTGATGGTATTTTGGTTGGTGGAAACCTGAGTATTATCGAAACTTTGGCTGGTAGCAAATCCGATTTAGATACAAAAGACAAAATCCTCTTCATCGAAGATACTGGCGAATACCTCTACAGCATTGACAGAATGTTGTGGAATTTAAAACGCAGCGGTAAACTGAAAAAGCTTAAGGGCTTAATCGTTGGTGGTTTTAAGGTTAAACCTGACGATGAAGGAGAAGAATTCGGCAAAACCATTTACGATAGCATTTTAGAAAAAGTAAAGGAATACAATTATCCTGTAGCTTTCGATTTCCCAGTGGGCCACCAACGAAATAATTTTGCTTTAAAATGTGGCATAAACCATACCTTAATTGTTAACGAAACTGGCTCGGTATTACGAACGGTTTAACATCCACCATTATTCTATATGCGACCATCACCCTGAATTTATTTCAGGGTCTTTATTGCAGGAAAGATGCTGACCACGTAGTAGCTACAAGACAATTGAAAACACTATTTCTACTTGTAAAATAAATTCAGCACGACGATGTCTTTAATGTGAAATCCAGCTAACATAAGATGCCTAAAGTGGTCCAAAAAAACAGACAAACTACAATTTGTATTAAAATATAAATTTTGAGTGATCTCAAAGTTTTAAGCGTTCGTCCCAGCATTTCCTCCTTTGGTCTCAATTGTAAAAACCTGGCCTTAACCGGATATATTTTTGTGTTCAATAGTTCTATAGACACAAAATTTATTCGCCATGCGCAGATACATCAAATATATTGTCGTACTCATTTTGCTTGTAGCGCCTTATACAATCAAAGCTCAGGATATTCCACAAGTTTGGGATCTAAAAACTGCTATCGAGTATGCCAAAGAAAAAAACATCAGCATCAATACCTTAAAGCTGAATTCTCAAACGGCAGAGCAAAATTTAATCGCTTCAAAAGCAGCTGTACTCCCAAATTTATCTGGAAATGTTTCCCAAGCCATTACCAATTATAAATCGGGTTTACAAAACACCAGTGGTTTTGGCTTAAGTTCGGATATGACGCTGTACAATGGAAGTTATTTAAAAAATGACATCAAGGCTAAAGAACTCAGCTTACAGACCGCAAATCTATCAGTAGAAGCGGCCAAAAACGACATTACCATCTCCATCACCCAGGCTTATCTGAATATTTTATTGGCCAGAGAAAACATCACCTATTTAAAAGATCTGTTGACCACCAGCGAGGCTCAGGTTAAACAATCAGAACAACAATATAAGTTTGGAACCATTGCCAAAAAAGATTTGTTGCAGTTACAGGCTACTTACGCCAATGATAAATATACTTTGGTTACCGCACAAAATACTTTACAGCAAAATATTTTAACCTTAAAACAACTGTTGCAGTTGCCTACGGCTGCCCCTTTTGAAGTAAGTACAACAGATACGGTTGCAGTAGCCCCGGTACTGGATAATTTAGCTTCGGCACAAGATCAGGCACTGCGTACCCGTCCGGAAATTAAAAGCGGAGAATTGAATATACAGCTCCAAACCACCGAACTGGCGAAAGCAAAATCGACCTTACGCCCAACGCTGAGTTTAGGGGGATCGCTAAATACAGGTTATAACAACAACAATATCGGCGGTTACGGCTATCAGTTAAACAATAGTTTTTACCAAAACTTAGGTTTAACACTCTCAATTCCGATTTTTGATAGAAAAGTAACCAAAACAAATGTTGCCAAGGCTAATATTGGCATTGAGCAGGCCCGTTTATCGCTTTTAGATGCCAAAACAACACTGACCCAAAATGTAGAACGTGCTTACATCAATGTACAGAACGCTAACAGCCAGTATGCTGCTGCACAAGAGCAGTTTAACTATACCAGCGAGGCTTTACGCATTTCGAATGCGGCTTTAAAAGAAGGCACCAACAATATTGTAGAAAACCTGCAACAGAAAAATTTATACGTACAGGCTTTACAGGCCTTTGTTCAGGCTAAATATACAGCAAGCCTTTATACCAAGATCTATAATTTTTATACAGGAGTTCCTATTACTAACTAAAATACATGATGATGGCTACCGCCTAGTCTACTTAATATTTGAATCATGAAAAAGAAAACAATATTTATTATCATCGGTATCGCGGTTGCATTATTTGCGGTTTGGTACTTCGCTTTACGCAAAAAAGAACAGGTGGTTGTTCTCGAAACCGAAAGACCTAAAATGGGTTATATCTCCGAAAACGTTACGGCCACAGGAAAGGTGCAACCGGTTGATACGGTAGCTGTAGGTACTCAGGTATCAGGAACCATCAAAACACTATATGCAGATTTTAACTCGAAGGTAAAAAAAGGACAGCTATTGGCCGAACTTGATAAAACTTTATTTGAGGCCACTGTAAATCAATATCAGGCAAACTTAGTCAGTGCGCAGAGTGCATTGGTTTACCAACAGGGCAATTTCAGCCGTCAAAGTAATTTGTATAAAGTTGGTGCGGTAAGTAAAGCAGATTACGACAACGCGTTGTATACTTACAATGCCTCAAAAGCATCGGTTAACAGCATTAAGGCTCAACTTGCTTCTGCTCAAAAGAACCTATCACTCGCTAGTATTTATTCTCCAATTGATGGAACAGTACTCTCTAGAAGTGTAAGTGAAGGAACAACCGTAGCGGCGAGCTTTAGTACACCAACCATCTTCAGTATTGCAAAAGACTTGACCAAAATGCAGGTGGAAGCATCTGTAGATGAGGCAGATGTAGGCGATATCTCGAAAGGTGAAAGAGCAACATTTACCGTTGATGCCTTTTTAAACGATACTTTTAAAGGCACCATACAAGAAATCAGGTTAAGTCCATCTATTTCTTCAAATGTGGTTACCTATAAAACCATCATTAATACTTCAAATGATGGGAATAAGTTAAAACCTGGTATGACAGCAAACATCACCATCTTCACCAAAGAGGTTAACAATGCTTTGCTCATCCCTACAAAGGCTATAAAATTCGCTCCAGATTCAACTTTAGCTGGTAAATATCAAATGACCTGGGTTAATCGCGATAGGAAACCAGCTGGAGCTGACGAAGCTTATGTTTGGGTGCAAAAAAATTCAAAAGAACTGGTACAAAAAAAGATTAAAACCGGTATAAACGACAATACTCATGTTGAAGTTTTATCAGGATTAGCGGCAGCAGACGTTGTCGTTACAGGTTCACAAAGCATGGGTAAAAGTCAGGCGGCAGCACAAGGCCAATCTAGTCCTTTTATGCCAAAACGCCCAGGCGGTAATAGAAGAAGATAATGGAACAGAAGATATTAGATATACACGATTTAAAACGTGAGTTTGTAATGGGCGATCAAACCGTTAGGGCTTTGAAAGGAATCACTTTCGATATCAAAGCCGGTGAATTTGTAACCATTATGGGCAGTAGTGGCTCGGGTAAAACTACGCTTTTAAATATATTGGGCTGTTTAGATAAACCTACAGAAGGCAGTTATCTACTTGATGGTGTAGATGTTAAAGGTTTAAATCGTAATGAACTGGCGGGGTTGCGGAATACCAAGATCGGCTTTGTTTTCCAGGCTTATAACCTGTTGCCCAGAACATCGGCGTTGGAAAACGTAGAGCTACCCTTATTTTACAATAAAACCATCACGGCCGAAGAACGCAAAGAAAGGGCCATAAAATCGCTCGAATCGGTAAAACTTGCCGAGCGTTTTGATCATACCCCTAGTCAGCTTTCTGGCGGTCAGCAACAGCGTGTGGCCATTGCCAGGGCGCTGGTTAATCACCCTGTGATGATTTTGGCCGATGAGGCAACAGGAAACCTGGATACCCGCACCTCTTATGAGATTATGGCTTTGATGCAGGAACTGAATGCGGAAGGAAAAACCATCGTTTTTGTAACACATGAACCTGATATTGCAGCTTTTAGTACCAGAACCATTATGCTTAGGGACGGAAAAATCCAAAAGGACAGCATTAACCAAAATCAACGTTCGGCCAAAGAGGCACTTGCCAATTTACCAGAATCTGACGATTACTAATTTGAGAAGATCATGAGCATTATAAATTTATTAAAGATCGCCTTTAGGGCATTAAAAAGGAATAAGCTACGTGCTTTTTTAACCATGCTCGGTATCATTATTGGGGTGGCGGCGGTAATTGCCATGATGGCCATTGGTGAGGGTTCGAAACAAAGTATCAGGTCTTCATTATCAGGAATGGGCTCTAACATGATTACCATTATGCCCCAAAGCAATGAACCTGGTGGTGTGCGTTTGCAGGGAAGCAGCATCCAAACCTTAAAACTAGAAGATATTACTGCCATTAAAAATCTGCAATCCAAAAATATAAACGGTTTATCGCCTGTGGTTTCTACTAACGGACAGGCCATTAAAGGTGGTTATAACTGGCCAACTACCATTGCTGGGGTGAGTCCAGATTATTTGAACATCCGTCAACTAAAACTTCAGGATGGTATTCTTTTCTCTGAAAATGATGTAAAAAGCTTTGCTAAAGTTTGTCTTTTAGGTAAAACAGTTATCGATAATCTATTTCCTGATGGAAGTAATCCAATTGGTCAGATTATACGTTTTAAAAATATTCCTTTCCAGGTAATCGGTGTTTTAGTGCCTAAGGGACAAAGTAACTTCGGACAGGATCAGGACGATATTATCCTCGCTCCTTATACTACTGTACAAAAAAGGATTACTGCAACCAATTATCTACAGAGTATTTATGCTTCCGCAACAACTGAGGCTTCGAGCGCAGCTGCCACAACCGAAATATCGGAAGCTATAAGAGAAAGCCACAGGTTAACTCCAGCAGAAACAGATGATTTCCAGGTACGTACACAGGCCGAATTAATCAGCACCATCAGTTCTACCAGTAGTATGCTAACCGTTCTTTTAACCGCTATTGCAGGCATTTCACTATTTATTGGTGGTATTGGGATTATGAATATTATGTATGTTTCGGTTACCGAGCGTACCCGTGAAATCGGTCTGCGTATGTCTATCGGTGCCCGTGGACAAGATGTTTTGATGCAATTTTTAATAGAGGCCATTTTAATCAGCATTACTGGCGGAATTATAGGTGTAGTTTTGGGTGTGAGTTCAGCGTACCTCATCTCCTATTTCTTAAACTGGCCAATTTTAATTGCTGAATCTTCAATTATTATTTCCTTTGTTGTATGTGCCATTACTGGTGTTTTCTTCGGCTATTACCCAGCAAAAAAAGCATCTAATTTAGATCCTATCGATGCATTAAGGTATGAGTAGCATTAAGTATCCAAACAAAAGTTTCGTTATCCCCACGCAGGCGGGAGATTTTAAAACATTTCGCATTTACTTTGAAATAAATTCAGCATGACGAAACACATTAAAAAACATAATAAATAATAACTTAGCGATGCAAAGCGCCAAAGAAAAAATAATGACAATTAATTTCTCCAAAAAGTGGATAAAAATTACCCTACACATTCTTGTATGGGTGGTTTTGATCACTTTGCCCTATATTATTAATGTTAACCGAAGCCGTCCTCCCCACCCAATAAGCAGTTATGATGAAAACCAGTTCCTTCGATTAAATTTCATCAGTTACTTTTATTGGATTGCTATATTTTATTTAAATAATAAAGTTTTAATTCCATCATTTTTCTATAAAAAGAAATATTTGTGGTACGGCCTATCATTTATTGGCTGTTTACTTTTAGCCATTACCATTCACTCCGTACTATTCAGAATCTTACTGCCCAATTTTGATTTCAACCTTGCCAGAACGCTTTGGTTTAACACACCAACTTTTTTATTAACCATTGCCGCCAGTACCGCTTTTACCATGATCTCAGACCGGATAAGCGAAGAAAAAAGAGCTTTGCAGCGTGAACAGGAGAACATGAAAACCGAACTTTCGTTTTTACGGTCACAGATCAGTCCACACTTTATTTTTAATGTTTTAAACAACATTGTGGCACTGGTAAGATTAAAAAGCAATGAATTGGAGCCAACCGTAATGAAATTATCCGGTTTGATGCAATATATGTTATATGAAACCGACGAAGAAAAGGTCTCCATTAAAACTGAAACCGAATACCTGCAGGCTTATATAGATCTGCAAAAACAGCGTTTCGGCAAAAAAGTAGTCATAGAGACAAATATTGATATTGAAAGTGAGTTTGACGAAATAGAACCCATGTTACTGATCCCATTTATCGAAAATGCCTTTAAACATGGGGTTGGGATGATTGAAAAACCACAGATTTTTGTTGACTTAAAAACAGAAGATGAACTCTTGACGTTTACTGTTCGAAATAAATTTAGCGAAGATGAGAATGAGGTAAAAGATGCCGCATCTGGCATTGGTCTAGCGAACGTAAGCAGACGCTTAAACTTACTTTACGGTAAAGATCATCAACTGGAAATTGAGAAAAAAGATGGCTGGTTTAATGTTTACCTCACTTTAAAATTAACAGCATGATAAAATGTTTAGCCATTGATGATGAGCCATTAGCCCTGCAATTACTGGCTGATAATATTAGCCGTATTCCATTTTTGGAGTTGGTGACCTGCTGCGATGATGCTTTTGCTGCCAATAAAATTATGCAGGAACAATCGGTAGACCTCATTTTTATCGATATCCAGATGCCGGGTATTACCGGTTTACAATTTATCCAGAGTTTGGTTAAAAAGCCAATGGTAATTATTGTAACGGCCTATAAACAATATGCTTTAGATGGTTTCGCGCTCGATGTGGTAGATTATTTAATGAAACCGGTATCGCTCGACCGTTTTATGAAAGCATGTAATAAAGCCAAAGATCTTTACCAACTCAAACAATCAGCAGAACATAACAACCTACCCAAGCAGGATTATATGTTTGTAAATGTGGGCTACAGTTTGGTGAAGATCAATTATAATGAGATTACTTACGTAGAAGGACTCAAAGATTATATCCAGATCCATACTTCAACGAGCCAAAAAGCCGCGGTGGTGCGTATGAGTATGAAAAGTATAGAAGAACAGCTGCCTGCTTATTTCGAGAGGATCCACAAATCATTTATCGTAAATATCAACAAAATAACATCCATTAGAAAAAACGCTTTATTTATAGCGGATAAGGAGCTACCCGTAAGCGATAGCTATAAGCAGGTAATTGAAAAGTTGATTAAATAATTTAATTCGCGCAACACGACCTAATATGCACTAAAAATCCTTATTTCCTTATTCATTAATATTGATTGCTATGCGATAAATTTAGCCTCAGAATGACACCATGTAAGCCTTAAACCGTCTTCACCTCATCCTCGCTATAATCCTTAATATCAGTAATATATCCATTAATTAAAAGAAAATCAAACAATGGCTTGGCTTCTGGTGTAACCGGCATATTGGCTGTGGTAATTACCTGATTGGTCTTTTTATCCAGAAAAGGATAAGCAAATAACCGCACATTCGTATTAAACATATCGTTTACGTAACTCAACAACTGGCCAGAGTAGTTTTCGCCGGTAAAGTTTTTAGAATTGAATACAAATTTTAAGTTATTGATGTTGGTGGCCAGACCAACACTTTTTGGTTTACATCTGGCTAAATATTTTGCAAGACGGTTGTGGCGTGTAAAATTAGAAACAATAACAATGTTTCCGGTATCGCACATTTCCTGGGCACGTTTAGCCACTGCTACTAAATCAATATCATCGGGCGTTTCTTGCGCATCTGTTAAAACATTGGTCGCCAAAACCTCAATCATCACTGCCAGGTTCCCCTCTTCTACCTTATTTGTACGTTTAAACTGATCGGTAGCCTTATTAAACAAGTTAAAGTTAGGTAATGATTTCTGACCATATTTGGTTCTTAAAATCATAATGTCCTTTTTGTACAGAAGATCTTTAGCTTGACGCGGATGTGCATCTGCATCGAAAATTGCTGCCGCCGAGAAATCTTTCATAATCATATACAGATTAAGCAAGATATTATCTATACCTGGAAAAGCAGGCCCTTTAACTGAAATCAGATCGATTTCTACAGAACCTATGGTTAAATTATCGGCTAACGATTCTACCATCAGCTTTGGATCCTGATAATGATAAAAAGCAGCATAAAGTAAGTTTACACCAATAATGCCCAAAACACGTTGTTGCATGTTTACATCGGTATCTAGCAAACGTACGTGGAAAAAGATTTCATTAGGCAAACCTCCTGGCTCGCTTTGGAAACGGATTCCAACCCAACCGTGAGGTTCGTTTGTACGCTTGTAATTTAGCGTAGTTACGGTATCGGCAAAGGCGAAAAAGGTACGACTTTCATATTTCTCGCCTGATAAACGCTCATTAAGTAAGCCAAACTCATGATCGAGCATCTGTAAAAGCCTGTTCTGACTAACGTAACGACCGTTGGTTTCTGCTCCGTAGATGGCATCACTAAAAGTCATATCGTAAGCCGACATGGTTTTGGCTACTGTTCCAGATGCTGCCCCAGCATTAAAAAAGTTTCGTGAAACTTCTTGCCCTGCTCCAATTTCGGCAAAAGTACCATAAATTCTTGGGTCAAGGTTTATTTTAAGTGCCTTACGCTTTGTATCCAGAATTTCTCTCTCCATGCCGCAAAAGTACAAAAAATTGAGGTTAAGCTAATTTTAAGAATGTAACTTAAAATCGATCTAAATACTGCATTCCCAAACGTCATCCTGAATTTATTTCAGGGTCTACTTTGCAAGAAAGATGCTAACCACGAAGTAGCTACAAGGCAATTGAAAACACTATTTCTACTTGTAAAATAAATTCAGCACGGCGACCTGGATGTAATGTAAAAAAATAAGGTTAATGCCATCCAGCATTAACCTTATAAACCTAAACTTAAACCATTATGAAACCTGCATCAACTCTCTATCGCAGCTACATCAAATTCACCTGATGCAAGCTTCATAAACTTTGAAAAAACTAAACTATTATGAAAAATCCTCTCTCGAGAAAATCTTTATTACGATACTACAATTTCTTTATGCTGTAATTTAGCATCGTCTTTTTTGCTGATATTGATCGATAAAATACCGTCTTTGTATTCAGCAGTAATATTATCACCATCGGCACTATCAGGTAAATTAAATGATCTAGCAAATGAGCTATAATCAAATTCTTTACGTGTAAAATCTTTAGCTACCTGGGTTTCGTCTTTTTTAACTTCTGCCCAAACAGAAAGTGTGTCTTTTTTTAAATTGATCTGAAAATCTTCTTTCTTCAAACCTGGAGCAGCTAACTCAATTACATATGCAGCTTCATTTTCATAAATGTTCACATTTGGCGATTTATCAACCATTTTGTTTTTAGTTACTGCATCGCTAAACAATGAATCGAAAACATTGTTAAAGTAAGGAGCTGTGTTACGGGTTCTGTTGTTAAAATTTACTAGTGTCATATCGCTTATTCTTTATTTTTTTAATTTTTAAATTGATAATACACCATATTCAACTTGCATACCAAATCAAATATTTATGATTTTTAAGACATTTTGGCAAAATAAATCCAAATCAAAAGACAAATTGGCAGAAATAAGGGGTTTTTCAGACAAATTCAACTATAAAACCAATATTCATTTGCGTTTTATTGATTTTGATATGATGGGTCATGTAAACAATTCAATCTACTTTACCTATCTAGAAATTGCCAGAACAAAATACTGGGAAGAAATTATAAAATGGGATTGGAAGAAAACAGGAGTCGTAATTGCCCACGCAGAACTGGATTATATTCTACCTATAGTAATGAATGATAAAATCGCTATTCATGTAAAAACATCGAGGATTGGTACTACAAGTTTCGACCTGGACTACCAGATTGTTAAGATAAAAGGAACAGAAGAGATCATCTGCAGTAAAGGAAAAACGGTTTGCATTGCGGTTGATTACGCCACAGGCAAACCAACTGCTATCCCAGAAGAGGAAAAGCAAAAAATGCTGGGTTTTGAACAGTTAGAACAATAAAATAGCCGTCATGCTGAACTTGTTTCAGCATCTATATAAAGACCCTGAAACAAGTTCAGGGTGACGAGTAAAATTAATCAGGCATAATTTTGCCAGGGTTTAATATTCCGTTAGGATCAAAGATGTTTTTAATGCCTCTCATTAAATTAAGATGGATTTCAGAATATTTAATTGGCATAAAATCTTTTTGGACTAAGCCAATACCATGCTCGCCAGATAATGTTCCGCCTAAAGCAGTGGTTAATTCGAATATTTCTGCGATACCGAATTTGAGTTTGTTTTTCCAGTCTTCGTCACTCATTCCGGCTTTAATAATATTTACATGCAGGTTTCCATCGCCTGCATGCCCATAACAAACACTTTCGAAGCCATATTTGGCACCAATTTCTTTTATACCATTAACAAGTTTAGGTAAAGCTGCTCGCGGCACAACCGTATCTTCCTCCTTATAAACAGAGTTTGATTTAACTGATTCTGCCATGGTTCTACGCATCCGCCAGAGTTCTTCTTTTTGAGCCGCAGTATCTGCAAACAGTACTTCCGTGCAATTATGTTCTTCTAAAACGATATTGGTTTTCTCACAGTTTTTAAAAATATCGTCCAAATCATCTCCATCAAACTCAATCATTAACAGGGCAGCAACATCATCTTTTAAATCGAATTTAATATCATCGAATTTAATTACCCACTCTACTCCTTTCCGCTCCATAAACTCTAAAGCCGATGGCGTTACACCTGCCCTAAAAATTGCGGAAACCGCTGCACATGCATCTTCATTGGTGCTAAAGGAGCCCATCATTAAAACGGATTGACTAGGTTTAGGCAATAATTTAGTTACAATTTTGGTCACCACAGCCAGTGTACCTTCCGATCCGATCATCAACTGTGTTAAGTTGTAACCCGATGCATATTTTAAAGTATTGGCACCAGTCCATATAATATCGCCATTAGGCAGAACTACTTCAAGATTTAAGATATATTCTCGTATGGTGCCATATTTTACTACCCTTGGCCCACCAGAACCATGCGCCACGTTACCACCAATAAAGCAAGATCCTTTACTGCTTGGATCAACCGGATATAGAAGGCCCTTTTCGGCTACGGCATTGATAAATTCCTCGGTAATCACCCCTGGTTCAACGGTTGCCTGCAAGTTTTCGGTATCAATATCAAGAATAGTCTTAAACTTTTCCATCGATAAAGAAACACCGCCATAAATCGGCAAAGCGGCCCCGCTTAAACCTGTCCCACCTCCACGCGGCGTAACGGGTACATGATATGTATTACAGATTTTCAATAAAGCAGAAACTTCTTCAGGCGAAGTTGGCTTTACCACCAGCTCTGGTTGGTAACGTAAATCCTCAGTTTCATCATGACTGTAATTTTCTAAACTATCAGCATCAGTAAAAACCTTATCTGCTCCAATAGCAGCTTTAATTTCTGCTAAAATTTCAGCATTTATCTTCGTAAAATTCATTTTAATTGGCTGATGTGTAAGTAAGTTTAACAAAGGAATGTCCAATCTGGCCCGGCATTGGTGGGTTTAATTTCTTCATACTCACCTGTACAGTTTCAACAAAAGGATATAATTTAATGACTTTAGAAATGATATTCTTCAAAACAGTTTCCAAAAGCTTTTGTGTGTGTTTCATTTCTTCGAGAATGATAGCATTCAGGTCTTCGTAATTAACGGTCTGACCTATTTCATCATCAAAACCTTGCGGCGTAAACTCTGTTTCGAGATCTACAACAAAATGATTTCCAATAAGTTGCTCTTCTGGGTAATATCCATGTAAGGCAAAGCATTTTACATCTTTTAACGCTACGGTTTGTTTGAAATGGCTCATGTATATTTTGTATGCTGCAAAATTAATTTTTTATTCATGAATATAATGCCCCTTGCCGTAAATTGTTACCTTTGAAATTAACGCGATTTCTTAACCAGATAACACGAATTACATGAGCAAATCAGTAAAAAAAGACCTGTACGAGGCGCCAGACTATTATTTATTGGATGAATTGTTAACCGATGAGCACAAATTAATCCGTGCTACAGCCAGAGATTGGGTAAAAAAAGAAGTGAGTCCGATTATTGAAGATTATGCACAAAAAGCAGAATTTCCAAAGCATTTAATAAAAGGCCTGGCCGATATTGGTGCTTTCGGCCCAACCATTCCGGTTGAGTACGGTGGTGCAGGCTTGGATTATACGGCTTATGGGATTTTGATGCAGGAAATAGAACGTGGCGATTCAGGCATCCGCTCCACTGCATCTGTTCAGGGTTCGTTGGTGATGTACCCAATTTATGCTTATGGAACCGAAGAACAGCGTAAAAAATACCTGCCAAAATTGGCCAGTGGCGAAATGATGGGCTGTTTCGGTTTAACAGAACCAGATCATGGCTCCAATCCGGGTGGCATGGTAACCAATATTAAAGATGCTGGAAGCCATTATATTCTAAATGGTGCAAAAATGTGGATCAGTAATGCACCATTTGCAGATATTGCAGTAGTTTGGGCAAAAGATGAATCGGGCAAAATCAGGGGAATGGTAGTTGAACGTGGAATGGAAGGATTTTCGACTCCTGAAACACACAACAAATGGAGTTTGCGTGCTTCAGCTACAGGCGAACTTGTTTTTGATAATGTAAAAGTGCCAAAAGAGAATGTTTTTCCTGAAATAAGCGGATTAAAAGGTCCATTGGGCTGCTTAAATCAGGCCCGTTATGGTATTGCCTGGGGCGCATTGGGTGCAGCAATGGACTGTTATGATACCGCTTTGCGTTATTCAAAAGAGCGTATTCAATTTGGGAAACCTATTGGCGGTTTTCAGTTACAGCAAAAGAAATTGGCAGAAATGGTGACCGAAATTACTAAAGGCCAGCTTTTGGTTTGGCGCTTGGGCGTACTGAAAAGTGAAAACAGAGCTTCTGCAGAACAAATATCGATGGCAAAAAGAAACAGTGTAGAAATTGCCCTCGATATTGCCCGAAACGCACGCCAAATGCTTGGCGGAATGGGGATTACCGGCGAATACTCGATTATGCGACACATGATGAACCTCGAATCGGTGGTTACCTACGAAGGCACACACGATATACATTTACTGATTACAGGAATGGATGTAACCGGGTTAAATGCATTTAAATAAACCTGGTCTTAATTTTATCAACCCTATTTTCATATTACATTCTTAGCTTTGTGTTTTATATCAAAAAATATTTATGGACTTTAAAAAATACACCTACATACCTGCCCACCAGAAGAAGTTTATTTAGCGCTTACCAAAGATATCAGCATAAAATTATGGACGGGTGCCGAAGTAGAGTTTGAAGAAGTGCCGGGAACAGAGTTTTCTTTCTGGGATGGTGATATCACCGGTAAAAACATCGAATTTACTTATGGTAAACAGATTGTACAGCAATGGTTTTTTGGTGAAGAAAATGAGCCTTCTATTGTAACCATCAAACTGCACGAAGATAAAAAAGGAACTTCACTGGAATTTAGACAGACCAATATCCCTGACGAAGATTATGAGGATTTTACCGAAGGGATTCAGGAGTATTATATAGGTGGGCTGGTAGATTTTTTCGACGAATAAAGCAACATCAAAAAAATGAAAATTAAAATTACCGCTCTTTCTTCTTTACTTTTCCTTACCGCATTTACTTCCTGCACATCTTTCCTTACTCCGGCTATTTTGGGGAACAATATGGGATATATACCAAAGGCAATGGGTGCAGATAGTGTTAAAACTTTAACAAATTTGTCAGCAAGTTATGCCGGTTCTGCTTCACCGAGCGCCGGTACTGGTTTCGAATTGGGAATGGCAAATATAAGTCAGTCGCATACCTTTAAGAAAGCAAATATTTCTTATGGAATTTTCGGTTATGCGGGAAAGGCTTCGGGTGGAGATCAGGATAGCAATACAGAAGACTCAAAAAATTACCTCCCACCCTTTAAAAAATCGATCAGTGGTATTGGTTTAAGATTCTCTACTGGCCTTCACAATACCTCAGCTAATGGAAATACAGATTTTAGATACATCAACTTTGAAAATGCGCTAAGCTTTGAAGGTGGAGCATACACCAAATTCAGACAGCAGGTTTATAGCAACCGCATTCCTGATTATGTAGCCGTTACAAACAGGAAGGTGCTTTGGACCACAGGACTATCTACAGAGGTTATCTGGAGAGTAAGGGATAATCATGATATCAGGCATGCTTTTAGACTTTTTATTGGTGGAACTCCTAACTTTGCAAATAGTTTTAGATCTGGTACTAAAACAAATGATCTGATTAGGGGTAAAAATTCGATGGGTTGGGTTTTTAGCTACTTCTTGTATATCAAACATTTTTCTCTTTCGCTCGAAATGGCTGATAATGTTAATTATGCACAAAAAATAAGCGTTGGTTATTCATTTCAATAAAACATAATGGATCAGGTACTGTTCTGATATAAATAAAATATTATGAACAGAACATTGGGACTTATATTGATCGTTGTGGGCATTGCTATGCTCATCTGGACAGGTTTTACCTATACTAAAAAAGAAAAATTAGTTGATGCTGGTCCTATTCAAATATCTGCTGACAGAGAAAAGTCAGTTAATTGGCCACCATATGCAGGCGGGATTATTTTGATAGCCGGGGTAATTGTGTTTGTGGCTTCCAAAAACAGGAAATAACATCCATTCAATTCAGCAATTACCTGAGTTTTCATCTCTTTTCGTATGATTTTAAATTATTGATTTACAGATTATTACATCTGTGTTGAAATATTTATGCAACATAGTTGCATAAATATAGATCTTTATTTTGCAACATAGTTGCAATTAACTAACTTAGTGCTGTTGCAACCGGGGATAAGCCGAAACCCCGTAACCACCAGTAGGCATCAATATTAAATCAATTATTTTATGAAAAATCAATCAGAAAAAATCACTTTAAGCTTAGAAGACCTTCAATTAGAGAGTTTTGTAACCAGTATTGATAGCGAAGTGGCCATGCGTTTATCAGGCGGTTTGGGTAACCTTTCAGAGCCTACCCACACTGAACAAACAGATGATCACCACACCCCTCCTGTTAAGTGTACTACTGTTATCTGTTAATTGATAAAGGTGTTTTCATCTCAAGGCGCTTTAGGGCGCCTTGTTTGGTTAAGTATATGGTGCTTAGCGTAATTAACCGGTTTTATCTACCCAATGAACCATTACAAAGCCGACCTTAATCAACAACCGGATCTGTTTAACTACTTTGTTTTCTAACCCAGTCAAAGACTTTTTAGTTGGATTCTCTTCAAAAAGAAGAGCTTGAATCGACTTTACAAGCTCTACTCCTGTTAATCTTTTCTTAGAAATTGTATTTATAATCATCGCGGCAAACACACCCACGCTTAACTCCTTTATTCCACTCCCTTCACTGATCAATAAAAGAACATTTGGATCATTCAAATCATCGTGGTGGTGATAAAGTTCTATATGCCCGCTTAAGCCGAAAGATTTGGCCATCAAAGCCTGATCGGTTATAGAAAGGCTTTCGTTGGCCATTTTATACAAATACCTGTATTTCTGTTCGAAACTGAAATAGCCTTTGTGCTGTTTCCACAAGTCAACCAGCTTGCCTTCCAAATCGAATATTTTTTGAATTCTTGTATTACTGGATGCCAACACCAGCAATTCCAGTTTCATTTTAAACTCATTGATATCTTTAACATCAAAAATTGTTGAATCAACAGCTTTTAATTCCTCCAATGTTCTGGTATAGTATTTTGAAAAAACTGATTTTTTAACCTGTTTTTCGGTATAGTTATCTTCAAAAATAGATTTTCCATAATTTTTAGGCAATTCTGGTGTTAGTATGCTGTTGGTAGTTTTATTATTCAAAACATTCAGGATGATATAACCAATACCAGATTTTCCGGAGAGTAATCCGTAATCGTCACATCCGCATGAAACGTAGGTATTATAACTATTTGTTTTTTGGTAAAGCATTTTGGCTTTATCCAAGATCAGAACAATTTGGGCTTTCATCTTATGGTTTAGTAGAAGCGGAATCATACCACAGTAACCGCTCACCAAAGTAAAATCTGTGCGGTCTAACTTTTCTAAATCATCCAAACACCGTTGCAGCGCATTGCTGCAGCTTAATCGGTACTGTTTCTGTTTGGTAAGCTGCAATGCCATTTGCCTTGTAATGCCAACTCCGGCCGCACCATGGGCCCAGGCATTTACATCGGTCATTTCAGCTAAAAAGGTTTGCAGTTTCCACTCATGTACATCGGCCTTATTTAAGCGGTGCGGCCCAAGACGCAGATCCAACCAGTTTTTCGCTGGGCTGTAATAATATTGCATCTCATATTTTAGGGCTTCATCTGCAAGATAGTTCAAACCGCTGGCTTTAAAATATTGACCAACCTGCATTAAAACCAAGGCAATACCAGCTGCACCATGCGAAAAGCCAGTCATGCTATCATAAGCTTTTTTTGAACTGGAATAATCCCATTTTAAACCCTGTTCTGATATCCGCGCTTCTGTAATCAGCCTTTCAATCAATAAACTAATCATATTTAATACCTCATTATCACCAGTATGATGGTAAAGTAAGGTCAACATCAATAAATTACCACTATAGCCGCTTAGAAGATCTGCTTTCGATAAACCTGCTGTTAATTCCTCTTTATGGGCCAAAGTGAGTTCAAGCGCTTTTTCTTTGTAAAAAGTATTGCCCGCAACCTCAAAAACCTTTAAACAGGTATAAATCACACCACCTAATCCGGTATAAAGTGCGAAAAACTTTGGATGCTGTACGGCATTGGCATTTAAGATTCGGTGCATCCCTTTGTCCACTATCCTTAAATGATCACTGTTTCCATCGAACTGGTATAATTCCAAAAAGAATAGGATAATACCACAGTTACCGTTAAAAAGGTCGTAACTTTCCCTGAATTCATACTCATCCGGATTGATGTAAAACGGCGTTTGCCACCAGATTTCCTGCTTATTTTCTTTTAAACTGGAAATTAATTCACCATAAATTTCATATAGCTGATCTTTCAGTCTTTTGATTTCTTCTACAGTAAACATTCTGAGGATTGCTGGATTGAATTTTCATGTATAAACCGGAGGCATACTGTAATAACATACATGATATAAGCCTCCTCATAATTTGAAGTACCTAAGCGGTTATTGTTCATGTGCATAAAACTCGATATCACCTGAAACATCTTGTTTTTTCAAAATCAATCTTTTGGTACGAACATATCACTTTAGTCGTTTTTGATAAATATTCCATTAAATCATCATCCACAATATCCTGGTTAAGTTGCTGCCAAAACTGCTTGCCTGCCTGGAGCGTTTGATTTTTCAGCGGAACAAAAACTTTTTCAAACTGGCTTAACCAAAATGTCCGCTGTTCTTCCCTCGGATCGGTTGAGTTGTATAATTTTGGTAACCAGCCATCTAAAAAGAAATTACATACGGCCATTAAAGTTTCTTCATCCCACTTTAAAGTGTGAAGTAATGATAGATGCAGCTTTATAGCCTGGGTAATGATCGACTGATTTGCCTCTCTTTTTACGATCCAATTCAATACATAATGAGAAGAACATTCAAAATATTGTTCTGCCCAGACTATACTTTCGTAATTTCCGTACCTGTCTATTTCGGGTTCATATCTGGCTGTCTGAATAGTTTTAATAGCTGCATTACCCGGGCTTAATGCTTTAATAATAGCACTATGTTCGTTTTCTGCCGCTTTTAACCTCAAACGGATATGATTCCCTCTCTCCCAATAACGGATAAAAAACCAGGGCCTGCGCCATTGCCGGATAAAAGGATGGATAAGTTCTATCAAAAGCCTGTCAGCATTTTCATGATAAAAAATATATAATGAAAACCACTTTTCTTTATGCTCTTCCATAAGCCGATCAGTTATTGTACCATTGAATGAGGTATTCGCGCACCGTATTCTGATCAGGTTTGGGAAAAACCTCTTCTAAGGTGATGTATTCTCCTGCCCTTAAAAGCAGTTTTTTGAACATACCAACTAGCAAAGGATGGGTAAAAGAAAGATATTGCGGTTTATAATCATCATGCAGTCCTTCCCGTTTTCCTTCTGGTTTTGCCTGATAGGCACGTTTTCGTAAAAAAATAAAAATCTCTTTGGGTATTTTATTGCGGTCAAGCCAATTATTTAGTCTGATAAAGTAAGTGAAATCTGCTTCGGCAAGTCCCTGAAGCGGGATGATTTCGGTTTTTATCCGCCACGTTTTTCGCCTGATCACCACATTTTCTGCATAAACAATTCTTGGCAGAACAAATATATCCGGTGCTGGAACCGGGTATTTATCAAGATAAAACCGGTCGACTAGTTGGATGAAAGGTTGTAATGATACGCGGGCATCGGGATTGAAATGTGCAAGTAGCTGGTAAAGGTTAGACCGATTATAAAAAGACTCCAGGCTTAAATCGTAGCTAAATAATTCCAAATCGGCAGAATGTAAGCTAAGCGCCTTTCTTTCCTTATTATATCTGACTTTTAAGTCGCGGATATTAAACCGTTGAGCTAAGGGGTATATATTATTTCCTCCGGGAAGCTCGAGTTCGTGCGCCAATAGAGGCGGGTGAATATTGGCATTGAATGTTGAAGCATCGTTAAGCTCTAGCTTCATCTGATCGGGAAAAAGCTTTTCGTTGTACTGAACAAAACTTAGGGTAACCTCTGGATCAAACAATGACAAAAACCTGCCGCTTACTTTGCCCATGCCGGGTAAAAGCGCATTGATAACACCCGAAAAACCATCTTCGTTGTCCGAAAACTGAACAAACATACCCAGCGATGATTTTTGAGCCAAATTTTGGCTTTTTGGCAGATCAGCAAAAAAATCAGCGTTAAACCTGATCAGATTTTCGTTAGCATGATCTAATTGATCAATTTTTGCCATAATAGCCTCTTTCCAACGCCTGAGTGCTGAAAAATCAAGTCCTTCTTCCGTTTTATGCTCTTTTTCTGGCTTTTTAACGTAGAGATAATAGTCTTTGTAAAAAGTAGTTAGGGCTACGGCTTCATCATTTGAGTATTGCTTCAGAAAGAAACCGATCATTTTTTCCCGTTCATTCCTCATTACATCGAGCGGAAGCAAATAACTGATCAGTTCATCGGTTTTCGATACAAAATCTTCAACAGGTTGACCTGGAAGCACTAAACTCTCCGAAGTAAAACAATCTTCGTAAAAAATATGCCTGGCCGAAAAATAATAAGGCACAAATTGATGCATTGAAAAAGCAGTTATTTCGGGAGTTTCAGCCATCAATTTCCCATCTGATGCAGCGCTATACAAAGGAAGGCCAGCTTCCTGCTGCAGATCGGCAAAAACTGCATTCAGCTGCTTCTCGGCTTGTTGGAGAATATTATACCGCTCAAAAAGACCAGTGCCTTGGTATACTCTTCTATAATCTTTCAGACGTTCAAAAAGCGCAATGATCGCTAAAACCGAGGGTTCTTCTCTTTTTAAGTTCTTAAGAAAAAGCAATAGCTTATCGTCCCAATGCTCATCCATCCCGGAAAATCCGGGATTCATTTCGAGCATACCGCTTTCAACCAGCTTGATCAGGTAGATCTTTATACTTTCGTGGCTGGGATTTTCCAAATAAATCGCACATTGATCGATTAGATTTTTCAGGGTAACAGGTTTGTGATAACCATCAAGATGTTGGTAAACAATTAATTGTAAGGAATTTGCGTTGATCTGCTGAAAAGATTCGATGTTGTTGAAATTACTCAGAAAACAGATTTTATCTTCCTTTATTTCTGCAGTTAAGTTTAATTTAACAAACAAATGCTCATTTAATAAGGGATGCTTTTTGATAATGGCTTTAAGATACTCGAATATGGAGTTGTTTAATTTTAACCGGCTATTAACCTGCGCAACAGCTCCCGGGTTTTCAGATGTACCCGACTGATCTAAAGTCATTAATCCTGTATAGGTGAAACTGCTAAACGGCGAGGTTTTAAAAGCCATCCTGCTGAGGTACCTTAGCAAACTGAACAGGATACGCTGCTCCTTTTGTTTAAAGCTACGGCTGTCTTTTTTTACAAAATTTTTTAGCTGTTCGTAAAGCAGCGGACTGGAAAGCAAAAGCCCGTTCTGAAGTTCTGGATTGAGTGCCATTTGCTGCAGCCATTTCCGGTTCAAATCCTGCTCTTCTTCGAATTTTAATGCCTTTTCTTCCAAAAAAAAAGCCAACTCTTCAGCTTTATCCAGGTAGCTTTGCAGATTATTTATTACCGTCTGCGGCAAGTGAAGGATATGTCCATTATTTATCTTTTTATCATTGAATATCTGTCTTTTAATGTTAATTAACAGTTGTCTTACTTTATCATCTTGCTGCTCAGTGATGATCGGATATAAAGCATCACAAAAGCAGTTTTTTAGCTGCTCTTTTTCATTAATGAGCGCTCCTAAAGATTTTAGCAATTTTTCAGTATCATTAAACTTCAAATTGTCAAAAAGTTGATGGTGCAATCCGGCATAACGCACCAATGAATAAGGAAAAATCTGTAAGCTCATATTAATAGGTATTTATTTGCCCAGTTCGAGTTGGTTTTTGATCAGGTTATAATAGCTTCCTTTTTTAAGAAGCAAACTTTCATGGGTGCCCTGTTCCTGGACTTCGCCCTGATGCAGCACTATAATCTGATCGGCATGTTTAACGGTACTTAGCCTGTGTGCTACAATCAGTACCGTTTTGCCTTTAAAAAAAGTATTCAGGTTATTTACGATCGATCGCTCATTCTGTGCATCAAGTGCGTTTGTGGCTTCATCCAGAAATACATAATCAGGATTACGGTAAATCATCCTGGCAATTAACAGACGTTGCTTCTGTCCTTCGCTAAGCCCATAACCATCCCTGCCAACCACAGTATCGTAACCAAATGGCATGGAAGAGAAAAAATCGTGCATATTGGCCATTTTAGCAGCTTCATAAAGTCTTTCGTAATCTTTTGTAACCGCTCCTGCAAAAATGTTATTGGCGATAGAATCCATAAATACGTAACCATCCTGCATAACTACCCCACAGTGTTTTCGCCACGATTTCGCATTCACTTGAGCTATATTTTGCTTGCCCAGGTTTATTTCGCCTCCGGTTAAGCCATAAAATTTCAATAAGAGCTTAATGAGTGTTGTTTTACCACTACCGCTCATGCCCACAATCGCTGTAATTTTCCGGGCAGGAATTAAGAGGTCGATATTTTTCAAAACAAAAGGAGAATGCCTGCTGCCGTACTGAAAAGAGACCTTTTTCAATGAAATATCAACTGGACTAGGGCTTTTCAATTCTTCTTTTAGTTCGAGGTCTTCTTCCTCTTCCTGCTGAACTTCCTCCATTCGCATCAAACTGAATTTGGTGTTTTGAGATACCCTCGAAAATTCGACCAACTGATTTACGGGCGCATTAAGCTGACCGCATACATAAGTAACGGCAAGCATGCCACCCAGTGTAATCTGATCATTGATTACCAGCATAGCTGCAGCATAAGTGATCAATACGTTTTTTACCTCATTGATAAAAGACCCCACCCCTTGCATGCGCTGATCGAGCTGAAGCGCTTCAAGTTTTAAGTCAAACGACTGATCCTGAAGGTTTTCCCAAAGGTCTTTTTTATCTTCTTCGCTGCCGGTGAGTTTGATTTCCTGCATGGCATAAAAAATCTCCAAAAGCAATTGCTGATTGGAAGAAAGGACCTTAAATTTCTTTTGATCGATGATTTTACGTTTCTGCTGAAAAGAGTTGGACCACAAGATGCTGATCCCTGCCCCTATAGTGAAAAGCAGGCATATCTGCCAGTTATAATAAAATAATACCCCACCAAGTACCAATAAAGTAATAGCCGAAAGGATAAAATTGATCAGAAAATTAGTTAAGAACTCTTCTATACGCTGATTATCATTTACCCTTTGCATATTATCACCCGCCTGTCGGTTATCAAAGAAAGAAAAAGGCAGTTTCATCAATTTGGCTAAAAAATCTTTTAGCATAATGATGCTTGTTTTGGCACCAATGCGGAACAATATCCTGGCACGCATAAAATCCATCAGCATCCGACCCGAAAAGAGCATTAACTGACCTAAACATATCAACAAAAGCAGGTTGGTGTTTTTGGCACTGATGCCTTTATCAACCACCATTTGAGTAAGCAACGGTATAGTAAGCGAAAAGCCGCTGGCCAATATTAAACTCACCAGTATCGGTAACCAGTTTTTGCGGTGCATTTTGAGGTAAGGCAGCAATGACCATAGCGAAGTTTTATGCTCGGGGTCTTCCTTTAAATCATCAAAAGTACGGTCGGGCTGCAGCAGCAAAGCTCTTCCAGTTTTATTTTCTGCACTGATTGCCCAGCCAGCAAGAAAATCGTCAATGCGAAGTTTAACCTTACTGTTTAAAGCAGGATCGGCCAGATAAATATATTGATCATTTACTTCATAAAGCACAACATAATGTTCTTTCTGCCAATGCAGTATACATGGCAACGGAACGTTTTTCAATTTATCGAAAGGTAGTTCTGCAGCAAGGGTTTTAAAACCCATATTGTCAGCGGCATCGATCAGATTGAGCAGGTTTGTTCCCTGTTTACCGATCTGGCACAGCTTCCTTAAATATTGCATCGAAAGATTTTTGCCGTAATAAGCTGCGACCATTTTCAAACATACAGGGCCACAATCCATTGCATCGGGCTGCTTATAAAACGGGTACTTATTTCTACGGATAAAATCTTTAAACATGGTGCAAAGAAAATTTGTAAATGCAATACAGTTGCAAATATGTAAAATATAATGCAACTTTGATGCATTAATGAATCATAAAATTTCAGATGCATAAAAAGGATTTTGCCACTTGGTTAATGCTGATCAAAAAAGAATTATTGCTGAATTATCGGAATAAGACGATTATGATTTCGACTATTATAATATGGATATTGTTTATAGCTGCTACTATATGTACAATTTTAAATTACCAGACTGATCATAAGCAACGTCAGTCTGCAAATACACTTTTCAGGCAACAATGGGAACACCAGAAGCGAAATCCGCATGATGCAGGCCATTTCGGAACCTACCTGTTTAAGCCTGTTAACCTGCTCAATGCTTTTGATACTGGCATTAACGATTTTACAGGCAGTACCTACCGGGTTGAAGCTCATATACAGCACGAAATCAGCGATGACGAAGCGGTGAATAATGATACAGCCATGCGTTTCGGAAAACTCACCTTCGCACTTATTCTACAATTACTAATCCCTCTATTTTTACTGTTCAATACCTCTACCAGCATTACCAATGAAAAGGAAAGCGGAACGCTTAAAATGCTGTTAGCCCAGGGCCTGAGTAGCCGGAAGATTATCTGGGCGAAAGTTTGGGCTAATTACCTGCTCATTGCAGCGATTGTGTTACCTGTTTTTATATTCATGGCTGGAGCAGTTTTATCTTCAACCGATTCTGCCCTATTATTGCCCAGATTGGGATGGATCCTGATTACTTTTTCATTGTATTTCCTCATCATCTCATTGGCTGGTACCCTCATTTCAGCCATCAGCAGCCACTCTGGCAAGGCATTGTTAATGGCTTTATGCCTATGGATTTTTACCGGGATCATCTTTCCCAAAATAATTACAGGTATTGCAAACCGAAGTTATCCATTAATGTCGCGCGCAACTTTTAGCGACCTGGTTGAACAAGGTTATAGAAAAGGTTTAACCGGAAACGATCCTTATGCAGCACGCGGCGAGCGCTATATCAATAGCTTATTAAAAAAATATCAGGCAGATAGCGTTGCGGCATTACCTTTTAATATAAATGGTTTAACACTTCAGTTTAATGAAGATTACCGAAGCATGGTTTTTAACCATTATTTTAAATCGGTTGAAAAGAGCTTTGATCAACAGCAGCATTTTTTAACTATCTCCGGAATTTTCGATCCTTTTCTGTCCACAAAACGTTTATCGATGGCTTTGGCAGGATCAGATTTTTATCATCACCAACAATTCTTTAAACAGGCCCAAACTTACCGAAACGCGCTCATCAGGCGGCTGAACATGCAACTGGCTATGCACGGTAAGGGTGTTAAGGGCGAATACATTGTTGGGCCGGAATACTTTAGCAGGCTTAAAGATTTTAAATATCAACTGCCTGAGCTTAACCAGGTATTAAACTTAAGAAAGGTAGCTTTTTTATCGCTGGCCGGCTGGATTTTGATGCTTGTATTATTTCTCCAATTTATTGCTTCACGTTATTTAGCCTATCATTATGCAGCTGCTTAAAACCATCTTTTTATTTGAATTCAGACTGCTTGCCAGGCAAAAATTTATCTTGTTACTGATCGGTTTTTTCTTCCTGACCGGAATTTATAGCATTTACTATGGTTATCATTTTACTGAAAAGCAGTTAGCAGCTATAGATAGCCTGGAAAGCGGATATCAAAAAAAATATAAAGAAATAGAGGCCGCTTTTTCGGCAGATACTACTACTGCGGAAGGTAAAATTCTGTTTAACCAGGCTGGCATTCCTTCAGTAATTGAGTATAAAAACCCTTTAATTGCTGTGTGTAAGCCTCAATTAATAAGCATTTTATCAATTGGACAAAGCGATCTGCAACCTTATTACGATGTGATTACCCGCCGACGCAATTTTATGCAGGGCTCGAATGCCGAAATCTCAAATCCAGAAATGTTAGCGTCGGGTAATTTTGATCTGGCTTATGTGATTATTTTCCTGCTACCGATACTGGCTATTGCATTAAGCTACAATACCTGGTCTAAAGAGAAAGAGCAACAAACCGATAAATTACTTTCATTACAGGGAATTTATTTAAGAAAGATTATCAGTTACAAACTTGTTTTTCGCTTCCTCCTGGTTGGTTTAATGGTTTGGCTATTGAGTATCATCGGATTTATCAGTTCAGCCACACTTATTCCATTTGATCTTAGCGCAGCTCTATTTTGGCTGTTGAGCACCAGTGCTTATCTTTTTTTCTGGTTTGCTATTACCTTTTTTATATTGAGGCTGGGAAAAAGTTCTGTGCATAATGCCCTCTATCTTTTGGGCCTGTGGTGCGCCCTGTTGATCTTATTGCCAGCTTTATGTAATACAGTTGTACGCTTGTACTACCCCATTCCTTTAAAAACCGGAGCTGCAGTGGCTTTGAGAGAAAACAGTGAAGCCATTTGGGCCATGCCGCATAAATTACTGATCGATACTTTTTACCTGAACAATCCTAAATACAGCCCTTTAAGGGAAGCAGCAGATACAAGCGAGACCAGTAATAAACGCTTTGCAGCTTATTACGATCTTTTGGGCAGGCGTATGACACAGGCTATTGAAAACTACAATCAATATCCTGCTGCACAGAACGAAGCCAATCTATGTTTAAGCTGGTTTAACCCGGCAATTAAAACACAATACTTACTGAACGGAATAGCTGGCACAGGTCTTAACGATTATCTCTCTTATCAAAGACAGGTAAACGATTTTCAAAAAACATGGGTTGATTTTATGACTGGTTATGTTATTTCGGATAAAAAACTATTATTAAGTGATTTAAAGGATCTACCTCAATTTAAACTTAAATTTTTAAAAAATAAATACCCAGAGATTGCTGTAGGTATTTTATACCTCTCTGGCATCAGTTTCTGCATCATATTTCTTTCCAGGAAAATCACTGTTAAAATATAATTCAAACAATAATATATCCCAATCACACAAAAAAATGAAGAAAACACTTTACCTGATTTTACTCTTATTTATTTCGGTACAACAGGTTTTTGCACAGCACGAAAAACGGAATAGATCAACGCAGGATTCTGTCATCAAAACACGTCAGCTTAATGAAGTCCGTATTGATGGTCAGAAAGCTGTTAAACTCAAAAAAGATACCCTCTCCAACACCTTAAGGATGCAGGTTCCCCTGTTGCAGATGCCACAGAATATCATCAGTATTTCTTCAGCCCTGATACAGCAACAGGGTGCATTGCAGTTAAAAGATATGGCCAGAAATGCCAGTGGTATTTATTTTGGTTATAACAGTTCGCCTTTTGATAACTCGGCATCAATAAAAGTAAGGGGATTTAATGCCGCTACCACAATTAACGGTATGCCAAACCGCCTGGTTCTGGGGCAACACTGGATGATGAATCATTAATCGAAAATCTTGAGTTTATTAAAGGTCCGGCAGGTTTTATAAGTGCTTTAGGTGAACCTGGAGGGACTTTAAATATTGTGACCAAATCGCCAAAGGAAAAACTACTTAATGTACTGCTTACAGGTGGTAATTATAATCTTTTGCGCGCCACTGCAGATATTGGAAGTGCTTTAAAAAGCAAAGGCTTTTCCTACCGTTTTAATACGGCGTTTCAGCATCAAGATTCGTACCTGAATTACATGAAAACCGCCAAATATGTAATTGCACCTGTGCTACAATACAATTTCAGCCCCCGCACTTACCTGATTGCCGAATACAATTACATCCGCGGAGAGGTTAAAAACGGCTCATCAATTAACAAATTACGTCAGGATAAAGATGTATTACAGGATCCGGTCAGCCTAAATTTCAGTGCAGGTATCGGATTACCTTTGAGTGTTTCACAAACACATACTTTCAGATTTAGCGCCATTCATAAATTCAATGAAAACTGGCAGCTTACCTCCCAGTCAAATTTTGTCAAATCGCCAGCCAACCAATGGTATATGGTATCGGCAAATAACAGAACATCGATCAGTTTTAATGATCAGGGTAAAACCAACCGCATTGCCAGCAACTCGAACCTGTTAGGCGAAACCTATAATACCAATCTGTTTTTATCTGGGAAATTTAAAACCGGTGTATTTAAGCATAATTTACTGATCGGAAGCGATTATACCAAGGGAAACGACTCTTTATCTACCTACTACGGTACCCTTTCTACTCCATTTGATAGGAATAGTCATAATTTTTATGTAGATCCGAATATGGTGAGTATTACCAAAAGATCAATCAGGCAGGAAAATCACATTCACTATTCTGCAGCTTATATTTATGATAATATCACACTGGATAAATTTTTACTGACTGTTGGTGCGCGTTATACGGATTATCGCAACCGCAATATTTTAACCACAACCAAAGGTCCGCGTGTGCCCGACTACTATAAACAACATGCATTTTCACCCCGTGCAGCATTAAGTTTTATGCCTGACTCTACATCTTCCGTTTATTTTCTATTTGACCAATCCTTTGTGCCTAAGACAGGTCAGGTAGTTACCGAAACCATCAATGGTCCGCAGGCCGGACAAAAAACTGTTACAGCATCAAAGCCTATTGAACCCGAATTAGGCACCAACCTTGAAATTGGCCTCAAAAAGAACTGGTTTAATGGCCGTTTGTTGACGACAGTAAATGGTTTTCATACAGTAAAAAGAAATGTAGCGGCAAGAGATTTCAGGAATTACACCGCCTCTGCAGGGGCAATAGCCTATTATCTTCAATTGGGCGAAGTAGTGAGCAATGGTTTTGAAGTTGATGTAATCGGAAATATTACTGATTGCCTGTCGCTGATTACCAATTATACTTATGTAGATGCCAAAATTACCAAAGATAATAACCTAAATCCAACAGCCGACGATCCTTCAATTGTAGGACAAAAAATGCCCGATGTTCCTCAACAGGTGTTTAATACCTGGTTGCAATATAGTATTCCTTTAAAAGGTTATAACAAAATTTCAATCAGCGCAGGCCAAACCACCATTACCAAACTTTCGGCTATTAGTCAGCGCGATACCTACTTACCCAATTACACCAAATTTGATGCAGGATTGAGTTTTAGCAATCCTAAATATATGTTCAGACTTATTGCCGATAATTTAACCAACAAACGTTATATGGCTTCGGGCGATATTACTACTGATTTCCCTTATCCGGGCAATAATTATTTCTTTATAGAAGGCGAGCCTTTTACCATCAGGCTTTCTTTGGGTGTAAAATTTTAATTTTTTCTTTATATGTTAGAAGCCATTGGATTAACCAAAAAATACCAGGACCACGTTGCCTTAAATAACCTGAATTTAAAGGTGGAGGCTGGAGAAGTATTTTGTTTGCTTGGACAGAACGGTGCGGGTAAAACCACTACCATCAATCTTTTTCTTGGCTTTACAGCAGCCAGTAGTGGCGAAGCCAGGGTAAACGATATATTGGTTAGCCCCAACAATGAGCAAACCAAACAGTTTTTAGCCTACATTCCCGAAGTGGTAATGCTTTATGGTCACCTGAGTAGCATTGAAAATCTTGATTTTTTTAGCCGCATTGCTGGTTATACTTATAAAATAAATGAGCTTGAAGCATTTTTGCTTCAAGCCGGTCTTCAGCCGGATGCTTTTCATAAAAGGCTAGGCAATTACAGTAAGGGCATGCGACAAAAGGTAGGTATAGCCATTGCAGTAGCTAAAAATGCCAAAGTTATTTTGATGGACGAACCAACAAGTGGTCTCGATCCTAAAGCTACCAATGAGTTTAGTGAAATTGTAAGACAGCTTTCGCAGGATGGCCGGAGTGTTTTTATGGCCACACATGACCTTTTTAACGCGGTAAATGTAGGGAGCAGGATTGGAATTATGCGACAGGGAACGCTGGTGTATACTTTGGATGCCAAGGATATTTCGGCAGTTGATCTTCAGAAACTGTATTTGGAGACGATTTGATTGAAAGAAAAAATCGTCATTCCAGGATATCGTTCTGGTCGTCATCCTGAATTTAGTTCAGGGTGCTGATTTACCAGTTTCATATTCCGGAATGACGAAAAAAGGTTTCGTTAATTAGATTAGCAGGTATTTTTTGGTTAAAGATCCTTCATTGAATTCAGGATAACAAAAACTGAAAAAACTATATCTCATAATTATAAACCGATCTTATTGCATCTCTTAAGTTATATTTAGAAGCCATCACTTCTCCATAAGCACCAGCACTCCGGATAGCGAAAATATCGCCCCTGAAAGATTCTGGTTGCTCAACCTCTTTGCCAAAACAATCTGTACTCTCACAGATCGGCCCTACAATATCGTATTTAACAATCTGCGAACTGTCAACTGGAAACTGCTTACTAAGATTCTCGATCTTGTGATACGCTTGATACAATGCCGGACGCATCAATTCGGTCATCCCTGCATCCAGTACCACAAAATTTTTCTTCTTACCGTTTTTTACATACAGGACTCTTGTAATTAGCGATGCTGATTGACCGACCAAAGCCCTACCCAATTCAAAATGTACCTCCTGACCAGGTTTAACTGTTAAGAATTCATTGAAAATTTTAAAGTAAGATCCAAAATCAGGAATTTGATGATCAGGATTGTAATAATCGATACCTAAACCACCTCCTACATTCAATACCTTAAGTTTAAAGCCTTTATCTTCAAACCATGCAGCAAATTCATTTACACGAACGCAAAGGTTTTTATAAACATCCAAATTGGTAATCTGCGAACCGATATGAAAATGAATGCCGATAAATTTAAGATTTGGTGAAGCTTTTAAAGTTTCGGCACATTCTGGTAAATCCCATGAATTGATCCCGAATTTATTTTCGTCTAAACCAGTGGTAATGTTGTGGTGGGTATGCGCATCAACATTCGGATTGATACGGATAGCCACCTGAGCGGTTTTACCTTTTTTACCAGCAAGTTCATTTAATACCGCTAATTCCTGGATGGATTCTACGTTAAAACAGAAAATATCCAGATCTAATGCCTCATTAATTTCTTTATCAGATTTACCAACTCCGGCAAATACAATTTTTTTGTGATCAAAGCCAATTTCAACTGCTCTTCTTACCTCACCGGCACTCACGCAATCTGCACCAAAACCAATTTCTCTGATCTGGTTTAACAGTACAGTATTGAAATTCGCTTTTAGTGCATAGTGGATATGAAATTGATATGGAGCTGCGGCATCTGCACAGGTGTGCAAGGTTTTTTGCAACAGATCGGTATCATAGTAGTAAAAAGGCGTTTCAATATTGTTAAACTTTGATATATCTTTATCGGCGAACATGTTCAAATTCCTTATTATAATTTTAATTTTATTCTTTGGGCTAATTTATTTGGGTAACTACCTGGATTTAAAGCATGGAAGAATTACCCAGAAACAATACAATGGAAAAATTCGATTTTTTATCGTATTACTCCTCATTGTATTGTTCTTATTATTTATCAAAAAATGAAGATAGCAGCCGCCATATTTATCGTCCTCATTCTTTCTGCAGGATTGTATAACTCCTACAAAAAATACAAAAACGGATTATTGCCATCAAGCTTCCTGGTTATTCACTTCCTTATCGGGTTGCTGGTCATTATCGGCGCCTTTTTTCTCCTATTCGAATAATCTATTGTGCAAGCTTCTTAAAGCCTCCGTTTTATACTCGCTTAGGATTAAAAGCGAAACGTTATAATTACTACCTCCGTAAGAAATCATGCGGATGGGAATGTGTTTTAAACCTTCTAAAACCCTGCTGGCGAAACCATGTTTTTCCGAACCGAAGTCGCCTACTACGCACACAATACTGTGATCGGTATCTACTTCTACTGTTCCGAAACTCTCCAGTTCCTCAATGATTTGTGGCAAATGTGCTGTTTCATCTATTGTTAACGATACAGCCACCTCCGAAGTGGTAATCATATCAATTGGCGTTTTGTAACGCTCAAAAACCTCGAAAACCCTACGTAAGAAACCATAGGCTAACAACATACGGCTCGATTGGATACGGATTGCCGTAATACCATCTTTAGCAGCTATTGATTTAATTTTACCTTTTTCACTATTATGGGTAATTAAAGTACCTGCTGCAGAGGGCTCCATCGTATTTAATAAACGAACAGGAATTTTGTATTTCTGTGCAGGGAAAACAGATTGAGGGTGTAAAATCTTTGCACCAAAATATGCCAACTCAGCTGCTTCATCAAAAGATAACTGAGCAATCGGCTTGGTTCCTTTTACAATACGTGGATCGTTGTTGTGCATTCCATCGATATCTGTCCAGATCTGAACTTCTTCAGCCAGAATTGCAGCACCCAATAAAGATGCGGTATAATCGCTTCCTCCACGGCGCAGGTTATCTACTTCGCCAAAACTGTTACGGCAAATATAACCTTGTGTAATAAATAGTTTATTGTCTTTATGCTGCTCCAAAAGCGGCGTTAAATGTTTCGTGGTAAAAGGAATATCTGGTTCGTTATCTTCATCCGTTTTCATAAAATTTAAAGCCGGAAGCAACACCGATGGTACACCGATTGATTTTAAATAAATATGGTATAGTGTTGTAGATAATAACTCACCCTGCGCCAATACTACTTTCTCTTCAATTGAAGTAAAAATATCATTCGCTAAACCTGCCAGGAAACCAAAGTGATAATCAATCACTTCATTTCCCTGCTCCTGAAATTCGGCAGCAGGTAATAATTCAATAACAAAAGCTTTATATTTTTGATATAGGTTTTCTACACACTCGCTTCCCTTCTTCTTATCTCCAGCTAAAAAATAATTTGCAATTTCTACTAAACTATTTGTAGTACCAGACACTGCTGATAAAACTACAATCTGCTCTTCATTTGGATTAATGATATCCAACAACTTCGTCATGCGCTCGGGACTACCTACAGAAGTACCCCCAAATTTTAATATTTTCATCTGTTTATAAATTGTTTTTATCCATGATCAAGCAACAGTAACCTAGTTGTTTCTGCAACTATTTTAAAAAAGTTACAATCACCTCACATTAATACTGGATTTTCTTTATTATTGTATCGGGGCGTGAAATTAAACAAAAGCAGCTTAAAAGCAACACCCTCAACAAAATAAAATTTGGATGAGTTGAAATAAATACATTTCAACCAAACATCATTCATTAAAATTTGTTCAACACCAGATATTAAATTAAAAAAAAATCTCAATGCAGGCAATTGACCAATCAACACAAGACACAATCAATCAGTGGTTAAGTGGGAATTATGATGAAAATACCAAGGCAGAAATTCAGGCCCTTGTAGACAAAGACGCAACTACAGAATTAACAGATGCATTTTATAGAAGTTTAGAGTTTGGAACAGGCGGTTTACGTGGCATTATGGGGGCGGGTTCTAACCGTATAAACAAATACACGATTGGAACGGCCACACAGGGATTAGCCAACTATTTAAACAATAAATACCCGAACGAAAAAATTAAAGTTGCCATTGCACACGATAGTCGCAACAACTCTGATTATTTTGCGAAAATTACAGCTGACGTTTTCTCCGCAAATGGCATACACGTATATTTCTTCTCTTCATTAAGACCAACACCTGAACTTTCTTTTGCTGTACGTCATTTTGGTTGCAAAAGTGGTGTAATGTTAACCGCCTCGCATAACCCTAAAGAATATAACGGTTATAAAGCATACGGTGCTGATGGTGGCCAGTTTACTTCTCCTGATGATAAATTGGTAATTGATGAAGTGAATAAGATCAAAAGTATTGATGAAGTGAAATTCGACCGTGTAGATGAGAATATCGAACTGATTGGTGAAGATGTAGATAAACTTTATTTAGATGGTATTACAGCACTTTCGATCTCTCCGGATGCTATTAAAAGGCAACATGATCTAAAAATCGTATATTCTCCTATCCACGGAACAGGAATTACTTTGGTGCCTAAAGCTTTAGCCCAATTTGGTTTTACCAATGTAACTCTAGTTGAAGAACAAAGCACACCGGATGGAAATTTCCCAACTGTAGTATATCCAAATCCAGAAGAAAAAGATGCGTTAACCCTGGCCATGAACAAGGCAAAAGAAATTGATGCCGATTTAGTTTTAGCAACAGACCCTGATGCCGACCGCGTTGGAATTGCCGTAAAAGATAATAATGGCGAATGGGTATTACTTAATGGTAACCAGACCGGAAGTTTATTGATCAATTATCTTTTATCTGCCTGGGAAGAGCGTGGTAAATTAGATGGTAATCAGTTTATTGTTAAAACGATTGTAACTTCTAATCTGATCGAAGAAATCGCAAAGAAAAAAGATGTTACCTATTATAATACCTTAACAGGATTTAAATACATCGGTCAGTTAATGACTGAACTGGAAGGTAAAAAATACTTTATTGGTGGCGGCGAAGAGAGCTACGGTTATCTGATTGGCGATTTGGTACGCGATAAAGATGCGGTGGTTTCTGCAGCTTTTATTTCTGAAATGACTGCTTATTATAAAGATAAGGGTGCAAGTTTATACAATGCATTGTTAGATATGTATGTAGAATATGGCCTTTACAAAGAAGATTTAGTTTCGTTAACCAAAAAAGGTAAATCAGGAGCTGAAGAAATTAAAGCCATGATGGTTAAATTTAGAGAAAATCCACCTGCAACATTAGGCGGTTCGAAAGTTTCGGTGTTGAAAGATTACGAACTAGGCCAGGAAACAGATTTAGCAACCGGAAAAGTAAGTAAACTGGACTATCCGACTTCTGATGTTTTACAGTTTATTACAGAAGATGGCAGTATTGTTTCTGCACGCCCAAGCGGCACAGAGCCAAAAATCAAATTCTATTGTAGTGTAAATGCACCTTTAGCCGATAGAAAAGATTTCGAATCTGTTAATGCACAGCTTGATGATAAAATCAAAGCGGTAATGGCTGATTTACAGGCCTGATCAGAAAGTTTTAACCATAGATAAAAAGGATAAACACAGATGAAGATCATTCATCTGTGTTTTTTGTTTATTCAGTATTTATTAGTGTCATCATCTCTACTGAAGCGCAGCAACTAGCATGACGTAACTGGATTGAAATATGCAATTTGTAAGCCGTTTTAGGCATAGCAATTTCAAAATAAGTCGTTAGTATCAAAAAGTACTGCGTCTTTCTTATTTTTTCTTTGCCGCAATCAATTTCTTTAATACTTTTGCAGCGCAATACCCATGTTCAAAAAAATCTTAATATATCTAATCATTACATGCACCGTTAGCAACGGTTTCATGCAGCTCGTGATTTATTCTGGTTATAAAATGAACAAAGAATACATTACCAGCGTATTTTGTATCAATAAAGAACATCCCGAATTGCATTGTGATGGACAGTGTTTCCTGGCCAAGAAGCTAAAAGAGCTTGAAGGTAAAAATAAACAGGCTCAGGAAAATCTGAAAAGAGTTGCAGAGGCTGAACCAAGGTTTCAGACAATAGCAGTAAATCACCATCTTCCTTATTTTATTATTACTTCAGAAAACCTTTACATCGAAAAACCGGTTAAAGATCTTTCCATCTCTATTTTTCATCCACCGAAAGCGGTTTAAGTAAATTCCTTTTTCTGGATCGTCACCTTGGATTTATTTCAGGGTCTATCACATTTTTAGTTATAAGATGCCGAATTGAATTCTGCATGACGAGTCCTATTAGAATTCTTTAAAATTTATTTATCCAATTTTCTTAAAATGAAATTATCACAATACTTTTTGGCATTGTTATGCCCTATTATACTATTATCTTCTTGCAAAAAAGGCGCCGATGAAGTTACAGCAGATACTAAATCTTCTTTCTCAATTGAATTCGAAAACCAGGTAAATGGAAGTCCGCTGGTTCTAAATACCACCACTTACAAAAATGCTAAAGGCGAAGATTTTAAAATCAACGTATTTAAATACTATGTAAGCAATATTAAATTAAGCAAGGCAGATGGAACAACTTATTTAATTCCAGAGAGTTATTTTTTAATCGATGCATCTAAAGAAGAATCTACCAACATTACGCTAAAAGATGTGCCAACGGGTGATTATACCAAAATTGAATATACAATCGGCGTAGATTATGCCCGTAATTTTGCTGGTGCGCAAACCGGCGCTTTAGATCCAATCAACGGCATGTTCTGGACATGGAACAGCGGCTACATATTTGTTAAACTAGAAGGAACTTCGCCACAATCGCCAGCAACAGGAAATGCACTTACTTTCCATATCGGTGGCGTTACCGATCCAAATAATACAATCAGAACATTTGCTACAGAAATTAATGCTGCAAATCCACTTCGTGTAAGAACAGATGGTAAGCCAAACATGCATTTCAAAGTAAATGCGGCCGCGTTATTCACAGGTAAAACTGATATTAGTTTCTCTACCTTATATCTCACCATGGGTGGTGCCAATTCTGTAATTGTTGCCAACAACTATGCAAATGGTTTATTCCGGTTAGATCATATTCACAACTAAATGTTAAGGAAAATGACAGTCTTCGCAATGCTTTTTTTAAGCATTGCGTTGATGTATGCCTGTAGCAAGAGTGAAGAAGAAGTAACTCCGGAAGAAAAGAAAATTACCTTTTCAGTTCCTTCCAACTTTCCTGCTCCGGTATACAATTTCGAAGACAATAAATTAAGTAATGCTGGTTTTGCACTAGGCAAAAAAATATTTTACGAAGCCAGATTATCGGCAGATAAAAGTGTTTCTTGTGGAAGTTGTCACCAGCAATTTGCTGCCTTTACACAGCTTGATCATAAAGTAAGCCATGGCGTAAACAGCTGCCAGGGAAAGCGGAACACCCCACCCCTTTTCAATCTGGCCTGGCAAAAAGCTTTCTTCTGGGATGGTGGTGTAAAAAATATCGAAACATCACCATTAAATGCCATTACCGATGCCTGCGAAATGGGTACCGATATACAAACCATTGTTGCCTTCCTAAAAAATACGGCGCCATATCCTGATTTGTTTAAACAGGCTTTCGGTTCAACAGAAATCAACTCACAGCTGATTTTAAAGTCGATTGCTCAATTTACAGCAGTATTAGTTTCAGGCAATTCGAAATATGATAAGGTGATGCGTAAAGAAGGTGGCATTTCTTTTACCTCTACAGAGCTGGCTGGCTATAACCTGTTCAAAGAAAAATGCACCTCTTGCCATGCAGAGCCATTTTTTACAGATTTTTCTTACCGAAGTAATGGCCTGGATCTGCTAAGTGCAGATGAAGGACGTTCGCACATTACAGGAGTAGCTGCAGACTTTGGAAAATTCCGTGTACCTACCTTACGCAACATAGAATATACCAGTCCGTACATGCACGATGGGCGTTTTTACAGTCTAGATGAAGTTTTAGAACATTACAATTCTGGCATAAAAGCCTCCACAAATCTTGATGTGCAATTGAAAACAGGTATCCCATTAAATATAACAGAAAAGGAGCAGATTAAAGCTTTTTTAAAAACATTAACAGACAATGAATTTATCAAAAATACACTATACAGCGAGTCGTAAATTATTGATTTTAGTTTTCGTTCTCATGAGCAGCCAGGTTATCGCTTGTGATATATGTGGCTGTTTTATGGGGATTACTCCATATTATAACCGAAATAGTATTAGCCTTTTGTATCGCTATCGCTCATTTAGTGGTTACGAAGGACAATCGCACTCTTTGTTTCCGAATGGAGGAAGTTTCTTTATCCCGGCACGAAGTCAGGATTCGCCGATAACTAATCACAATGGTAATCCTGATGACTATGAGCTTTACCGCTCCTTAGAAATAAGGGGGAAATATTTCATCAATAGCAAACTCGAAATCAATGCTATTTTACCTTATGTTTCCAATAGTGAGCGCTACAACGGATATACCTCTTCTATCTCAAGTGTTGGTGATATTAATCTATATGCGGGCTATCACCTGGTTCAGAAACTGGAAGATAATTTCAAACAACAGTTAATTGCCGGAGCAGGGATAAAATTACCAACAGGTAAAAACGACTTCAAAAATACAGCAGGTATCCGTTATTCCTCACTCATGCAGGCTGGAACCGGAAGTACCGATGGCTTTGTATACCTCAACTATATGGTGGGTTTGGGTAAATTTGGTGCTAGCCTGAACACTTCTTACAAGGTTAATGGGACCAACAGCCGCGATGAAGGTATTGCCAACAGCACCACCAGTTTCCTGAATATTTTTTATACCCAAAGAGTTGGTAAAGATGTTCAGGTGATGCCTTCTGCCCAGTTTTTTTATGAATATTCTGGTGGAGAAAAGTATAAAGGTCAAAAAACCGGAGAACATGTAATGAATAACCTAATGGGGGGCGTAGGTATAGATGTTTTTTATAAAAATATTGCTTTAAACGCTGGAGTACAAAAGAATATCTGGGAAGCCGAAACCGATCACCCGATGAGTGCAGGAAAGGCTTACGTTGGAATTACTTATAATTTTTAAATTACAGCATATGAACAGATTAAATATTGCAATGCTATGTTTTATAACGGTTTTGTTTATTTCCTGCAAAACAGAACCTGATGCTAAAGCAGTCCGTCAAGAAGTGCTCAATATCCATGATAAACTGATGATTGATGGCGAGAAAGTAATCAGGAATAAAATGAAGTTAGACACGCTCCTGGTTTCAGATCAGATTAAACTTTCTCCAGATTCGACTAAACAAAAGCAAAAAATTAGTGACTTAATTACACGGTTAAATGCTGCTGATGAAAAAATGATGGATTGGATGCATTTCTTTAAAGATGATTTTAAAGGGAAAACAGAACAAGAAGACCTGGAGTATTACAAAACTGAAATGATCAAAATCAGGGCAGTTGAGGATAGCTACATTAAGGTTACCAGAGAATCTGATTCATTGATAGCCATATATCAAGTTAAATAAATTAGTCTACAAGTCGGAGGTCCGAAGTTTGGCAAGCGAAATATCAAAAACATCAGTATTCGGATTTCTGACTTTTAATAATGAAACATGAAAAAATTAATTCTTCTGGTAATCCTACTTGGATTGATCACAATAACGCTAAAATCAAATGCAAATCCGATAATCGACAAGCAAAAAAACAAACTCATCGATTCGGTAAAGAAAGTACAGGTAGATCCCGTTTGCAAAATGAAGGTGAAGGCTGGTGCTTCAAAAAATGCCGTGTACAATAACGTTACTTATAATTTTTGTTCAGAAAGCTGTAAGCAAAAATTTGTGGCTGAACCTGCAAAGTATGTCAAAAAATAAGTCGGGGCCTAAAGATCGAAGTTAAAAACTACGGAGTCAAATTGTTTGAACATCCAGGTCACTATCTTCGGACTCCCACCCTCAGACTTTTCCAAACAATTAACGTTCTAGACTAAATTACATTGTATATTTACATTTTTAAAATAACATCATGAATAAAATCATTGCTTATTTAGCTACATCCCTGCTAGCTGTTTCTATATTTAGCGCTTGCAAACAAGAAAGAACACTTCCATTTTATGGCGAGCGTCATGCCGAAACTGTTAGAGATGCGGCAGGCATAGAGAAAATTGATACTGTTTACCAAACTATTCCAAATTGGTCTTTCCTGAACCAGGATAGTGTGGTAACAACAAACAAAGCAACTGATGGCAAAATTTATGTAGCCGATTTCTTTTTTACTTCATGTACAACTATCTGTCCTACCATGCACCGAAATCTTGCGAAGGTTTTCAGCGAATTTAAACTCAACCCCGATGTGATGTTTGTATCACACACAATCGATTTTAAATATGATAAACCAAGTGTTTTAAAAAAATATGCGCAAAAACTAGGTGTAGATGGACCGAAATGGCTATTTCTTTATGGTAGCAAGGATAGCGTTTATACCTTGGCAGAGAAAAACTATTTAGTTGCTGTGGGTGAAGATAGTACAGCAAAAGATGGCTATATTCATCAAGGTTATTTGGTTTTAATAGACAAAGACAGGCATATCCGCGGGGCTTACGATGGTACTAAGGAAGATCAAGTAGAACAATTAATAAAAGATATTCCGGTTTTATTAGCAGAATACAATAAATAGAGCTATAACTTAACCGTCATTTTAACTGAAGTACAGCGAGATGACGGTTTCCTTTACAAAACACCCATGCGCAAGTACATTATCAATATTATATTTTTTCTTTCCCTGGTTGCCATCATTGTTTCCTGCCAAAACCAAGAAACAATTGATCTGCAAAATTATATGTCGAATGGAAAAGATATCTATAAAGCCAAATGCCAGAACTGCCATGGCGAAAATGGTGAGGGATTGGGCCAACTTACACCTCCCCTAACTGATTCTGTTTTCTTAAAAGCAAACAAAACACATTTGGCCTGTTTTATCAAAAATGGAGCGAACGAAGCTTTGATCATTCATGGTAAAGAATATAAGGAAAAAATGCCCGCTTTCCCCGAGCTAGCTGATATTGATGTAGCACAGGTGGTGGTTTATATCACCAATTCGTTTGGCAACAAGCAGGGATTTGTACCTTACTCGCAGGTTTCAAAAGATTTACAGAATTGTAAATAGGCTGGTTCTAATTATTTTCTATTTCGGCTATTTTTCTTTTACTGAGTACGTCACCCTGAATTTATTTCAGGGTCTTAAATATTAATACAGATGCTGAAATAAATTCAGCATGGCGATATCAAGAGATAAATCTTCCTATTCTTTGTACCTTTATGCTTAAAAAAAACCATCTTTGCACAAAATGCAGGTTGTTCTATCGCTGTTTCGGGTAAAATCGGAAGAGAGGAAAGTCCGGGCAACACAGGGCATCTCGCTTTCTAACGGAAAGGGGTTCAGGAATGAAAACCTGAATTACGGATTAGTGCAACAGAAAATATACCGTCTCGGCTTTAACCGGGATAAGGGTGAAAACGTGCGGTAAGAGCGCACGAGCATTACAGGCGACTGTAGTGGTTTGTAAACCCCGAGAGTTGAAAGACCAAATAGGCTAACGTCCCGACTTTACGTCGGGATAAAGGGCTGCCCGTCCGATGTTAGTGGGTAGGTCGTTAGAGATAAACGGCAACGTTTATAGTGGATAAATGATAGAAATCCTGAGCAATCAGGAAACAGAACCCGGCTTATAGACCTGCATTTTTTTTATTCACTTAATAAAATATTTTTTGTTTCGTCGAGTTTGGCCACTTCTTCTTCACCCAAAACAGGAAACTTCAGATCAAGGCTTTTTAATTTATCTTGAATAATTTCGCTTACTGCCAACCGTGCAAACCATTTTTTATCAGCTGGTATGATGTACCAAGGCGATTCTGCTGTGCTTGTTTCGTTAATTGCATCCTGATAGGCTTCCATATACTTATCCCACAAGGCCCTTTCTTTAATATCGCCAGACGAGAATTTCCAGTTTTTAGTAGGATCATCAATACGTTCTAAAAAACGTTGTTTTTGTTCATCCTTGCTCACATTTAAAAAGAACTTTAAAATTACAGTTCCATTAGCCGTTAGATGCTCTTCAAAATTTTTGATACTCTTATAACGCTGTTGCCAAAAGCTTTTATTGATCTTTTTAATATCATTAAAACCTGGGATATTTTCACTTAAAATATATTCGGGATGCACTTTACAAACCAAAACGTTTTCATAATGCGAACGGTTATGAATGCCTATTCTACCGCGTTCCGGCAAAGCTTTATAATGTCTCCACAAAAAATCATGCTCATATTCTTCAGGTGTAGGTACTTTAAAACTATATACCTGGCATCCCTGTGGGTTTAGTCCACTCATTACATGCTCAATTGCACTATCTTTCCCAGCAGCATCCATCGCCTGAAAAATAATCAGAACAGAATGCTTTCCAGATGCATATAATTTCTCCTGTAAATGGTCTAGCTCTATTTTCGAATTCACCAATGCATCTTTAGCTTTTTCTTTGTTATAACCGCCGGTAAAATCTGTTTTATGGTTTTTTAAAGAAAATTTCTTATCGCCCTGTACAATTAATCCTTTAAATTCGTTTTTCATAATCATGTATTGTTTTAGATAAATCGATGCATCAATAAATTAAATATAGAACTAAAAAATAAGTAAATTAAATACGTTAATTTGCATATAGAGTTTTTTATATTTAACGCCACAGCTTTTACCTAAAGATCATTCTATTCAGTATGTTTAAAGAGATAAAAAACAAGTACTTACGTTATTCGATAATAGTTTTATTTTTTATAATAATTTTCTTTTCTGCCCTTCAACTAAACTTTTTGTGGCTTTTTGGCTATTCACCAAGTGTTCGAGACATCAAAGCACCTACCCTTCGTGTGGGTTCAGAGCTCTACACTGCCGATGGAAAACTGATTGGCAGGTACTTTAAAGAAAACAGAACGCCTGTAAATTATAATGAAATTGCGCCAAGTGTAGTGCAAGCTCTGGTTGCTACTGAGGATGTTCGTTTCTACAAACACTGGGGTATTGATGTGCAAGCGGTTGGCCGTGCAGTTGTTGGTTTAGGAAAAGATGGAGGTGCAAGTACCATTACGCAACAATTGGCAAAAAACCTTTATCGTACGCGTTATAATAAATCGCAGGGATTGCTGATCAAAATACCTTTGGTAAGAACTTTAATTGTAAAATTAAAGGAATGGATGACTGCTGTAAAGCTAGAATCCAACTATTCCAAGAACGATATTATCACCATGTACCTGAATACCGTTTCTTTCGGTAACAATACCTATGGCATAAAAACAGCCAGCCGAATTTACTTTGATAAGGAAGCTAAAGATTTGTCCACGACAGATGCAGCCATGCTTGTGGGGATGCTAAAGGGTACAACGTTATATAATCCAACCAAAAATCCGGCAAAAGCTTTAGAAAGAAGAAATGTAGTGCTTGCACAGATGAACAAGTACAAGTACCTGAGCAAAGATAGTTTAACTGAATTATCAAAGGAGCCTATTAAACTAAAAGAAGGTAAAATGCAGGATGGTAGCGATGGCGACTCTTATTTAAGGGCTGCTGTAGCAAAATATTTAGAGAAATGGTGCACTGATAATGGTTACGACCTTTATGAAGATGGATTAAAAATTTACACGACTATCGATTCTAAACTTCAAAAATATGCTGAGGATGCAGTTGCTGATCAGATGAGGATCTTGCAGCGCAGGTTTTATAGTGTGTGGGGTAACGAAGATCCCTGGTATGATTCTGAAAAGCAAAAGGTTGATTATCCAGATAGAGCGATGAAAAATTTACCAATTTATGCGCTTTTGCAAAAGAAATTCCCTAACAATCCTGATTCTGTTACTGCTTATTTTAATAAGAAGAAAAGAATGCAGATTTTTACTTATAAAGGCGATCGAGATACTTCCTTCTCTACTTTAGATTCGATCCGTTATTATGGGAAAATCATGAATACCGGAATGATGACCATGGAACCTGCAAGTGGTAAAATTAAGGTTTGGGTTGGTGGTATAGACCATAAGTTTTTCAAATACGATCACGTTAATCAATCTAAACGTCAGGCAGGTTCTACTTTTAAACCATTTGCTTATTTAACAGCTTTAGAACAAGGCATGAGCCCTTGTGATAAATTTACCGATAAACCTGTTAAAATTGCTTATCAGGATAAAGGTCAAACGAAATACTGGGAGCCAAAAAACGCCGATTACAGTGTTTCATACCGCGAAATGAGTTTAAGGTGGGCAATGGCAAAATCGGTAAATACCATTACTGCCCAGGTAACCGAAAAGGTGGGCTGGGATAATGTTGTAAAATATGCACACGAGTGTGGAATCGACAGCCATTTAGAATCTGTACCATCAGTAAGTTTAGGCTCAAACGATGTTACCGTTTACGAAATGGTAAAAGCCTACGCTACCTTTATGAATAAGGGGATTAAAACTGATCCTATTTTAGTGGAGAAAATTACCGATCAGGATAACAATGTAATTGATGAGTTTAAACCTAAAACAAAAAGAGTTTTAACAGAAGAAATTGCCTGGTTAATGACTTATATGTTCCGTGGTGGCATGGAAGAGCCAGAAGGTACATCGCAGGCATTATGGGAATGGCCAGATCTGTTTAGAAAAAACAATCAAATTGGCGGTAAAACAGGTACTTCTTCTGATTATGTAGATGCCTGGTACATGGGGCTAACCAAAGATCTGGTCACTGGTGTTTGGGTAGGTTGTGATGAAAGAACTGCACACTTTAAAAACGGTGAACAGGGAGAAGGCTCAAGAACAGCTCTACCTATTTTCGCTAAGTTTATGGAAAAGGTATACCTCGATCCAAGTTCAGGTTATACTTATGGCCCGTTTCCAAAAGCGACTGTTAATATTACCAGAACCTACAACTGCCCTAGCCCGCGGATTATTAGAGATACCACATCAACGGATAGTTTAGCGGTAGATTCTACAGATTTTACTGTGCCTGAAACACCAGAAACAGTGATTCCCGTAACTGTTGAACCCGAAGTAAAAAAGGAAGAAAATAAAACTGAACCCGTTCAAACGCCCCCAGCAGCTACTGTTCCTTTAACTAAAAAGGAAGAAAGAGAACTGAGAAGAAAACAGCGCCAGGAAGAAAAAGAAAGGAAAAAGAACGAGAATAATCAGCCCTAGTTTTTATTGCAGTAAATAAGCCTGATATATCACCTATCTATGCTTTTTAGTAGAAAAACGTTTAAAAAATGTTAAAATTTTAATACTGTTTTAAACAATTACTATTTTTATTTTCCAGATCTCTTACAATTCATTTTCGTAAATTATTGAACTTTATTACTAAAACCACACATATGAAAATAGGCTCTACTTTATTAAAGCGATATTCTTCTTTATTGCTCCTGCTTATTCTTTCTTCTTCAGTTCAGGCCCAATACTTCGGACAAAACAAGGTAAGGTATAAAAAACTCGACTTTAAGGTTTTGCAAACACCCCATTTTGAGATTTATTACTACATCAAAAACGAAAAACTTTTAAAACGTTTTTCGCAAGATGCCGAAACCTGGTACAAAATGCATCAGGAAGTTTTTAGAGATACTTTTTTAAAGAAAAACCCTATTATTCTATACAATAACCATCCCGATTTCCAGCAAACAACAGTACTTAACGGTGAAATTGGAATTGGTACCGGCGGGGTTACCGAGGCGCTAAAAAACAGGGTGATTATGCCTGTTATGGAACTGAATAGTCAAACAAGGCACGTTTTAGGTCACGAGCTTGTCCATGCTTTTCAATATCACCTTTTGCTCGAAAAAGATTCGATTAGTTTAGAAAACGTTGGCCAAACACCACTGTGGATGGTTGAAGGTATGGCCGAGTATCTTTCAATAGGGAAAAAGGATGCATTTACATCCATGTGGATGCGCGATGCGATGTTAAACCGTGATATTCCCTCGCTTAAAGATTTAACAAACTCAAATAAATATTTCCCTTACCGTTATGGTCAGGCATTTTGGACCTACATAGGTTCCCAATACGGCGATACTACCATTGTTCCATTATTTAAGAATACCGCAAAATACGGTTACGAAAATGCCATTAGGTATACTTTCGGATACGATGATAAAACATTATCGGGTTTATGGAAAAATTCCATCGATGCGCACTATAAACCAATGTTAAAAGCAGATAGTTCGCAGATTAAAATTACGGGTACAAAAATCATCGACAATAAAAACGCAGGCAATATGAACGTTGCCCCTGCCCTTAGTCCAGATGGGAAATACTTAGCCTTTATGTCTGAAAAGGATCTTTTTGGTATAGATTTATTTCTCGCAGATGCTAAAACCGGAAGAATTATCCGAAAGCTAAGCAGTCAGATTTCTAATGGTCACATTGATGATTTCAACTTTATAGAATCAGCCGGTGCATGGTCGCCAGATAGTAAACAATTTGCTTTTAGTATCTTCAGTCAGGGTAAAAATCAGATGATGATTATCAATGTTTCAAACGGAACTACAGTTTCTCAAACAGCGATGGATCAGGTTCAACAGTTTGGTAATTTAACCTGGGCGCCAAATGGAAAAGATATCGCTTTCTCGGGGATGGTTGAAGGACAGAGTGATATCTTCTCTTACAATTTAGACACTAAAACAGTTACCCAAATTACTAACGACGTATATTCTGATTATGCACCGAGTTACTCACCTGATGGTAAAAAACTGGTGTTTTCATCAGATAGAGCAGCAATCCAGGCCAACGTAGTTAATGCGGTTTTGCCGATAAACCTTGCCATTTACGATATTGCATCTAAAACGGTGAGTAATTTAGATGTTTTTCCCGGAGCGAATAACCTAAATGCACAATTCTCTTCAAATAGTCAAAATATTTATTTCCTCTCGAACAGAGATGGATTTAGAAATTTATACAAATACAATTTAGTAGATAATACTGTTGATCAGTTGACCGATTATTTTACTGGAATTAGTGGGATTACTGAGTTTTCGCCTGCAATTTCTGTCTCTACAACTGATGATATTGTGTACAGCTATTATCGTTACCAGCGTTATACCTTGTATAATGCTAAACTAAGTAGCTTTAAAGCGAAACGAATAGGCAACCAGGAAGAGAATTTTGATGCCGCTATCCTTCCTCCAATGGAAAACATTGGGGTAAACATCATCAATTCTAACTTGAATAATTTTGACCGTTTCGAAAAAACAACGGCCGATTCGATGAAAACGGTACCTTACAGACCAAAATTCAGGTTAGATTATTTAGCCAATAGTGGCGTTGGTGTTTCTACCAGCCGTTTCGGAACGGGTGTTTCAGGAGGTATTGTAGGGATGTTCAGCGACATATTAGGAACTAATCAGATTATAGCAAATATTTCTGTAAATGGTGAAATTTATGATGCCGGTGGATTAGTGGGCTACATTAATCAGAAAAGTAGAATAAATTGGGGTGCTGCCGTTTCGCACATTCCATATGTATCTGGTTTTAGGTCTTACGGCTATGAAAATGTCCCAACAGGAGATAATACAAGTATTAAAGCCTTGGCAGACAGAACAGATATTATTAGAACTTTCGAAGATCAGCTTCAGATTTTCGGGGCTTATCCATTTAGTAAAATACACCGTTTTGAGTTAGGCGGTTCATTTTCGCACTATAGTTACAGAGTTGATAGATATAGCAATTATTACAATTCGGTAGGTAATTACATAGGTTCAGACAAAAGCAGAATTTCTAACGATGTTGCTTCTCAGGATTACGGCATTCCTTTTAATTCTTTTACCTTGTATCAATTAAACGCTGGTTTTATAGGCGACAACTCAATCTTTGGTCTTACGGGTCCACTTGATGGTTTCAGATACCGTGTGAGCGGTGAAAAATATTTTGGTACTTATAATTTTGCCGGCGTAACAGCAGATCTTCGTAAATATTGGAGAGCTAAGCCCGTAACCTTTGCAGTAAGAAGTTATAACACCTTAAGAATTGGTAAAGATGCAGATAGGCTTTACCCGATGTATCTTGGTTATCCTTATCTGATTAGAGGTTACGAATCAAACTCAATTTACAAAAGCACTTCGGCCCAATCATCAGAATCTTTTGATATTAACCAATTAACAGGAAGTAAAATAGCTGTTTTTAATTTTGAAGTCCGCTTACCATTTACAGGTCCTAAAAAATTGGCTGCAATACCTTCTAAGTTTTTATTCTCAGATCTAAATTTATTCTTCGATGCTGGTATAGCCTGGACAAATGATACCAAAGTGAAATTTAAAAGTGAACCAACATACACTACCGAACCTGTTTTAGATGCAAATAAACAACCAGTTTTTGATGATAAGGGGAAACCAGTTACTTATCAGGCTACAACAGAACGTGTACCAGCAATGAGTGTTGGTGTATCGGTAAGAGTAAATATTTTTGGTTATTTTGTATTAGAACCTTACTATGCCATCCCTTTCCAAAGAAAAGATGTTAAAACTGGAGTATTCGGTTTAACATTTGCGCCAGGATGGTAAAAAATGAATGAGAGATTAATTAAATGACGGAATAAATAAATCTCTTATGAATTAAATAAATAACAAATAATAATGATTGCTTGAATGATTGGGTGTTGATGATCCCTATCATTCAAGCATTTTTTATAGGTAGATATTTATTAATTATTATTTCTAATTCGATCTGCAAAATATTAAGGTTTAAAAATCGATTAAGATAAACTTGTAAATGATAGTTTTACCTGATTGGAGGTATTTCTACGCAAAAGAATATTTTCGAAATCAAGGCCTATAGTTAAATCAATCCAATCTGGATTACAAGATCTTACCAAACGCTCTTTCTGCATGCGTGTAAAGCGGCTAATTGATTTAAAACGAACCAAAGCTTGTGCTTCTGTTTTAAACTCTTCAAAATAAACCAGGCGGGTTAATTGCTGCCCATTATCAAAAAATAAGTTTGGCATCTGTTTGTAGAAATCCAGTGTCTTCATTAAATCAGAGCTCATGCCCACGTGCATACTTGTACGATTTCTGTCGGTAACGATATAAACAAACTTTTTCATGATCTTATGTTTAAAACTTAAAACTAAACTATTTAGTATACTCTCTTGCAATTCAAAATAATATTACTAACTTTATGAGCATAAAATTACTAACTATTTTAGTAATTCCAAATTTATTTTAAAATTTATTTTTATGTCAAATATTTCAAATAATTTAAAGTACCTCAGGAAGAAAAAAGGCCATACACAGCAAAATTTCGCTGATATTATGGAAATCAAGAGATCGCTCATCGGGGCTTACGAGGAAGACCGAGCGGAACCTAAATATGATTTGCTAAAAAAAATAGCCGAATACTTTGATCTTACCATCGATGAATTCATCAATGAGAAAATATCTGACAGCTGGAAACCTAAGCCAAAAAGCCAGGGATCTAACCTCAGGGTACTGAGTATTTCTGTTGATCAGAACGATCGCGAAAACATCGAATTGGTTCCGGTTAAAGCGAGTGCCGGTTATTTGAACGGTTTTTCAGATCCTCAATATATTAGCGACCTGCCTAAATTTCAACTCCCCTTAGCTGCATTAAGACAAGGCACCTTTAGGGCTTTTGAGATTATGGGCGATAGTATGTTGCCTGTTCAACCGGGCAGTGTAATTATTGGTGAGTACCTTGATAACTGGAATGAGGTAAAAACTGGTGAAACATACATTGTGATTAGTAAAAATGAAGGCGTAGTATATAAACGAGCAGGTAACCGTTTCAGGGAGAATAAAGATTTGAAATTGATATCAGATAATAAAGTATACGATGCTTATACCATTGCTGCCGATGATATCCTCGAAATCTGGAAAGCCAAAGCCTATATATCAACTTCATTGCCTGAGCCTGCACCAGACCCAACAATGGAAACCCTGACACAGATGATGGCGCAAATGCAGAAATCAATCTCTCAGCTAAATAAAAATTAACAATTTTTAACAAGGGCCGATTAAACCGTTTGCGTTTTTATGTATCTATTGATTTAACAAACACATAAAAAAACATAACATGAAAAAGGCAATTTTAACAATAGCAATTGCAGTAATGGGATTTACCGCTGCATTTGCTCAAGACACTACAAAGCGGGTAAGACGGGCAATGCCTAAAATGACTGCAGAACAAAGAGCAGAAAAGGTAACTGCAAGATTAGAGAAACGGTTAAGCTTAACCGCTGATCAAAAAAACAAAATTTATGCCATTGAATTGGAAAACGCAAAGAAAATGGAGGCTTGGAGATCTGCTGATCAGGGTGATATGAAAGGCAAAATGAAAGAACGTAAAGCAGCTATTGATGAGCAAAAAGCTAAAATAGATGGTATTTTAACTGCTGAGCAAAAAACTAAAATGGATGCCTTTCGTGCCGAAGCTAAAGAAAAAGGTGAGAAAATGAGAAAAGGATTAGGTAGCAGAGGTAAAAAAGACAAAGCACCTGTAGTCTCTAATCCTCCTGCACAAGGATAAATAGGACAAACATTAATTAATTATATTTTTGAAAGCGTTCCGATTATTCGAGACGCTTTTTTTACTTTTGAGCGATGAGCAAAATTGAACAGTTTATTGGTGATAGACTTCAGGAACGAAAAGATAAGCTTTCGATCAGAAATTTATCAACGAACATCCCTCCTTTTGATTTTTGCTCTAATGATTATTTAGGTTTTGCCAGATCTGGCGAATTAAAAAAAATGATCGATGATGCCCTGGCAGCACTGCCTAATTACCTGAATGGAGCTGGTGGTTCGCGACTGTTAAGCGGAAATACCAAATTTACTGAAGAAACCGAACAGTTTATTGCCGATTTTCATCTGGCTGAAAGCGGATTAATCTTTAACTCCGGTTATGATGCCAATGTTGGGCTACTATCTAGCGTGCCACAACGTGGCGACACGATTATCGCCGACGAATTGATTCACGCGAGTATTATAGATGGCTGTAGATTAAGCCATGCTACACGTTATAAATTTCATCATAACGATATTAATGATCTTGAAACCAAACTAAAACTGACAAAAGGAAACATATTTGTAGTGGTAGAAAGTGTTTATTCTATGGATGGAGATATTGCGCCTTTAATAGCGGTATCGAATCTCTGCGAGCGCTACAAGGCCAACCTGATTGTAGATGAAGCCCATGCTACAGGCATTTTTGGCACAAATGGCCAAGGATTAATCAATCAACTCAACCTAACTGATCGGGTATTCGCACGCATTGTAACTTTCGGAAAAGCCATAGGCGTACACGGAGCCATTGTTTTAGGAAGCAAAAACTTAAGGCATTATCTTATTAATTTTGCAAGATCATTCATTTACACCACAGCTGCCCCCATTCATAATCTTGTTGCAGTTAGGTCGGCATATCAATACTTAAATAAAATTGATCATCAGCTGGTTCACCAAAAAATTGCGTTGTTTAGAAAAACGTTAAAAGAACAAAGCATTAACGCACTCGATAGCAAAAGCACCATTCAGGGTATTTTGTTTTCATCAAATGAAGCAACCAAACTTGCCGCTGCTAACTTGCAAAGCAAAGGTTTTGATGTACGGGCAATATTAAGCCCAACAGTTGCGCTAGGCAAAGAAAGGCTCAGGATCTGCCTTCATGCCTTTAATACCGACGAGGAGATTATCTCGTTGGTTAATCATCTTAAAGAATTACATTAAATGACTAAATATTTTATTACGGGTATTGGAACAGGTATTGGAAAAACATTGATCAGTGCCATTTTAACAGAAAAATTAAAGGCTGATTACTGGAAACCGATCCAATCGGGAGATTTAGATACAAGTGATAGTATCACAATAAATAGTTTAATTAGCAACACACAAACGGTTATCCACCCAGAAAGCTATAGGTTAACGCAGCCCCTTTCGCCGCATTTATCGGCGAGATTAGATGGGATTGAGATTGATCTGAACAAAATCAATACGCCTTTAACAAATAACAATTTAATTATTGAAGGGGCTGGCGGTTTAATGGTACCCTTAAACAAAAAAGAACTGATTATCGATCTGATCAAAAAGCTGGAGGTTGAAGTAATACTGGTTTCACAAAATTATTTAGGAAGCATTAACCACACATTATTGTCAGTCAACCTGCTTAAACAGTACGAAATTCCTGTTAAAGGAATCATTTTTAATGGCGATGAGAATGCAGAAACGGAAAGGTTTATTCTTCAATATAGCAAAATAAAAAAGCTAGGTAGTATACCTAGCTTAAAAAATATTGATAAGGAAAAGGTGAAGGCTGCTGGCCAGAATCTTTTCATTTAATCACTTCAGAGAAGTCAATTTTTTAAAATTTGACATCTATCTAAATCATATTATTTCTCGGTTAAATAACCAGACTTTTTAAGAAGGTCGGCCCAAACCTGGTATCCGGCAGGAATAAGATGTAAACCATCTTTGGTAAGCTCTGCTTTTAAATGTTTGTCCAGATCGGTAAAATTTGGATACAGATCGATAACCGTTACATTTTTAGCATCAAATTTTCTGATTTCATCGTTTAACCAAAGAATGTGTTCATCTTTACCATAATGGTTTTTAAACTTTTCGAAGGCCGCATTAACAGGCAAAAGTGTATTAAAATATATTTTTGTTTTCTTCGACCCTTTTCTGATTCTGGCAATCATTGTTTTATAATTCCTTAAGATCACGCTATCTGGAATATTCCTGGAAATATCGTTTATACCAATCAGGATGAACACTTTTGCAGGTTTACCATCAATTACGTCCTGCAAACGCTCTAAAACGCCAAAAGTAATATCGCCAGAGATCCCTCTGTTTTTTGCTTGTGGAAGATCTAAAAGTTTAGCCCAATCTGTTCCGGCAGTAATGCTGTTACCTAAAAAAACAATATCTTTTTTAGATTTTGGATCAGCTTTAAATTTAGCCACCTGCTCAACATATTTCCCCGGGCGATAGGTGCTGTCCCATTTAACCACCTGAGCCGAAGCTGTTGCGAAGCTTATGGTAAATACAACAGCAGTTACGAATAACTTATTTAAAAGTGCCTTCATTTTCTATTTTTTTACAAAGTCGAAAATACTATTTTGCCTGAACTAAAATATCAGGGTAATCAGAAATAATACCATCAACATTTAAGGTTTTTAATTTCTGAATATCAGCTAAAGTATTGGCGGTCCAAGGAATGATTTTTACGCCATCAGCATGTGCCTTTTTTACGAACTCTTCGTTCACCATTTGCCAAACCGGACTCAAAATAAAAGGCTTATAGCCTAAATCGGCAATATTTTCTTCATATGTTTTTTTATTGGCAACCAAAAAGGAAGTTTTCATTTTTGGGTATTTCTCATGGATGATCTGAATCGTACGTTTATCGAAAGATTGAATCACCACAAAATCAGTAACCTTTTTCTTTATGATGACGTCCATCAAAAGTTTGACAAATTCTTCAGGTTTAGGATTGGTAATTCCATCACCACTTTCGCTGCATTTAGTTTCAATATTGTAGAAAAACTGTTTGCGTTTATTGGTTTTAATATCGCGTTGAACAGCATCAATTAAATCAGCAAGTAAAGGTAAATACGTCTTTTCCTTCTTTTGCTGAGGAAAAAGATCGTAATATTTGGTACCCAAATCGAACTGCTTAATTTCATCGTAATTCATGCCGAAAATCGGATATTTCTTGGCATCTGTTACCGGAATGTCTTTCCCTTCTGGGGTAAGCATAAATGCCGGACTCAGATAATCGTCGTGTGTTACCACGACTTTACCATCTTTAGAAATGTGGGTATCCATTTCCAAAGTGGTAATTCCTTCTATTTTCATGGCGTTTAACATAGCCAAAATAGTATTTTCGGGCATAAGCCCTCTTCCACCACGATGTGCTTCTGCACTAAATACAGGGAATTTAACGTCCTGAGCATTCGATTTTACTACAAATGCGGATAAAAGAATCAAAATTGCTGTTTTTTTAAGTTTCATATCCAAAAGAGGGATTTTATGGTGGCGTTGAACGTTAACATCCAACGCTATTAATTAATCTACAAGATAATGGTATCAAGTGTTACCAATTAACGCGGTTAATTAAATCTATATTAAATTTATAACCAGAGTCATCTGAAAGCATTATTAGGCTTCTATTTCTGCTTCAAATTTTTCTCCAAAACGATCAGTTGCTATTACCTTCACTTTTTTAACTGAAGGCTCAAAATGTGCCAAAAATAAATGATCTGTAGAGATCGGTTCAACAAATGGCCTAGGGTTTGGCAATTTATCACCTTTATATAATTTAACTGATAAAGGATCAAATCCATCCTGGGTTGTCAAAGTACCCATCGCTTTTCCATCCAAAAAATATTCTACTTTCCATTCAGGATCATAATTCCACACATTGGCTATCAATCTTTTCTGATTGGTTAGGGTATCTACGTAAATGCTCAACTGTTTTTTACGGTCTTCGCCAGTTGATTTGTAGAACCATTTTAAATCTGTTCCGTTCACTTCATAAACACCATAACCACGCGGTGTGCCGTCGCCACAGATTGGTCCTGTCCACCAACCACCGCATACTGTACCATGATTATGCTCGTAAATACCATTTTTAATTACGTTTTTATTAAAATGGGTGTGACCAGACATAATATGTACGTTTTTGAAATCCTTTAAAACAGCATAAAAATCATCATTGTTTTTTACCGAATTGTGTACCGGAATATGTAGGCATATAATTAATAAAGCATCTTTAGGTACCAATTCTAAATCTTTGGCCAGCCATTCTAACTGTGTTGAGGTAATGTATCCATCATAAGTTCTTTCTACACCTAAATAGCGTACGTCGTCTAAAACCACATAGTGGGCCTTTCCCCTATTGAAAGAATAATAAGTTGGCCCATAATGTGCTTGAAAAGTACGGTCAGAGGTATCATCACCACCCAGCCTGTAATCCTGATCATGATTTCCTAATGCCTGGAAAAATGGAATTCCGATTTTAGCAATAGCCTCATCATATGCAGGAAAAAGATCAAAATTATCCCAAACTAAATCTCCAACACCGATTCCATGAACAGGTGTTTTCCCCATTGCTTTTACTACTTCTCTTGTATCAGGAACCGAAGTTTCCATCATTTGCTGAACATCCTTTTTATTCCTCACCTGAGGATCTGCCCAAATGATAAAATTATGTTTGTTATCATTTTGTTTTAGGGGTTTAAGATCGAAATTCAACTTACCGGCCGTATCTGGTTTATAATAATGGCGCGCAATACTGCTGTCGGTTTTAAACTCGTAACCCGAAGGCGTGCTGATCCAAACAAAACGGGCAAGCTCATGCAGTTTAATTTCATAGTTGCCATTTTTATCTGTCTGTACCACGCTGTAGCCATCAGAAATAACCACTCCGGCAACAGGTTTACCTTTGCTAGTTACCGTTCCGCTTACCAGGCCATCAACAGAAAAAAGCGATGAAGGAAAGGATTTTAAGCTAACAAATAAGGTGGTGGTTAATAAAGTTGATTTTTGTATAAATGATCTTCTGTTCATTTTTGCTGAGCACCTATTTTAACTAACAAAGGATAGCATACTACTATCCTTGTTATATTCATTTATTTTTAATTAATTCTTTAAAACAGTAACGCCTGCTCCGGTTTGCAAATCAGAAATAGTAGCAGTTGTAGACATTACAATATTTGTGAGTAATCTACCTTTTTCCCATCTTCCTGTACTTGTTATATATATACCACCAAGTTGGATAAAACCACCTCCACTTGTGCCGGTCTGCTCAACTTGAAAACCTAAGCGATTGGTATTGCTGCCAGCACCAAAGAAGTTTTGCTGTAAGCGAGAAGAAGGATTTATTGTAGTGTAATAATCTGTATTTGTAATTCTATAACCAAGTTCTGGTGGGCCTGCAACATATACATTTCCAGAATTTGGATTTCCTCCGCCATACATAATCACATCTACTGGCACTGTACTTGCATTAACTGTGGTACCTTCAAAAAGAGCTATACCTGCTACATTACCGCTATTTGCTAATAAATTTGTGTTTTTAGTTCCAAAGTTTGCGCCATCATTATTTGCATAATCTACTGCGGCCACCCAGTTTGCTGATGAAATATTTGTTGAGCCAAAACCCCATATCAATTTGCTGTAACCGCCAACATAAATAAAATCACCTTTTTTAGCAGTACCAGATGTAATGTTAATTTTATAGGTACGTACCCCACCAGTTGCCCATCCATTTGCAGGAGCCGGATTTGCAGAACCTGCATTATTAGTAGTAACTAAAGAGTATGGAGTAACTGAAAAATCGATATCTTTTGTTGCCAATAATTGTACATATTCATATGCTCCCTTTTGAGTTCCGCTAGTTACAGCTTCACTACCTCCGGGATTGGTTAAGTAGCCAGAAATAATTATTGGAGAAGGCTTTACTAATGGCAAGGCAAATACATCATTCGCATTACGCACCCATAAAGAAAGCTGGGGCTGGTTGTTTTGTGTTTTAAAATATGCAACTCCAGTAAAATTTGCAGCAGAAGGTAATTGATTACCAGAAAAATTGGCTGTAGCTTCGGTATGTAGTCTTGCTTTACCAAAACCGTCATTAATGGTTTTATCGCCAGAAAAAGTATCGCCCTGTACCGGCTCGGGTTCTACTACGGTATTACTTACGGTAACCAATGTGTTTTCGTACACTAAAGGTTGAGCTATTAAATTAGCAATATTTACAACTGGCACTTTAATGTTTTTACCAGAAGCAATTTTGTTAACTGCGGTGCTATTTACACCTTCAATTTGAAGCACACCATCTACACGCTTTAAAATCCCACCTTCTACTTTAATGTGCACCGAATCGCCTACTGTGTATTTAGCTGCATCTGCACCAATATTTATGGCTATCCCTCGTACCGAGTCAATACCATTACCAACAATTCTTGAGTTTTGAACAACTAATAAATTTTTTGGTGTATTCCCCGCCACAAAATCAGATATTACTACTCCTTTTATAGAGGAGGCACCTTTCATAACAGTTGTATTAAGTACCAAATCGGTTTCTTTATAAGATTTCTTTAAATCAAAATTAGAGATAAAAGGACTTATTGTACCTAATACAAATTCATCTTTTTGTTTATCACATCCTATGATTAATATACATGCAATAACAGCGAAAGCATTTATATATTTTAATGTATTTTTCATATTAATTTAGCTTAAAATTAAGGTTTTTGCCACCAAACTTGTGTACTGATTGCATCGGCACCTTGCGACGCTACCGCATTTTTATAATTGGTAGGATTTGCTGATTGAGTAACCACTGGATAAAATAACCGGGCAGGCATTATCCCATTGTTAAGCAAACCTAAACCTTTTGGCAAAATTGGGTATGCACTACGACGGTATTCGAACCATTGCTGAAAATCGACCAAAAACAATGCATAATATTTTTGTTGATGGATTAACAACATTTTACTCATTGTGTTAGGCGATGCGCTGTTTAATGGTAATGCATTATTCCATTCAATGTCAGCTGCATTAACATAAGCAGTTACTGCTGGATCGGTTGCACCGCCAGTCATTACCGTAGGTAACCAATAATTTATCGCATCTGCAATTCCTTTGTAATAATAAGTTTGGGCACTTCCACTTATCCATCCTTTGGCGGCTGCTTCTGCTAAAATAAAATCTACTTCGGCAGCATTCATAATTATCCCTGTATAAGGATCGGTTTGAAGAGATAAAACTGCATTATCACTTGCCGAATAAAAACTAGATTGTTTTGCAGGCTCGTTACCTGGTACATAACCACTTGGCACACCTGCATATCCATTAGTACCTGGCCTAATACGGAAACGATTAATACCACTTGTACCGTAAGATTGAAGAATGCGGGGGTCATTCCATACTACCAGATTATTTATGAAAAACTCACCAAGTGCAGGCACGTAAAAATCATTAACGCGTACATTTGCCATAAAGGGTGATGTAAGTAATGCATTGCTTACATTAGAACCTGTCCATTGTAATTTAGCTGTATGCTGATTATTGACCATGATTGGATAATTAGCAGAATTAACATCAACGATATCCTTTATTTTAGCAATAACAGTTGGTGAAACTTCGGCTTTGCCCGATACGCGAAGCAATAATCTTAAATACAGTGAATTACCTAATCTACGCCATTTACTTACATCTCCATAAAAAACAGGATCGCTGGTAACAACAATTGGTGTTCCATCTTTCAATAAATTATTAGCTTGTTCAAGTTTCTCAAACATTCCTAAATAAATATCTTTTTGCTTATCAAAAACCGGTTGGTAATTACCTTCTTTTCCTTTATTAGCTTCTGTAAAAGGTACATCGCCATAAGTATCTGTAAGTAAAGAATATATCCAAGATTGTATGATAAGAGAAATACCTTGATATGATTTATTTAATTTTTCTGGTTTACTCGCAATATTCTGAATATCAACAATATTGGTTAAATTTAAATACCAATTGTTCCATGTGTTATCAGCAGCGCTTCGTCTAATATCATATCTAAACGTTTTTCCTTCGGCATCGCCTAAATCAACAGTAACCTGCATTAACTCGTTATTAAAGTTACGGTTACGCAACATATTGGTCGACATTAGGTTTACTAATGTTGGCGCCAACAGCTGATCTGCATTTACTTCTGTTTTTCCAAGCGGATCGGTATTAACTTCATTAAAATCTTTTGTGCAAGAGAGTGTTGATAAACTCAATCCTGCCAGGATGATATATATAATAATGTTTTTATTCTTTCTCATAACTATAATTTTTATAAACCAACAACTAAACGCACTCCATAATTTCTTGTAGAGGGAAGTTGACCGGTTTCAAACCCTTGTTGAATATCTGAGCCAGCTAAAGTTCCAAACTCTGGATCGAATGCAGGCCAAGGTGACCAAATGAACAGATTACGACCGTAAGCACCTATTGTTAGTTTACTAAAGCCAATTCTGCTCAGGAATTTCTTATTAAAAGCATAAGTAATATTTGCTTCTCTGAATTTTAAATAATCTGTACTAAAAATACTTCCTTCTGCTTGGTTGTAATATAAAGAATTGTAATATCCCTCTATATCTGTAGCAATAATATCGTTTTTACGATAGGTACCTCCACCGTTATCTACAACTCCATCACCAATTATACCATTATATCTACCAGGTAAAGTAATTGTTGACTTACCCAATGAAGCCATACGGGCAAAAGTAAACGAGTGACCAACAGCACCTAATTGTGCATCGAATAAAACACTCATACTTACTTGTTGATAGGTTACACCAGTACCAAAACTAAACCTAAATTTAGGTAAAGTATTACCTAAATATTTTACTTCTGCAGTTGGTTTAGCATAGCCTGTTACTGCATCAAAAATTATCTGACCATCAGGAGAACGTAAAAAGCCAGTTCCATACAAATCTCCCATACTGCCGCCAACTGCCGCAACCACTTGCCCCGAGTTGCCAAAACCACCTGTACGCAAAATTACCGAGCTATCTGCTAATTCTTTAATTTCGTTACGGTTAGCGCTAAATGTACCATTCAATGTCCATGTAAATTTCTTAGTTTTTAATGGCGTAGCATTAACTGACATTTCTAAACCTTTGTTATTTACTCTACCAACATTAAAAATACCAATATCATAACCCGATGATTTATCGAGTACACGACTAAGTATTTGATTTTTTGTATTACCGCTATAAACGGCAACATCAAAATTTAACCTGTTTTTAAATAATTTCAAATCCAATCCCAATTCAATGGTTGTCGTCATTAATGGTTTTAAATCTGGATTTGGTAAAATCCTTGGGTTCGTCATTGCATTGCCAGGGTAAACACCATTGGCAGCTATTAAGTAGTTGTAAGCAGTACGATAAGGAGTTGTACTACCACTTCCTACTTGTGCATAAGATGCTCTTAACTTTGCAAAACTTATTGCTTTTGGCATTTCCCAAAAATCTGACGCTACAAAAGCTAAACTCGCCGATGGATAAGAAAAACCAACATTATCTTTTCTTGTTAAAGTAGCCAATGTACTGTTCCAATCCTGACGGATAGTTAAATCTAAAAATAAATAGTTTTTGTAAGCCAGCGATGTCATTGCATAAAGACTGTTAATTCTATAACGGGCGGTATCTGGCACATAAACCAATTTGTTAATGTTATTGGTTAAGCTATAATACCCGGGTATTTTTAAACCATCTGCACGGGTTTCTAACTTACTATATTCGTTACGCATTTGGCTACCTCCAACACTTGCTGATAAATTAAAATCTTTTGTTAGTTTTTTATCGTACTTCAACATAAAATCGGCATTAATTTCATACGATTTAATATCAGCTACACGATAAGATCCTTGTGCAAACATACCGCCTGATGAAGTATCCCAAGGGCGCATGGTTTCACGTCTATCTTTATTATAATCTCCAGATGCACGCACCATTAAACTCAATTCATCAGTAAATTTATAGGTAGCTTGTATATTTCCTAACCAGCCGTTACGTTTTTGTCCATTTAAATACTGTTCTGAAATAGCATAAGGGCCTTCCGGAAAAGAGGTTGTTAAATTTACAAACTGTTGTAGTTCTTTACCTGGAGCCCAATAATCCCGGTACCAATCTGGATTAATGTTAGGCTGTGCAAACATAAACCAATACATTAACGATTGATTGCCATAACCCGTGGCAGGCAAATTATCACTGTTCCTGTTACTATATTGTACTTTTAAATTTAAGCTTAATCTTTTGGTAATATTCGTATTCGCGTTTAGCGAAACATTTGTTCTTTCCATACCGGTATTCGGTACAATCCACTCATTATTACCGTGGCTTGCCGAGAAACGAAGACCTACTTTTTTAAGTGTTCCATCTAAACTAACCGAATTGGTAGATTCGAAACCTGTGATAAAAAAACCATCAACAGGGTCTCCATAGCCTACCCATGGTGTTTTGGTTAAGCCTTTTGCTTTAGTTGCAGGATCATATTGGAAAAACATATATCCATCAGCGAAAGCCGGGCCATAAGTTGAACTTGTATTACCTGTACCAAATTGATAACTTGTAGTACCGTCTGTACCGGCTCCAAATTCATTTTGTCTGGCAGGACCACGATTAACATCCTCCCAAGAGCTATTAGAAGTAAAAGAAATTCCTAACTTCTTTTTATTTTTATTAGCTGATTTAGTTGTAATCATAACCGCTCCATTGGCGCCTCGTTGCCCATAAAGTGCAGAAGCTGCGGGACCTTTTAACACCGTTACGCTCTCAATATCATCAGGATTTAAATCATTAATACCACTACCAAAATCTACCGGCATAATATCGCCCGATGTTCCGTATACTCCACCGCCCGTTGCTGCAGTACGCCTTGAGCTGCTACTTGCTACTACTCCATCAATCACAATAAGCGCCTCATTATCCCCGGTAAGATTGTTCTCGCCCCTTAAAATAATTTTATTAGAACCCGCGGGTCCACTGTTTCTAACAAGATTTAATCCGGCAACTTTTCCAGATAATGCGTCTGTCCAATTGCTTGATATTGCATCGGTGAGTTGTGTGCTATCAACCTTTGTTACGGCATAACCCAATGCTTTTTCTTCACGTTTTATTCCTAGTGCCGTAACTACCACTTCGCTTAACTGGCTGGTAGATGAAGCCAACCTTATTGTTGCATTGTTTTCGTTATTATTAAACGTTTTCCGCAAGGTTGTATACCCCACCATATTATATAAAACGGTTGTTCCTTTAGCAATAGTGATGATATAATTTCCTTTCTCGTTGGTTACCCCTAAAAATTTTTTATTGTTATCCGTTATCGTGGTTCCAATTAATATTTGTCCGTCCTGGTCATCTAACACAGTACCTTTAATTACAATATTTTGCGCTGGAGTTTGCGCAAAACTTTCGTTAATACAAATTAATTGTATCAGCATAACACAAACTAAAAAACTAAAGCGTTTTAGTTTGCCCTTAAAAAAAGTTCGACTTTTCGTTTGGTGATTATGAGGGCTACTTTGCTTTACATGCAGAACGCAATGATGCCACGAAACCTGTTGAGTAAAATTTTTGATCATAATTATTATAGTATATCCGGTTAGTAATGGGGTTCATATGTGCGATTTATTTTGTCCGGATTTGCGGGCAAAGTAAGTCTGTTTATGTTAAAAATATATTAAGCAAACATTAACGTATTAAAAAGCAACCTAAATATATTGCGATTTATTTGGTTTTGCTTACTATATATTTCGTTAATTAAAATTAACAAAACAAATCGAAACTAAAAACAATAAAATAAATCAGCAAGAAATATTTTTTAATTGAATGTTTAAACAGACAGAAATATTGATGATCGCAAAAAGAATTGGATACCTAAGTTATACTGAATAAAGCAAAAAATAGAATATTTAGCTATAAATAAAGAAAAACGAGGCAATGCCTGATTAAATCATTAACACAAGGGAGGTACGTAATAATTTTATTACAAGGTATGGTGCCAGGAAAATAAATAGAGCAACAAAACGAAACATCCAGTTGTAACATTTATATATCAACCAAAACCGAAAGATAAAGAAACATGACTAACCTATCTTTGCGTACTCAAATACATGCTTCATGTAAAGTTTACGTAAAGAGAATGTCCGTTCCAGCGCGATTAAGATAATCACCGGAAATATTAAAAAACCAAGAAGGTTTAAAGCGTAGAAAAAATAGCCAAAGATTAATATCAACCTGAAACATTCGAGGTAATAAATCCATTTGCGCTGCTCTAATAAAGCACCGATATTGATCAGGGTAACCAGGATAAAAATCAATATGGCAGTTTTGTGTACTAAGGTTAGCCATTCGTAAAACATGGTAGTACCTGTAAGCATTGCTACCACCATTATCAGCTGGATATTCAGATAGATTTTAAACTTTGGTTTAGGTTTTGCCTCATCTTGCATTTTATTCTGATAATAACGTTCTTCCAAAATCGGCCTGATATTCTGGTCCATTAAAGCCGGACTACCAAAAACAGCATCCCATTTTGCCTTAAATCCATTTGCCCGCCTGTAAGCTTCTGCTATCTCCAAATAATAATGGAAATGTTGCCATAAAAAACTATAACTCTTAATGGGATGTGTTAGGCCATATTTTGGAGCTTCTTCTTCCCTTTGGAAAGTACCGAAGAGTTTATCCCAAAAAACAAATACATCACCATAGTTTTTATCGAGGTATTTCTCATCCGATGCATGGTGAACGCCATGTAAAGATGGTGTAATGAATATATTTTCGAGCCAGCCCAGTTTACCAACCAATTGTGTATGTGTAAAAAACGAATAAGCACCATGCGCCAGAAGAATGGTAATAATCATATTCGGATGAAAACCGATCAGTGGCAGGATGCACCAGAACACATTACGGAAAATGGCCTGTATCGTGGTAATCCGAGCTGCTGCAGATAAATTAAACTCTTCGCTCTGGTGATGAACAATGTGTGCCGCCCATAAAAAATTGATCTCATGCCCCAACCTGTGGTACCAGTACCAAACCAGATCAGTAGAAAGCAATAAAAGTATCCAAACATACCATTTGGTAGGAATATCAAAAATGGCATAGTTCGCATACACCCAATTATAAACCTGGTAAAAACTGGCCGCAATAAATAAATTGAGTAACCTTTCAGCAATACCTACGCTAAAATTTGCAACCGTACTCTCATATTTGAAAATTTTCGCTTTTTTTTGATGCTGGGCGATCTTAAACTCAATAAATACAAAAATAAAAAATGCTGGTATAGCAAATGCAAGGTAGTTTACCGTCATAACTGTAGTGGTCTTTTTTAGTTTAACGGAACAAACATAAATATATTCTATTAAATACATAGATTTTATAGAATATATTATTACACCTAAATTACTTCGATCTTCATTTTATGTTTGTTGTTTTAATTTATTTGTAGAACTTCGAAATTATAAATACACCATTATGGCTACAGATAAAAAAGCTGAAAACAACAATATATTATCCATTGATATAGGCGGCACAAGCATTAAAACGGTTCTTTTGGATGAAAGCGGAAATATGCTTACCGAATATTTAAAAAGCAAAACCCCGCCAGAAGCTACTCCAAAAGACATTGTTTCTGGAATTATTGAGTTGATTAAGCCTTTTCCTGTTAGCTACAACCGTGTATCGATCGGTTTTCCGGGTTATGTTAAAAACGGAATTGTTAAAACCGCCCCTAACCTGGCAAAAAACAAATGGGCAGATGTTGATCTCGCGCAGCGTGTAGCCAATGAGTTAGGTAAACCAGTACGTTTGGTAAACGATGCAGATCAGCAAGGCTTAGGTGTAGTTGAGGGCAAAGGATTTGAAATTGTTTTTACAGTAGGTACAGGTTTTGGAACGGCTTTACTATTCGATGGAGAATTACTGCCGCATTTAGAACTCGCACATTTCCCGATCAACAAGGAAGAAGACTACGATGATTATATCGGAAATAAGGCTTTCGAAAAAATTGGAACTGAACGTTGGAATAAAAGACTCAAAAAAGTAATCGAAATCTACAAAACGGTTTTCAATTATGACACCTTATATATTGGTGGTGGCAATTCTAAACAAATAGACTTTAAACTGGAAAGCAATATTAAAATTGTAACCAACAGAGACGGCATTAAAGGTGGCGCAAAACTCTGGAAACTGGCCGACAAGTACAACATCTTTACTGTTGAACCTAAAAAATAATTAATCTTTATTACAATCTTTTAACAACAATAGCTGCAATATTAATTTGTAAACCCTAATTTTGGATGCATTCAAATAAAATAAAAAATGGCAAATAACGATTCGAAAAAATATAAATTGGGAATGATCGGTTTAGGCACCATGGGCCGGAACTTATTGTTAAACATGGCTGATAAAGGCTTCTCTGTAACTGGTTACGATAAAGACAGAAAAATGATCTCGAAACTTGAAGAAGAAGGCAAGAAGCACAACTTAGAAGGATTTGACGATATTGAAAGCTTTATTTCTAGCTTACAAACACCACGTACATTAATCTTATTAGTACCAGCCGGACCGATTGTAGATAGCGTTATTGCAGAATTAAAACCGCTTTTAAGCAAAGGCGATATTATTATCGATAGTGGAAACTCACATTTTACCGATACCAACCGCCGTGTTGACGAACTGGAGAAAGATGGCTTACATTTCTTCGGAATGGGCATTTCTGGTGGTGAAGAAGGAGCACGTTTTGGTCCGAGTATGATGCCAGGTGGCGATAAACAAGCTTATAACGTAGTTAAAGATGTTTTTGATGCCGTAGCTGCAAAAGTTGGAACCGATCCTTGTGTAACTTACATTGGCCCTGGTGCTTCTGGCCATTTTGTTAAAATGGTACACAACGGAATCGAATATGCCATAATGGAGCTTATTGCCGAAGTTTATGGCATCCTTAAAAATGGATTGGGTTATACCAACGAAGAAATATATAAGGTATTCAAAAAATGGAACGAAGGCAGGTTACAATCTTTCTTATTAGAAATTACTGCCGAAATCTTCCTTGTTAAAGATACTGAAACACAAAATGATCTTTTAGATCAGATCAAAGATGAAGCACGTTCAAAAGGTACTGGGAAATGGACATCAGAGGTTTCAATGGAACTTCAGTTACCTGTACCAACCATTAACGAGGCTGTTTCTAACCGGGATTTATCTAAATTCAAAAAACTAAGGGTTTCTTTAGAAGAAGCATTCGGGAAAAAAGACACCAAAATTGCTGTTACCATTAATGAACTGGAAGATGCTTTTTACTTCTCTATGATCAGTGCTTATGCACAAGGAATGCATTTATTGGTTCAGGCATCAAAAGAATACCAATACAACTTACAGTTACAGGAAATTGCCAAAATCTGGCGTGGAGGCTGTATCATCAGGGCTAAATTTTTGGAAGATATTTATCAGGCTTATGATAAAAACAATTCTCTTGAACATTTATTCGGTGATGCTGGCATCCAGAATATCATTAAAGGCACTTTAGCAGGCACACGCAAAACAATCAGTGCATGTATCAATGCTGGCTTAGGCATTCCTGCATTTGCATCTACCCTAACCTATTTCGATACCATTACCACAGCTAGAATGCCATCTAACTTAATCCAGGCACAAAGAGATTTCTTTGGTGCACACACTTTTGAGCGCATTGATAAAGACGGTGTTTTCCACGCTGATTGGAATAAATTATCATAAACCTATTAGATTCACGAACAAGAACATAAAATGAAAACCAAAACCGCATTAAACCCTACCATTTTTGTAATATTTGGTGGAACAGGTGATTTAAACAAAAGAAAATTAGCACCTGCCCTATATAACTTGTTTATAGAGGGTTACATGCCAGATAAGTTTGCCGTTATTGGTACCGGTAGAACCGAATTTACTGACGATAGCTACAAAGCTGCTTTAGAAGATGCTGTAAACCAGTTTTCACGCAGCGGAAAAGTAAAAAAAGATAAATGGGACGATTTTGGAAAAACTATGAGTTACTGTCCTACCGATTTTGCTCAGCCAAAAACTTTCGAAAACCTTAAGGCAACTGTAGAAAAATATCAAAAAGACTTTGGTGCTGGTACGCAGGTAATTTTCTACCTTGCCGTTGCGCCTAACTTCTTCCCTATTATTGCCGAGTGTTTGCAGAAATATAAACTTACGCAAGATGAAGATAACAGCCGCATCGTTATAGAGAAACCTTTCGGTCATGATTTAGAATCTGCAAAAGAACTGAATACATTATTGAGTACCATTTTTACCGAAAAACAGATCTATCGTATCGATCATTACTTAGGTAAAGAGACCGTTCAAAATATGATGGCTTTCCGTTTTGCCAATGCATTGTTCGAGCCGTTATGGAATAGATCTTATATCGATCACGTTCAAATTTCGGTAACCGAACAGTTAGGTGTGGGCGATCGTGGAGGTTATTATGAAGGTTCTGGCGCTTTGAGAGATATGATTCAGAATCACCTGTTGCAATTGCTTTGTTTGGTTGGAATGGAAGCACCAATTAATTTTGATGCCGATGAAATCAGGAATCGTAAGGTTGAGGTTTTAAGAGCGATGCGTCCTTTTTCTGCAGAAGATATCCGTTTTCATACTGTCCGCGGTCAATATAGTAAAGGCTGGGTTGAAGGTAAGGAAGTACCTGGATACCGTCAGGAAAAAGGTGTTGATACACATTCTAATACTGAAACTTTTGCTGCTGTTAAATTCCATATCGATAACTGGAGATGGCAAGGTATTCCTTTCTATTTAAGAACTGGAAAACGCTTAAATCAGACTTCATCTCTAATTACCATTCAGTTTAGAGATGTGCCTCATCAGATTTTCTCATCAGGTGTAACCGAAAACTGGCAACAAAACAGGTTAGTAATCAGTATACAGCCTGAAATGAGTATCCGTATGCAGGTACAGGCTAAAAGACCTGGATTGGATATGGTATTGAATCCTGTTGATATGGTTTTCGATTATAAAGGAACTTACGAGGGCGATACCCCTGAGGCCTACGAAACCTTATTATTAGATGCCATGATGGGGGATCAAACTTTGTTTATGCGTGGCGATCAGGTAGAAACAGCATGGGAGTTGGTAATGCCGATCTTAAATACTTGGGAAAGTAAAAAATCAATCAATTTTCCTAACTATCCTGCCGATAGTTGGGGACCAGAAGAAGCCGAAGCACTTATTGCAAGAGATGGTTTCCACTGGTTTAACCTGCCATTGAAGAATAAGGAATAATATTAGGTTAATGGCCCAATAGCATTATAGCCATAAGCGGATTGTCATTCTGAGCCTGTCGAAGAACTTAACGATCGGTGTTTCGACAAGCTCAACATGACATTAATTAATAAGTTATAAAATGAATCTACTCATATATAAAACATTAGAAGAACTGAACCAGGATCTGGCAGATTATGTGATCAAGATTGCAGAAATGTCTATCGAAGAAAACGACCGTTTCAATTTCGTTTTAACTGGCGGTAGTTCTCCTAAAGCACTTTATCATCTTCTGGCTACAGAAGGCCAGCACAGAATTGATTGGGAAAAAGTATATTTCTTCTTTGGCGATGAGCGCAACGTTCCGGCTAATGACGATAACTACAACGGATTAATGGCCAAGAAAACCATTTTAGATCCACTAGGTATTAAAGAAGATCATATTTTTTACGTTGATACCACTTTGGCTCCAGAAAAAGCAGCTATCGAATATAAAAAAGCAATCGACAAGCATTTTAATGGTGAAGACATTGTTTTCGATTTGATCCTTTTAGGTATGGGTGATGATGCGCATACGGCTTCAATTTTTCCGCATACCACGTTAGTTAAAGACAAAGAAGTAAACATAGCAGCGGTGTATGTAGAAAAATTAGATACTTACCGCATTAGCTTTACCGCACCGTTAATTAACAAAGCAGATAACGTCGCTTTCCTGGTGTTTGGAGAGAATAAGGCCGAAGCGCTGAAGCATGTTATCGGTGATACCGAAAAAAATGTTGACTTATACCCTTCTCAGTTAATCGATCCGATTGATGGTAAATTAACCTGGTTTACCGATGAGGCTGCAACAAAATTATTAGAAGATTAAAAAATTATGATGTCTGAAGAAAAACATTTATCAGACTTTTTAAACGGAAAAACGGAATATACCTTAGGGTTGTTCCGTTTTTTTATTGCGCAATTGACCGAATTAGGAGAGATAAATCTTAGGCCTACAAAGTCCATGATCGCGATCGAATCCGAAACCAGCTTTGCGTATATTACGCAGTTGGGAAAGAACTTTATTCATGTGGTTATTCCTTTCAATCAACCGTATGAAAACAATCTTTGCTTCACCAAAATTGCACAGGTGCCAGGAACGGATCAATTTAACCATCATTTGAGGATTTATTTCGAGGAAGATATTAATGATGAGGTGAAAAGTTTTTTAAGGATGGCGATGGAGTGAGTTAATTGCCCCAGAACATAGGTGCTGTTGGATGTTATCATCCGACAGTTTAATAAATTTTAGTGTCAGATGGAAACATCTGACACCATATATATGGCCCTCATTGCTTCGTCGGCTGAAAAAACCTTTTCGCAATGAGGGCTTCACAAGTAAAACGCCTCTAATCCAACTTCTCTTCTATCAATAACTTAATAATTCCATCAGCCATTCCCACTTTAGGTACATAAATCTGTTTTATACCTGTCCATTTCATTAAAGTAAGGTAAATTTCGCAGGCCGGAATAATTACATCTGCACGGTCGGGGTTTAAACCCAGCGTATTGATCCTTTCTTTCAATGAATAACTGGTTAATTTATTGTACATCGAATTTAATTTCTGCAACGATAATGGCGCATTTTCCTTCTCATCCGACATGCGGAACAATTTATTAATATTGCCACCTGTACCTATGCCAGCCAAATGTTTATATTCTTTTGTATGCTCTTTTACCCAATCTTTCATCTCTTCCCAGGTTTCTTCCTTATCCTGATTATCGAGCATCCTGATTGTGCCAATATTGAAGGATCTTGATGCTTCTGGAGCACCTTTTACGAAAACCGACAGTTCAGTACTACCTCCACCAACATCAATATATAGGTAGTTTTTATTTTCGTCTAACTCTTCTTCAATATGGTTAGCATAAATAATATTCGCTTCCCGCTGCCCCTCAATAATCTCTAAAGTAACGTCTGCTTCCTTTTTAATCAACTTAACAATATCTTCTCCATTACGGGCTTCGCGCATAGCAGATGTTGCACAAGCCAAATATTCAGAAACATGATAAACGTCCATCAGATTTTTAAAAGCAGTCATGGTTTTTACCAGATCTGCAGATTTTTTTTCCGATATATATTGATCTAAGAATGCATCATCTCCCAACCGGAGCGGCACACGTATAAGGGTGTTTTTTTTATACTTATATTTTCCGTCTTGTTTGCTAATATCGGCAATGAGTAACCTCACCGCATTAGACCCGATATCTATAGCTGCGTATCTTAACATTATGATTGATGCTTGGTTTTTAAATAGTTATAGATGTCTACCTGCGCCCTTATCTTTTTACTTAATCTGTTTTTATGGTATTTATTATTGTTCAAAGCATTGATCTGCCTCGATTTGGTATTATCCTGCAGTTGCAGATCAATGATATCCTGTATCTCCTGTTTCACATCATGATCCAAAACCGGGAATCCTACCTCTACACGGTGTTCGAAATTCCTGCTCATTAAATCTGCGGATGATAAATACATGTCGTTTTTACCGTTATTACCGAAAATATAAACCCGGGCATGCTCTAAAAACTTATCGATAATACTGATGGCCGTAATATTTTCACTAAAGCCCTTTACTCCCGGTACCAAACAGCAGATACCACGGATAATCAGCTGAATTTTAACGCCAGCATTGCTCGCATCGTAAAGTTTGGCAATAATCCCTTCATCCGCTAAACTATTTACCTTTAACATGATGTAAGCGAGTTTACCTTGTTTTGCGTTCCTGATTTCGCGGTTAATAAAATTGACCAATTTCGAGCGGCTCTCCAGCGGCGAAACAATCAGGTGTTTAAATCCCTTCGTTACGGTACGTTTACTCAACGCATCAAAAAGCTTTACCAGATCGTTGGTAATCTCTTTTTTAGCCGTGAAAATACTATGATCACAGTATAAACCTGCGGTTTTCTCGTTAAAGTTTCCTGTTGCTAAGTTTGCATAGTATACTGGCTTATCTTTTTCGATCCGTTTAACCAAACAAATTTTGGAGTGTACTTTGTAGTCAGTTAAACCGTAATTCACCTTAACACCTTCCTCCATTAAGCGGCTCGTCCAGTAAATATTAGCCTGTTCATCAAAACGGGCTTTAAGTTCTAATAAAACAGAAACTGCTTTACCATTTTTAGCAGCGTTAATTAATGCATTAATTACTTTTGAGTTTTCGGCTAATCGGTATAAGGTAATCTGTATTTCGGTTACTTTCGGATCAATTGCGGCTTCACGCAAAAACAGAATAATGTAATCGTACGATTGGTAGGGTAAATTCACCAAATAATCGCGCTGGGCAACTTTAGCGAACATGCTTTGGGTTCTGTGCAAATCATGTACCTTTAGCGGCACGTTCGGCGCATATTCCAATTCCTTTTTACCCACATTTGGGAAGGCAATAAAATCGCCAAATTTATGGTAACGGTTACCTGGAATTAAACTTTCGGCCTCAAGCTTAAGTTTATTCACCAGTACAGTAAGCATATTTAAAGGCATAGCCGAATCATAAAGCAAACGCATCGGTTTTCCTTTTTTGCGTTTTTCCAAACTGTTTTTTAAATCATCGATAAATTTATCATTAATGTTTTTATCAATGTCCAATTCCGCATCCCGTGTTAACTGGATCGAATAAGCCTCTAAATTATCGTACGTAAAAACATAAAATATATCGTCTAAACAATATCGGATAATATCTTCGGCCAGAATTATAAATTTTAGATCGTTTGTTTCGGGCAACACCAAAAATCGTGGCAAATTGGGCGGAATTTCAATGAGTGCATATTTCTCTTTAATTTTTGTATCCTTTTTTGAAAGTTTAACAAAAAAGTAAAGGTACCGGTCTTTCAATTCTGGAAAAGGTTTATCCATATCCAGCATAATGGGAACCAGATTAGATAAAATCTTATCCCTAAAGTGATTTTTAACAAATTCGCCCCTGCTTACATTCAGTTGGGTATCGTTTAAAATAAAAATCCTGTTTTGAGCAAGTTCGTTTATTAAGGTAGCCTGAAAAAGCTGGTCAAATTTTCTTTCCTGTTTTACAACAATATTTTTAATCTCATTCAGAATTTTCTTTGAGTTAAATCCTAAAAGTGCTTTAGCCTTATCGTTCAAATTGGTTAGTCGGGTCATGGTGGCTACCCGCACACGGTAAAACTCCTCCAAATTTGAAGAAAATATAGATAGAAATTTAATCCGTTCAATCAGCGGAACTGTTTCATCAGCAGCTTCCTGCAGTACACGTTCGTTAAAGTAAAGCCAACTGATTTCGCGGTTTAAAAAAGGGATCTTCTTATTGCTCATTTAAAAAAATAAAAAATCCCTGCCAAAACAGGGATGTTCAAAACTGCACATTAATTTGTTAAATCGATGTTAATTCATATGCGCATTAACGTTAACAAATTTATTTTTTAGTTGGTGTTTTTGTTTCTTTCTTAACTGCGGGCGTAGCTTTAACAACTGTTTTTTTAACAACTGTTGCTGCTTTTGCAGGAGTAGCGGCTGGAGCTACAGCCTTTTTAACTGTTGTAGCAGCCTTTGCAGGTACTTTACTTGCCGTGGTTGCCGCTTTTTTAACAACTGTTGTAGCCTCCTTTACTGCTTCTTTTGCTTTTGTTACTGGTTTTGCCAATACTTTTTCTGCTTTTTCCTCTGTTTCTATTGCCGCAACCTTAATGCTTTGTACTACTGGTTTAGCCTTTGCAACGGCTTTTTTAACCACTTTCTGAGCTGTTTTTTCAGACTTACTTACAGCTTTGGCAACTGGTTTTTTCACGGCTTTCTCTTTTGATGCATGAATCAATTCATCTATTTTTTGTCCCACATCGGCTTTTACAATGGTAAACTTTTTCGTCAGTTTTTTAGCCACACGCTTACTCGCCTTTCCAACCTCTGTACTGATTTCCGATACATCATGTCCTAAACTTTTGATTACCTCTAAAAATTTATCGGTGATAGATTGTTCCAATTGTTTTTTGGCTTCTTTCTTGGTGATCTTTTTTTGAGACTTTGGTTTAGTGGTTTTCATATTATTTTTCGTTTTTTTGTGAGGTAAGATTAATTTCTACTAAATCTACTTATTTTTTTACTTTAAAGCTAAAACCATGCCCTCTTTTGATATAGTAAGTAAAGTTGACGCGCAAACATTAGACAATGCAGTTAACAATGCAAAAAAAGAAATCCTTAACCGTTATGACTTTAACGGCTCGAAAAGCACGATTGATCTGGATAAAAAAGCAAATGTAATTACCATTGTAACCGAAGATGATATGCGCTTAAAAGCCATTGAAGATTCGATCATTTCGAGAATGATGAAACAGAACCTTGATCCTAAAAGTCTGGATTTTGGTGATGAACAACAGGCTTCGGGCAATATGATCCGGAAAGAAATCAGCATTAAAGAAGGATTGGATAAAGAAGCTGCTAAAAAAGTGGTTGCGAAAATCAAAGCCAGCGGTTTAAAGGTGCAACCTTCCATTATGGACGATCAGGTACGTGTAACAGCAAAAAAAATCGACGATTTACAGGCGGTGATCAGTTTGTGTAGAGGCGAAGATTTCGGACAACCATTGCAGTATATTAACATGCGTAATTAGGTTAACTGTTTTAGTATATTCTATCAGTTAACCGATTTATACGCTTAACCTAAAAATAATGGAAATCAGCGAAAACGGTTTTATATTTTCAGATAAAAAGGAGCTATTGGATATTGAGGCCATCCATCATTACTTAAGCACCGAATCGTATTGGGCAAAGAACATTCCATTCGATACAGTAAAACGATCTATCGAAAATTCACTTTGCTTTGGTATTTATAAAGATCAGGAACAGGTTGGTTTTGCACGTTGGGTAACAGACAAAGCAACTTTTGCCTGGCTCTGCGATGTTTATGTAAAAGAAAGTTACCGTGGCTTAGGTTTATCTAAGAAACTGATGTCGTTTATGATCTTTCATCCCGATTTGCAGGGGTTACGCCGTTACCAACTGGCCACCCTGGATGCCCATGGCCTTTATGAACAGTTTGGCTTTTCGGTAATTGAGCATCCGGAAAGACAGATGGGCATCGTAATTCCGGATATTTACACCAGAGCTGCTGAATAGGCAAAAAACCTTTCTTAAGTTCTCTTGTTTTTAAAACACATCAAAACATAGAGAAAACATGAAAAAGATATTTTTATTACCTACAGCTTTTGCGTTGATATTATCGTTCGGATCCTGCCAAACTGCAGATAAAAAATCGGCAACCACAAAAGATAGTGTTGCTGGCGATACCAATATGATAAATGGCAACCACGCTACAGGCGCTGAAAGCACAGAATCGGGCGTTGATGAAGCCGGTGCCACATTTTTAAGAAAAGCTGCGATTGGTGGTATTATGGAGGTGGAGGCAGCAAAAATTGCAGCTAAAAATGCAAAAAGTGCTGAAGTGAAAGAGTTCGCTGCTAAAATGCTTGCCGACCATACCAAAGCCAATACAGAATTAAAAGCGTTGGCTATAAAAAAGAAAGTAATTACTCCCGATGCCTTGCCTGCCGATGACCAGATTCATTTGGATGAAATGAAAAAAATGACGGGCGAAGCATTTGATCAACATTATATGCATATGATGGTTACTGATCATGAAAAAACAATTACGCTGTTTAAAACCGGTATACAAAACCGTGATCAGGCAATTAAAACCTGGGCAAGTAATACTTTAAAGGTAATTGAATTGCACAATGCTATGGCCAAAAAGATTGTTGTTGATATGAAATAACGACAAGGTTTGTTTAGCGATCAAAATGTGTGAAAAACATCATTTTTGATACAATTTCTTCCTATTAAAGAAATTAAAATTAATTTTCACCGTTTAATACAAAAATACATCAATGAATAGGAGTAGAATTTTTAGCGCGCTTTTAAGTGTTGCGCTCATCAGTGCAATACCAACTTTAGCAAATGCACAAAAAACTAATTGGCAAAACCTTGATCTTAAAACCGACAGTACATTCGGTATCAGTACCGAAAAAGCATACAAAGAGCTTTTAAAGGGGAAAAAATCTGTTAAAGTTATCGTTGCTGTTAATGATGGTGGTGTAGAAGCCACTCATGAAGATTTAAAGCGGATAATGTGGGTAAATACCAAAGAAATAGCTGGGAATGGAAAAGACGATGATAAAAACGGCTATATCGACGATATCAATGGCTGGAACTTTATTGGTGGGCCAAAAGAATCTATCAATTTTGAAACGCTAGAGTTAACACGTTTAGTTCGTCGCGATCAGGACCGTTTTGCCAATACTACTGATGCAAATGTTGCAGAAAAAGATAAAAAGGACTTTGCTGTATTCAAAGCAGAGAGAGCCGATTTAGAAAAACAACTGGCAGAAGCTAAAGAAAATCTTGCGGGTTTAACGGGGTTCAAAGCTGCACTAGATGCAGTGGTAAAAAAAATTGGCAAACAGAATCCAACTATCGAAGACTTTAAAAATTTTAAACCAGTTACAGATGTTGATGCCCGGGTACAAGGGGTTGTAATTGAGGAATTAGGAAAAAATAGCTTTAAAGATTTTTATGAAGAGCAGATTACGGAAGGATTTGATTATTATAACCGCCAGGTTAATTACAATTTAAATCTCGATTATGATCCGCGCGCTATTGTTGGTGATGACCCGAACAATGTTAACGAGAAATTTTATGGCAATAACGATGTTGCAGGCCCTGATGCTATGCATGGTACGCACGTAGCAGGTATTATTGCAGCTGATAGAACCAATAAACTTGGTATTTTAGGCGTGGCCGATAACGTGGCTATTATGGGTGTTCGTTGTACGCCAAATGGTGATGAAAGAGATAAAGATGTGGCAAATGGAATCCGTTATGCAGTTGATAACGGTGCAAAGGTAATTAACATGAGTTTTGGTAAAGCTTATAGCTGGAATAAAGCCATTGTTAACGAAGCAATGAAATATGCTGCATCTAAAGATGTACTGATCGTTCAGGCTGCAGGTAACGAAAACAAAAATATTGATGTGGAAAACAATTTTCCTAATCATAAAGATTTAGATGAGAAGACCATTGCCTCATGGATAACCGTTGGTGCGTCTGGTCCTAAAGATGATGCAACACTTAAAGCCAGTTTCTCTAATTACGGCAAAACGCAGGTAGATGTTTTTGCTCCAGGAGTTAAAATTTATTCAACAGTACCTGGTTCTAAATACAAAAACTTAGATGGAACCAGTATGGCTTCTCCTGTTGTAGCTGGTTTAGCTGGATTAATCCGCTCTTATTACCCAAAATTATCTGCTGCCCAGGTGAAAGAAATTATTGTTAAATCGGTTACGAAGGTTAATCATAATGTAGAATACGCTAAAAGTGAAGAACCTGGTGCAGAAAAAATTTCTGTTCCTTTCTCTGATCTTTGTATAAGCGGTGGTATTGTGAATGCTTACAATGCATTAAAATTAGCGGCAACTTACTCAGGTAAAGCTGTTGCTAAATAATTATTCGGTTTGTTGTCCGAGCGAAGTTTAAACAAATAAAAATGCGTCCCATTTTAAAATTGGGACGCATTTTTTGTTATGGGTATTATTCAACGAATGATTATGCCAATATTTTAGCCGGTGTAATCGGTAATGTCCTGATTCTTTTTCCAGTAGCATTAAAAACGGCATTGGCTACAGCCGCGGAAAAACCGATTAAGGCAATTTCGCCCATGCCTTTTGCTCCCATTGGATTAATGTAGGGATCAGGTTTATTAATGAAATTAACATCGATCTCCGGTACATCGGCATTTACCGGAACGTGGTAGTCGGCAAAGTTGTTATTTATGTATCTTCCATAGCGGTGATCGATTATTGATTCTTCGGTTAAAGCCATTCCTATACCGCCAACAGCACCACCCAGCATCTGGCTTCGGGCTGTTTTCGGACTTACAATGGTGCCAGAATCGCCCACAGAAACAATTTTACTCACTTTTACTACACCTGTTAGTGAATGAACCTTTACCTGTACAAAATGGATGGAGAAAGAGTACATGGAGTAGTTATCTTTTTCCTTACCGCTCTGGCTCTCTTTGGTTATTTCTATTTGTGGAAGATTGTTCTTTTTTAAAACATCAACAAAATTAGCCGTTGCATCCATATTTGAATTTGCGGCCAGCTCTGCAATTGCAGATTTTAACGCTACACAAACGTCGTTTACGGCCGAGCCTACCGTAGATAATGTAGCCGAACCACCCTGACTTGGTGCTGGTGGCAAAGAAGAATCGCCAAGCTCAAATGTAATTTTATTTACAGGGATCTTCATTAATTTATTGGCAATTAAAGTCATACCAGTTCCTGTTCCGGGGCCAATATCGCTGGTTGCACTTTGTAAAAGCAGCGACCCGTCAGCCTTTAAAGTACCTTTCACGCTGGCCTTACCTCTATTGGCGTTAAACACGCCAACACTCACTCCATAACCTGTTTGCCATGGTCCTTCTACCAAACTGCCTGGTTTATTTTTCCGGTTGTTCCATCCTATTTTCTCCGCCCCGATTCTATAGGCTTCTTTAATATTCTTGCTCGAAAATGGTTTATTTTTCTGCTGATCGGTTTCAGGATCATTTTTGATTCTAAAATCCAATGGATCCATATCTAAAGCATGCGCCATCTCATCTATTGCACTTTCGAGCGCAAAAGCTCCGGTTGCTTCACCTGGTCCGCGCATCCATATGGGTACACCAAGGTCAACAGGTACAATCGCGTAAGAAGTATTTACGTTATCGCATTGATACATAAACTTCGCCATGTTAACCACGCCTTCGGTAAAGTTCTCATAAGTTGAAGTTTCGCCATAAGCCCTATGCGTAATACCTGTTAATTTACCATCTTTATTTGCGCCCAAACCAATAGTTTGTATCGCTGCCGGACGATTTCCTACCATGGTAAACATCTGCATCCGCGTAATAACCACTTTTACAGGTCTACCAATGTGTTTAGAAGCCATCACCGTTGCAATTTCAAGCGGCCACGTGCGTAATGCCATGCCAAAACCACCTCCAACAAACTCCGAATTCACCTGGATATTTTCCATCGGAATTTTAAAAACATTTGCAATAGTACCTTGAGTAGCTTTTACCCCTTGTGTTTTGGCGTAAACGGTGAGTTGGTTATTTGATCGCCAATCGGCAATAATCCCATGAAGTTCCATAGGGTTATGTGTTTCAATCGGTAGAAAGTATCTTTCTTCGAGCTTTACTTCTGCATTTTTATAAGCATTTTCCTCACCGCGTTTATAATCAGCCTGCCCCTGCAGCTTTTTAGCCTTAGGATCTTTTAGCGCTTTTTCAAAATCGGTATTAAATTCTTCTTTAGTGTAAGTGGCCTTAACCAATGAGGCGGCATAAGTTGCTCTTTCAAAAGTGTTGGCTACCACAATTGCTATTGGCTGTCCGTTATAAAAAATCCTGTCGGTGTAAAAAATCTTCATCTGTGGACCACCCTCCTGCTCGTAAGCAGCAGCCGATGGCTTATTCAGGTGCGAAATCACAGCAATTACTCCTGGAGCTTTTTCTGCATCTTTAGTATTTAGTGCAGTAATTCTACCTTTGGTAATAGTACTGGTTACCAAAACACCATAAGTTAAGCCAGGTAATTCATATTCAGCGAAATATTTAGCCTGACCGGTAACCTTTAAGATTCCATCTACACGATCATTATCGTCTTTTAACATGCGCTTTTCCATAACTAGGCTTTTGATTTTGCAAGATTTAATGCTTCAATAATCGTATTGGGTGCCAGTTTTAGTTTGAAGTCATTTCCTCCAAAGCCTTTTGCATCCTTCATGGCCAATTGCGCGGCCTGCTCAAAATTGGTTAAGATGGCTTCTTTTCCTTTTAGAAAATTCTCAGCTGCAGTTAAACGCCAGGGTTTATGTGCTACTCCACCCATCGCTAATCGAACATCAATAATTTTATTATTGACGATCTCAAATGCCGCTGCTACCGATACGAGCGCGAAAGCATAAGAAGCCCTATCTCTAACTTTAAGATAATGGTAATTTTTAGTCAGGTTATTTATAGGGATTTCTAAACGAATAATCATTTCATCAACCTTTAAATTATTGTCTAACTGAGGGGTATCTCCTGCTAAGCGATGAAAATCTTTAAATGATATTTTACGTTCCCCTTTGGCATGAGCCAATACCACTTCAGCATCTAAAGCAACAAGAGCTACACACATATCGCTGGGATGAACGGCAATACATTTCTCTGAAGTTCCGAAAATAGCATGCATCCGGTTAAAACCTTCCATGGCACCACACCCTGTTCCTGGTTGGCGTTTATTACAAGGCATTTCGATATCGTAAAAATACCCACAGCGTGTACGCTGCATCATGTTACCGCCAACAGTGGCTACATTTCTTAGCTGCGCTGATGCCCCTGCCTGCAAAGCCCATGAAAGGAGTGGTAGTTTTTCTTTAATCAGAGGATGATCTGCAACTGCAGAATTGGAAGTCAAGGCACCAATATGGATTTTATTCCCAATCTGCTCGATCTGTTTTAGTGGAACGTGATTGATATCGATGAGTTTTTCAGGTGCAGTAACCCCTCTTTTCATCAGATCAATTAAGTTTGTACCACCTGCAAGGAATTTTGCGTTTTTATCTTTTGCCAATAAAGCAATTGCTGATTTGGCTGTGGTGGTTCTTAGATATTGAAAGTTGATCATATGATTTGACCTCCTTCCTTCACTTCAATAATTGCATCAACTATATTAGGGTAAGCGCCACATCTACAAATGTTTCCACTCATATATTCACTTATCTCATCTCTTGAGTTGGCATGGCCTTCGCGCACACAAGCTACAGCCGACATGATCTGACCGGGCGTACAATAACCGCACTGAAAACCATCGTGCTTAACGAATGCAGCCTGCATGGGATGTAAAGTATTACCATCCGCCAAACCTTCAATCGTAGTGATTTTCTTTCCTTCATTCATTACCGCCAAACTGAGGCAAGAATTTATCCTTTGCCCGTCAACATGAACGGTACAGGCGCCGCATTGGCCATGGTCACATCCTTTTTTAGTACCTGTTAAGTGTAATTCTTCACGCAGATAATCTAAAAGTGTTACCCTCGGCTCTACTGTTGTTTGATAAGCTTTGTTGTTTATCGTAAGTTTTAAGGGGATTTTCTCAAAAAGTTCGGCAAAACGTTCATCCGCATTGCTTTCAGCTGCTTTAACTGCAACACCAGGCGTTAATGCAATGGCAGTAATTACTGAGCTTTTTTTGAGGAAATCGCGCCTGCTATCGCCTTGATTTGGTTTCTGATCAGAAGATTTCATAGTTGGACATTTATATATGGATGTGCGCCCAGGTTCGCCTTTTTTATAAATTCTTTGATATAACTACGCTAGGCTTCCAGGTATTTCCATCTCTAAATTTAATATAAAAAAACCAAGGCTAGCCTCCTTAAAACTGGTAAGTAAAGGAAAAGTTACACCTAGGAGCTAACATCAATAAATATAAAACCCAATTACTTCAGGTATTGTTTCGATCTTATATATTATAATATCGCCTGTCTTATCCGGATCAGTTTTGTTAAGGTTTCTTCTAATAGGTCTAAATGTAGCATATTGGCACCGTCCGATTTTGCATTTGCAGGATCAGGATGTGTTTCGATAAATAAACCATCTGCACCAACTGCAATCGCCGCTTTGGCAATGGTTGAAATCAGTTCTGGTTTACCCCCTGTTACCCCACTGCTTTGATTGGGTTGTTGTAATGAATGTGTACAATCCATCACTACAGGTACTCCAAAACTCTGCATCTCCGGTAATCCACGATAATCAACAATCAAATCCTGATAACCGAATGTATTGCCTCTATCAGTTAAGATTACTTTATTGTTACCAGCTTCTCTTACTTTTTCTACAGCAAATTTCATTGAACCTGCAGAAAGGAATTGCCCTTTTTTAACGTTAACTACTTTTCCGGTTTTTGCTGCAGCAATTAACAAATCTGTTTGGCGGCATAAAAATGCAGGAATTTGCAGCACATCTACATATGCGGCAGCCATTGCAGCCTCAGCACTTTCATGGATATCGGTAACAGTTGGTACACCGAATTCTCTGCCAATCCTTTCTAAAATACGTAAAGCTTTTTCATCGCCAATGCCGGTAAAAGAACTTCCTTTGCTTCTATTAGCTTTCCGGTACGAACCTTTAAATATATATGGAATCTGTAGTTTATCGGTAATCGTAATAATCTTTTCGGCAATTCTCATGGCAATATCCTCGCCTTCAATGGCACATGGACCAGCCATTAAAAAGAAATTTCCTGAATCTGTATTTTTTAATTTATCTAAGTAGTTTATCATTTTTGAGATGTGAGATATGAAGATATGAGACGTTGGATATGAGTTTGTCTCAAATCCAACGTCTCATATCTCAAATCTGGTTTTTAATTTCCTAGTTCTGACATGAATTTAATCCGCATCAATTGAATTTCTTCACGGGTATAGTCGGTTTCGCCGAGTTCATTAAGCGCTTCATCTATAGAATCACTTTCGGCTGCTCTGAAATAATCAAAAACTTCATCCTGTCTATCATCATCAATCACTTCATCAATGAAATAATTCAGGTTAAGTTTAGTACCAGAATTTACAATCGATTCTACTTCTTTCAGAATTTCTTCATAAGTAATGCCTTTCGAATCGGCAATATCTTCCAAACCAATCTGTCTATCGATATTTTGAATGATCGAAACTTTCATCTGCGACTTATTGGCCTGAGTTTTAATAATCAAATCAATAGGACGTTCGATATCGTTATCCTCGACATACTTTTTGATCAATTCGATAAAAGGTGTCCCGAATTTCATTGCTTTACCCGAGCCTACACCAGAAATCTGACGAAGCTCTTCCATTGTGATCGGATAATGGGTACACATTTCCTCTAAAGATGGATCCTGGAAAACTACGAATGGCGGAACGCTTTTCTGCTTTGCAATTTTTTTACGTAGTTCTTTAAGCAATGATAAAAGATGGGTGTCTAAAGCACCTGTGCCTTGTTTTACATCATCATCATCGTCATCAGCACCGTTCTCTATGGGTTCATTTAGTATAAATTTAAGGCTATAAGGATTAACAATAAAATCTCTTCCTTGCTTAGTTAGCTTTAATAAGCCATAATTATCAATATCCTTAAAAAGGTAATTATTTAAAACAGCCTGGCGGATAATCGATTTCCACACCAACTCACCTTCCTCTTTACCAATCCCAAATTCTGGAACCTTACTATGTTCGTAGGCAATGGTTTGCGCTGTTTCTAAGCCTAAGAAAACGTTTAGTAAATGTGCATCGTCGAATTTCTCTCCAGATTTCTCAATAAACTTTAATAAGGTAGATAACTGACTTTCGGCATCAAACTGTTTTTTAGGTTTTTTGCAGTTATCACACATGCAGTTACAGCCTGTTTCGTTAAAGTTTTCGCCGAAATAGTGAAGAATCTGCTTACGGCGGCAAACGCCAGATTCGGCATAATCAATCACCTCCTTTAATATCTGTGTACCAATTTCTCTTTCAGAAACCGGTTTATCTTTCATAAACTTGGCCAGCTTATCTACATCTTTTTGGGAGTAGAAAGCAATGCATACACCTTCGCCACCATCACGTCCGGCCCTGCCAGTTTCCTGGTAGTAACCCTCCATACTTTTAGGCACATCATGGTGAATAACAAAGCGGACATCGGGTTTGTCGATGCCCATCCCAAAGGCGATGGTTGCAACGATCACCTCCGCATCTTCCATCAAAAATTTATCCTGCGTTTCAGCCCTAACCTTTGGATCTAAACCGGCATGATAAGGCAAAGCGCTGATTCCGTTGAGGTTCAGGGCTTCGGCAACTTCCTCTACTTTTTTACGGCTAAGGCAATAGATAATACCTGATTTACCTGGATTAGACTTGATGTATTTAATAATCTCTTTGGTAATGTCTCTTTTAGGGCGGATCTCGTAAAATAGGTTCGGCCTATTAAATGATGATTTGAATAACGTTGCTTCCGTCATACCAAGATTCTTCATAATATCCTGTTGCACTTTTGGTGTGGCAGTTGCGGTTAGTGCAATAATTGGAATGTTATTCCCCAATCCTGCAATAACCTGTTTAATCTTACGGTATTCTGGCCTGAAATCGTGTCCCCATTCAGAGATACAATGTGCTTCATCAACGGCAACGAAAGAAATTTTAATCAGATTTAAAAATTCAATATTATCCTGCTTTGCCAGAGATTCGGGCGCAACATACAATAATTTAGTCTGCCCGCTTAAGAGGTCAGATTTAACTTGAGTAATTTCAGATTTGTTTAAGGATGAATTAAGAAAATGAGCAATACTGTCATTTCCACCAAAAGCCCTTAATTGGTCTACCTGGTTTTTCATCAATGCGATTAGTGGAGAGATCACAATTGCTGTTCCTTCGCTCATTAAAGCAGGTAACTGATAGCAAATAGACTTCCCTCCGCCTGTAGGCATAATAACAAACGTGTTATTGCCCTCTAAAATATTGGTAATGATCGACTCCTGATCACCCTTGAAATTATCAAACCCGAAGAAATTTTGTAGGTTATCAAATAACGACTTTTTCACGTCCATTTTGTGTAATAAAATATGCGATGCTATTTTTGTATCCAAAATAACATAATTTTACAAGAATTTCAAGTATTAACAAACAATTATTTTCTCTTTGAAAAGTAAAAAATCAATAATCCAATCAGCTGTAAGCACATTAGAGCTTGAAGCAGCAGCAATATTAAATGTTGCCAAGAATATTAACAACGATTTTGAAAAAGTCGTATCAAGCATTTTACATGGCAAAGGACGGGTAATTGTTACGGGTATAGGAAAGAGTGCAATCATTGCACAAAAAATGGTGGCTACTTTTAATTCAACTGGTACACCTGCTATTTTTATGCATGCTGCAGATGCTATTCATGGCGATCTGGGCATGATACAGGTAGACGATATTGTAATCTGCCTTTCTAAAAGTGGAAATACGCCAGAAATAAAGGTGCTTACCCCTTTGTTAAAAACATCTGGCAATCTTCTAATTGGAATGGTTGGTGAGCTGAATTCTTTTTTAGCGGAGCAGGCTGATCTGATTTTGAACACTTCTTTCGAAAAAGAAGCTTGTCCACACAATTTGGCGCCTACTACCAGTACAACGGCGCAGTTAGCATTAGGCGATGCCTTAGCTATTTGTTTATTAGAATGTAGAGATTTTAATGAATCAGATTTTGCAAAGTATCATCCAGGAGGATCGTTAGGCAAAAAATTATATTTAAAAGCCCGCGATCTTGCTCTATCTAACGAAAAACCGGCTATACATCCATCTGCCTCAGTTAAAGATGTGCTGATAGAAATTAGTAAAAACCGTTTAGGTGCTGTTGCTGTTGTGGATAACGACGATAAGGTACTAGGCATCATTACTGATGGTGATATTCGGCGGATGTTAGAAAATAACAATTCTATTGCAAACTTAAAAGCTGAAGATATCATGGGCAGAACACCAAAGAGCGTACAATTTGATGCTTTAGCCGTTGATGCCTTAGATATTATTAAACAAAACAATATAACGCAGTTGTTAGTATTGGAACAAAATACTTACTTTGGCATGATCCATTTACATGATCTTTTAAATGAAGGTATCGTGTAATTTTTAATTTATAAAATGAATAAAGACTATTATGCATTAATTATGGCCGGTGGCGTCGGAAGTCGCTTTTGGCCAGTAAGCAGAACGGAGTATCCAAAACAGTTTATCGATTTTTTCGGTGTTGGAAAAACCCTGATTCAAAGCACTTACGAAAGATTTCTAAATATCTGTCCTCCTGAAAATATATTTATCGTTACCAACGAAATTTATTCAGATTTAATTAAAGAGCAATTACCACTATTAACAGATAATCAGATTTTGGCTGAACCTTTAATGAGAAATACAGCACCCTGTATTGCTTATGGAAGTTTAAAAATAGCTGAGTTAAATCCTAATGCAACGATTGTAGTTGCACCTTCTGATCATACCATTGCCAATATTGATGGATTTGTAGCATCTATTGAGCAATCTTTAGCCGCTGCATCAAAAAATGATTGTTTGATCACTTTGGGTATTAAACCAAACCGCCCTGATACAGGCTATGGTTATATTCAGCATACAGATTATGTGCTCAACACAGATACCGATCTGCATAAAGTTAAAACTTTTACCGAAAAGCCAAATTTAGAATTGGCAAAATCATTTTTGCAGAGCGGCGATTTCTTATGGAATGCCGGAATATTTATTTGGTCGGCAAAAGCGATTTTAAGCGCTTTCGAAAAACACCTGCCAGACATGTACGAAATATTTAATATTGGAAGGTCTGAATTGAACAAAGCTGGCGAAAAAGAATTTATCAATAATGCCTATTTTCAATGTACCAATATTTCAATCGATTTTGGTATTATGGAAAAAGCAGAGAATGTTTATGTGTTACCGTCTGATTTCGGTTGGTCTGACTTAGGAACCTGGGCCTCAATTTATGAAATGGCTGAGAAAGATTATGTAGGTAATGCCGTTATTCCCTCAGAGCAGGTATTGATGTTCGACTCATCGAACTGTATGGTAAATGTTCCAAAAGATAAACTGGTTGTTTTACAAGGGCTGCATGATTACATTGTAGTTGAAAACAATAATATGCTCATGATTTGCCCAAGAAACGAAGAGCAAAGGGTTAAAGAGTTTGTTGCGGAGGTTAAATCCAGATTTGGAAACAAGTTTATATAAAGGTATGATGTAAAATGGATGATGTAGTATAATTTCTCATTATCCATTTTACATTATCTACATTAAGTTCGTTTTATAGATCCTGAAACAAGTTCAGGATAACGAGTCTCGGCGAGATGGAGCTGCAAATCTAAATTCTATTACCCATCTTCCCTTTTCCGCTCTAAACCGTTCTCTGTCTAACTGCTTCGTATAAAATTACCCCGGCAGCTACCGAAACATTTAACGATTCGATTTTTCCAGCCATTGGTATTTTAGCTAAATGATCGGCCACCCTTAAAAGATCGTTAGAAATTCCTTCATCTTCTGAGCCCATTACAATTGCTGTGGGCATGGTATAATCTGGCGCATAAATAAAATCGTTGGTTTTTTCGGTACAGGCTACAATCTGAAGGCCACTTTCCTGTAGAAATAAGCAGGTTTTGTGGAGATTGGCATGTCGGCAAATCGGAATGCTGAATAATGCACCTGCTGATGTTTTAATGGCATCTGCATTGATCTGCGCTGCATTTTTTAACGGAACAACAATAGCATGAACGCCTACACAAGCCGCCGTACGTGCAATTGCGCCCATATTACGCACATCAGTCACGCTATCTAATACCAAAATTAATGGAACTTCGCCCTTTTCGAAAACAGCAGGGATAATATCTTCAATATTCTGATAGGTAATTGGAGATATTACAGCAATTACACCCTGATGGTTTTTCTGCGACATGCGGTTCAGCTTTTCAATCGGAACCGAGTTTAAGGGAATCAAAGTATCTTTTAGTAGGGCTTTTAATTCTAAAAAAAGATCGCCGCCCAGACCGCGTTGCTGGTAAATGGTTTCAATGTCTCTTCCTGCTTTAATGGCTTCTATTACGGCCCTGATGCCGAATACAAACTCATTATTCTCTTTTGCGCGTTGCGGTCTTCTAAAATTATCCATGTTTTTAAATTGTTAGGCAAAAGTATTCAAATAAAATGTTTTCGCCTTAAACAATGTACGCCTTATTAACATTTAATTGTTTAAAAATTTTTACGGCATCATAAATCCAATAAAATTTAATCTGATTATGCTTCAATTTGTTAACAAACAGCTAGTAACTAATTCGAGCAACCACATCAAAATTTAATTACTTTTGTTGAATGAGTATCGATAATGAACAAGGCGGAAAGAACAGTATGACTGCTAGAAAAAGCAGGTTAAGTAATACCATAAGTTCACAAGGGAAAATCCCTCCTCAGGCGTTGGATCTTGAGGAAGCAGTTCTTGGAGCGTTAATGCTCGAAAAAGATGCACTTTCTGCTGTAATTGATGTTTTAAAACCAGAGGTTTTTTATAACATTGCCCATCAGAAAATTTTTGAAGCGATTCATATTTTATTTCAAAAATCTCGGCCGGTTGATATTTTAACTGTAACTGCCGAATTGCGGACTTTAGGTTCTCTAGAAATAGTTGGCGGTGCATATTATATTACGAGCTTAACTAACCGTGTTGCTTCTGCAGCAAATATTGAGTTTCATGCCCGTATTATTTCTCAGAAATACATTCAGCGTGAACTGATCAGAATCTCTACCGAAATCATTACAAATGCCTACGAAGATACTACAGATATTTTCGATCTTTTAGATCAGGCTGAAAAGGGACTTTTTGAAATCGCCCAAAATAACCTGCGTAGAGATACACAGAAAATGGACGATATTATCAAGCAATCATTAGCTACGCTCGAAGAACTTCGTACTAAAACCGATGGTTTAACAGGTGTGCCAACAGGTTTTACAGGATTAGACAGAATAACTGGTGGTTGGCAAAAGCAAGATTTAGTAATTATTGCTGCACGTCCGGCGATGGGTAAAACGGCTTTCGTGCTAACCTGCGCGAGAAATGCCACAGTCGATTTTGCAAAACCAACAGTAGTATTCTCGCTAGAGATGTCGTCAGTTCAGCTGGTTAATCGTTTAATTTCCGGAGAAGCAGAAATTGAGCAGGAAAAAATCAGAAAAGGAAATTTACAGGAATGGGAATGGCAGCAGTTACACAGCAAAATTGGCCGCTTAACCGAAGCTCCCCTATTAATTGATGATACACCTGCACTAAATATTTTCGAGTTCAGGGCAAAATGCCGAAGATTAAAATCACAATACGATATTCAATTGGTAATTGTCGATTACTTGCAGTTAATGCATGGTAAAGGCGAAGGAAAAGGTGGTGGCAACCGCGAGCAGGAAATTGGTAGTATTTCGAGGGCGCTAAAATCTGTTGCAAAAGAACTAGATGTACCTGTGCTGGCTTTATCACAGTTAAGTCGTGCAGTAGAGAGCAGGCCAGGTTTACAGGGAAAACGTCCTATGTTATCCGATTTACGTGAATCTGGTTCAATTGAGCAGGATGCGGATATGGTTTTGTTTTTGTATCGTCCTGAATATTATGGTATTACCGAAGATGAGCAAGGAAGATCGCAGGCTGGTATTGGCGAGGTGATTATTGCAAAACACCGTAACGGTGAAACCGGAATTGTTCCGCTTAAATTCGTAGGTAAGTTTGTGAAATTCCAGGATCTGGAAGATGATTTTAATGCTCCGCCGAATTCATTCGCTGCCGATCCTTCAGCTGGAATGTATCCATCACAGGATTTTGAAAAACAGAGCAACGTAATTATCCGTCCCTCAAAAATGGACGATTATAATGATGACGATCCACCGTTTTAAAATAATTCGATCATAAAAATGCCCCCAATTTTATATTTGGGGCATTTTTATTTTTAATATTATAAGCTAAAAAGCAAACCTGCATTAATGCCTGATCTTACTGTTCTAATCTGATAACCTTGATTTTGTTTAAATACGTCAGTAAGACCTGATTGTCCATCAAGTTCTAACAATACCTTTACTTTATTGGCCACTGGTAATTTAACGCCAATGCCTAAATCTATGCCGATATCCCTGTTGTGGATAAAATTCTTTAAGTCGGTATTAAATTTTGTTTCGCTTGCATTCAATAAAATGCCAAAATACGGACCAAAGTTTAAATACCAGTTTCTTTTCTTACCAAAATGCCAGTTCGCCATTACCGGAATGGTGAGGTAATTGATATGGTAATCAGTAGTAAAACTTTGCCCATTATCCAAATTGGTTAAATAACCACTGTCCCAGCCTTTTTGATCATACCCGATCTTTGCTTTTATACTCCATCTGTCTGAAAAGAAATAATCTCCAACAGCTGCAACGTTAAAGCCATTTCTGTAGTTGCTGTTCGTTTGGTTACTTGTTGATACGGTGGCCAGATTATAGCCAACATGAATTCCTAATTCAAGACTGTTTTTTTCTTGTGCCTGGCTGGTCACGCCTAAGCCGGCGCATAATAAAAGCGTTAATAGTTTCTTCATAATTTTATCTGATTTTAAATTTTGGCGAAGATAAAACTAAAAAGCAAGTTATTGAAAAATCAACAACCGATTTGAAAATAGTATGAGGGATTAAAAAATGTATCCGATAAGAATACCTGCCAATACGATAATCGGTGGACTTATTTTTGTGAAGTTAAGCAGTAGAAATGTAGCGATCATAATCCCAAAAAATATCCAGTTAAAGCCCATTGGTATTAAAAGAAGCACAAAAGCAGCAATAATAAATCCAACGCTAACAGCATTGATTCCGGAAAGACTATGACGGATTCTGGAGATTTTTTTTAAGTCATCCCAAAACGGTACAATAAATAAAACGAGGATTAGTCCAGGTAAGTTAATGCCAATTACTCCGATCAATCCGCCTAAAATTTGGCCCCATAATCCGTATCCAAAATTCTTCATGCTTAGTGCACCCAAATAGCTGGTAAAAGAAAATGTTGGACCAGGTAAAGCTTGCTGGAGTGCAAAGCCAGATAAAAACCCTGATGAAGGCAGATAATGTTTCATCTCTACAAATTCGGTAAACATTAAAGGAACAAGCACCTGCCCTCCTCCAAAAACCAATATTCCATTACGGTAAAAGTTTTCGAGTAAGCGAATGGGCAAGCTAAAAGGCGAAGTTCGGTTTATAATTGCACCTACCAATGCGAACAAGAGCAAAGCACCTAAAAAGTAGATCAGTTTTCGAGGATTGATATTTGAAAAAAGTTTAACCCTTAACTCTGTTTCCTCTTTTGGTGTTTCGATGGCCGAAGAGATCATTCCGCCAATCAATATTGATAATGGAAATACATAAGCATTTCTTAAAACCAATGTAGCAATAACCGAAGCGGTAGCCAGGAATATGGAAACCTGTGAGGATAAAACCTTTTTACCAAGTTTCCATGCGCCATAAGCTACAATACCTAGTGCAATTGGCTGGATATATTCTAAAATATCGTTAAACTTTTGTTTTTGATCGAGCAAAGCATAACTAATTGCTGCAAAGGTCATTATGGTGGCTGTGGGTAATATCCAGATCAGGAAAGTAATAATGGCCAGTTTAAGCTTTCCAACTTTCCAGGCTATCCCAACCAGGGTTTGTGTAGATGCTGGTCCAGGGAGTACCTGCGCCAGTGCATTTAATTCTAAAAGTTCTTCCTCAGAAATAAATTTAGTGCTCTGAACAAAGTATTTAAGCAACAGTGCAAGGTGTGCCTGTGCACCTCCAAATGAAGTAAATGTAAAAAAGATTACGTTTCTAATAAATAACCACTGTTTTTTTGCAGCGATAGGTTTGTTTTGCATTAATTTAAACTGATAACTGTTAACTAAAAACTGACCTAGTCGTCTTCATAATCTAATCCCGCTGCGGTATTATATGCGCCCTGTAATTCAGAAAAAGCATGCATGTCTCTTTTGTTGCGAGCAACTTCCATACCTTTCTGATAAATAGCGATAGCCTTTTCTTTTTGATCGTCTTTTTCGAATAACTTGCCTAAATGATAGTAAGTACCTACATAATCAGGGTGTTTATCAGTTAACTGAAGGTAAAAAGAATAGGCCTTTTCTTTATCATTTTGCGCATTATACTCTGTGGCTAAGGCATATAGTATAAATGGATCGTTAGGATCGCTTTCTAAAAATTCTAATAACTTGCTTAATCGGGTGGATGACATTTTAATTCCTTGCTTTTTTAATTAAATTTGCAGAAAGACCTTATATAATAATGATATCATATATGAACCGATCAACAGCTAAACAATTTTAGTTCCAGATCGTTCATAGTAATAAAAACCACTATTAACATATGAAAATATTAGTTTGTATCAGTAACGTGCCAGACACAACGACAAAAATAACTTTTACTAATGATAATACCGAATTCAATACGTCGGGAGTGCAATATATTGTTAATCCATACGATGAAATTGCTTTATCACGTGCAATTGAATTAACTGAAGGCGGAAAAGGAACAGTAACTGTGATCAATGTTGGCGAAGCGGGTAACGATCCAACCATCAGAAAAGCGCTTGCAATTGGTGCAGATGATGCAATTAGGATTAATGCGGCACCAAGAGATGCTTATTTTGTAGCAAAACAGATTGCAGAATATGCGAAAGACAAAGATTTCAATATTATTTTAACTGGTCGCGAGTCTATCGATTACAACGGTAACCAGGTGGCTGCTATGGTTGGCGAATTTTTAGATATCCCTTCAGTATCTATCATCAAAAAATTAACTATTGATGGCGATACAGCGACAATTGAACGAGAAATTGAAGGTGGTAAAGAAGTTCTAACCGTTTCTGGTAAGTTTATTGCAAGTTGTGCTGAAGGTGTAGCAGAACCCAAAATCCCGAATATGCGCGGTATCATGAGCGCTAGAACTAAACCATTAACGGTGGTAGATGCAGTTGCTGTAGAAGAGCTAACCAAGGTAACCAAATATGAAACTCCTGCTCCTCGCGGAACGGTTAAGTTAATTCCAGCTGATCAAACAGAATCGTTAATTGGCTTACTTCATAGTGAAGCTAAAGTAATCTAGTTTTAAGTCATAATAAATCAAATCGTTTACACCATCCTGTTAAGGATAAAGAAATAAATATATGTCAGTATTAGTATATGTAGAACAAGCTGAGGGGAAATTTAAGAAATCTGTATTTGAAGCCGTATCTTATGCCAAAGCCATTGCCGATCAACAATCAACTAATTTAACCGCAATTTCTATTGGCGATGTTGCCGACAGTGAATTAAAAGAATTAGGTAAATACGGTGCATCAAAGGTATTAAATGTAAATGCCGACCAATTAAAAACCTTTGTAAATCAGGCTTATGCGAGTGTTATTGCTGCAGCAGCAGAAAAAGAAGGTGCCAATATTATAGTTTTGTCTAACTCTTTTTCTGGTAAAGGTTTAGCACCGCGTATTGCAGTAAAACTTAAAGCTGGTTTAGCTGATGGCGCAGTAGAATTACCGAGTACTGATGGTAAATTTTCGGTTAAAAAAACTGCCTTTTCAGGTAAAGCGTTTGCTATTACAGAGTTAACATCTGCTAATAAAGTAATCGCCTTAAATCCGAATGCATTTGGTGTTAAAGAAAATGCTACAGATGTTGCAATAGAAACCTTTGCTGCAGATATTAAACAATCAGATTTAGGAACCGTTATTAAAGAAATTGTTAGGGCAACTGATAAAGTTTCGTTGCCTGATGCAGAATTGGTAGTTTCTGCTGGCAGGGGTTTAAAAGGACCAGAAAACTGGGGAATGATCGAAGAATTAGCTGGTTTGTTGGGGGCTGCTACAGCCTGTTCTAAACCGGTATCGGATGCAGACTGGAGACCACATTCAGAACACGTTGGTCAAACTGGTATTGCGATTAGCCCTAACCTTTATATTGCTATCGGTATTTCTGGGGCTATTCAGCATTTAGCGGGTGTGAGTTCGTCAAAAGTGATTGTTGTAATCAACAAAGATCCAGAAGCTCCTTTCTTTAAAGTGGCCGATTATGGTATTGTTGGCGACGCTTTTGAGGTTGTACCCAAATTAATTGAAGCATTAAAAGCACATAAGGGATAATATCTTATAGACCTTATAGGTTTTTAAAACTTATAAGGTCTTATCATAAATATGAAAAAAGTTAAATTAGATATTGTAGGTTTATCTTACAGCCAGACTCAATCTGGTGCTTATGCCCTTGTTTTAGGAGAAGTAAATGGACGCCGCCGCCTACCGATTATTATTGGTGCATTTGAGGCACAGGCCATTGCGATAGAAATTGAGAAAATGACTCCTAGTAGGCCATTAACACATGATTTATTCAAATCAATGGCTGATACTTTTCATATCAATATTCAGGAAATTATTATATACAATCTGGTTGACGGTGTGTTTTATGCTAAGTTGATCTGTAGTGATGGTAAAAATACACATGAAGTTGATGCCAGAACATCAGATGCTATTGCTTTAGCCGTCCGGTTTAATGCGATGATTTATACTTACGAATTTATTTTGGCTTCTGCAGGTATTGTGATAGAAGGGAACGATTTTCTTTTCCTCGAAAACATGGATTCTATTGCAAAAGAACCTGAAGCAGATAGCTTGCCTACCTCAACCCAGCAACAAGGTTTTGGCGATCTTACCTTAGAAGAACTTCAACAAAAATTACAGGAAGCAATTGCTGAAGAGGCTTATGAAAAGGCAGCACGGTTAAGAGACGAACTAAACAAACGTGGAACCTCTTAATTTTTCTTTAAAAAATATTCATCCAATCAAAATTCCTTCAGATTTTTGCTAAAAATCTCTAAATAAAAAGCTAAATTCTAAGATGACCCAAATTGTTTAAAATAATTTGGGCTCATTTTGGATTATCATTCAAAATAGTTCTATATTCAGCTTTTACTTTCAATAACTCAAACTAAACTATTATTATGAACGTTAAGTTTCGCTTAACTATAATGAGTTTCATGCAATTCTTTGTATGGGCTGCGTGGTTAATTACAATTGCAAATTATTGGTTCGGAACCAAACAATGGGATGGCGCAGATTTTGGGATAATTTTCTCTACAATGGGCATTGCATCATTATTTATGCCAACCATTACAGGTATCATTGCCGATAAATGGATCAATGCAGAGAAGCTTTACGCTATCTTACATATCCTTTATGCAGCCACTATGTTTTATTTACCTCAAGTAGAAAGTCCGCATAGTTTTTTTTGGGTAATGCTGGTAGCCATGTGCTTTTACATGCCAACAATAGCACTAAGCAATTCTATTAGTTATACTACTTTAAAGAACGGCAATTTCGATGTAATAAAAGACTTCCCTCCCATTAGGGTGTGGGGTACTATTGGCTTTATTGCTGCCATGTGGATTACCAATTTAACAGGTAATAAAGCCAGTGCCAACCAGTTCTATATTGCAGGAATAAGTGCGTTGTTATTGGGGGTATACTCTTTTACGCTGCCCGCTTGTAAGCCATTAAACTTAATAAGCGATAAGAAAACATTTGCACAAAAGCTCGGACTCGAATCTTTTAAGCTTTTTGCCGATTACAAAATGGCTTTGTTTTTTATTTTCTCGATGTTTTTAGGTGCAGCCTTACAGCTAACGAATGCTTATGGCGATGTTTTTTTAGATGAATTTAAATTATTTCCTGTTTTTGCAGAGTCATTCGTAATTAAATATTCTACCATTATTTTATCCATTTCGCAGGTATCAGAAACGCTTTTTATCCTGGCTATTCCCTTCTTTTTGAAAAGATTTGGAATTAAATGGGTAATCGCAATTGCGATGTTCGCCTGGGTGTTGCGTTTTGGTTTATTCGCTTATGGCGATCCATCAACCAACCTATGGATGATCATCACTTCATGCATTGTTTATGGCATGGCATTCGATTTCTTTAACATATCGGGATCGCTGTTTGTAGAAACATCAACTACGCCAAAAATCCGTTCTTCGGCACAAGGTCTATTTATGATGATGACCAATGGCTTTGGTGCCGTGTTTGGCAGTTTGGTTTCTGGCTGGATGATTAGCCATTTCTTTACCACTTACTACCATACTATTGGTTCGCTCTCCAAATACGTTAAAAGTGAGGAAGATAATATACACCTGCTTAAATTCCTTAAAAATAAAGGAATTGATGTATTGCCTAATGGAGATCTGAGCAGGGCGCTTGATGTAAAAGACTGGCATAACATCTGGTTAACCTTTACCATTTATGTACTTGTTATTGCAATCGTTTTTGTTGTGATATTTAAACACAAACATACACGAGCAGAAGTAGAAGCCATTAATCATTTATAATTTCCATTTATCCCATGTCAGCCGGTAAGTATAGAAAAGAACACAATTGTTTAAACTGTGGCGCTCATGTTGAGAAACATTATTGTAGCGATTGCGGTCAGCCAAATTTAGAATTAAAAGAAAGTTTCTGGGCTTTTATCAGTCACAGTATTGCACATTACTTTCATTTCGACAATAAATTCTTTCAAACCCTCACTCCTCTTTTAACAAAGCCCGGAAAAGTTACACTCGATTATTTAGCTGGTAAAAGAGCCAGGTACATTAATCCGGTAAGCATGTACATCTTTGTTTCCATTGTTTATTTTTTAGTGGCTTATTCTCCTGAACATAAATCAAAGAAAAAAGAGCATGCGGTTTCGAAAGTTGAACAGAAAGCAGCACTAGACAGTGCGCAAAATGTTTTAAATAAAATTGGGATAGCGGATAAGGCACCAAATATACTGAATAAAGCTAAAAAAGGTTTTGAAGAAGAGATGGATAAGGAGGAGTTTAAAAATCTAAGCTTTAATGAGCAGCGTATAGTTTTGGCAGATTTAAAGAAAATGAATAAAGCGAAAAGCTCCGATTCGTTAACTGATATCATTGATGGATTTAGTAAGATCCATAACAATAGAAATGATAGTACCTATGAAGCTTACCTGGCAAGACAAAAGACACTACCAATAACCGAAAAAGACAGCTGGTACGAAAGATTGGTTAAGAAGCGTTCGATTACAATTGGAGAAAAATCAGAAGTAATACAGGATACTTTAGAGCATAACAGACCCAAACAGTATTTTTTACTGATGCCTTTACTGGCTTTGTTTATTATGTGGAATTTTAGGAAAAATCATATTTATTATCTAGATCACCTGATTTTTACTATTCACGGTATGACAGCTTATTTTGTGGTGCAAATTTTTACACAGCCGCTGGTAAAATATATTTTTGGTGGCAAAGGCATAATGAAGAATATTATTTCACTTGCAGTTATTGCCTGGATCTGTTGGTACATGTTTAATGCACTTAAGATCTTTTACCAAAGGGAAAAAGTTATCGGCAAAATGTTTATGATTTTTATACTTTACGCGGTATCACTTTTCATCACCGAAGCTGTTATGATGAATCTAATCTACTACATAGCCGTTTAAATAAAGAAGAGCACAAAAAAAATCCCTTAATTATTAAATTAAGGGATTTTTTATTTAGATTATTTTCTATCCTTAAGTTCAACAAATTCTCTGTCGGTTTCGCCAACATAAATCTGACGTGGACGACCTATCGGTTCTTTGTTTTCGTGCATCTCTTTCCACTGTGCAATCCATCCTGGTAAACGGCCTAAAGCAAACAGAACGGTAAACATTTCCGATGGGAAGCCTAATGCGCGGTAAATAATACCTGAATAGAAATCTACATTTGGATATAACTTACGGTCGATGAAGTATTGATCAGTTAAAGCAGCCTCTTCTAATTTTTTAGCAATTTCTAAAATCGGATCATCAATGCCTAAGTTTTCTAAGATATCATCACAAGCTTTTTTAATAATTTTAGCTCTTGGATCGAAGTTTTTATAAACCCTGTGTCCAAAGCCCATCATACGGAATGGATCGTTTTTGTCTTTCGCTTTTGCAATCCACTTCTCTGTATCACCGCCATCAGCTTTAATCAATTCTAACATATCGATCACAGCCTGGTTAGCACCACCATGTAGTGGACCCCAAAGTGCAGCAATACCAGCAGCAATTGAAGCATATAAATTACAATCAGATGAACCTACTATACGCACTGTAGATGCCGAACAGTTTTGCTCATGATCTGCATGCAGAATTAGCAATTTATTCATGGCATTAACAACAATCGGGTTTACATCATAATCTTCGGTGCGTTGCCCAAATGTCATCCAAAGGAAATTGGTAACATAATCGTACTTATTTTTTGGATAAATAAGTGGGTGGCCTAATGATTTTTTATAAACAAAAGAAACAATGGTTGGGAATTTAGCCAAAAGTTTGATAATGGTTAAATTTTGTTCTTCTGCGGTTTGATTTGGTTTTAAGCACTCAGGATAGAATGTAGATAATGAGAAGATCAAGGAGCCCAATTGACCCATTGGGTGAGATCTTGATGGGTAACCATCAAAAAATTTCTTCATATCCTCATGGATGAGTGTATGTTTGCTGATTTCTGCCTGTAACCCTTCTAACTGAGCCTGCGTTGGAAGATCACCATAAATAATCAGATAAATCACTTCTAAAAAACTCGATTTTGCGGCAAGCTCTTCAATAGAATATCCCCTATATTTTAAAATGCCTTTTTCACCATCTAAAAAAGTGATCTTGCTTTTTGTAGAACCAGTATTTTTAAAACCAGTATCTAAAGTTATGAAGCCCGTAAGATCTCTTAATTTCGAAATATCAATGGCCTTTTCATCCTCTGTTCCTGTAATTACTGGCAATTCAACTGTCTTACCATCAACTTTTATCTCTGCAATATCTGACATATTATTGTATTGTGTTTATAGCTTTCTAAATTATATAAAATTAATATACATGCATAACAAATCTGTTAAATTAATATGAATAATTAGTCAAAATGACGTAACAATCATGCTTAATTAAACAGGATCTGAAATCTTATTTTGCTTTGATTTCTTCGGCAACTCTGCCACAGGTTAACATTTCTTTGCCGTAATAAGGGTTTTTAATTTCCTTTTCGGTTGATAACCAGTCACCTCCATCTCCTTTGTTAGCCATCGGGCAATGCTGAACATAAATTGTGCCTTTTTCTATTTCAGCATTTTTAAGTAAAGCGATCAAATCGGCACTTAAAACCGTGAAATCTTTTCTTTGCGAAACGAGAATATTGCTTGCAGCAATTTTGCCAGCAACAGCTGCAGTAGGCTCACAACCTTTATAAGCAGCTAAACTCGTTTGTAACTGTGCTGCAGATTTTTGTGCACTTGCTGAATCTGATTTTACCAGTGCATTTTTTAAATCTACATATTGATTAAAGATTTCCGATTTCTGCTTGTCTTTTATAGAAATCTCATTTTTCACCGATGCTGAATCGGTTTTTGTTGAATCGTTAGTTTCTGTAGATTTTTTATCAGCCTGGTTGCAGGCCATTAATGCGGTAAGTATTGCTAATCCGAATATTCTTTTCATTGTATTTGGTTTTCGGCTCAAAATAGTAATTAAAATGGTAAATAAATAAAAAAGTCCCGATTTTCATCGGGACTTTAAATTATATGATGTTTTAATTATAATTTAAAATTATAAGCTAATCTCAGGTTAAATTGCCCGGTTTTCATGAAGTAAAGATCGGAAGCACTATTGTTTACATAACCTTCGTATTTCACACCAAGATCAAGACCATTTTTCCACTCGTAACCTAAACCACCGGTATAGATAAAGTTCATATTGGCCCCCTCTTTAATGGCCAAACCTGAGCCAAGCTCAGTAGCCAGGTACATTCTTTCAATCGGGAATACCCTAACACCGCCTAATAAAGGGATAAATTCGAATTTAAGTGGGCTACCTTTCCATTTTAAGCGGGTATAACCACCAGAAGCTGTTACTGCTACAAACGGACTTAAATCATACTGAAGTTTTACATCTGCACCATAACCGTAATCCATTTCAGATCTATCTGGAAATATCCCATAATTTACGCCTGCACCAATTTTAAATGCCATTCCACTTTCTCTTGTCGTAGATTCGGTGGCTCCCATTGTTTGGGCCTTTAAATTCGTTGAGGTTAAAATTGCAAAGGCCGTTAATGTTGTTGCAAAAAGTTTAGTAATTGTTTTCATTCTTAGATATTTTAAGTTATCAATTAAGGGTTTAGTGTATTTACGTTAAAATATCTGTTATGGATTTTTAAATTTTCATTTTTTTCAGAATATTATGAAATAAAAAAGCCCCGACCAAAGTCGGGGCTTTCAATATGATCTGCGGTTTAAGTTTATAAGCTAAATCCATATGCTAAACGCAAACCTACATAACCTGTGCTACCACCATCTCTAGCTAAGCCTTCGTATTTTACACCTAAATCTAAACCGTTACTCCATGCATAACCTAGAGCTGGTGAATACACAAATGATGTTCCGCTACCTTCGTTTGTACCGAAACCAGCACCTAACTCTGCTAAACCATAGAAACCAGAACCAGATTCATTAAAAAAATACTTAACACCAGCTTTTACAGGGATATATCCAAAATCAGGAAAATCAACACCGGTATTACCAATTTCTTTACCTAAGAAACGGGTATAACCAGCAGTTACTGGAATTGATAATTGTTTATCAATATCAAATTGATAACGTAAATCGGCACCAAGGGCTACACCATATGCATCACTGGTAGGGATACCACCTATTATTCCTATTCCTAATTTTTGAGAAGATTGCGCGTTAGCATTTGTACTAAAGAATAAAGCCACGACAGCTGCTGAAGTAGCAATGATTTTTGTAATTGTTTTCATGCTTAAGATATTGTTTTTGAGTTAAATTAATATGCTTCAACAAATACAAAGGTTGTGCCAAAAGGGCATTTTTGATACTATTTAGGCCATAAAGCAACACTAAGATGACCAATAAAAGTTAATTTCCGCTAACTAAAACTTTTTCAATTATCAACTGTTTTAGTAGGTTTGAAGGTGCTGATGCATCGAGCCAAATAATCTCGATATGGTCCTTTTCCATTTTCCTGAAAAAAGTATTTTGTCGTTTGGCATATTGGCAAATGGCGATACCCAGTCTTAGCTTTAATTCTTCAAAAGTCAATAATCCATCCAGGTAATTAACAATGAATTTATACTCCAGTCCATAGAAAACCAACATTTCTTTGCTAATACCTTCTTTAATTAATTGTTCTACCTCCTCTATTAAACCTGCATTGAATCTTTCGTTTAGTCTTGTTAGAATTTTAGCTCTGGTTACTTCTACTTCATTCTTCAATCCAAAAATAATCGGTTTAATTTCTGGTCGCTCAACAGCTTCGAGGGTATTATGGTTTAAATAATCTGCTACTTCTAGTGCACGGATTAATCTCTTTTTGGAGGAAAGATCAACATGATCAATGTTTTGGTTTTTATGATGCTGTAGTTTTAAAATCAACTCTTCTTTCGACAATGGATTGAGCTGATCTCTTAATGGTTGATTTACAGGAACAGCGGTTAAAGTTTGATTTTGCAAAAGGCTGTGGATATACATCCCTGTTCCACCACAAAGGATAGGTATTTTGTTTTTTTGCGTGATAGATTCAAAGGCTTGATAGAAGTCATTTTTAAAAGCATCTACATGATAGCGTTCACCAGGTTCTAAAATATCAATTAAATGGTGAGGGATTTTTCTTCCGTTAATATGATATTCTTCCAAATCTTTACCGGTACCAATATTCATTCGTTTAAATATCTGACGGCTATCGGCACTAATAATTTCGCCATTTAAGGCATCGGCTATACTTACGGCTAGCTTGGTTTTGCCAGCGGCGGTTGCCCCTAAAATGATGATGAGGTTATGCTGATCCATTAAAATTTGAGAATAAATTTTAAACTTCCCGTATTAAACATCTCCTGTGCTAAAATCAGCTGTTCTTTTTTTAACTGACGATTTAGATTTTCATCCAGCACGTAAACCTGAGGTTCTAAAACTGCAGTCTGTTTAAAACCTAATTTGATATAGGCCGCTCCTGTCGACCAGTCACGATCTGCGTAAGTCATTAGGTCATTAGGTTTATAGGTTTCAGCGAAAAAGGAAATTAGTTTACTTAATCCTCCTGTAATGGAATAACCTGCTTTAACCGCAAACCTGATCAATTCTGCCGATTTATAATTTTCGGTATGGTTCATTTTTCGTAATGCCGAAAAAGTAGCAACAGCCACGAGCTCATCTTTTTCAAATAAACCAATTTTATAACGGCTACTTACTGATCCCTGTAAGTGATTTTCAGTTAAAAAAGAATCAGAAACTGGTTTAGTAATTTTTAATACTTTGGTTTTTCTACCGTGAATACGGATATTTTTGCCAAGCAAAGATTTTATTCTCGCTAAAACCTGATCTGGTTTTGATTGCCACAGATCTTCCCAAAGATGAATGAGTTTAATGCCTTCCTGACGATATTTTTCTTGTAACCCAATGAGATCTCGTGGAGTAAATTTATTTTTTAAACTTACCAGGTGAATGATCAATTGATGTTCGATCCGTAATAACCGAAATTCATCTTCTATAAAAAAAGCATAACCAATTTTGTTATTAGCGAGCGCTAAACTTAATTGATGATGCCAGTTACAGTCAGAAATTAAATTGTTCAATCAGCAGAGGGGTTATTCAGAATAAATTATCTGCTGCAAATTTAACCATCAGATTGTTAAATCCATTCTTTTTCTTTAAAGTTAGTATGGATAATTTCTATCAAAGTTTCTATTTCTTTTAATTTGGGATCATCAAGTACTGCGATTTTCAAGCCTGCTTTATTTTTGCCAAAATCATTTAAATTATGATTTGTTGTAGAAAATTCGTCTGTATTGATTTTAACTTCTACGGTATCCCCATTAATATAAACGCCAGTAAAAAAGCGTTCAGTCACTTTTTCGCCGTTTAATTCAATGTTTTTTTCACTATAAAGATCATAGCCATTCTCCGAATTTTCGTGTACCGTATATCCACGGCTGGCGTAGGGCTGTAATCCAGCTCTAATGGTCTGAAAAATTTCAACAAGATCAGTTTTCATAATTGTATTTGATTTTAGAATTAAACACCATACTACAATTATTGTTTAGTTTTTATTCTTCAAGCCACCAGTTTTTTGTTGGTAAATATTCGTTTAAAATTATTGTTTCACCCAATTTTGGCGTAACCAAAGGAAGCTGCTTTTCTGCTGCAGCTAAAACTGCCCTTTTTACTGGCTCATTCCAGGGGTGCATGGCTAAGCTAAATTTGCCCCAATGTACCGGCATCAGAATTTTTGCTTTTAAATCGATTGCGGCCTGCACCGTTTCTTCGGGAAACATATGGATGTAAGGCCAATAGGCATTGTACTGTCCACATTCGAGCAAGGCTAAATCGAAAGGGCCAAACGCCTCACCTATTTTGGCGAAGTGCGCATCATAACCAGAATCGCCTCCCAAAAACAATTGGTAATTTTCAGTTTTCAATACAAAGGCCGACCAAAGGGTTTGATTCCGTTTAAATTTTCGTCCGGTAAAATGTCTCGCCGGAACAGCTGTGATTCTCAGGTTATTAAATAAATCAACTGATTCGTCCCAGCCTAATTCGTTGATCTTCCCGCTATTAATTCCCCATCTTTCCAGATGTTCACCAACCCCTTGCGAGGTAACAATAGTCTTAACTTCAGGCGCGATTTTTAAAATACTCTGGTAATCGAGGTGATCATAATGATCGTGTGTGATGATCAGGATATCGATATTTTTAAATTCTTCTGCTTTTACAACGTCTGTACCTAAAAAAGCCTTACTCCCAATAAATGAAAATGGAGATGGGGTTTTGCTAAATACCGGATCAACTAAAACCCTTAGTCCATCAACTTTGATTAAATAAGAAGAATGCCCAAACCAGATAATTTCAGGAGCATCGCTTTTAGGTTTTCCGTTTAAGTTAGGCGCAATAAAAGGAAGTGATTTATCTGGAGCCCTATTAGGATGTTTTTTAAAAAGAAATGCATTTAAAACCTTAAAAAAGCTAATACCTTCGGGCTGCATTAACGTTATCGACTGATTTTGTAATGCACCATCACGATAGTTAGCTAAATGATGGATTTTTTCCAATCTTGACCCCTTTGGCAAACGGCCAAAAACCGGGAGGTTCGTTATAATGAAGAACGCGATTAGGATAAAAAGTAAAATGTATACAGCTATCATTATTAAAAATTAATAAAACCAAAGTAGGAATATGATTTTAAAAAAGAAGCTGGAGTGAGATATATGACGTATGGATTACTTCTTGGGGTTAAAATAGCAATGCTTTAACTGGTAAAAGCATTGCTGTAAAAACTTTATAATAATTAGAATAAGGCACTTTATTTATAACACGCGTAAATTTTATACCTTTGAATAAGGGTTAAACATATAGCTTAGATAACTTTTGTGCCTGCTTGCAGGAAAATAACCCGTTTGGTGAGGAGTGGTACGAACACTTCTCGCCTTTTTTATTTAAATACTCCCAAAAATTGACGGGCACCTTTGTTAATCATTGGGGTACCTATCAATTTTGTCTTTTTAAGGGGCTAAAATTGCTTTCTATGTATAATTTTTATATTATTATTTTTTAGAGCGTATAGCCCTTAAGTTTTTCCGAAAGTATTGATATTTATATAGTAGAGGAAAGAAATAAGAAAAAAAAACAACGCAAACGTTTGATTAATTTTGTATTATTACATATTGAAGAAATTTAATGTAGTTTAGCACTCAGAATGCAGTCGAAACCAACAACCATCAAAGAAATAGCCAGAATCTTAAACATTTCTCCATCCAGTGTTTCTAGGGGATTGCATGATCATCCTAGCATTGGAGCGGTAACTAGGGAAAAAATTAAGCAGCTGGCTAAGTCTCTAAACTATGAGCCTAATAATGCGGCAATTCTTTTTCAAAAAGGGAAAACATATACTATTGGCGTAATTTTACCTGAGCTATCAGAACACTTTTTCTCTATCGCTATTTCTGCCATTGAAGATGAGGCTATTAAGAAAAATTATACGGTTATCTTTGCGCAGTCGCACGATAATTATGACCAGGAAGTAAAACTCGTTGAAAAAATGAAAAATCAACGCGTTGATGGCTTATTAGTATCCATCAGTAAAGACACTTCGAAGTTTGATCATTTCGAAAAACTTAATTCATTTAATATACCTGTCGTATTTTTTGACCGGATACCTCCGTTTAAAAACGTGCATTATGTAGCGTGTAGCTTAGAGAGCGCAACAATTAAGGCTGTGAACTATCTTTTGAAAAAAGGACATAGAAGTATCGGAATGATTAATGGACCAAGTACCTTATACGCCAGTGAGGAACGCAAGGATGGCTATATGCAGGCGATTACCTTTAACCGCTTAAAATTTGATCCATCGTTGGTGGTGAACTGTGACCTAACTGAGGAAGGCACCATCGACGCAGCCAATCAATTTTTAAATCACAAGCGGAAACCAACAGCGATTGTTGCCTTTAACGACTATGTAGCACTTTTCCTGATTAAATACTTCAAAAAGCTGAATGTAATTAATGATTTTGATATAGTGAGTTATGCAAACCTACCTATTATCAGTTACTTAGATAATTCGCCTGTAGCCTCAGTAGAGCAATATCCATATTTGCAGGGGCAAAAAGCGGCCAACATCTTGTTAGATCTTATTCATAGTCCTAATTCTGAGAACCAGGCCTATTACAATACCATTGTAGAGTCTGATTTGATTATAAACGATGTAAAAGAATAAACAAACGTTTGCGCTAAATTTCTAGCTTTTGTTTAAGCTTCCTGGTAAAATATTATAATGCTTTTTAAAGGCAGTAATAAAATGTTGTGGGTTTTTATAGCCCACAAGAAAAGAAACTTCGTTTACCGTTTTCTTTTCACTGGATAGAAAATAATGGGCTTTCTCCATTCTGATCTTATAGAGATACCCAAATACGGTATGTCCAATTAGTTCCTTAAAACCTCTTTTAAGCTTGTAATCATTAATTCCAACCCTGCGTGATAGCTCGATTAATGAATTTGGATGTTGTAAATCGTACTCAACCAATTGTTTGGCCAAAAGAATTTTTTCTACATCTTCCTTTTTTAAAAGGCGTGTTTGTTTCTCTGGTTTTTGATTAATATAAACAATAATCAGCTCAAATATCCTGGCTTCCAGGAACAGGCGCTTTACCCTACCCTCGTACTTAGGATAAATAATTTGCTGCAATATCAACCCGATTTCTGGGGTGATGGATTTTGAGATTTCAGATTTAATGTCATTATCGAGTTTTCCTCCAGTTACCTGACGAAAATAATCTGACGTAAACTGTATATAAAGATATCTGGTTTTCAGTGTTACGTTAAATCTCATCGAATTAACCCTGCCTATATTAAAATCTTGCTCGTTTTTAGTAAGCGATAAAAAAGCATCTTGTTGACGATCGTTACCATAATTAATCGCACCGTTCAGACAAAATAAAAAGCCAATATGTTGTTGAGAACTTTCAAAGCAAAAATTCTCTTCCTTGTGCGGATGGATCTCCGTAATACCAATGTGGATTCCCCTAAACCACTTTTCCTTTATATGGTATTTTACACCATCCTTTTCAAATGCTAACACAGTTTCGCTTACATCATTAATGCTATCAAAATTATCGGGATAGGTATTCTTATAAACAATATTTCCTGTCGGATGGGTTGAGAGTTTAACTTCCATATTTATTTAATCCGTTTGGCGGTATTAATTATCCGTTTAACGTTATCTGCTTTTTGTGATTATATACAAATTTGCATAATTATTTATAATTAGTCTAAATAAATGAAGATATATTTATCAATTGCCTTATTGCTTTACGGATTTGTTGCTGTAGCCCAGGAGATTAAAGTTGATACCGCAAAGGCAAATGATTTAAGAGATGTGGTAATTACGGGGCAGTATGGCCCGCAAACTTTAAGAAATTCAGTATACCATGTAAGAACAATAAGTGCAGAACGGATTAAGTTAAGAGCCGCAACCAATGTACAGCAGGTTTTAAATACCGAACTCGGGTTTCGTTTTAGTAATGATTTAACCCTGGGCACTACAGATATTCAGTTAATGGGTATGACAGGAAGAAACGTTAAAATACTTTTAGATGGGGCACCCATGGTTGATCGCTCGGATACCCGCGAGAGTTTAAACCAGATTGATATCAATACCATTGAGCGGATTGAGATTGTTGAAGGCCCCATGTCAGTTATATATGGTTCCGATGCGCTGGCAGGTGTAATTAATATTATCACCAAAAAACCTGGCAGGGAATTACTAAATCTATCTGCAAGGATACAGGAAGAAACAGCTGGCAACGAATATGAAGCTTTATCGGGCAAGGGTAACCATATGCAGAATATCACTGCAAATTGGAAAAATAATAACTGGAGTGTACTGGTTGGTTTTAGCCACAACGATTTCGGTGGCTGGAATTTAGCAGCAAAAACAGCCACAATAGATGAAGTTAATGCCATTGCTAACCGCTGGAAACCAAAAGAACAGTTTTTGGGTAACGCCAAGGTAGGCTATCGTTACAATAACTTTAATATCTGGTACAGGCTAGATGCCTTGAAAGAAGATATTGATGTACGTTATGGCCTAAACCCCAACAATTATAAAGGAATATTGCAAACTTACACCACACACAGGTATACACAACAACTTCAGTCGGAATACAAAATAAACAACAGCTTACAGTTGTCTGCCATTGCAGGTTTTACCAAACTGGACCGTGCAACTAAAACAGTGATCCATAATTTCACAAACAATACTGAAGAATTAAGTACAGGAGCTGGTGAACAGGATATAGCCAAATTTAATGCCGCTAATTTTAGGGTTAATGCTATTTACACACTAAACCAATCGGTTTCTTTTCAGCCAGGTTTTGAATACAGTAGAGATGCCGCCAGCGGACAAAGAATTAACGGATCACCGACGATTAACGATTATGCAGCTTTTCTTACCGCAGCGCTCAAAGTAAGCGATCAAATAAGCATCAGACCAGGTTTAAGGGTGATTAAAAATTCTGTTTACGATGCACCTCCTGTAATTCCATCGTTAAATACAAAGTTTATTTTAACCAAAAACCTCGATTTACGCTTAGCCTTTGCCAAAGGTTTCCGTTCTCCTGCGTTGCGGGAGCTGTATTATGATTTTGTTGATGCCAGTCATAATATTTTGGGCAATCCCAATTTAAAAGCAGAAGAATCGAACAGTTTTAATGGTTCATTGGCTTGGGAGGGCATACAGGTTAGGGATTTTCAGTTCCGTTCTACCCTATCAGGATTCTACAATTTGTTTAAAAACAGGATAGAATTTGGTTTCGATCCAACAAACCCAACCATTACCACACTAATCAATATTTCTAAATACAAAACAACCGGTGGTACATTGGAAAACACGTTCATCTTTAAAAATCTTCAGGCTACACTTGGTGCATCGTACATCGGGAGATATAACGATTTAAGCGAAAACGCCAACCTGCAAACACCAGAATTTGCCTGGGCTACAGAGCTAAACTCGAACATTAGCTACACTTTTACTAAGCTTAATGGAAGCATCAGCCTGTTTTATAAATATACTGGCAACTTACCAAGCTATCAGATAACGAACAATGCTACGGCAAAACTGGTAAAAATTGGCGCTTTCCACACAGCAGATTTAATGTTCAACAAAAACCTGCTTAAATCGCTAACCATTAATGCCGGCATTAAAAACCTATTTAATGTTACACAGCTCTCCAATAGCTCAGTAGCAAGTGGTGGCGCACATAGCACTAGCGGTGCAACCGTACCATACAGCTATGGTCGTTCTTACCTCCTGGGTTTAAGCTATAGCTGGGATAAACTATAATAAAAACAAAATAATTATATACAGACATGAATAAATTAAACTCAATGATTGCCATCGCTTTTATGGCGGTAACCTTTACAGCCTGTAAAAAAGACACTGAAGAACCAATAGTAGTGGTGCCGCCCTCAGATGGAAGTACTTTAACACTTAATGGAATAGTTGGCACGGAGGCAGGAAGCGCTGCCGGGAACAGTGTTTATGTAGATTTTAGTGCTGATAAACAAACTGCTGTTGAAAGAGATAGTTGGGATTTAGGTTTTTATTCGGGAGCAGATTTTAAAGTGATATTAAACTCAACCAATGGTGCTTCTGCTTTAGTAGTTAATAAAACAGATTTAAACGCTGTAACCACTGCCGATTTTGATCCTAATGCTTTAAAAGTTGGTCAGGGACAAGGTAATTTTACCATAGTTGATGATGGTAGAGAAGCCAATATTTTAAATAAAACGGCTATTGCTGCTATTTCTGCTACAGATGCCGAAAACAAAGTTTATATCATTAACCGGAAAGGTGGTGCTGCAACTGTTTTAGCTAACGATGAACTTTACAAAATCAGGGTAATTAGAAAAGGTGCAACAGGTTATACTTTGCAGTATGCTAAGGTTACTGAAACTACTTTTAAGACTTTAGATGTTATCAAAAATGCTGATGCTAACTTCCAGTTTACCGCTTTGATAAAAGGAACTACTGTTTCTGCTGAGCCCGTAAAGGCTAGCTGGGATATTGTTTGGACTTACAGCATGTACTGGACCGCTACTTTCCCTTATGCATTTTCTGATTTGATTTTCATTAACAATTTAGGAGGTGTAACGGCTGGTATTGTTTCAGAAAACACTATTGCTTATGCAGATTTTAAAGAATCAAACATCAGTACAGTAGATTTTAAATCAGATAGAGCAATAATTGGCTCAACATGGAGAAGCACACAGCCGGCTACAGGAGTTACGCTTAAAACTTTTTATGTAATTAAAGATGCAGCTGGTAATGTTTACAAGTTGAAATTCATTTCGATGGGTGCTGGTGATGGTGGTACCCGTGGCAAACCAATAATCGAATATAAATTGGTGAAAAAAGGATAACGTAAGTTAAGGCTTACCTAAAAAATATGTTTTGTTAGTTGGATATAGGCTCTCCGCGATGGGGAGCTTTATCTTTTTATTGGGATTATTAATTTATGGGCGTCATGCTGAATTTAATTCAGCATCTATATTGGTAGCTCGTTAAGATCCTGAAACAAGTTCAGGAAGACGATTGGTGGCTTCGTAAAACTTTGGAGGTCTAAATGGTACGGCTCTATCAGACTTCATAAGTCAATTTTGCCCTAAACGCAAAAAGGGTCCTGGCATACCAGAACCCTTTTTGTTTCTACTCGCGAAATATTATTTTCCAGAGTTTTTCTTGTCAGTTACTTCTGCACGGATTTCTTGTGCTAAAACTTTAAGATCTTGCATTGCTTTACGCACACGAGTACCAGCAGCTGCATTGCCAGCATTATAAAATTTTTCTACATCTGCTTCAATAGCAGCAACAGCAGCTTTAACTTTTGAGAATTTTTCCATCGCTAATTGATGTTTTTAAGGTTTAAAAAAATTATTTTTTCAATAATACATATTTACCTTGAATTAACAACAGAAAGCAAATATTTATTTGAAAGAAGTTTTGCACATTTTCACAATCAAAAAAATGCCCTGGCACTATTATAGACGTATTTTTTTAGTTTTTGTTCTCAAAATTTGGTAACTTAATTCAGTTGTTTTGATAAGTTGATCAGGTTATTAAAGGTTAAGTTGGCGCCATTTACACAACGTTTATAGTCTGCCTCAGCAACGGTTTGGTTTATTACAGAGACAAATATTTTCCATTTTGCACTTAGCTCATCGCCATAAACACCGTAATAATTTAAGCCACCTTCGTGATCTTTAAAATTGGGATTGGCTAAAATATGCCTTTTAATTACGTTTCCGCCCAAGGTAGCTCCTTCTAACACATACAGCGCACCTAAAATTTCTGCAGTATTTTTTTCTGGAACAAACAATTCAAAATCTAAACCTGGTAATGTTAAACTATCTATATTCCAATAATTTAAGTCTTGTTCTAAAGCAGTGAGTTTCAATCTGCTTTTCATTTCCAATTGTTCGGCAATAGCTGTATCCAACATATTCACGAGCGTATTCTCTAATTTCTGGTGAATAATATAATTAATGGTCAACAGCTTTTTATACTGTTCAATGCTTAAGGAATTGTTCATAATCTCATTCACAAACATTAAGGATTCTAATGTTTTATGGTTTTCTGCTGTTTCAGTTCTCAATAAATTGGCAATCATTGTTGGAAATTTAATTATTAAAAAGAAAAGATCCGGATTTAATAGCCGAATCTCTCCATATGGTTTTATAAAATTTTAATTTAACCTCAAATGTTGGTTAAACCAAAAATCGTGTACAGAATGTATACATTTAAGCAAGTTCTCGTAACCATCGGGCTTGGTAAGATAGGCATTGGCACCAAACTCTATTGATGATTTTACATCATCAGGATTATCAGACGTAGAGAACAAGATTACAGGTACTGTTTTGAGATAAGGAATATCCCGTACAAACTTTAAGAGATCTAAGCCTGATAAGCCGGGCAAGTTCAAATCAAGCAATATTAATTTAGGCTTGGTTTTACTTTCGGCAAAATGTTGAAGTTTTTGCAATGCTTTCATACCATCTTCAACTATAGTTAGATTAAGAGTATCCTTAACCTCTTGTACGGCACTTTGCATAAAAAATGCATAGTCTATATCATCCTCAACATAAAATATATCTGGTGTTTTCATATTATCTGTTTTTAAAAGCTACAAAAAAGGTAGATCCTACATTTAACTTACTCTCAAACCAAACCCTGCCATTGTGTTTTTCTACCACCCTTTTTACAATGGCCAGCCCCACTCCTGTTCCTTCTATATCCTTAACATTATCCATACGTTTAAAAAGCTCAAAAACCCGGTCGTAATAACGGTTGTCTATTCCTATACCATTATCTTTAACTGCGTAGATAGTCTCTCCTCCATCAATATACGCAGAAACCTCTACTTTAGGTTTGTCCACCATGGCAGAGTATTTTACCGCATTCCCAATCAAGTTTGTGAAAACCTGCGCTATCATGGTCTTATCTCCTTTGATATGTGGAAGTTGCCCTAAAACTAATTCGGTATGATCCGCTTTAAAAGCCGACCATATTTCGCCTTTTATTTCTTTTAACAAAGATTCTATATCAACTGTTTCAAAATTTATCTCAGAACGGCCAACCCTTGCTAAATTTAAAATCTCTTTAATTAAGAAATTCATTTTATCTGCACCTATTAAAATCCTACTGAGCATTTTCTGGCCATTTTCATCAATACTTTTATTCTTGAGCATAAGCTCAGCATAAGTTTTTATTGAGGTTAATGGTGTTCTTAAATCATGGGATATGGTATAGCTAAAAGTATCTAATTCCTCGTAAGCGGCCTGCAATTTTTCATTAAGCAATCTAATTTCGTTAGCCTTTTTATTGATATCGGTTATAATAATTTCGCGTATCCTTAAAACAGAGGCGATTTCTTCAGGCATCCATTTTTCAGAGGTGTTATTAACTACCTGCGACCAGGTTTCGAAAGATTTGCGTGGCGACAGGGCCAATAAGTCATTTTCTGATGGAACTACGGGTTTTTCGGGATTTCCAGCCCAATTTACAGTAGTAATGATTTCGGGCTTAAACCAGATGATCATTTCGCCCATTTCTTTATTTAATATGCAAGATAGGATTCCAGAGGCTATTGACTTGTATTTCTTAGCTGGAAAATAGATTTCAGGCAATCGATGGGTGTAATAGATCGATTCATCATTATTCGCTTTCAACCATTCGGCAAGTTCTCTTATTTCTTCCTCCGATGGCACATCTCCAATGGTTTTAAGTTCATTGTCGAATATGATAACCACTCCCGAGGCTTTGGTTGTGTCCAAAATAGTTCTTTGGTGCATGGTTATGGCTTCTACTAAATACTTATCACGGTTTAAGTGTTCTAGAAGAATGTTGGCCGTATTTTTAAATTGCTGAATAATCTCTGTATCCTCTTCTTCCTGGCGGTATTCTAATGCTGAGGAAAGGATCTGCCCGATTAACTTAGCCCCTTCTCTGGCTTTATAATCTATAAACTTAGGACTATAGTTATGACAAGCAATTAAACCCCATAATTCGCCATGAGCGATTAAGGATATACTAAAACTCGAATGAACACCCATATTTTTCAAATATTGAATATGTATGGGCGATACCGCACGTAAGGCACTATTGGTTAAATCAAGTGCTTCGTTTTCTTTAAAAGTAAAAATGGGTGAATCAGGTATGTTTACATCAGCTATTAACCTGGTTAAATTTAGTTTATAAAGCTCTCTAGCCTGTTTTGGAATATCTGATGCGGGGTAATGTAATCCAAAAAATGGTTCTAAGTCTTCCTCTTTTTCTTCTGCCACAACTTCACCATGTCCATCGTCTAAAAATTTATAAATCATTATCCGATCATAATTGATCAGTTTTTTTACTTCTTGCGCAGCACCTTTTAACAAAGCTGAAATACTTTTCCCCTGAAGCATAGATGAGGCGGAGCGACCTATAGAACTCTGAATATCGAATTGTAAGGTTACTGGCTCAAATTCTAATAACCAGTCGTTTTTCGATGAAGAAATAATTAAATAATAAGAGCGGCTATTAATTTCAACTGGATGGGGACTAATGGCATCAAAACTTTTGCGGATAATACCCAGCTTAAGTAGGTCTTCGATTTCAAATGCTGGATTTTGTTGTTTAAGAAACTGATTTAAGGTCGAAAGTTGTTTGTTTAGTAAGCTTTTGGCTTGTTCTCCTAAAAAAACTTCAGCATTTTCACTAATATAGGTAATAGACAAGCTGTTCTTATCAACTGCTACAAGAAGGCCATGTGATTGAATTTTACCAGGAATATGAATGGGTTCTTTATCGCAATTGGTAAGGTCTACAGAAAATTTAGTCATATATATTTGATATTTCAGCGTATTTAATTTCACGAATTAACAAATATTAAGCCTATTTTTAGAATCACTCTAATTTGGTAAATTCAGATTTGAGATTTATTTTTTATTATATATTTGTTTGAATTTTTAAAAATCATTCAAACTTTGGCAAAGAAAAATATTTTGGTTATTGAAGATAACCATGCAATCCTAGATGTTATAACCCTTATTTTAGAAAGCGAAGCTTTTAATGTTGATGGATTAAACAAAGGTGCTGATTTTATTAACCATGTTCAGGAATTTAACCCAGATGTAATCATCATGGATATAATGCTCCCTGACGCTGATGGAAGGGTACTTTTAAAAGAACTTAAAGATACTGCAACTACAAACCATATTCCCGTTTTAATGATTTCTGCCCGTTATAATGCAAACAATTATGCGTTGGATGGTATTGAAGCCGACGATTTTATGGCCAAGCCTTTTAACATCGATGAATTGATGGATAAGATTTATGCTTTGCTGAGAAAATAGTTTTTTACTCAGCTATACCAGGTAATTTTATTCCTCCCAGTTTTAGGTTTTTCATCAATACTTCTTAAAAAGAAAGTTCAATATCTGTAAAACCATGCGGATTTACCCAAATATTTAACCTTACTTTAAAGCCACTATCTTCTAAAGCAGACACGCCTATTCTTCGTTCTGGTGTTTTTAAAATTCTTCTTATATTATTACGGTTTTTTGTGTTTAACTGGCGTGTCTTTAGTTACGTCTACTTTTTTTGCATCTTTGGCTGATGTTACTTTATCATCAGCCCCTTTAGCTTTTGCATTTTTCGGTGCGGTAGCCTTGCTACTTTCGGCCGCTGTTTTAGCATTTTTCATACACTATTTTAAATTAGTCTTCGGCATTTAGCCATGCTTTTGCTTCTTCTATTTCTTCTGGCTTAAAGCCTTTAGATTTACCAGGCGTAGCTACTGTGAAAATATCAGTAAACCACTCCACTCCTTTTTCGGCACTTACTACGGCAATTTTTTTCCATTTGGTAAAATTCTGTAGTCCAGCTTTAACGTCCTCTACCCATGCGCCGGCTGTGAAATTTTTCACATCAGTTTCCAATACCAATAAATATCTAATTTCTTTAAATCGCTCAGCCGTTCTTTTTAAGCCGGTTAATAAAACGCTCTTTACATCGTCGCTCGTTACTTCTCCGGTAGCTCTTACACCAAAAATATGGTCCGGTAATCCTATTATTTCTGTCAGCATAAAATTTCATTTAGTTAATGAACACACCAATTCGCCAAGATGTTTGCCATTTAAATAAATTTTGAAATTTATGCAACATCAAAAACACTATCTTACAGATGCTGTTATAGAAGCAATATGTATCAATAAACAATCTTATGAAAACCAACTTCTTAAAACCTATTACTTTTGTTTGCGGTTTGGCTGTTTTGCTTTGTGCCTGTACAGGTGGAACAAAAACGACTACCGTTACAGATTCGACTATAACAGATTCAACATCGGCTGCAGCATTAAAACCTGCAGGGCCTGCTCCTGAGTGGGGGAAAACAATAAAGCCAGAAATGCAGGCGGTTATAGAAAAATTAAGTAGTTATGGGATAAACCTTTAGAAACTTTAACGGCTACTGATGCACGCAAGAATCATACACCAACCGATGCGGTAAGGGATTTGGCAGAACAAAATAATATTACCGTGCCAGTTGCTAAGGTAGATACCATGGGGAAAGATATTGATGTTAGTGGAGGTAAAATCCATCTGCGTATTTATACGCCAAAGGCAGGCAACGGGCCTTATCCATTAATTGTTTATTACCATGGCGGTGGTTTCGTTATTGCCAATTTAGATGTTTATAATGCATCTGCACAGGCTTTGGCCGAGCAGGTTGGTGCTATTGTGGTTTCTGTAGCTTACCGCTTAGCAACAGAAAACAAGTTCCCTATTGCGCATAATGATGCTTTTACAGCTTACGAATGGGCAGTTAAAAATGCGGTAGATTTAAAAGCCGATCCGGCTAAAATTGCAGTTGTTGGTGAAAGTGCAGGTGGAAATTTAGCGGCAAATGTATCTATTATGGCCAGAGACAAACACATTATGCTTCCTGTGCACCAGGTTTTGATCTATCCCATTGCTCAGGCAAATATGAACACCGAATCTTATAAAATGTATGAAAAGGCAAAACCGCTGAACAAAGCAATGATGGGCTGGTTTACAGAGAAATATCTGACTACAATGATCGAAGCCCAGGACCCTAAAATATCATTGGTTAATGCCAATTTAAATGGGCTTCCGTCAACAACTATTATTACGGCCGAAATAGATCCTTTACACGATGATGGTGTAATACTGGCCAATAAATTGAAAGCTGTGGGGGTAAAAGTGGATAGTAAAAATTATGAGGGCGTAACACATGATTTTTTTGGTATGGCGCTGCTTGTACCAGAAGCGAAAGCCGCTCAGGCTTATGCCGCAGATCAATTAAAAGCTGCTTTTAAATAAGCATTTTTAACCACAGTTGAACACAGATCTTAGTATCTGTGTTCGTACTTTATATCTGTGGTTAAATTATTTTTCGAACTTGCCCAAAACTATTACATGGCCTCAAGCCCCAAACGTATTTCTGGTTATAGTACAATCCTAAAAACCCTTTATGCTAACCGCTAAACCTGGCTATGCGCCTTTCTTTGAGCCCAAACTCTGCATCAATTGATCATAAAGGTCATCGCTTGTCGCTTTTTGTGGTTTCATCTTTTTAACCGTTGCCCGTTTGCCTCTAGACTTTGCTTTGATAATTTTCAATAATTCGCTACTATAATCATCTTTAAAGGCGCTCAAGTCGAATTTCGAGCTGTATTGTTTAATTAAAGCCAAGCCCACATCCATTTCTTTTTTGGTAATGGTAATATCGTCAACCTTGGTAATTTCAGATAGACTTCTTATTTCCTGTTCAAACCTAATTTTAGTAATCACAATTACATGTTCCATGGGATGGATAACACAAAGATTTTCTGTATTACGCAGTACAAATCTGGCCACTCCGGCCTTACCCGATTTCTCTAAGGCCTTTAGCAACAATCCATAAGCTTTCTTGCCCTGTTTTTCAGGCTCTGTATAATAAGAAGTTTCATAATAAATAGGATTAATATCTTTTATATCAACAAAATTCTCTAATTCAATAATTTTAGTTTTTTCGGGTGCAGCCTCTTCAAAATCGTGCTTATCTAGCACAACATACCTGTCTTTTAAAAAATAGCCCCTAACAATCTTCTCATATGGCACTTCTTTATGGGTGTTTTCATTTACCCTTAAAAATTTAATCTTTGCGTGATCACGCTCATCGAGCATATCTAAATCGAGATTACTATTCTGGACAGCAGAAAACAACTTAATTGGAATGTTTACCAAACCAAATCCAATAGAACCTTTCCATATTGATCTCATAGTTAAATATTTACTTACTAACAAGTGTCCAAATCAGATTGTTTTGGCTTTATAAAGCGTAAATTGAGGAAATCACAAACTATTTAGATAATACAATGTTATTTAAGTATCAACCCTATTTGAAATACATATGAAAATCGCCTATATTTCAACTTATCCTCCTCGTGAATGCGGTTTAGCTACCTTTAATCAGAATTTGGTTAATGCCTTAAGTTTAAATCCTGCCTATAATTCACAGAAAAGCTTTGTTGTTGCATTAAATGAACCGGATGATGTTAATGAACACGATTACCCAAGCGAAGTGAAATTCGTTATCTGTCAGCAAAATCAAAAAGATTATATCGATGCTGCAGATTTTATCAATAACAGTGAAGTAGATAGTTGTATTATTGAACATGAATTCGGTATATATGGCGGCAACAGCGGCGTATTCTTATTGTCCTTAATCAATAGATTAAAAAAGCCATTCATTACTATTTTGCATACGGTTTTAAAAGAACCGAATTTCATGCAACAGACTATTATTAAAGAGATTGCAGTTAAGTCGTCTAAAATAGTCGTGATGAGCAAAAAAGCAGTCATGTTTTTGACCAGTGTTTACCAAATTCCTAAGGCTTCAATCAAATTAATTGAACATGGCGTTCCAGATCTGGAGCCTATACCCAATAACGAAATTGCGCAAAGTGAACTTTTTACCGATCGAAAGGTGCTTTTTACATTTGGATTAATTAGCCGGAACAAAGGCTTAGAAACCGTAATTAAGGCTTTACCAGAAATTGTTGCTCAACACCCAGATGTTTTATATGTGATTCTGGGCAATACCCATCCTGGTGTTGTAAAACATAATGGCGAAGAGTATCGTGATAGCTTGAAAGCATTGGCTAAAGATTTAGGCGTAGAAAATAATATTGCTTTCGTTAATAAATTTGTATCTGAAAAAGAATTGCACCAGTATTTAACAGCCTGTTATTTATACATTACGCCTTATTTAAATGAGGCTCAGATAACCAGCGGTACTTTATCATATGCTATTGGTGCAGGTGCAGCAGTAGTTTCTACTCCATATTGGCATGCACAAGAGCTTTTGGCCGATAACAGAGGCAAATTATTTGATTTTAAGAATGATGCGCAATTGGCCACAATTGTAAACGAACTTTTAAGCGATAAAGATAAATATCAAAAACTGAAGCAAAATGCTTACGAATATGGCTTAAATCTTCGTTGGCCAGCTATTGGAAGTGTTTATCTTAACGTATTAAATGAAGCTGTGGCCGAGGGAAAAAGACCCGAAAGAGTTACTCCGCCTATTATTGATGTAGAGGGTATGCCAGCACTTAACTTAGATCATATTTCGTTACTAACAGATGATACCGGAATTATTCAGCATGCCCGTTTTGGTGTTCCAAATTTGAAGGAAGGCTATTGCATTGATGATAATGCCAGAGCTTTAATTATGGCATTAATGGCTATTGAACGGGATAAAAATCCTAAAGCTTTAAAATTCATGCCTGTTTACCTGAGCTTTATTCAGTATATGCAAACCGATGATGGGAACTTTAGGAATTTCTTGAGTTTTAATCGCAATTACCTGGATGAAATAGGCTCAGAAGATTCTTTTGGCCGTACCATCTGGTCATTGGGTTATTTAGTTTGCAGTGCACCCAATAATTCTTACCGTGAATTCGGCAGGGAATTATTTTCGCATTCTATTCCGCATTTTAGAGAATTAAAATATCTCCGTGGAAGAGCAAATACGATTATTGGTTTATCTTATTACTTGTGTGCCCATCCTGGTGATGAGTTAATCACGAAAGAAATCAATATGCTGGCCAATTCATTAACAGCATCATATCATGACAATAAAGATGGCGATTGGCATTGGTTTGAAGATATCCTTACCTACGATAATGCGATACTTCCTTTGGCTTTGCTTCATCATTACGAAGTTACCGGAAATACAACATCTTATAAAATTGCGATGGAAAGTATTGAGTTTTTAAATAGCTTTTCTTTCGAAAATGGATATCTAAATCCGGTTGGAAATGCAGGGTGGATGAAAAAACATGGCAAAAACCCCATCTACGATCAACAGGCTATAGAAACGATGGCAATGGTTTTACTTTATGCTAAAACATTCGAGGTAACCAAAGATGATAAATATTTAAATTTAATGCACATCAGCTATCAGTGGTTCTTAGGAAAAAACAGCTTGCATATTCCTTTATACGATTTTGAAACACATGGATGTGCAGATGGACTACAGTTCAACAGTGTGAATAGGAATCAGGGTGCTGAGAGTACATTGGCCTATTTCATCTCCCATTTGGCCATATTAAAGGCCGCAGAAGCGGAATACGAAACGATGTCGTCTCCCTTGGTGGAAGCAGATAAATGTAGTTAGAAGCTAAATTGCCCTGGAAAGACAAAAATGCTGATTCAGAAATGAATCAGCATTTTTTATGTTATTTTGAAGAATAAGCAGAGACGATCGTCACCCTGACCTGTAGCGCAGCGGAAAGCTACGAAGTAAATTTATTTCAGGGTCTTGATGACCAGTAAGATGCTGACCACGTAGTAGATACAAGACAATTGAAAACTCTATTATTACTTGTAAAACAAGTTCAGCAGTACGACCCGATAGAGAAGATAAACTTCTAGTTATTTTCCAGCAATTTAGCCAGCAATAATTCCAGATTTACGCTTGCAAACGACGAACTATAATCAGATAAGCCATATGGAATAATTAATTCGCCATTACTGATAATCGATCCACAGGAATATACTACATTGGGCACATAACCTTCACGTTCATCATTATTAGGAATAATCAACGGCTCTTTTAAATGGCCTATTTCTATACTTGGGTTTTCAAGATCCAATAAACTTACTCCAATACAGTATCTTCGCATTGGTCCCACGCCATGTGTAATTACAATCCATCCTTTTTCTGTTTCTATCGGAGAGCCACAATTGCCGATCTGTACCAGCTCCCAATCGTAGCGCGGTTGTTTTAAAAGGATTGGGTTTTCCCAAACATTAACTTTATCAGAAAACATCAGATAATTGTTCCATCCATCTATCCGGCTCATCATCACATATTTCCCTTTAATTTTTCGTGGAAATAGTGCCAGGTTCTTATTTTGCGCACCATCGCCATAAAGTGGAATCACTTTAAACTCGTAAAAATCTTCGGTTTGTACGAGCTTGGGAATAATTAAAGAACCGTCGAAAGCTGTATATGTAGCGTAGTACAGTACTTTGCCATCGTCTTTAACAAATTTTACAAAACGGGCGTCTTCAATCCCTTTACGTTCAAATTCTGAAATAGGAAAAATTACCCGATCCGAAATATCTGTATCTTTTGAAAATGTTATGGTGTGGTAAGTGTCTGATAGCCAAAGTACTTTGTCGTATTCGATTAAACGGGATGGATCTTCTTTATGTAAACTTTTGGAATCTTTAATGATATTGCTTAAGCTGGTGTATTCAAATTTGTCATCGAGTTTCGATTCAATTTCTTCTAAAACAGAAGGATCGATCTGTGCATAGGCGGCTTTTTTTAGAAATAGTTTTTTAACGTAAATGGCATTCTTCACCACTTCAGCCTCATCAACATAATTTCCAACAGGTAAAACCTGGATATTGTTGTCTTTATCAATCAAAGCACGCCGGAAAACAATTGAAGAAATATGCCCCTCACCTACAGCCCTGAAGCTGATGATTACCCGCTTCTCACCCTCTACTAAATCAGTTTGATCAGGATCATCAACAATACTAGGATTAAAAAAAGCGGCCGATTCTATTGAATATTCATGTGTAAAGTAGGCACCAATCAACAATCTGGTATATTCATCAATATCTTCGAATGAAGTACCTAAGGCTGCAAATTGTTTTCTTAATTTTTTACAATGCCGGGTTAAGATTTTGGTAATATTCCGGTGTCTTTTAGAATATTCTTGTAATATGGGCGATATTAGTGAAAACACTTTCTCATCTGAAAATTCTAAAACTTTCTTGATTACTTCTAGTGCTCTCTCCTCTCCGTTAAAAAAAAAACGGGCAATAACTCTTTTAGTATCCGGGTTAACCTTAACAGGTTTACGTTCTATGTATAATCTCATTATTTAAGCTGTTTTGTAGTAATTTAACGCTTTTGGCCCTATTTCTTCCAACTCTATATTAACGAAATTTACGACTTAATTGTTTATATTATTTACAGTATTTACACATAATTTTTACCTTTAGTTATTCATCCCCATATGTTAATTAAACCTTAAATGCAATACGAAAAAGCAGATAACACGATTCCAACTGATGAAACCTTGCGTTCGGGAAAATTAAGATACTACGAGATTTTAAGTACACCTGCAGAAAGTGCTTTTGATCAGATTGCACAATTGGCTGCTGAAATATTTGATGTTCCGAATGCGGGTATCGGTTTTCAGGCAGATGGGAATATGTTTATGAAGGCCCAAATAGGAGCATCTATCTCCTTACCTTTAAAAAATGATACATTTACTTTTTTTGCTTCCACCCCTATCAGGTCGCCAGAGGGTTATGAACTTGGCCTGATTTACGTTGCAGATACTAAATTTAAATCAGCCGAAGAGCAGCAGCTAAAAATGCTAGGGCATTTAGCCGGTATAGTAATGGAAAAACTGGAGTCTAGAATTGCAATTAGAAGAGCATTAAGGGCCTACGATGATCGTTTACATGTGCTTGTTCACGATCTTAAAAACCCGATGACTACCATTTCACTTCAATCTGAATTACTTGGGCGCATTCCGGGTATTGATGACAAGGCTTTATTAATTGCGGGCAAGATTAATACGCAATCTAAAAAAATGATTGATAATCTGAACGGTATTTTAAGTTCTGCCAGGAAAGAAGCTAACTCATTTAAGCCAAAAAAAGATAAAATAGATTTAAAAGAAATATTAGAACAGGTAAAACGAGAACTCAATTTACCGCTTAAGCATAAAAATCAAACTGTTTTTATTGACATTGAGGAGCCTATTGAAATTTTTGCTGATCCTGACAAACTAATAACGGTTTTTAGTGAGTTGATTAATAATGCCATCAAGTTCTCATCAGTGGGAAAAGATATTTACATTAGTCATCAAACATCTGATAACGAGGTAACTATTTCGATAAAAGATAATGGTGTGGGCCTAACTGAAGAAGACCTGGATAAAGTTTTTATGAAATTCGCACGGCTGAGCTCGGTAAGCACAAATCAGGAAAATACCTATGGGTTGGGGCTTACTACAGCAAACGCACTTGTTGATATTCATAGAGGGAAGTTATGGGTAGAAAGCGATGGAAAAGATTTGGGTACTACTTTTTACGTAACGTTACCCATTAAATAGCTTTAAATCTGATAAATCGCTGAGTTTCATTTCTTCGAGTAAAATTCTTTCTGGTATGGCATTTCTATGATACGACCATTTTATAAGCCTTATAAAACCATTATCAATTTCGATACCGGTTATATCGCCATCACTAAAACAACAACAACCGCTATTAAAGTAAGCTGGGGTGTATTTTCCGAATTGCGGTGCTTTATCTCCCTCTTTTATCAGTTTACGAAGTTCTGCATTTAAAATAGCAAGATTATCAGCATTCTTTTCTTTTTTGGCCTTATTCAGTTTTATATAAATCCGCTCCAGGTGTGTTAATGAAGCAAAAACCGGTTGATGCGTATGTCCGGTAATTAAAGCTATGTTCTTTTTTGTAGCTACCCAGCTGTACATGAGTGTATTATGTGCTGTTTTGAGCTGATTGCTGTATGCTGGTGTATTCGGGTTAATTTGAAGATACGATTGCAGTGGTGCCCAAACTGTACTCACAAACCATTTGCTAAACCAGTTTCCATCGCTTTGTAAATCGCCCTGATGGCCGTGGGTTAAAAAAATATCGAGTTTAATCTCGCCCAAGGACATTCTTAAGATTGCGCCTTCATAAATGTGGATTTTAGTACCGTAAATTCTATTGAGGTTAAATGCTGCTAAAGGATCATTATCCCAATATAAATCATGGTTGCCAAATATCTTAGTGAAATGGTTTTTAGAAATAAAAGCTTTTTCTGCTTCGAAAGTTTCTTTATTGTGTTTTATTACAGATTCGAGTAAATTCTCCCAAAGCTCCTCACTATCACCCAGGTTTATATAATGAAAATCTTGCTGGTTGTAGTATTCGAGTGCTTTTAGGTAATTCTTTTCGGCTAAAGTAAAATCATCGGCATAATCGCGGGTACCTTTATGCTGGTCTGATAAAATGATAAATTTATCCGTATCGGTAACTTCAAAAATAAGTCCGCGTTTTCCAGGGTTGGCATTTATGGTTTGGTAAAGTTTATTTAAAGCCGCATGGATACGTTTACGGTTAGGCCTTGAACCAAATTTATTCGACATGCGAATAATCCAGGTACTAAGTAAACGTTGTAAGAATTTCCGCATGTATAAAATGAGTCTTCGCTATTGAATAGTTCCTCAAAATAACAAAAAATATTATCAATCGTTTTTTCTGAAAAGCAATAGTTGTAATTCTTAGGTTAGGTTCAGCCTTGCTTTCCGTTTTATGCCGATGAAAAATCGACATGCTCACTCCAATCAAGTTTAGTTTACATCGGTTAATCGCCTTTATTAAAGTCAGGTCCTTTCTATCGCCAATAAAATAAAACCTTTTTTAAATAATATTTTACTAAATTTGTTAGTATTGAAAAGATCAGGAAGCGCAGATTTACCCCTACATTATGGCCATGTACCACCATGGCTGGCACAGCGTATGGCAGCACTTGGCCTGGCTATAACAGAAGCGATACTATTAGAATATGGTAAGGCGGAAGTAATACGCCGATTAAGCAGTCCTTTTTGGTTCCAAAGCTTAGGCGCTGTAATGGGTATGGATTGGCATTCCTCAGGTATTACGACATCGGTAATGGGCGCTTTAAAGAAATCGATCAATCCCTTATCGAAAGAGTTGGGAATTTACATTTGTGGAGGCAAAGGAAAACACAGCAGAGAAACACCAAATGAACTTTTAAAAATTGCCGATAAAACGGGTTTAAATGGAACAGCATTGGTACGGGCCAGTAAACTCAGTGCAAAAGTAGACAACACGGCGATTCAAGATGGTTTTCAACTGTATCTTCATAGTTTTATTTTAAGCAACGAAGGCGATTGGGCAGTGGTGCAACAAGGTATGAGTGATAGCAGCTCAACAGCGAGAAGATACCACTGGCATTCTGAAAACTTAAAATCTTTTGTGGAAGAACCGCACACAGGTATCTGTGGCATTAATCAAGGTAAGATCTTGAACCTAACAGCTAATGATGCTGATAAGGCAAGGCAGAGCATGATGAGCATTACAGCTGAATCGCCGACGCGGATGCTTGGTGAAATACAAAAATTGGTATTACCCAACCATCATGATGTAAAATCAAAAGATGTAGATATAAAACGTTTAGGCAGTATATTGTGGCTGGCCCAGGAAAAGCAGCCGAGAGATTTTGAGGAATTATTATTACTTGAAGGCATGGGGCCAAGAACCTTACAATCGATGGCTTTAGTGAGTGAGGTAATTTATGGTGCGCCTTCCCGATTTACCGATCCTGCCCGTTATTCTTTTGCACATGGCGGTAAAGATGGACATCCCTTTCCTGTGCCTGTAAATGTTTATGATGAGACCATAAGGGTTTTGCAGAAATCAATTGAAAAAGCGAAGATTGGAAATACCGATAAACAACAAGCCATTAAATCATTACATCAAATTGCCAGTAATGCAGAAAAAAACTTTGTTCCGAATATGGATTTTGAAAAGCTGATTCACAAAGAACGCGCTGAAAGCTGGAAATATGGCGGCAGAACCGTTTTTGGGAAGGAGAAACCGCCGAGAAACGAGCAATTGAAATTGTTTTAAATTTAAATCGCTAACGAAACTGCATTTGTAATGCGGGAAGAAACTTAATAGCGATTAAATCGCCTTTCTTATTCACCCCGCTAAAAGTTGTTATTGCCTTTTGGCATAAAAGAGTTAAAACATATTAGATAATAGCGATATTTAGAAATGTTATGCAAACTACCAATATTCCATACAGCAACAGTATTGACATTCATAGCAGCCCTTTGAAAGTCTGGAAAGCCCTAACCGATACAGAAATCATGCAGCAGTGGATGTCTGAATCACTGATCGAAATCAATACCGATTGGATTATCGGCGCTCCAATCACCATCCGCGGTATACTATCGCAAACACCGTTTGAAAATAAAGGAAATGTTCTTCAATTTAAGCCTGAAGAACAGTTACAATATAGCCATTTAAGCTCTCTATCCAACCTGCCAGAACAACCAGAAAGTTATACTACCATCGAATTCCTGCTCCGTCCAAATGAAAAAGGAAGTAACTTAACAATTAATCTATGTAATTTCCCTACAGATATCATTTATAAACATTTGGTATTTTACTGGAACACAACCCTAAAAATTCTGAAAACATGCATAGAACAAGACTCTTGAGCAAATCACGATTGTTAATTCAGTATGCTAGGAGAAGAAATAAATGTCTGTCCGTAGAGTTCCGAAGGGCTCTACGGATTGGAGGATGGAAAAGAGTCTGTGACCCGTTATTATTTTGAGTTACAAACTCAATTCTATTTATAGATCCGTAGAGGCACTGCGTTTAACTCTACGGACAGTATATATCGTATATTCAGTTTCTGTCTGTAGAGTTCCGAAGGGCTCTACGGATTGCAGAATGGCAAAGAGTCTGTGACTCGTCATTATTTTTGAGTTACAACTCATTCTATTTATAGATCCGTAGAGGCACTGCGTTTAACTCTACGGACAGTAATATCGTATATTCAGTTTCTGTTCGTAGAGTTCCGAAGGGCTCTACGAATTGGAGGATGGAAAAGAGTCTGTGACTCGTTATTATTTTTGAGTTACAAACTCAATTCTATTTATAGATCCGTAGAGGCACTGCGTTTAACTCTGCGGACAGCATGCCCCCCCACCTGATATTATTTGTTTTTTATGCTATAAACTCTATTCCTATCAAGCCGCTTTCTGTTGTATAATAATCAATTGCAGAAGAGTAAACGTATTCTTCCGCGGTTCTAACTACCCCTGATCTTACAGGATTATCATGTAAATAATTTAACCTCTGATCTATCATTTCGTTTGTAGAAAGTTCTACAGGATGATTTTCCTGTTGCCAAAACTGATAATCTTTATTTCTTTTATTTTCTTCACCAGCCTTTTTGAATATCCAAAGCATCCAATTCCGTCTACTTTCATGAGTATTATTTTTGATGGCCTTAATAATATGACTAGATGTAAATTTCTTAAAGTCTCTTAATACGTCAGACAAGTTGTTATTCTCGTTTACGGATAATATCAAATGTAAATGATTACTCATAATACACCATGCATGAATCCTTAAACCTTTATTTTCTTTACAGTAAATTAAGCTTTCTACAACAATATCCGAGTACTCTTTTCTAGTAAATACATCTACCCATTGTACTGTAGCAAATGTTATAAAGTGTAATGCTTCATGATCTTTTATTTGATAGCCTCTTTCTCCCATATACTAATATAAGCTTTTAGTTAAAGAAAATTCTGTCCGTAGAGTTCCGAAGGGCTCTACGGATTGCAGAATGGCAAAGAGTCTGTGACTCGCCGTTATTTGAGTTACAAACTCAATTCTATTTATAGATCCGTAGAGGCACTGCGTTAACTCTACGGACAGTATGTGAATCAGTCTTATTGCTGAGTTTAAAACTCAGTCCTATTAGCAAATCCGTAGAGATTCTGCGCTTAACTCTACGGACAGGACAGTATATAGTTTCTGTATAGTTTTTGTCCGTAGAGTTCCGAAGGGCTCTACGGATTGAAGAATGGCAAAGAGTCTGTGACTCGCCATTATTTGAGTTACAAACTCAATTCTATTTATAGATCCGTAGAGGCACTGCGTTAACTCTACGGACAGTACGTGAGTTACAAACTCAATTCTATTGATAATCCTTAGAGGCACTGCATTTAACTCTACGGACAGTATATGATAGAAAAGGATTAAATAAAAAAAGGTCGTGATTTGCACCACGACCCTAAAAATATAGAATTTAAAACCTACTAAGCGTATGCAACTGCATCTTTCGATGCCAGTTTGGTTGTCCCCATTAAGTATTCGTCTACCTTACGGGCAGCTTCTCTACCTTCTGAAATGGCCCAAACTACTAATGATTGTCCGCGGCGAACATCACCTGCAGCAAAAATCTTAGCAATATTGGTTTGGTAAGTGTGTTCAGATGCTTTTACGTTTCCGCGGTTATCTAACTCTACACCTAACTTCTCAATTAAACCTTCTTTTTGAGGGTGTAAGAAACCCATTGCTAAAAGTACCAGTTCACATGGAAGATCTCTTTCGGTACCAGCTATTTCTTTAAAAGTAACCGGACGTCCGTTTGCATCAATTTCCCATTCTACATCAACTACTTTTAATCCTTTAAGGTTTCCTTTTTCATCAGCAATAAAGTTTTTAGTATTTACCGACCAAGCCCTTTGTGCACCTTCTTCGTGAGAAGAAGTATTTTTTAGCAACATTGGGTAATTTGGCCAAGGCATATGCTCGTTGCGTGCCTGTGGTGGCATCGGCATAATCTCGAATTGTGTAACCGATTTTGCACCATGACGGTTTGAAGTACCAATACAGTCAGATCCGGTATCGCCACCACCAATTACGATTACATTTTTACCGGTAGCCATAATATCTTCCGCTTCAACGGTTCTGCTCGCTACACGTTTATTTTGTTGTTTCAAGAAATCCATTGCGAAATGTACACCTTTAGCCGAACGACCATCAATTGGTAAATCGCGTGGAATAGTTGAACCTCCAGCCAATACAATCGCATTGAAATCGCGCAACAAAGTACCTATTTCAACATTTTCGCCTACATTGGCATTGCATTTAAAGATGATGCCTTCTTCTTTCATTAAATCGATACGGCGATCTACTACATTTTTCTGTAGTTTAAAATCAGGAATACCATACCTCAATAAACCACCCGGAGCATCATCACGTTCGAAAACGGTAACTTCATGTCCAACTTTATTTAATTGAGCAGCAGCAGCTAAGCCCGCAGGACCTGAACCAATTACAGCTACTTTTTTACCAGTTCTGATTAATGGCGCTTTTGCTTTGATAAATCCTTTTTCGAAAGCAATTTCGATGATGTGTTTTTCAATTTCCTCGATAGAAACAGGTGGTCTGTTAATGCCTAACACACAAGCTGATTCGCATGGGGCTGGGCAAATTCTACCTGTAAATTCAGGGAAATTATTGGTGCTTAATAAAATATTGGCAGCTAATTCCCATTTACCTTGATAAACAGCGTCGTTAAATTCTGGTATCACATTACCCAGTGGGCAGCCTGATTGGCAGAAAGGTACGCCGCAATCCATACAACGGGCAGCTTGATTGTTTAATTCTTGTGAAGGTAAATTATTTAAAAATTCACCGTAGTGTTTTACACGCGTTGCAGCCTCTTCTCTAGTGGGCGCAACTCTATCGTATTCTTGAAATCCTGTTACTTTTCCCATGACCTAGTGTGTTTTTACTTGTTGATTACGTTTACTTAAAACTGCTTTGTATTCTTTAGGGAATACTTTTACGAAATGAGCAGATTGAGTTTTCCAATCACTTAAGATAAACTCAGCTACTTTACTATCCGTTAGGCGGATATGTGTTTTAAGTAAAGCTAAAATACGCTCCTCATCTTCAGCTTGTAATGGATCAAGATCAACCATTTCTTTATTGCATTTGCGTGCAAAAGTTCCATTGGCATCATAAATCCAAGCTACACCACCACTCATACCAGCAGCGAAATTGCTTCCCGTATCACCAAGAATCAGCACTTCACCACCTGTCATGTACTCGCAGCCGTGATCGCCAACTCCTTCAACAACAGCTGTTGCACCAGAGTTACGTACGGCGAAACGCTCACCTGCTTTACCACGGGCAAATAACTCACCAGATGTTGCACCATAAAGAGCTACGTTACCGATTATGATGTTTTGCTCAGGGATAAAAGTTGAGTTTGAGAAAGGATAGATGGCTAATCTTGCACCCGATAATCCTTTACCTACGTAATCGTTCGCTTCACCTTCTAGTGATAACGTTACCCCACGGGTATTGAAAGCACCGAAACTTTGTCCGGCCGAACCAACAAATTTAAAGTTGATCGTATCCGGAGGTAAACCAGCGCCTAAATGAACTTTCGAAATTTCATTTGATAACATGGTACCCAGTGCACGGTCGGTATTTTTCACATCAAAACTGGCAAATACAGGTTCGTTATGGTCAATAGCAGGTTGTGCAGCTGCAATTAATTTATGATCTAAAACCTGGTCCAAACCATGATCCTGGCCTTCAGTATTAAATAAAGGCAAGCCATTGTCTTCTGCTTTATATAATATAGCTGATAAATCAAGGTGTTTCAATTTCCAATCTTCAGCAGGCAATTCGCGTACTTTCAAAATATCAGCCTGACCGATCATTTCGTGGATGGTTCTGAAACCTAATTCAGCCATAATCTCACGTAACTCTTCGGCAAGGAAATAAAATAAGTTTACTACATGATCAGCATCACCCGTAAATAATTTTCTTAATTCCGGATCTTGCGTTGCTACGCCAACCGGACAAGTATTTAAATGGCATTTACGCATCATAATACATCCCGAAGTTACTAAGGCTGCTGTTGCAACACCCCATTCTTCAGCACCTAGTAATGCAGCAATAGCGATATCTCTACCAGTTTTAAGCTGGCCATCTGTTTGTAACACGATACGGTTACGCAATTTGTTTTTTACCAAAGTTTGGTGTGCTTCTGCTAAGCCTAACTCCCATGGTAAACCAGCATGTTGGATCGAGGTTAAAGGAGATGCTCCCGTTCCACCATCAAAACCAGATACCAGAATCACATCGGCATGTGCTTTCGCAACACCCGCTGCAATAGTACCTACACCCGCTTTCGAAACCAATTTCACATTGATCCTTGCGGCACGGTTAGCATTTTTCAAATCAAAAATTAACTGTGCTAAATCTTCGATCGAATAAATATCGTGGTGTGGCGGAGGTGAAATTAGACCAACCCCTGGTGTAGAGTGACGAACTTTTGCAATCCAATCATCTACTTTATGTCCTGGTAATTGACCACCTTCTCCTGGTTTAGCGCCCTGAGCCATTTTAATCTGTAACTCATCAGCATTGGTTAAGTAGTAACTGGTTACACCAAAACGTGCAGAGGCCACTTGTTTAATTGCCGAGCGCATGCTATCGCCATTTGGCAATTTAGTATAACGCATTTCATCTTCACCACCCTCTCCGGTATTGCTCTTTCCACCGATACGGTTCATGGCAATCGCTAAAGTAGAGTGTGCCTCATGAGAAATTGAACCGAAAGACATTGCTCCGGTTGCAAATCTTTTTAAGATTGACTCTGTAGATTCTACCTCATTTAAAGGTACCGATGGACGGCTATAGTTAAATTCGAACAATCCACGGATGGTATAAGCTTGTTGTGTTTGCTCATTCACCAGTTTAGAGTACTGTTTGAAAATATTATAATCGTTTTTACGTGTTGCGTTTTGCAGCAAGTGAATGGTTTGCGGGTTAAACAAATGGGCTTCACCTTTACGGCGGAATTTATAAGTTCCACCAGCTGGCAACAAGTTTTCGGTTTCTGTTAACGGACCAAAACTGCGGTGATGTTTAATTAACGTTTCTCTTGCAATTTCATCTAGTCCCAAGCCACCAATACGCGAAACTGCACCGGTGAAATAAGTATTCACTACTTGTTTATTTAAGCCTAAAATCTCGAAAATCTGCGCTCCCTGATATGATTGCAAGGTTGAGATTCCCATTTTAGAGAAAATTTTAAGTAAACCGCTGTTTACCGCGTAGATATAGTTCTTGGTAAGCTGCTCTGTTGATAAGCCCGATTCTTCTTTAAACTCATTAATGGTTTCCAAAGCCAGGTAAGGGTTAATGGCTGTAACGCCAAAGCCCAGTAAAGTGGCGAAATGATGTACTTCCCAAATATCACCAGCCTCTATTACAATACCCACGGCTCCACGGTATCCTTTGCGGATTAAGTGATGGTGTACGGCAGAAACAGCTAATAAAGAAGGCATTGCAGCGTGCTCAGAGTCAATAGCCCTATCGGTTAATACAATTACCTGGAAACCATCTTCAACCGCATCAACCGCATAGCGGCATAAACGGTCTAAGGCTTTCGCCATAGCACCCGGCTTGCCGTCAGCCCTGAAATAAGTCTGTAAAGTTTTCGCCTGGAAAACACCTGTGTCAATACTTCTTAACTTCTCCAATTCCTGGTTGGTTAAAATCGGGTGTTTAATGGCTACACAGTGTGCCTGTTTTGGCGTTTCTTCCAGCAAGTTACCCATGCTACCCATAAAACTGGCCAAACTCATCACCACTTTCTCCCTGATCGGATCAATCGGTGGATTGGTTACCTGTGCAAATAACTGCTTAAAATAAGAAGATAAATGCTGAGGGCGTTTTGATAAAATAGCCAGTGGTGTATCGGTACCCATCGAACCGATCGGTTCTTTACCTTCAATGGCCATTGGTTTAAGTAAAAGATCTACATCTTCTCTGCTGTAACCAAAAACCTGTTGATATTTAAAAATAGACTCTGTAGATAAGCCGGTGAACATTACACGTGGCTCGGGTAATTCCTCTAAACGGATCTGGTATTGATTAATCCAATCGGCATAAGGGCTTTTACCGCAAACTTCTTCTTTAATTTCGTTATCACTGATGATTCTACCCTGCTCCATATCCACCACAAACATTTTGCCTGGCGTTAAACGGCCTTTTTCGATTACCGTACTTTGGTCGATGGCTAATGCACCAGCCTCAGAACCCATAATTACACGGTCATCAGAAGTAATGGCATAACGGGAAGGACGAAGACCATTACGGTCTAAAGTAGCACCGATTAATTTACCGTCGGTAAAAGCAATGGCTGCAGGTCCATCCCATGGCTCCATTAAAGTAGCGTGGAATTCATAGAATGCCTTTTTAACAGGATCCATATCTTCGTTACCGTCCCATGCCTCTGGTACCAACATCATTAATACATGAGGCAAGGTTCTTCCAGAGTGAAGTAACAGTTCAATAACATTATCTAAACAGCCTGAATCTGAATTGGATTCGTCAATTACAGGCAATAACATATCTAATTCTTCTGGCGTAAAGTAAGCAGAAGCAAAAGATTTAACGCCCGCTCTAAACCAGTTTAAATTTCCTTGTAAAGTGTTGATCTCACCATTATGTGCAATAAAGCGGAATGGCTGAGCCAACCTCCACGAAGGGAAAGTATTGGTTGCAAAACGTGAGTGAACCAAACCTAAAGCAGAAACCATGCGCTTATCGGTTAGGTCGGTAAAATATGTACGTACCTGTAAGGAAGTAAGCTGACCTTTATATATAATGGTTTGCGCAGAAAGCGAAACGATATAAAAATCTTTACCACCATGAACGGTGTTTACGATCAGTTTAATCAGGTAATTTTTAAAAATATAAAGTTTACGTTCGAAATCAGCCCCTGGTGCTACGGCATAAGGACGGGCAATAAATACCTGCTCAATTTCTGGTTCAACAGAAAGGGCCATATTGCCAATATCTGTTGTGTCAACATCAACTTTTCTAAAACCTAAAATTTCCAGGCCTAATTTTTCGGCGGCACGGTAAATCAATTCTCTGCACTCTTCTCTCGATCTGATATCTTTTGGCATAAATAACATACCTACACCATAATTATTGGTTTCTGGTAGGCTAAAGCCTGCTTTTAAACATTCGTCGTAAAAAAATTCGTGAGGAATCTGAATCATAATACCGGCACCATCGCCTGTATTTGGTTCTGCCCCGCATGCCCCTCTATGATCTAGATTCTCTAAAATAGTAAGTGCATCAGAGATGATTTGATGCGATTTTCGCCCTTTCACATGTGCAACGAACCCAATACCGCAGGCATCGTGTTCAAATTGCGCATCGTACAATCCACTGTTTGGTTCCATTCTTTGCTCGTTAGTTGTTAGTGTATAGGAAACACTAAGATACGAAAAACAAATTTTAAATTACAGAGTTGACACGATTTTTAGAAAAATTTTAGTCCTTAAGTAATTTAAAGCCTTGGTATTGGAAAAATGACAATGATATTGATGAAAATTTGCCATATTAATAATGGTAATATTATACAATAAATACACTTTTTCTGCTAATTCCGTAAATAAATCGATTTAATTATTGATTTATTTGTGAACATATAATTTATATATAAATACTATGCTCAGAGCAGTCTTGATATCATATTTTCTCCAACTATTTAAAAATACACATTTTAATTTTATTAATTTACTAATCAGCCAGATAGCCTAAAAGAGAAAAAAAATACAAAAATGCATTTCGTGAAACAACTTCTTTTTCTACCTTTGTGCCCGGGCAAGTCTTTTACGACCAGCTCCCTTTGAACTCCCCCAGGGTGGGAACACAGCAAGGGTAGAAGGTTGTAGCGGTGCGATAGAAGGTGCTTGCCCTTTTTTTCTTTTCCCTTAATCCCCTGAAGGGGGAACTAAATTCTTCAGGGTTCAATCATAGAAACTCAAATATTTAAGAATTTATAAACATGAAATTTTTTATTGACACAGCAAATCTTGATCAAATCAAAGAAGCGCAAGATCTTGGCATTTTAGATGGCGTAACCACCAACCCTAGCTTAATGGCGAAAGAAGGTATTACTGGCGAACAAAATGTAATTAACCATTATAAAGCTATTTGCGATATTGTTGATGATAACGTAAGTGCTGAAGTTATTTCTACCACTTTTGATGAAATTGTTAAAGAAGGTGAAGCTTTAGCGGCCTTAAACCCAAAAATCGTAGTTAAAGTTCCAATGATTAAAGATGGTGTTAAAGCCATTAAATATTTCTCTTCAAAAGGAATTAAAACAAATTGTACTTTAATTTTCTCTGCCGGCCAGGCTTTATTGGCTGCTAAAGCTGGAGCTACTTACGTTTCTCCGTTTTTAGGTCGTTTAGATGATATTTCTAGCGATGGCTTGGTTTTAATTGAAGATATCAGAACTATTTTTGATAACTACGGTTACGAAACTCAGATTTTAGCGGCATCAATCCGCGGCCCATTACACATTGTAAACTGTGCTAAATTAGGTGCTGATGTAATTACTGCACCTTTGGCTGCTATTGTTGGTTTATTAAAACACCCATTAACAGATAGCGGTTTAGCTACATTTTTAGCTGACCACGCTAAAGCTGCTGGGAAATAAGAATTATAAAGACGAAAGTCTTTTAGTCCTAAGTCTTGAGCCGGGTTTCCGGTTTAAGACTTAGGATTTTTTGTTTTATAGAAAATGTAAACGGTAAAATGTATGACGGACAAATTACCGGTTAGGTTATATTATCGTTTTCTCTTTTTTGGAGCGCAGAAACAGTGCTGATCGGTTTCTGCAGTCCTGCTTTCCATTATATTCCGGTAAATGTTCGATAATGATAAATTAGTCGAAAACCGGAATGCCATTCCAATCAGGGCTAGCTGGCAGTAATAAAAGTTCTTTTGCCAGTTTAGAAACTCCATAAAGTGATTACGCGTTAACGATGGAAACGGCATCCTTTTTGGCTGTCTTTCATCCTGTCCAAAGGACTCCTGTGGAGAGCGTAGCCGAAAGACAGCCAAAAAGATACAGTGTACAGCGTGTTAAAACGTCCAAATGGCAATACCAGTCCTTAGCACTTTTCCTGAAAACCCTAGACTAAAGACTCCCGACTCAAGACTTCCTTCACCTTCTCATAACTAATCTGCTCATCAGGTTCGATTAGAATGCCCTTTACTCCTGCCCCATTTGCAGCTTCAACATCCCGTGGCTTATCGCCGATCATAATAGATTGTGTCGGGTCAATATCATACATGTCAATTGCATCTAAAATCATTCCAGAAGCCGGCTTTCTGCATTTGCATTCGCCACCAACAGTTGGATGATGCGGGCAATAATAAAAACCAGCAATATCGGCCCCTTTAGCCACAAAAGCATTACGGAGCATTTGGTGCATAATGGCCAGTTCTTGTTCTGTATAACGCTTTAAGGCAATACCGCCCTGGTTGGTAATTACGATTAGAAGATAACCTTCGTCGAATAGTTTTTTTAATACTGGAATTTGGTAATCTAAGATTTTAAAATCTTCAACGCGGCAGATGTAATCGTATATTTCGTGATTAAGCACACCATCGCGGTCGAGAAAAATAGCTTTATTCATTATTGGGATATGAGTATTGTAATATATTAAGTATCAAGATTGGAGTATTGCGTATCGAGATTGAACCTCTGTTTATAATTCGCCAAAATAACTGAAAATTAAGGACAAAAGAAAGCCCGATCTAATTAAAGACCGGGCTTAATCATAAAATTTATTTGGTTTTGGTTATTTTAAATTCAATCCGGCTTTGTGGCCTTTGATGGCGAAAAACAGAATGTATAAGTAACAAGGCAATACGGTTAACAGATAGGCCAACTGGAAGTGTATGTGTAATTTTTCATTTAAAAACGCATATAATAATGGCATAATTGCCCCACCTGCTATACCCATAACCATAATGGCTGAGCCAATTTTTGTGAATTTGCCTAAATGGCTAATGCCCAGCGGGAAAATTGCAGGCCACATTAGTGAATTTGCCAAGCCTAATAAGGCTACAAAAATTACAGCAAACCAACTCGAAATAGCAAAAGATAATATGGTAAATATAATGCCTAAAATGGCACAAATTCTAAGGGCTTTTTGTTGAGAGATGTACTTTGGAATGGTAATGATACCGATAATATAACCGATTAACATACTAAACAGCGTAATGGAAGTTAATTTACCGCTAATCTCGGTACTGATACCTAATTCACGACCGTAAATACCAATAATATCACCGGCCATTACCTCAGCTCCTACGTATACAAAAATACAAAGGGCGCCAAGGAATAAGTGTGGAAACTGAAAAATGCTTTTATGTTTTACCACCTCTCCTTTGGTTTCGTCGATCACATCTTCTTCTACCTCAACTTCTGGAAGGTTGGTAAATTTAATAAAAACCGCAAAAAGGCAGAAAACGATTGCCAAAACAATATAAGGCATATTTACACGGCCTAAAACATCATTTAATAACTGTTCGTGAACAGCACCGGTGGCCGCTTTGATCTGTTTTTCTACTTCTGAAGCATTTTTCAAAAACAAAGTGCCCATAATCAAAGGCACAATCATTCCGGCAAACTTATTACAGATACCGGCAATACTGATGCGTTTTGCAGCACTTTCTATTGGGCCAATGATGGTGAGGTAAGGGTTTGATGCTGTTTGCAGCAAAGCTAGTGCCGCACCCTGTACAAAAATTCCGGTTAAAAACAAACCAAAAGTTCTGGTTTGTGCCGCCGGTATAAATATCAATGAGCCCAGGCCTAAAATTACTAAACCTAAAACAATTCCATTTTTAAAACCAACTTTCTTTAGTATCCACGAAGATGGCAAAGCTAAAAAGAAGTAAGCCATATACGATGCAAAGGTTACAAAGAAGGCTTGTAAGTTCGATAATCCGAAAGATAATTTAAAGAAAGGAATTAATGTTCCGTTTGCCCAGGTTACAAAGCCAAAAATGAAGAATAAGGCACAAATAATAATAAGTGGTTTCGGCCCTTGCGTTTGACCTGGTTTTGTTGTTGGTTGCATAAAGTTTTGGTTCGGTTTAATTTGTTTGGGCCAAACTAAACAATAATATTTAATAAAATATGGGTCAAACGTTTGCGTAATTTTAACTTTAACAGAAAAGGGCCTTAGTTAGTGCTCACGCACCTAAAACCAGTATGCTCTAAGCCTGTATCAACAGAAGTTTTCATTCTGGAAGTTACCCGGTAGCCTTTGCAATAAGAGGCGTTACACATAAAAGAACCACCCCTTACCACTTTTTTAGGAACGGTTGGTTCCATAGGGTCGTAGCTATCTGATGGACCTTTAGGATTGTTGCTCAACCCTGTAATCGTGCTATAATAATCTGGGCGATACCAATCGCTGCACCACTCCCATACGTTGCCTGCCATATCGTAAAGACCATAGCCGTTCGGCTTAAATTTTTTGACTGCAGCTAAACCACCAAAACCGTCCCAATTGGTGTTTTTAATCGGAAAGTCTCCCTGCCAGGTATTGGCTTTTACTTTACCTTTCTCTATATCCTCATTTCCCCATGGATATTTTTCATTTTTTAAGGCCCCTCTTGCAGCATACTCCCACTCTGCCTCTGTTGGTAAACGTTTACCTGACCATTTACAATAAGCCATGGCATCATCCCAGGATACATGTACAACCGGAAAGTTTTCTTTTCCTTTAATATTGCTATTTGGGCCATGAGGATGTTTCCAATCGGCACCTTTAACCCAACGCCACCATTGCGAGGCATCATTTAAGGTCGTAATACTTTTAGGTTGATAGAAAACCAATGATGCAGCAACAAAAACACTGTCTGGTGGTTTTGGTGTACCTGCGGGAAGCTGTTTTTTCATCTCTTCCCAGTCTGGTTTACGTTCAGCAGTGGTTTTATATCCGGTTGCATCTACAAATTTTTTAAAACTGGCATTGGTTACTTCGGTAACATCAATCCAGAAAGAAGATACTTTAACCTGATGTTGGGGATATTCATCATCCCTGCCCTCTTTATCTGATGCACCCATGGCAAATTCGCCAGCGGGAATTAAAACCATACCATCGTGACTTACTTTATTGCCCGCAAAACTCGAAGAATCCTTTACTGCACCAAAACGGCTGGGCATGTTCTTTTCGCATGATGCTAGGGAATCTTGTTTATGTCTTACTTTTTCTTCTTCTTTAGCTTTGTTAGATTGGCAGGATAATATGGAGAGTGTTGGTAAAAAAAGTAAGGCAAGAAGTAATCTACGCATAGGAGGATATTAAATTAGGAGCGATAAAAATATCAAATCTATTTAAAAAAGAGAAGGCAAATAATTAATCCGCCTATAAATCAATACACTAACGCATTTGGCTATTTTTTATTTGCAAGAAATGCTTCATAACCCTATATTTGCACCACTTTAAAGGAAACGGGCAACGTTTTTGAACAAAGTAGATTCCGTAGCTCAGCTGGTAGAGCATTACACTTTTAATGTAGTGGTCCTGGGTTCGAATCCCAGCGGGATCACACCAAAAACTATCAAAATGTATAAAACCCTGCAATCGCACGATTAGCAGGGTTTTTGCTTTTAGGGAATTGCCAAAATTCGCATGAATTATTTATTGTGGAATTTGTAATTGCTGCTCAATAATTTATTGTTTAAGGGTTTCTTTTTTCACACGCGGCACGCGTGCGCCAGCACAGGGATGAAAAAACATTTGCTTCACAAATTGATAAATAAATTTAACCGGTGTTACCAACGCAGATTCTGATATTTTTCCTTATTGGCTCATCAAGATTAGCTGCAAATAATGCAGCTTCAATATCTAAATAAAAATCATTTTCATCTTCTGAGCTAAAAAACATCCTTAATGACTCATCAAAAGCCTTTACCAGTAGATGCTGCTTTAAATCTCCAAGGTCTTCACTAATCTCATAATGTTCTGGAAATTCTTCAACGAAAGGATAGCCGGAATTTATTATTGGATATTTATTATTAGGCTTTTTAGGTAGCTCCTCAGCTAATAACAAGTTTTTATGTTTGGGTAGTTTTAGTAGCAGCTTCACATCTTTTAGGTAGCTTGAGCCTATGTTTTTTATAAAAACATTAATTTTTTCTGACTTTTTCTCAATTAAATAATAATAATCTTCATCGTAGTATGTTTTGGTGATATTTTTGAGGTTTTTCCTCAATGTGGTGATAGAACGATCCTCATAAGATGTACCGCCACCCATTAAATTATATTGGGCAATTCTCATCATAGACATTGCATCCATATAGTCTTCATTTCGTTTTAACCCAATGTTGTTGTAATACTCCAATTCTTTCACCTTAATTTCTATTATTCTTTCAATCTCTTTGGCTTGCAGTGATGAGGGAAGATTTTCACGATCTATTTTTTTTCTAATAATATTCAATTGTGTAACGACATTATCTCTGTCAAAAGAGATATCTATATCACCCGAAAATTTATGGCTTCGATACCGTTTGGCATACATTTGTTCGTAATGAGATCTGAATAAACGCATCTGTGTTGTGCCCATCCGAATGAAACCTTCTCCTCGTTTTAACGAACTATTTTGAGAAATAAAGTCCTTCTTCATCAAGTACGGTTGGTTTTCACATTTAGTTATTTTGATTATACCTAACAATTTTCCTTCATAATGATGAGCAAAATAATCTAAATGTATTTCCGGTTCGATATTGTCAATTATTGTCTGCTGAATGGATGCAGAATCAATTAAAGTATCAATACCTACTATATTTCTTCCAACTGGATCAGGCTTCATACCAATAATAATGTATCTATCACCCTGAAGGTCGGCATTAGCCATAGACATTATGTCTTTGATCAAACTGACGGTTTTATATTTTGTATACTCTTCTAACTTGAAATCTAAGCTTGTATTCTCATTCTCAAACTCAATAAGGTTATCTAATTTGCTCATACTAATTGTTAACCTCCATTTTTAGTTGATCAATATCTTCAATTTTTATGACTCGTGTACTAATATTTAACTTTTCATAGGTTTTTTCTGCTTTGTATTTACAGCGGTCATCATTAGTGATGAAATAATCAAAATGAGCTGCATAAAAAGTGTGTAGCCCATCATCGAACATATTGTTAAAATGACCGTCACTTTTATATCCAGCCAAATCATACTTAAAGAAGGTTTCAACGATTTTTGAATATAAAAGGTTCTCACTTGTTTTACTGTTTGGTGTATACCTTTCCAACAAATCGGTAATTTCTAAATGCTTGGGCAAATCAGGATGTGACTGATTTATTGATTTCAACATTTCCTTATTGCTTTTGATTTTGTTGAGGCCTGTAACTAAGTATGACCTAAAAGCTTTATAAAGTCCATAATCTGACTTTAGTCGTGCTTGAAAATTGAAAATATCGGCTTGGAGTGCATACTGGTGGTTATGTATTTTTGATAAAGGAAACATAATTCCATACATTGGGTCTTTATAACCCAATTTGAAGTTAGGGGGTAATGGTATAAGTTTGTAAAGCATATGAGCACTTTCCATTTCAGGGAAATCTTTAAAAAGATCTTCGTAGTTGTTAGGAATATCGTTCCATTCATCCACTTTGCTCTGAAAAAAAACAAATATATCCTGATAATGCCAAATTACTTTTGGTTCACCCCAGTACTGACAGATACATAGATTTTTTGTAAGCTTTCTGATATTTTCCAAGTGACCATTAATATATTCTGGATTTTTCTGATAACCGCGAAAAAGGTCATTCAAATGAGCGTTGGAAAAAGCTGTTGTAACTTGATTTCTTTCAATCATATCTAACAGGCTTTCATAATACCATTTTTCAGGACTTTCAAGCCTATGTATCTTCTCAATACGATCAAAAATATTTAAGTCAATATAAACATTCATAAATTATAACATCAGAGTAAGCGCCGATAGACTATAAAGATTAAAATAAAAAAGCGAAAAATCGTATGAGTTGTAGGCTTGTTTTTTGTTCTTCCCTTATCTCCCTCTTTAATCCTTATTTAGTAATAATGCGTAAATCGAAGGTCTTGAAACGGGTTGTAAATGACAAGTGTGATTAAAAAAAATCAGTAATAATCTAAATGGTTTCATTTTTAAAATTGGATTTCCTATTATTATAATTTACTAACACGCTTGACATTGATGAGAAAAAACAATTTATTGGCTTCAGTTGCCTTGTTCCGAAAATTATACGACAAGGAAGATTACAATAATATTTATGATATACTTGCCGAATTTATTAGAGGTGCTGTTATTTATGAGAATAAATTAACTTATACATCTGAAGAAATTAAGGGGCTTCTAAAAAAAGTGTATGGTTTTGAAATTCCTGAATCGGTTATAAAAACTACACTAAGAAACAGATTTGATGGAAAACTTTCAAAAATAAGTAACAGCTATACCTTTCAATCTACTGTAAAGGATAACTTCGAAAAGATTGAAGAGGAGCTTGATACTGTAAACAATCAAAATGAAAGTTTAATAAGGAATTTATATCAATATATTTCTAACAAACTAAAAAAAGACATATCCAAGGAAGAGGAAGCGAAAATTTTTGAAAATTTCACTCATTTCACAATGGATAATGGTTATTCTGATCAGTATTCTGAGTTAATTGGTGCATTTGTGGTTAGCAATCAGAATAATACCGATTTCACTAATAATTTGAGTTCAATTCGAGAAGGGATCATATTATATCAAGGATTATCATATACAGCAGATCTTAACGAACTAGGTAAATGGGGTACTGATTTGGATATTTTTTTGGCACCAGAACATTTATTTAATGCATTGGGATATAATGGAATATTATTTAAAGAGATTTTTGATGATTTCTATAATTTAGTAAGTGATATAAATAGGGCAAATAAACCTACCGCTAAAAACCGGGAAAAGAAGATTAGATTATTCTATTTACCTGAGACAAAAGGAGAAATTGACGGTTTTTTCTTTATTGGTGAAAAGATAATAAGCGGAAAAAAAACTATCGACCCCTCTAAGAATGCTATGGAAGCACTTGTTAAGAATGCTAATACTATAAGCGACATTAAAACAAAACAAGTTAATTTTTACAATCAACTTAAATTAATGGGAATTGTAGAATACGATATTGAATTTGACGCAGCAAAACATGCGAGATACAATGTTGTTGACCAAAATGTTATTAAAGAAATTGAAGTAGAAGCTAAAAAGAATAAAAGGCCTTTTGATGAAGAATTTTGTCATAATCAATTGGTTCTTTTTAGCAAGATTAATTTAAAAAGGCTCGGAAAAAACTCATTTCCATTTGAAAAAATAAGTGATATTTATATTACCGAGAATGCTGTTTCGAAATACTTAGCACATAATAATGCGGTGAAATTTCAGAAAGAAGATACCGCTTTTGCAAAAGATATTGATTTTGCTATTGCCAGATTTTGGTTTAAACTAAAAAAGGGCTTTAATACTGGCAACCATTTGCCAAAATCATTTGATTTAATAAATAAAGCCAAAATCATTATCAGCTCTTATACAAATAATACTGTTGCAAGAGAGTATCATAAAATAAATAAACAATTCAAGGAAGGGAACTTAACTGAAGAAGATGTTGTTAGACTTAATATTGAGCTAAAAGAAAAAAATAATGTGCCAGAATATGTTAGCGAAAATAACATTGATGAAACACTTGATTTTTTAAAAGATGATAACTTTATTGAAAATATAAAAAGAGAGGTTGAACGAAAAAATACAAAATTAGATGAGCTAGGAGCAAAATTAGCAGAGTATGAGCGTAAGGAAGAAGAACAGAATAAAATAAAAATTGTTGAAGAAAATGAAAGAAGATATAAACAAGCAGCTCTTGCAGAATGGAAAGAATACGAAAATAAAGGTTGGGATTCTTTTCGCTATTTCGGAGTAATCGTTTTACTCAATATATTTCTAGCTGCATTAGCCTTCTTATTCGCATTTAACATAAAAATGAAGAATTGGTTGACAGAGTTTAATTTCGTTCAAATACTGGTCGCTGTAATTTATGTTTTATTTATTTTAATTGAAATTCTTGGTAGTAAATATATTTTTAATAAGGCTAAAATTTTAGAGGGATATAACTGGATGTTATGTATATTTTCACTACAGCAGGAGAAGCAGAAGCATTTAAATAAAACTATTGAAAAACTAAAAGAAATAGATAATAGTTGATAGGATTATATCTTAATTCGCTGATATTAGATAATTCTTAGATAACAAAAAAGAATTAAAATAAGATTGGTATATTACCTAATTTTGCATATATTTAAGTATAGCAATTGCAGCTAAAACGTACAAAATAAATGGTGAGCGATTAGTTGAGTAAAAATCGAAAACCACATAAAATACTATTTAAACGCTGATTTTAGCACTAGGTGCAAATCCCAGCGGGATCACAGAAAACCTCACAGAAATGTGAGGTTTTTTTGTCTAAAAGGAGATTTACTGTGCTAAAATCCAGAATAGCTGTTTATTGCCCTTTTACCCCGCCCCTCCGACACAGCTATAGACCAACAATACTTTAAGGTAACTTTCTCTCTACCTTTTTATTGAACTATTGTTAACCTGCCAATATAAAGCGGGGCAAATCTTTGGTCTATCTGATCTACACTAGGACTAAGACTTAACCAATGCAAGTGCGAAGTAGTGTGCAAGCAGGTACCAAGCAAGCCTAGCCGGAAGGCGGCCTAAACGTGGGGTAAATGTGGCGTAAAAGTGGATTTCGGAATATTTTTTTGGGATTTTTAATCAGATGGATTGATTTGGGTTATCATCCTTTTTTGATTAACCTAATATACTAAAATTATGGCTTTCCGAAATGAAATTATAAAAGATGCACCTACCGCGATATCCTCTTCCGCTAACGACTTTGGATATAGCCTGATGCAGTTCCTTAAATGCTGCAAAGTCAATTTTCAAAAAAAGATCCACCAGTCTCTCAGAAGAAATTTGGAGCTGGCGATAATATGGACTCAGGGAAAATGAACAATTTGGATAACTTCCTCCTAATTGATCCTAAAACTGGCTTGTTTAGTGGTGTAGTGATTATTCTTATTCATTGTATATTTTGCTGTAAAAATATATTAGATTCGTTATACAGTTTCATGTCTGAATTTTACGTAATCATCCTTCTTTTTTTGAAATCATAATTTTAATAAACCAAACTAATAACTATGAAAAATTTATTCAAGTACTTGCTGCTTTTAAACATTACCTTATTCGCTGTGGCCTGTCGCTCAGATAAGGATGACCTTTTGAACGAAGAGCCGAACAAGCCAGCCATTGAGTTTTACAAAAATGCAAACGAACTTGCCGCAACCTATGATCCTTCGAACGTTGTAACTCAGAGCGTGAGAGATCGTGTTTACGATTTATACAAGTCGCAAAAGTGGAGCGAGTTGGAAAACTTATTTATAAACAACAATTTAAATGGAAAATGGCCGCCTGCAAACGGAGGTTTTAATATAGTAGATGATACACCGATCACGGCTGGACAAAAGTATGATAGGTACAGTAATGGGATCGGAACTTATAGTGGAACGGGAGCTCCGACTCTGGGAGGCAGTTTTACCAGTCCGATCATCAATGGATCTGCGTATACTTTCGGGCAAAGGGCCTTGAACCAACCAGAAAATTCTTATGATTTTTATTATGAAATAGAAGTTTTAAATAATTCACTAAATTTCGGGGGGCAAACAGCAGACATTATTCCCTGGTTTAATCAGGTAGGTAACGGTAAACAGACCATGTGGAAAATACCAATAGATCCAGCGACTGGCTACCAAAAAACCTGGAATAAATTAGCTCAGGAAGGATATATCAAAGTAACAATTAAGAAAAATCCCAGTGGAAAATATCCTGGAGCTGTGGGTGTAGTTATTGCAAAATAAAATAATTTAGATGTATTCAATTTCAAAAAAAATATTCATTGAAAAACAGGTCTCTGTTGACAAAGACACTTTTAGTAATGCCGAGATTGATCACTTGGCAGAAGTAAAATTCAAATGTTGCAATTGCGGACATGAAAATACCATTAAAATAACGCCATATGAGTCTGGTTTTCCGATTTTTCAATTGTATAATGAAGAAAAGGTTTTAGCTAAAAATGAATTACTCAGAAATAAAATTGTGTCCGAAACCTCAAAAAATTCACTTTATTTCGGAGAATTAACGGTAAATGATTTACCAACATTGTACTTTGGAACAGATTGCCCATCTTGTCGCTCAAAATATATTTGTGTTTTCAGTTATGGTGAAAAACAACCTGGATTGACTTTGCTTACCATTTCGGGCGTATGGAAATATAGCGAAATTTAACACAGTTGTATTAGGGTGTTAAAGAATTTGAGAAAAATTGTTAAAGCCTGATAGTTTCCTATCGGGCTTTTGTTTTTAGAGGGTATTAACTGATAAACAATAGATCAATCTTCTTTGGTTACTTTTACGTCAGTAAAGTGACCTAGTGTTCCGGGGCCTACCCATAACCCAATGCTTCCTCTCCTATCTTTGCCTTGCTTTAAGTCATTTACAATCAATGTAGGTTGAGTAGCACCGTTAACATATAGCCTGGCCATTTCATCTTTCACTACAATTTTTATTTTGATCCATTCCGCCGGCAATATATCCACGTATGCTTCATACTTTCCTGGCGTTTCTTTTCTTAATTTTTCCCAGGGATATCCCGGAATAGAAATGTACTGACTAGCGTGGTTTCTGCGTACTTGATCATTTGCCCGGCCATTAGTAGGACGTAAATAAAAAACCTCCATTTTGGAAGCATTTAAAGCTGCCCTAAACGCAATACCTACAAACCCACGTGCTGTTTCACCAGCGTTTGCGAGTGTTTGCCCACTAATTGTGGCTTCAATTATGCCGTTATGAAAGTTAATATCCTTCAAGATTGCAACTGTACTGTCTCCATTAGCTTGCCCCTGTATTTCCAAGGCTAATGCTTTTTTACTTTTAAAGGTAGATTTTTTGACAGTTACCTGAAATGGAATTACATCAGATGGCATTATTGCATTTTTTTGAGCTTTAGATTTCAAACTAAACACTAAGCTTAAGGTCAATATCGATAATAGCTTTTTATTCATATGAGATAATCCTTCAATAATTTTGGTATAGCTAAAATAAGGAAAATAATGTTTTCGGATGTCTATTCCATAACGGTTAAATAGAAATGTAAATTGCGGCGTCGTTCCAGGAGAGATTAAGTTGAGTTAAGAACAGCATATGATTTTCCTTAATTAATATCTACTTTAGCCATTACACGAATAAAGAAATGAAGGCAAAGATCATCAGTGACCTGCATCAAGAATTTGGTATTTCCGATTTAGATTTTAGCAATGCTGATATTGTGATCTTAGCTGGCGATACGAACCTGGGTACCAGTGGAATAGAATGGGTTAAGAAAAACATAAGCGATAAGCCTGTAATTTATCTTTTGGGAAATCATGAGTATTATAAAGGTTCATATCCCAAAACCCTTAACCAAATACTTGAAGCATCTCTTAATTCAAATATAACTGTTCTCGAAAATAAAAGATTTGAATTTGAAAACATCAGATTTCACGGTGCAACTTTATGGACCGACTTTTCTCTTTTTGGCAGTCCGGTAGAATATGGTATAATTTGCCAAGGACAGATGAACGATTATAGACAGATCCGCAAAGCCCCATCCTTTTCAAAGCTCAGAAGTATAGATACCTATAAAATTCACCAGGCATCAAAGCTATGGCTAGAGGAAAGCCTGGAAGAATCTATTGGTTATAAAAATGTTGTAATCACTCATCACGCTCCTAGTATAAAATCGATACCTGACCTATATAAAAATGATCCGATATCTTCAGCCTACGCTTCGAATTTGGAAGACATTATTATAAAATATCAGCCTGATTACTGGATTCATGGCCACATTCATACACCTGTGAGGTATAAAATTGGCAAAACTGAAATTATATGTAATCCACATGGTTATCTTAGTGAGCAATATAATGGATATGATAAAGATTTGATTATTGAGATTTAAAGTATTGGACTTGTGTTGGTTGACTCATTCCTGCTTTGCACTGTTAATTGATCGAAGCTAAGCACATACAATATCCATTAATCCAATTAATTATTGTATTGTATAATCCTTTGCGGCCACTTCCGATAACCTGAAATACCCATAAGCGAAGTTTGAAAAATGGGTCTGATTAATGATATTTCCTCTTACCGACCCTGGCGCCGTTTGAAACGGGCCATTTCCAGCTCCGGCAGCTGCTAACAATTTCCTGAAATAATCATAATATCTTTTAGAAATCCCATACAGCCTGATGTTTATCTTATCCCCAGCTTTCAGCTCTTTATCAGAAAAATATTCCTGCATCAGTTTGCCTTGACTTTTCTCGTCATCTTTGGCTTTATAATCAGGAAATGTTGATACCGGTGATACAATACGGTGTAGATAGTGATTCTCCTCATTGCCATTATCCTGGTAGTAATATTTGATTTCCACCTCATCACCTCCAAATCCGCCGGTATTATTTTGTTCTATCTTATTTTCAATATCCGGCACACCCATACAAGTTTCGGTTGCGGTATAAATCTCTCCATTTAAAACCACTTTTAAGGTATAAGTTTCGCCAATAACCGGATGGAAATTGGAGCAGCTATATTCTCCCGTACCAGGATTTTCTATAAAGCTAAAAACAGTATTTGCTGTATTTGTTATCACTATATTCGCTCCCGAAACTGTTGGAAATACGGTATTGTAATATCCGGTTGTAGTGGAGAGTTTGATTTTCTGCGCATTGCCTGTTGTACCTTTCACCCAATCAATCGATGCATCAATGACCAATTTCGGCTCTGCCGTTGCTAAATCCACTTCTATTACTTTTGTGCAAGACAGCAAAAAAAAGCAGCATGAAACGATAAGGTATTTAAGTATATTTTTCATCTGGTTATAATTATTAATTTATTGCTCATTGTTTTCAATGGCATTAATGAGTTCGCAAAAGCTCGGTTTGTTTTTTATTTGTGTTGAAGTTATCATGACCTTAATCATTCTACTGTGTGATTTTGAAAGATCATGATGGTTTCATTTTTATATGATTTGTATTAAAACCTAAAATTGTAAGCAACACCTGGAATGATGCCGAAGATCGATATCTTCTTCGCTTCGCTCCCCCTGTTTCTCTGTTTTGTTCGAACATAACAGATGCGGCGTTACTCCTGTTATAAACATTATAAATACTAAATACCCACTCGCTTTTCCACCTTTTTTTGCTGTCGGGCTTTGGGGTGTAGGTTGCCGATAAATCCAGATGATGATAAGCTGGAAGTGAATTAGCATTTCTTGCGCCGTAATTCGCAATGGTAATTCCCTGATACTGGTATTTGCCAATGGGATAGGTTGCAGCTTTGCCTGTTTGGTAGGTGAAAATACCACCAAAATTCCATTTTTTCGACAACTGATAGGCAGCTGTAAGCGAAAGGTTATGTGTTTTATCGTAATTGGAACGATACCATTCGCCGTTGTTAATGCCAGGTTCTTCTGCGTTTCTTCCTGGTGTACGCTGCTCTGCTTTAGAAAGTGTGTAAGAAAGCCAGCCTGTTAATTTTCCAGTGTTTTTTTTCAGCATCACCTCCAATCCGTAGGCCCTCGCCTCCCCGTTTAGCAACACCTTTTCTATGGCTTTGTTAGCGATCAATTCGGCTCCATCAATATAATCCGTTTTGTTTTTGGTTTTCTTGTAAAAAGCTTCTGTTTCCAAAGAATATTTTCCATTGCCGAAATTTCTGAAATAGCCCAATGCAACCTGGTCAAGAATTTCGGGTTTCAGGTATTGGTCGCTCGGCGCCCAAATATCAAGTGGAGAAACAGAAGCCGTATTGGAAATTAAATGAATATACTGGCTCATCCGGTTATAACTTGCCTTAATAGATTGCTCATCATTTATGGCATAAGAAACTGCCAGCCGTGGTTCTAAATTTCCAAAACCAATAATCTTTTTGTTTTTATCGTAATGTGTTATACCTGTAGGCGTTCCTTCCTCGTAAATTTGCAACTCTGGGTTGAAAACCACCGCCTGATTATTCACATAGTTATTTATATTCTGTTCTCCCAATCGCAGGAAATTGCTATATCGCAGTCCATAAACCAATGCTATTTTAGCCCCAATTTTTTGCTCGGCACTGATATATAATGCATTTTCCCATGCATATTTTTTTTCAATCTGGTCGGCATTAATAGGTGATGTCGCATCTATAGGGTTTATGGTGCCCGGATTAAACTGGTAGTAGATGGAATTGATACCATAGTTCAAAGCCAGTTTATCAGACAGGTGATGGTTAAAATTATACTTCAGGTTATAATTGCGGATGTCTGATGCCCAATCAATACCAACATTTTTTATCTTCAGGCCATAATCGTACTTGCTGTAAATGACCGATGCATTGGAAAATAATTTCTCAGAAAAGATGTGATTCCACCGAAGATTAAAAAACGAGTTCCCATAATTGTTGCTGAAAAAATCACTGAAATCCATTTTATCCTTGCCGAAATATCCTGAAAGGAAAATCCTGTTATTGTCGTTGACTTTATAATTCAGTTTAGCATTCAAATCGTAAAAAGAAACAGCATTGGGGTTGTCGGCCAGTTTCAGGAACAAATGCGCATAAGAAGCGCGACCAGCAACCACGAACGAACCTTTATCTTTTACAATTGGGCCTTCTGCCAATAATCTGCTCGAAACCGCTCCGATGCCGCCTGTTAGGTGATATTCTTTATTGTTCCCTTCTTTCTGATAAATATCCAAAACCGAGGAAGCGCGCCCACCGAAATTAGCAGGTATGCCACCTTTATACAATTTCAGATCCTTAATCACATCGGCATTAAAAACAGAGAAAAAGCCGAACAGGTGTGAAGTATTGTAAACAACGGCTTCGTCTAACAAGATCAGATTACCGTCGACCGAACCGCCCCTAACGTTAAAGCCTGTTGCTCCTTCCTGTGCATTGGAAACTCCTGGAAGTTGGAGAATAGCTTTCAAAATATCAACTTCTCCCATAACCGCCGGCATCTTTTTGATCGTGGAGATAGCAAGTTTATTCACACTCATTTCTGGTTTTCGGATGTTACTTACTGAACTATTGTATTTAATCTCTATTTCATCCAGGGCTTTGCTTTTTTCATTCATCGAAAAATCTTTTTTGAGGTTTTTCGTCAGAACGATATGTTCCTCAATAGGCTCAAAGCCTACATAGCTGATAACGATTGTGTAGGTGCCTTTGGGCAGGGCAATCGCATAAAAGCCATAGGCATTGGTAACTGTTGATACCTTTGCTTCAGGAATGTAAATGCTTGCGCCGCTTATGGTTTCGGTGTTTGCTTTTACGACGATAGTGCCGCTAAGTGTAAATTTTTCCTGTCCGTATGCCACAAATGAAATCACGATAAGGAGCAAGGTGTGAATGATTTTGTTCGTCATTTTTTGGAAATCGGTGTAACGATTGAATTTTGGATGTAAACCTATTGTTTTGAGCAACTACCTTTTTTTAAATTATACCAAGTTGGTTTCTTTTTATACTAAAATGCATCTTGGTACTACCAAATTCTTTATACATTATTTCATTATTATAATTATAAATTTAGGTTTGCCAGGTTATTAGGTACGGTAATTTGAGGCTTAATCAAAGTGTTTATCGTGGCTGATGATCTTACCATCTGCCAACTCAATCGTGCGGTCGCTGTTTGCTGCAAAGTCGTTATCGTGTGTTACCGCGATAATGGTTTTATTATGGTCTTTTGTAATTTGCTTGAAAATATCGAAGACAACCTGGCTGTTTTTGCTATCCAGATTACCCGTCGGTTCGTCACACATAATAATGGACGGGTCATTAATAAGCGCCCTTGCAATAGCAACTCGCTGTTGTTGTCCGCCACTAAGTTTTGAAGACTGTTTTAACGCCTGGTTTCTAAGGCCTAACATTTCGAGTTTTTGGTAGGCTTTTTCTTCAGCCTCCTTATGTGATAGCTTTCCAAGCTTTAGTGCAGGGATCATAACATTTTTTAGACAGGAAAATTCTGGTAACAAATAGTGAAACTGGAAAATAAATCCAATATCCACGTTTCGCATAGCCGATAGTTGATTTTGTTTTTGCCCGGTGACCTTTGTACCATTGATATAGATTTCGCCTTCGTAAGATGTGTCCATGGTACTCAGGCAATACAATAATGTAGACTTTCCCGATCCGCTCTTCCCTACAAGAGTCAGAAATTCTCCCTTATAGGCTTCTATATTTATATCGTCAAGCACCTTGAATTTTACGGGCTCATAAAAATATTTTCCGAGTGATGCAGTGCTCAGTATGATTTCTTTGTTTTTCATGCCATTATTTTCTAAAAATTTCAACAGGATCAACATCGGCAGCTTTCTTTGCCGGGAAATAGCCCGCACATATTGTAATAAATAAACCAAGTGCTGAACTGCTGGCAAATAGTCTGCTCTCGAACTTGATAGGGAAATACCCGATGTGGCCTCCCATATATACATTGGACATGATTGCAATAAATATCCCACCAACAATTAAACCCATAAAAATTCCGGCAAGCCCCATGAAGATTGCTTCAATTAGGAATATCCATACCACATTGCTTCCTGAAAAACCAATGGCCTTTAAAATAGCAATGTCATTTATTTTTTGTGAAATCGTGGAACTTAAGATGTTGTAAATACCAAAAGCGGCAACAATCAATATGGAAAGTGAAATTGCGTTCATTAATGCATTCCTTGTCTTGTTTGATGAAAGTGCGTCTGCATTGATGGCTTTCCAGTCCTCTACGGTGTATGAGGTAAGCTGCCTCAACCTTGCCGCATAGATGTCACTCTTATCTGGATCCGGTATGTTGATGTATATATCATTGACAAAGGAAGGGCCCTTCTTTACAAACTGTTGGGCTGTGGATATATTGACATAGGATTTTGAATTGTCTATTGTAGTTACCCCACTAGTGAAAATGCCTACGATCTTCAATCTTTTTACAACGCCGAACGCTGAGGTAATAGTAATGTTATCATCAATCGCCAGGTTAAGCTTTTCTGCTATACCACTACCGATAATTATGGCGTTAAGATTATTTTGCAAGTCTTCAAGCCTTCCTGCCACAAGGGTCTTTCCGGTTTTGAACATGGCATCATATTCAAATATATCAACGCCGCTGCCCGAACCATTAAGCTGTGCCTGCCCGCGGTTGTAAAATAGATCAAAGCTAACCTGCTCTATTGCCTTAACCACATACGGTTCTTGTTTTATACGTTCCAGGAGTGCTTCGGGATCAACAATCTTTTTAGAAAGCGTTGTTATCTGGGGATTTATAATTGCAACTACCCCAGCCGAATCTTTCGGAAGTATGAGGGAAGTGCTTATCTCATCGTCGTGGTAAATTTTAATATGCGGGCTGCTCTTGAACATCTCTTCCACAGAAAAGTTTGTAAATCCTGAAACAAGGGAGTTAATAAACAGGTAGATGCTTACGCCCAATGTTACGCCAAGTATTGCTATCAGGGTTTGCCTTCTCCTGGTAATGATATGTGTTAAGGCGATATCTACATTTACATTCTTTTTCATAGTTTATCATTGTGGTTTTCCTTCAGTTTGTTTATTCTTGGGCAGGTCTTCCGTTATCAATATTGTATTGTCACTTATGCCTTTTAAGACCTGAACCCATTGACTGCTAACAAATTTAGTCTCGACCTTTATCCTGTTCTTTTCACCTTTCACCTGAACATAACCGCTATAATCAATATAATTGCGTGGAATCAATAGCGCATCTTTAGTTACTCCTACTACAATATTGCTTTGTAGTTGTGTATCCGCTATCGTAAAATCCAGTGTATCAGTAAATTCAAGTTTGCAGATGAATGACTGGCTTGCCTCATCAAACGCGGGATAGATTTCTTTTACCCTGGCTTCGTAAATTTTATTTTTTCGGGTATTGAGCTGTATGTATGCTGCCTGCCCCTCTTTTACTTTGGAGATGTTCGCTTCATCTACATTAACTTTCGCGTAGATGGTGTTGGGATTACCGATTAACGCTATCGCATCACCACGCTTCACGTAATCTCCCTTTTTTTTAAATACTTTAAGCACTTTTCCTTCACCAATGGCGTTAACGAGGCTACGGGCACTCACAAGGTCGTTTATTTCTTTCGTGGCACGGGTATTTATCACTTCCTGCTCTGCTTCCTGTTGCAGCTTTCGGTAATTTTCCATGGCACTTTCATAGTCTACTTTAGAAGTCTTGTACTGTAATTCCGCATCATCAAGGTCTACTTTCGCCACACTATTACCGGCCCAAAGTTTCTGGTATCGTTTCAGGTTGACCAGGTTTAGTTCCATTTTACTCCTGTTTACTTCTATGGTATTTTGTGCCTGCTGTAGCGTCGGAGCACCAGTATGGGTGTTGCTCTTTGCTATGATGTACAGGCTGTTTGCACTCTGCTGGTTGAATTTTGATTCAAGATTATTAATTACGGCAAGGGCATTTCCCGAATGGACAACAGTTCCCTCTTCAAAATTAACTGCAACAAGGTAACCGTCTGATTCTGCTGCCAGATTATAGGACTGCCCTGCTTCCAGCATGCCCGATGCAAATACTGTTTCAGTCACGTCTTTCCGTATTGGTTTCGTTTCTTCAGTCTTCCTTCCACATGAAAAAAAAGACATGGAACAAAAAATGACCATTGCCGTTTTTATGTAGTGATTTTTCATCTTATGGTATTATTAATATGAATTTTTGTTTTTGCGGCCAATGCTGATACCTGGGCCGAAACCAGGTTATAGTTACTGTTTACCATATCCTCATAACTGTCCAGTACCTTTTGCAAATCAATAAGCCCTTGCTGGTACAGGTTGAGATTCTTTTCATAGTTTTCTTTCCTCAGCTGAGCGATCTCCCTATAGGACGAAATTTGGCTCAAGACCTTGTAATAGTCAATTTCCAGCTTACGCTGTTCAATACCGGCTTTAATTTTCTGCTGTTCGGTATCCTTCTGCGCCAGCAAATAGTTATAGTTTGCTTCCGAAATCTGCTTTATGGTTGAGGAAGATGGGATTGGAATGCTCAACTTTAACCCGATATAGCTGCTGTTAAACCAATCTACATTTCTGTCAAATAACCTGTTTCGTGTGTTGTTCTGTTGGGTATTATGGCTTTGGAAAAATGACAAAGTGGGATACAGCGCATATTTTTGCTGCCGGTAATTGGAAAGTGCCATACTCTCTTTTAATTCACTGTTTTCGATGGCAACCCTGCTCAGTCCAACCTGTACTTTATCAGAAAACAAGCTATCCTGGCGGTCTTGTATGGTAATTTGTTCGTCTTCCGGAAAGTTGCAAAGTATTTTCAAGGCGAGGTATTGCTGCTGGATTTGGTATTTGATCTGGTTGTAATTTTCCCTAGTATCAAGAGAGGAGATCTTGGCCTCATTCACGTCCTGTTGCTTTATTAAACCCTCGGCATATTTATTTATAGTTATCTGTAATAGGCGCTCAGCTGTTTGCAGGTTTTTTTCAGTGCTTGACAATTGCTGCTGTAGCGATACGATATTATAATATGTGGATGCAATATCTTCATACAGTGACTTAATTGTAAGTTTGTTATCGGCAATACTGCTTTGGATGTTTAGTTTAGAAAGTTTCAGGTTCTCCCAGCCCTTATGGTTTATCAGCTTTACATCGATATTCTCATTGCCAGTGCTCACAAAAGGGATACCAGTCTGGATAGGTACGAAGGTTCCAACCTGCCCACCGAAAACTGAAGCAGGAAATAAATTGACGGGTAATTTCGTGTTATGCGTGTAACTAAAGGATAAGCTGCCGGATATGTCGGGAATACTTAAGATAGCCGCCAGGCGGGCCTTTTTTGCCTGTTCAATACGTATTTCACCCGATTGCAGGGTAATACTTTTAGAAGACACGTAGGAAAACAGCGAGTCAACCGAGTGAAATTTATTCTGTTGCGCCTGGCAGATATTCAGGAAAAATAAGGATAAAGCTACAACGCAAATAAGATGTTTTTTACGGCCTATTGTAATAACATATATTCCTCGCGGTGCTTTCATATGTTTCTCATCTTTAATAAAATCGATTACCGATTGCAATTTTGGAAGTAAAACTACCTTTTGGGATAACTACCCTTTTGGGAATTATACCAAACTCGGTATCTTTTATAGCAAAGCATATTGGGGCACTACTAAGCAATATAATATCTCTTGTTTTATGCGTTTTAATGGTATTTCCTGCTTTCGTATAAAAAGCACACGCTTTTGTATAAAAGCAGATCAAAGCATCTCTTTAAATGTTAAGTTTGTGCTATACAATTTCATCAATGAATGATTTTACCCATAAACAGCCGATTAGCGAAAACGTACTTTTTCGTTTCCTGATTTCACCTGGCCATAGGATATTCCGGCATCTGTTATTCATTGCTTTTATGGGTACAGTGCTGTACAACAGCACTTCTATAATAGCCAATCCGTTGGCGATATTTGTATATATTATGTTATTATTCTATGTAAATATGTATGTGCTGGTGCCAACACTTTTATTCAGGAATAAAAATATTGAATACTGCTTATCTGTTATTGGCATCCTTGTTATAATGGGTATTTGTGGCTATTTTTTCAATCCTTTTAATAAGGATCATGGGCTTAACATCCCGCTTTTTTCTTTCCTTACTGTGTTGCTGCTCGCGGCTTCCTCTTCCATAAAACTTTTTCAGAAGGGAATGATGGACAAGCAATTGATCTACGAGCTGAAACAGTCTAAAACTTATGCAGAATTAGAACAATTGAAAAACCAGATCAACCCACATTTTTTGTTTAATATGCTGAACAATGCCAATGTGCTAACAAAGAAAGATCCTGAAAAGGCCTCGCAGGTTTTAATGAAGCTGAGCGATCTGCTTCGCTACCAGCTTTATGACAGTGCAAGAGATAAAGTGTTATTGACTTCGGATATTCATTTCCTGGAAGATTTTTTAGCTTTGGAAAAAGTAAGGCGGGATAGTTTTGATTTCCTGATTTCAAAAGAGGGAGATCTGAACGGCGTACAAATTCCACCTTTGTTGCTCATTTCGTTTGTAGAAAATGCGGTGAAGCACAACAACGATGTAACAAGATCGTCTTATGTAAACCTGTATTTTGATATTAGGAATGACGAACTTTTCTTTAAATGCATCAACTCCAAACCAGTGCTTAAATCTGTTAGTAATATTGGTAATACTGGCGGATTAGGGTTAACAAACGTGAAACGGAGACTGGAACTTTTGTTCCCGACCGCTCATAGTTTAAGTATTGAGGATGGTTCAGAAAGATATTGCATAACCTTAACCATAAAATTATGAACTGCATTATTATAGATGATGAACCATTGGCAAGAGAGGCCATAGAGATGTTGATTAATCAAACAGACGATTTAGATTTAATCGGTTCATTCAGCGGCCCCGAAACCGTTACAAGTTTTATGGAAAACAATACCGTTGAGTTAATCTTTCTTGATATACACATGCCCGGAATTAACGGAATTGAATTTGCCCGTACCATTCCAAAAGAAACATTTGTTGTTTTTACAACTGCCTATTCTGAATTTGCTACCGACAGTTACGAAGTAGATGCGATTGACTACCTGATAAAACCCATAAAATTAGGGCGTTTTCAAAAGGCAGTTGAAAAAGCCCACACCTACTCCAAATTATTCAAAGCAGATTACGCTGATAACAGTGTTGAACAGGTGGCAGATGATTTTTTCTTTGTGAAAGCAGAGCGAAGAATTTTTAAAGTCTATTTCAATAACATACTTTTTATTCAAGGTTTAAAAGATTATGTGGTGATGCACAGCGAAACACAGAAAGTAATTACGGCCATGAACATCAAAACAATCCACGATCAACTACCAAAAGATATGTTTGTGAGAGTTAGCAAATCCTATATCATCAATGTTAAGCACATTGACTCAGTGGATAATAACACGGTATACATCGGTACAAACGAAATCCCTATCGGAAGTATTTATAGGGATTTCTTTTTCAACGAATTTGTAGCAAAAAAGATTGTGAGCAGGTAATTTATGTATTTCATCGCTTTATCAATGCAGTAAATCTGGGTCGAATCTTTCTTTTTTGAAAGACCTACCCTCTTTTATTATACTGATCTAATTCAGATAAGCATATTTAATCGGACAGAATTGAAGCTGGGTAACGCAATTTCTTCGTATTTTTAATTATAAAACCCGATCAGCCTATGGCTCTCTTAGAGAAATATACTACCAACTATGTTATGTCAAAGGATGGAACAAGAATTGGTTATAAACAAACCGGGACTGGGCCAGGAGTTATTCTTGTCCATGGCGCCATGATGACTTCTAAAAATTTCATGAAACTTGCCAGCTTCTTATCCAATGAATTCACTGTTTATATTCCAGACAGGCGTGGTCGTGGTTTAAGCGGTCCGTTTGGCCCCAACTATGGCATTGGATCAGAAAGCGAAGATTTGCAGGCGCTAATCCATAAGACAGCAACGGATAAGATATTTGGGCTTAGTTCTGGTGCTATTTGTGTACTTCAAACAGCTATCATAGAACCTGCGCTTAAAAAAGTAGCACTCTACGAACCTCCGATTCCAGTCGAAGGAACTGATCCTGCGGCCTGGGGCAGTCGCTATGAATCAGCTCTCTCTCGTGGAAATCTTGGAAAAGCAATGTTCGCGGCCATAAAAGGCACCGATGACCCCTCTTTATTTACATCCTTACCAGCTTTTCTTATTGCACCATTGCTAAATATTGCGATAAATGCAGATTCGAAGAAACAAGTGGGCGATGGTGTCTCGTTAAAATCCTTAATACCAACAATGCAATACGATCTCATGCTGGTGCATCAATCACCTGGAATTATAGATCAGTGTAAAGAGATTAAAGCTGAAATGCTGCTGATGGGTGGAACCAGGAGCCAACGTTACTTTAAACTTGCACTTGATAAATTAAACAATGTTTTGCCGCAAGTAAAGCGCCTAGAATTCCACGGTTTAGGACATATAGCCGCTGATAACGACAACAGTCCGGAAAAAATTGCAAAAGCCTTATCAATCTTTTTTCAGTCAAGCGGGATGCCATAAATGTAAGTTCTAATTGCAAATTTTTGTAATAGAAAGTCGCATCATTACTCATTTACCGGATAGGGACCATGTTCAAACACTTCGGGATGATATCCTTTTATGCCTACCAGCTTTGACAGCTCGCTCCTGAAGTCTTTTCCTTCTCTCAGACATGTTAAAGCATAGCCAAAATCGTATTGTGGTTTCCACCCCAGTTCTATTCTTGCGCTTTCGTTCACGTAAACGCGGTCAATAGTAGGCATCATCATCCAATTTCTGGATTGATAAATGGCTTCATAATCAGGGAAAATTTTTGCTAATACACCTGGGACATCATATCTTAAAGCCAGCAAGTCGCTTTGAGAAAATGGCGACGTTGCACTAATGATATATTTAGCAAAGCCTAAACTCCCTGCTTTTTCAATAGCCAATAAATGAGCATTTACGGCATCTTCAATGTCCACCCTTCTGTAAAGATATTCATTCAGCTTTAGGTTCTCATCGTCGTATAATTCGCGTACTGATTTTTTATCATCTGCTTCTGGAAAGAAGCGCGAGGTTTTTAGGACAATACAAGGCAATTGATGGTTGCGGTAAAACAGCTGGCAAAGATCTTCGGCCGCATTTTTTGTCACGCCGTAAATATTTTTAGGGATTGCTTTTGTATCCTCTGTGATCCATACAGCAGGTTTTCCTGCTTCGGGTGTAAGCATGTCGCCGAAGGTACTGGTCGTACTGGTGTAAACAAATGCCTTTACCCCATTTGTCCTTGCCGCTTCCAGTAAATTCAGTGTGCCGGTCAGGTTCGTGTCGATAAAATCCTGATAGGTATGTGTAGCAACATGAGGTTTATGGAGTGTTGCTGTGTGAATGACCGCATCGACCCCTTTCATACATTTATCAACAAAGTGTCTGTCAGTTATAGTGCCTGTTACCGTTGTGTACTCAGATGGATTCAGGTCAATACCTATATAATCTGTCTTTGTGTTTAGTAATGTTCTAATGATGGCTTCGCCCAGATGCCCGCTACTTCCTGTAACTAAAATTCGCATAATAGCTTGGTTTTAAAAAAATAGTATTCAAATATACGCAGGATTGCAATCAGCAGAAAACATATTGCTTTAATGTGTTTGCAACCAAAAGGATTGTGAACAGATAGTTTATTGTTAAACTATTTAGCATACGTCAATAAGTCAAAATCCTCTTCCAGTCCATAACTATAGGTCTGATAATCACTTCCCGAAGGATAAGTTTTCACATTATACCATTTACCGGGGTCTACCAGTCCAGGCAAAGGTTTATTATGATGAGGTCCTAACAGATTCTTCAGGCTTCCGATCACTTCTACTTCTATACGGTTGTTCCCCTTTTTCAGATAAGAACTTATATCAAGCTCATTCGGCTCTGAAGTGATAATCCCAACCGAAGCACCGTTAACTTTTATTGCAGCCACAGTACCCTTCCATTTTTTCATTCTAAGGATACACGGTATTCCAGCTTTTTGAACCTGGAGTTCTTTAATGTATTTAATGCCCTGTCCATAAAGCGGCAGTCCCTGTTTATCCCATGAGCCAAATGTAAGCGCCTGCGGGGGCACAATCTTCCAGCCTTTGGCAGCTGCAGCCAGATTAAAATCACCCAGGATATATACCGGTTCTATTTCGGCATACACCCGCATAGGCGAAACCGACAGGGCCAGGCTGTTTTTGCCAGGTTTAAGGTATTTAGCGATATCAAAAACACCAAAAGACCGATCAAGCCACCATTTACCTGGTTGGGCTTCTACTTTTATCCCGTTTATGGTTACGCTGTTCCAAAGCCCGCGCTGCTCTATTACGGCACGGCAGTGCTTCAGCTTTACATTTCTATCTATTTCAAAATGATAAGTTGCGGTATAACCACTTCCAGCAGAGAAAGTATCGCGGGCAACTATCCTGTCTTTAAATTGTGTGCGGTTGTTCCAGGGATTTCCTACCCCGTCTTTAAAGCCAAAATGTTTAAAAGCAGTATTAGAAGCTATCCCAACATGCAGATCGCGGTATGCGCTGTCGGGGCGTTTCAACTCTAGGTCGCAAAAATCTATCATCAGCGTGTTTTCATCGGGACGGAGAACTTTAGCCGGCAACGTTTTTATCACTTCTTTGTTTATTAGAGGCGCTGCCACCTTAAAACCAGCTTCTTTCTTATCAGATACAAAAACCATCATGCTCCCTGCCGGTGGGATGGTAAAATTAAATTCAATCTTGTCCTGAATCCTCTTTTCAGGGTAGTCATCAATTTCGCCTTTAAAAAGATCCATAAGCAGTACATCTTTACCTTTAAGTGCCACACTGCCTGTTGCAGCAGCGTCCATACTTGCATTGGAAAGGAAAACCAATTGCCCGTCGGCAAGCTGCCTACGTTGGTAATAGAGGTTACCCCCTATTCCTTTATCGCTAACAGCGGAAATTCTGAAATCGCTTGGCAGCAAATGCTCCTTCATGACCTGTATTTTATCTGAAGCCATGGCCTGTTGTATGTTTGAATGACCGGCATTGAAAAAATTGTCGGAGATACCGGTATTTCCGTCAACAAAACCCGGTTTTTCAAACAGGATTACTTTGCCACCCTGACTGGCATATGTTTTCAATAGGTTAAATGTAGGGCCATCCAAGTTGTCCATCCCGGGTGGGATAACCACCGTACTATATGCACGCTGCCCTATGACAAACTTTCCGTTTTCAATTTTCGCCTGGTCTTTGATGATGTTTTCGCAACCCAGATCATACTCTACATGCTGTTTTTGCAAAGTGGTAACAAAATCGTTGAAACCTTTTGCAATCTCAAAGAAGCGTTTATTCTCCTTACCCTTGAAATAATACATCCAGGCTGAAGTTGTTGGCTCCAGCACCAGTATTTCATTTTTTTGCTGACCTGAGGCCAGGCAAAGCGACAATCGGGCAAAATACTGGTTCAGCGTTTTATAAAACGGCCACCAGGGTTCGTGATAAGAAAAGCTGGGCGGATAATCGTATTTTCTTGCCCCGGTAATGGTCATGAACGAAAGGTGCTGGTTCATAAAATTCACACCCAGTACAAATTCCCAGTCGCCCAATCGTTTCATGTCTTTAAATGTGAGTTCCCAACCTCCGCCGCCATAGGTTTCTGAAAGCGTACGCTGTTTACCAAGCTGATTGGCAACACTACTCAGCTCCTTAACCGCCCTGATGTTGCCAAACTGTACCGGCTTTTCTTCATTATATTGGTTAAACAGCATGTCTATCCCCGGCATTTGGTGCCAGGCATACATGGCCATATTGTCTGGTCCGTGATAAGGACTTGGCCAGCCGTGTTCCCAGTAATGCCCTGTCCAGGTTAAGCCCTTTTGCTGCGTATAGTTGAACATAGGTTTAGACCACCGGTCTATAAACAACTGTAACAGGGTCTGATAATAGTTGTGCCTTACTTTTTTCCAGTTTCCGGTTTCCTCAAACAAAGAAGGTAGATGCAGGGTCAGATCGTAGCCCCATTTTTCTTTAAAGCTGGCAAACAAATCAGGTGTCCAGCGTACGCAATCCTTTCCTTCATTAATAATGGTTGGTTCATCAGAAAAAATACCCGGAACGGTTTTTCCAAATTCGCGGCCGGCAACTTTTTCATATCCCTTGAAGGTGATATCCATAAACTTCTGTGTTACACCCTTGGCCATCAGATCTACATAAGAAGATCCAATAGGGCCTGCCACCGTACCCCGGTTCGATTTTTCGTAATTTACCTTTTTAAAAATCTGATATTTTCCTGTTTTACCGTGCTCTGCAGCCAGGTTTGAGCTGACGTTTACAAAGGATCCGTTAACTGCTTTCAGAACGATGAAGATATCGGTAAGGTTATCGGGAAGTTGCTCTGCCTCGCTCATGTATAACATTTGCCCCTGGTTATACGACTCTGGCATTTGGTCTGGAACCAAGCCGCCGCCAAAACCGGTAGGATACGAATTCTCATCGTAGATCCACACTTTAAGCCCCAGCTTTTTGCCCTGTTGCACGGCATATTCAAACAGACTGAACCATTCTGCTGATAAATATTCGGTAATCAGTCCGGGCCTGGCATGAACGATTACCCCCGAAAAGTCGTTTTTCTTATAATCGAGCAGCATCGAATCGATTAGCGGCTTGCTTACCTTCGCATTCCAAACCCAAAATGGGGTTGTGCCGTAGGCGCTGACAGGATTTTTAAAGCTTCTTTTCAATACTTCGAAACTGCCGGATTAGGCTGCTCTTCTCTTAGCTGAAAACCGAAGAGAACCAGCAATCCGGCAACCAGAACAAGGGCTGATAATTGTTTTAATTTCATTTGTGTGTTTGCTTTAAATGCTGTTATCCAATGTAATGTTCGTAACCACGCTTCTACGGCCTGAAGGCGAAACCACCAATATTTTCAATACTCTTTTTTTTCCCTCCGGAACATCGAGGCTTATCGGCCCGCGATATTCATGATCGGCATCGCCGGGTAAACGGTTACTCAGCGTATAATATATCTTTGCTCCCGCCATCGGCACTTTCAGGTCAAAATAAAACTGTTTTCCAACAAGGGTAGTATCGGTATAGGCAAAAGGTGTAGGTACGCGGTAATTGTAGCCGGCTTTATCCAGTTTTTCGAGATGCTTTGGCAGGGTGTTTTCAGCAAATCCTTTATAATCCTTGTTGCTTTCCTGGCTCCATGCCGTTTCTGCAAGCGCAAACATCCTCGGAAATATCATATATTGTAATTTGGAAACAGAAGGAATATGTTCAGTCCACACGCAGCCGGAAACACCCAGGATATGTTTTTTATCTTCGGCTGTTAATGATTCATATTCGGGGTTATACGCGTAAGCTTTCCAGACCGGCGAAAAGCCTCCGTGATTGATGGATTCCATATCTGATTGGCTCTGTGCATAATCAAAATATAAACCATTATTTCCAGGTGCTAGAACAATATTCAGTTTTTTCTTTAATTGGGCTATGGCCCCTTTCTCTCCAAAACGGTTCATAATGGCAACCTGGTCATTCAATCCGCCTTCCAGTATTTCATCCCAGCCGATCAGTTTTTTGTTTTTTGAACTAATGATCTTATTCAACCTGCTGATAAAATAGCCCTGCAACTCATGGGTGGTTGCGATATTCATTTTTTTCATGAACGCCTGTATTCCAGCATCTTTCTCCCAAAACCCTTTAAAACACTCATCACCACCGATATGGATATACTCATACGGAAACAAGGAGGCAACCTCAGTAAAAACCTTGTCTAGGAATACATAGGTTGCTTCGTTTGCAGGGTTAAGGGTGTTGTCGATATACATCTCATACTTCCCGTCGGAAAACCATTTGGCAAAACTGCTGCCCGGATTTACTTTAATACTGGTATCCTGTGTGCAGGAAAGTTCGGGATAAGCGGCAATGGCGGCCATGGAATGGCCAGGCACATCGATTTCGGGCATTACCTGGATGTTTCTTTCTGCAGCATACCTGATCACCTCACGTATCTCATCCTGTGTATAAAAACCACCATCTGTGGCCTTCTCTCCAGGTTTAGGCGGATCCATTGCGCCAAAATCGCCTATACGGGGCACCCTAAAAGCACCTACCTGTGTAAGTTTTGGCAAACTTTTAATCTCTATTCTCCAGCCCTGATCGTCGGTTAAGTGCCAGTGAAAGCGATTTAATTTATAGTGTGCCATCATATCGAGCAAATCTTTAACCTGAGTAACCGTAAAAAAATGACGTGATACATCGAGCATCAGCCCACGGTAGCCAAATCTTGGATAGTCGCTAATGCTTTGGCAGGGCAGCCTCAGCTCCCCTGTAGTTTCTACGGGGAACAGCTGGATGAGCGATTGCATCCCATAAAATAACCCCGCTTTTTTGCCCGTCACCACAATGGTCTGCGGCGTAATGCTAAGCTTGTAGCCTTCATCTGGCAGATTTTCTGCGCCTTTGCTGGTAAACAGGATGCTATTCGGCTTATTTTTTACCGTTTGGGGAAGCATCCCTTTGGCGGGCTGCCCTCCCGGAAATTTGCTTAGGCCAGAAAGGTAGGCTTTAAAAAAACCGAGCAGTGGCTGCCCAGTAGCATCGGCTGTAATGACGGTCTGTTCATTGAACACAAATTCGCCCGCGTGTTTTTCAAACGTCACAGGAGCAGGAATAATGGCACTCCTATGGCCGGTTTCCTGTGCTTTTGTTAAGGCAAAATTGAACAATAAAATAAATATGTATCCTGCCGTTATCGTTGATCTCATAGATTTTAAAGATAATTGGGGTCAAATGATTTTCCGCGGTAAAATCCTGCAGAACTAACCGTACGTGAATATAGAAATGCGCCGGTGGTGAGGTTATAAAAATCTACATGCGTACTGCACCAGCCATTAATGGGACAACCAGGATCTTTATAGGTCTGCACCATGGTGTTCTGGCCTGGCAGGGTACTTACCGAGTTCACAAAGGTACGTTGTGCGGCACCTGTTATTGCGCCTGCTCCTACGATAAATGCACCGGTAGATTTCCTGAATATATAAACACCACCATTAGTCGTTATCAGCAGCCTATCGGTATCACCATCATAAGGTGCAATATCGTGCCCCCAGGGGCTGAGAAGTGAGTAGCTGGCTATTTTAGACAGCTTCGGGTTGGAAACCGTGCCTCCACTCGCAGCGGTATTATAAGCGTACTTTTTCAGTGAATCGCCAATTGCCCATAAGCAATTGTTAACAGGGTCCCACAGTACCTGATGGGCAGCTTTCAACGGATAAATTGTATTTACATATTGATTAGGCGCAGCCTGTGAAGAAGAATAGATCCTGATATAATTACCACCGGTACCAGAGTTTGTGCCGGCAGCAGCTACCACACAATTTCCGTCGGGGAGAATTTCCATACCATGCACACCTGCATCAGCCGGAAATCCCGTTGCCCAAATGCGTTGTCCGCCCGGGTATTTAGCAATTACCGATAATCTTTCTGCCTGGGCTGTAATCACCTGACCAGAACCCCAGTGGTTGTTATTCCTAACTTTTAAATCATTCACATAGCCCCATAAAGGTATTTCTGTAGTAGCATTAAATCCCAATGCTGTTGTTGGCTTAAACGACCATTTAGGGGTGGCCCAGCTCGTTAATACAGGGTCGTAGGCTTCCATGGTGGCATTGGCCTGGTTGGTGGTACCGATCCAGCAACAGCTAGCCAGCGCTGTTGCTGCCGTAGCATTTGCATTTAATTGTTTGTTTGCAGCAGCAAGCTTATTCGCTTCCTGCTGTTTGTTTTCTTTTTTACATGCCAAAAATAGGATTGAACAACATAAAAAGAATATGATTTTAGCATTTAATGTTTTCATCTTTATACATTTTGATTGTGTATGAAAAAGCTTGTACAGAAGCTGTTATTGATAGTTACTGTTAAGCAGCTTAACTTTATAAAAGCATGCTCCATTTACTACCCTTGAGCCATCGAGCTGGCCGTTGGCCGAATAAAAATCTACCGTACTTGTGCTCCAGTCGTTCAAACCGCAGTTCATTGCAGGACGTGGATTTTTATTGTAATCAGGACGGGTCAGCACAATTTGCCCGCTAGGCTGGTTTGCTATCCCCTTAACAAAGGTGAGGCCTGCGGTTGGGGCGATGGAAAAAGTCTTGGTCGTTTTGTTATACACATACTCTCCGCCATTGCTGGTTACCCAAAGTAAATTGTCATTGCCATAGTAAGCTGATACTTCATGCCCCCAGGCAGATGGAATGGTAGTTCTCCAGGAATCAATTTCAGTAAGTTCCGGAACAGCATCTGTACCCCAATGGCAAGCGCGGTAATAATATGCGCCTTGGTTATGGCATGCTGACCGGTAACCCAAAGTACATTGGTTTTGGGATCCCATAAAACGGCATGTGCTGAAATAAGGGGATATTCGGCATAATATTCCTGATCTGACCCTTGCGATGAAGCATATAGCCTAACCCAGCCCCCATCTGATGCAGCGATGGCGATATTTCCATTGGGCAGCAGTTCTGCCGAATGAAGGTTTCCGCTAAGGCGTTTTGACCATTTGCGCTTACCCGAAGGATATTCGATAATGGCCGCAAAGCCATTATCAGTGAGTGCTGCATATTCGGCATTATTCCATACCGGAACTTTTCTGAGCTTAAAATCTGTCCCGCCACCAAAAGTATTGATATCGGCAGTAACGAAGCCAAGCGCAGTTGTAGGTGCCCATGACCATTTCTTCGCCTCGGCAGTATTCCAGTTTTCTATTGTTGGATCGTAAATTTCAATTTTCCGGCTGGCATCGTTGGTAAGCACCGTCAAAAAGCCGGCAAAGGCCTCAGGTGGCTTGCTTACAAAAGGAGGTTTAACAACCGGGGGTTCTGTGGTCTTTTTATTACCACATGACCAATTCAGTGCCAGTGTAAAAATGGCATATAAAATAAAAAATCTTTTCATGACGTTCGGAATAATCAGTAACCAGGATTTTGTTTAAGTTTATCATTCAGCATTATTTCGGAGGTTGGAATTGGAAATAATAGCTTTTCCTGGGTGATATTATAAGTCCCCGCCTGTAAATAGCTGAATCTCTGCTTTTGGCTTACCCCAAAAGCATTCATTACGGTAATTGCATTTCCGGTCCTTACCAGATCTATCCAGCGTTTATTTTCAAAAGCCAGTTCCACCCGTCTTTCATGTAGTATAATAGCCCTTAATGCATTTTGATCGGTCGTGCTAATTGTACCTTTACCTGCCCCAAATGCTCGGTCCCTAACCTGGTTCAGGTAAGGTAATGCCTGTGCCGATTTTCCACCTTGTTCGTTTAAACTTTCGGCCAGCAGCAGCAACACTTCTGCGTAGCGGTAAATAGGCAGGTTATCGTTTGTTTGGTTGGCAATGGTGTGTGCATGAAGAAATTTTTTGGCAAAGGGTCTGCCTACTTTACCCGAAGGTGGCGTGTATCCAACAACAGATTTAACCGCAGTAGCAGTAAATATATCATTTACATTGAAAGAGCCTTCTGCCACTGCGATAGTCGCATCCAGCCGCTGATCTCCTGATTCATAATCTGAGATCAGTTCCTGGGTTGGTGTGTTGTATCCTCCAGGAGCTGTTACTGTATTTGTATTTACGCCTGTTATGATTGTAGTGCTCGTCATTCTAGGCAAATAATTGTAAACATTTCCTCCTGTATTTGCCTGAGGGGTTGACAAACCGGTATTAAACTGGATTTCGAATATTGATTCCTTATTGTTTTTATTGGCAAGCTGAAACACATCAGGATAGGTTGTCATCAGGCCATAATTCATTTGGGTAACCTGTTTTAATACCGCTTCTGCCAGGTCATATTTTTTTGTTGTTACATATACATCGCCAAGTAAGGTAAGCGCACTTCCTCTTGTGGCCCTACCAGTTTGAGGAAAGGAAGGTGGAGCAAGCTTTTCTGCTGCATCTTTTGCATCAGCTATAATAAAATCATAGACTTCCTGTGCTGATGAACGGGCTATATACGTTTCGTTTCGACTTAACGGGGCCCGCGGATAAATAGGTACGCCACCAAAATACCGTACCAGTTCAAGATAGGAAAGTGCGCGTATAAATTTAGCTTCGCCAATGATCTGGTTTTTACTAGTTACAGCGAGATCCACATCATTGATATGATCTAGTATGGTGTTTGCTGCTGATATGGCATTATACGCTGCATCCCATTTGGCCGGGGTTTCGATATTAGATCCATCGTTAATAAAATCGGCAATGGCCCATTTACTAAAAGTTGCTACCGCCTGATCAGTCGGGGTATAATCGTAATGCGCATTATCTGACCGCATTTCGCCCATAAGCCAGGCACTTCTGTTGTTGTATATGCCTCTAAGTTGGGCATAAGCCCCGTTCACCGCCAGATCAAAATCATTTTGGCTTTTAAAATAACTGCCGAGATTGATGCTGTTCGGATTATTTTCGTCTAGAAACTTTTTACACGAAACTAATCCCAGGGTAAGTATAATGATGCTATATAAAATATGCTTTTTCATTTTTAATGCTTTTTAGATGAGAACTGTACATCAATTTATAAAACAAGGTTAATCCCAAACGTAAATGTTCTGGGTATTGGGTATGCCCCTAAATCCTGTCCCTGTGCAACAGAGGTCAGGCCGTTTATGCTCACTTCAGGATTGCCAGGATAACTGGTAAATATGTAGGCATTTTGTACAGTAGTGTACAAACGCAGGCTTTTTATATAGGTTAATTTTTTAAAATTCCTGAAAGTATAGCCCAACGCAATGTTGTTGATGGTAATATGTGAAGCATCATGGACCCATCTGCTTGAATTGGCGCGATAAGCCCCTGTTGTTCCGGCCAATGTACGCGGAACCAAACCATTTCCCGGGTTTGCTTCTGAACGCCAGCGCTGCAACAATTCTGGTGGACCATTAAAAACCCCATCAAGATTATAGGTGCTTTCTTCCATACCATTGTACAGATCATTACCATAAGTACCAGAAAGTACAATATTGAGGTCGAAGTTCTTGTATGCAAAGCTGTTGGTGAAACCGAATATAAAATCGGGATTAGGATTTCCAATAATAGTCATGTCTTCAGGCCACGTAATCTTACCATCGCCATTCAAATCTTTGTAACGTACAGTTCCTGCCTGCGATAATGTAGTTGGGCTTGTACCATAGTATTTAGGACCTGCATCTGCTTCTGCCTGGTTCATAAACACGCCATCGAACACATAACCAAAGTATTGGCCTATCGGCTTGCCCACAATTGTTCTCCAGTCGGTAAATTCAGACAATACTCCCGAAGGATTATCGGCAAATGATATATTATTTACACCGATTTTCTTAACTATATTCCTATTGAAAGAAATATTAAAATCAGTATTCCATTTAAATGCACCTGTTAAATTCTTGGTACTTAAGGTAAATTCGTGTCCCCATTGTTTAATGTCGCCCAAATTATCCTGTACGCTGGTATAGCCGGATGAGTGCGGTACCGGAACGGTAAACAATAAGCCATCAGTATATTTGTTATAATAATCGTAGGTAAAATTAATCCTGTCTTTAAACAGGCCAATATCTATCCCCAGATCTAGCTGTTTATTCCGTTCCCAAACCAAATCAATGTTTCCTAAACCACTTTGTACCTTTCCGGGGGCCAATACACTGCCAAACACATAATTGCTATTGCCTATAGTTGGTGTATGCGCATAATTCTGGTTGACAAGACTGCCGCCAAACTCATTTTGACCTGTTAAACCATAGCTGGCCCGTATTTTTAAAAAACTTATTTTAGAAAAATCCTTTAAAAACGCTTCTTCGCTGGCAATCCAGTTAGCACCTATTGAAGGGAAAGTTCCCCATTTGTTATTCGAACCAAAGCGCGATGAACCGTCTCTCCTTACCGAAGCCTGAAGGGAATATCTGTTCTTATACGTATAATTTACACGGCTAAGGGCTGATAACATGGTCCAGGCGTAAGCGGCTGATGTATTTGTTGTAAAACGCGTAGCAGCGCTTAAATAAGGTACGCTGTTATCAGGGTAATCGCGCCCAACAATTTGTGAAGAGTAAACATCAAAACGCTGGGCAGTAAAACCGGCTAATACCTCCAATGAATGGTCTTTAGCGAAAGTATTCTTGTAGCTCAACAGGTTTTCGTTTAACCAGGTGGTTGGGTTTTCTGTATATGATTCGCCCAAAGCAGTATCGTTGCTTCCTGCAACAGGAAATTCGACCGGTACATCATTAAATCCTCCGAATGCGGTAGATGGCACGAATTTTTTTGCCTGCATGTTTCCCAGATCAAGATTGGCAGAAGTTCTGAAGGTAAAATGTTTTAAAAAACCAATCTCTGCAAAGATATTACCCAGCACACGTGTTCTTTTAACGTCATCATTAATTTCAGTTAACTGTCGCAACGGATTCGCCCAAACAAACAGATTCGGAAAAGATCCAACCCCTAACGCTAAAGAGCCATCCGCGTTATATGGCGATCCCATAGTGGGCATCATCAGAGTTGAAGCAAAAATTGCCCTTTGCCCGTCAACATTGAAACCTGAACTATTTGCTCTGTTTTGCCTGTTGTTGTGCTCAAGTTGCACCGATGGAGCAAGGCTTACCCCTAACTTAATATTATCGGTCAATTTTACATCGCCGTTTATACGTAGCGAAAAACGTTTATAACCTGTGTTTTTTACAATACCATCCTGATCAAAATAACCTCCTGTTATGCTCAAGGCAGATTTATCATTGCCCGAGGAAATGGCCAGGCTATAATTCTGGGCGGCACCCTGACGGGTCAGTAAATCGTACCAGTCGGTTCCCTTACCATATTGTTCGGGGTTTTGGTAAGCGCCGGGTACACCTCCTGTATAACCTTCATATAAAGCCTTATCTTCAAAAAAACCTTTCATGTAAGTAGCCAGCTGCGTAGCATCCATTACCTCAGGCTTCAGCTCTTTCATGTTTTCTGCAAGTCCGTAATAGCTGTTAAATTCAATTTTAGGTGCGCCTGATTTACCCCGTTTGGTTGTAATGAGGATAACCCCATTGGCTCCGCGCGAACCATACATGGAAGTACTCGAAGCGTCTTTCAATATGGAGAAAGACTCAATCTCGTCAGGATTGATATTATTGATGTTATCTGGGTTACCAATCATAGGTATTCCATCAATAACAACCAGTGGCCTTACCGATGAAGTTAGCGAGGCGGCTCCACGTATGCGGATATCCATACCCTGGCCAGGGCGTCCGGTTCCTTGAGCGGCTTGTACTCCCGGAAGTTTTCCCGTTAATCTTTCAGCAAAAGTTCCCGTTGGCTGATCCTTGATATTGGCAGCCGATAGCGTTGCAACAGATCCAACTATGTTTCTTGTAGTCTGCGTTCCGTAAGCAACTACAACTACTTCGTTTAATGCTGTATTCGATTCCGTTAATTGAACATCTATAGTAGTTTTGCCATTAACAGGAACCTCCTTTGGGGCATAACCAATATAGGAAAAAACAAGGATACCGGTTAACTCAGGTATTGTTATTGTGTAATTACCGTCCTTGTTGGTGCTTGCACCACCTGAAGAAGTACCTTTGAGTTTAACCGAAACACCAGGTAATGGCAAGCCTTTTGTATCTGTTACAGTTCCCTTAACTGTAACGAGGTTGATTTCGGAAAGCAAAAGGTCGGTCGTTCTTCTAACAACGACCATGTCTTGAATAAAGCTAAAAGATACCCGTTGCCCTTCAAAACATTTTTTAAGCGCAGTGGTTAATGGGGTGTCTTTTACATTTATTGTAACTGGTTTGGTTTGTTTGATAATATCTGCATCGCACAAAATGTCATAACCGGTTTGTTTGCGGATTTTATTGAAAATCTGCTCCAGCTTTGCATTTTTTTCTGACAGCGTTACCCGTTGGGCAAAGCCATTAGCACTTACCTGCAGCAAACCAATAAGGAGAAAAAAAACTATTAGTTTCATGATTAAAAATAGTTTATAACCCCCGTAACGTTTTTTATTACAGAGTTCATAAGGATAAAATTCCATATCTTTGAATATTAGGTTGGTTCAATAATTTGTTTGATCTTATTATATTGTCTATACCGGCAGTAATCACCTAAACCGCATTGATGCGGGTAAACCGGGGCGCTGCAATCGCTCCTGGTTTTTTAGATAATTATGCTGAAATGGTGTATTGCTATTTCATAACAATTATCCTCCTTTCTTTCCCCTTGCCGTTTAGGTTGTCCATTTTAAAGCGTACCACTCCTGTAAGCTCTAGGCGTTTTAAAACTTCCGACACATTTTTATACCGCGACACCGTACCCCATAAGGCTTTGTCCTGTAGGTTATCCTGGTAAACAATAGATACATCGTACCAACGCTCTATTTTACGCATGATACTTTCAACTGGTTCATTAGCGAACATAAAATATCCATCCTTCCAGGCAACGGCCTGTTCTGTATCAATTTCATTATTGAGTATAATTGCCTGCCCTGTACGTTCAGAAATTTCTGCTTGCTGCCCAGGTTTCAATACAACTTTTTCTGCCCCATTATTTATTTTGACTGCACCTTCAAGTAGGGTAACTTTGCTGGCTGTCTCATCTTTATAGGCCATAATGTTAAAATGAGTACCTAAAACCTCCACTTCTGCCCTACCATAATTTACAACAAATGGTTTTGCCTTGTTTTTAGCGACTTCGAAATAAGCTTCTCCACTAAGACTTACTTCCCGTTTATTACTGGTAAACTGTGAGGGGAATGATAATTTGCTATCAGCATTTAACCAGACACGGGTTCCGTCTGATAAAATTACCTGGTACGTCCCTCCTTTTGGGGTAACTGCAGTAATCAATTCACCTGCTGCAATATTTCTGTCTTGGCTGCCCAAGCCCGCTACACTGCCATCATTGTATGTTAATTTGTTATGGGTAACGAATACCGCTTTCCTTTTGTCGCTGAGTTGTATGACTGCGCCATTTGAAAAAGTCAACATAGCGGTATTTTTACCCGGAGAGATATCGGTGTGGGTTACACCCTGTAATTGGGGTGCTATTGTCTGGCTCTGATAAAACCATAATCCTGTGCCCAAGGCAATTAGAATGGAGGCAGCTATCGCAATACGTATAGGCCAGCCAATTTTTATGCTGCCATTTTTGTATTTACTGTCTTCTGTTATTGCGTTAACTTCTAGTGTGTCGTTTAATTTTTGGAGTATCCGCGCTTCAAGTACCTGCTCGGTTGCAGCAAAAGAACTCGGGATGTTTAATGGTGTTTCAAGGTTTGTATTATACCAATCATTAAACTCCCTAAGCTCATCTTCCGTAATGCTGTGGTCCAGCCATTTTGAGGCAAGGTATCTATATCTTTGTAGTTCTTCTGAATGTTCCATTTTTTAGGGGTCTGTAACTATAATATCCATCGTAAAATGGAAATCCCTTAGTTCCCCCTCAAAAAAATTACAACAAAATCAAAAAGAAGTGATTAAACCTTGTCCGTAGGGTTTTTATGGCCTTTCCCATATGCGCCTCAACTGTTTTTTCAGAAATATTAAGTTCTTCGGCAATTTGTTTCTGGGACATGTTCAGGTTTCTGCTCATGTTAAATACCAGCTGGCACTTTTCGGGCAGTTCAGAGACGTACCTGTCTAGAATTTCTTTCAGGTCCAGAAACTCCAGCCATTGCTGGGTAGAATCGTCAAGTACATTACTGGCAATACTCTTGGCATACTTTTGCTGATGGTACTGCTTATCTAGTATTTTAATGATCCAGTATTTTACCGAGGTAGTAAGATAGGCACCCAAAGTAGTGGTGATGGTAATAACTGCTCTTCTGTTCCAAAGCGACATAAAAATATTCTGTACCACTTCTTCTGCTTCTTCCATATTGCCCAGTTTTTTTCCGGCTATATAAAACAGCTTTTTCCAATACCGATGATAAATCTCGGTATATGCAGCATGGTCTCCCTCTATAAGCAAGGCAGTCAATTCCTCATCAGTAAATTTGCTGTAGGCAGCCATGGCTCTTATATCTTGCTTAAGATTGTTAAAAAGATAAAGTTCCAAAAAAAAATTGCAATTAAGCAAGTCCTAATGTATTAACTTTCTATTAAATATTACTGACTCATATATACCTGGTTATTTTTGTCGTGAATGGCTAATACTGATTTAAAGTTTTTTTAACGCCTAAAGCGTTTTTTATAGCTTATCGTGTTCATTATTGAAGATTTACAGCGAAAAATTATATTGAAATGCAGTAATTCTCAAGGTAATTTAAAAATGGACTTACCTTGAGAAGATTACTTGAGCGCGAAGATTGGCATGTATAATAAGTTGGATTTTGATATTCCAGTTTGGAAAAACTACAATTTATTGCCACTTCTTAATTTTATGGAGCAAACCTATTTGTTTTGATTATTGGGTTTGATTGCAGTTTTGCCCGAATCTGGTACTACAGATGGAACAGTATCAGGACGTTTCTTATTTTTTTTCTTAAACAAGTTGTTCAGTTTATCGCTTACTTTGTTTATTGCTTTGTCGGTAACGTTATCTGCGGTTTTATTTACAGCCTTGTCTACAACTTTATCTGTAGAGCGATCGACTGAGGTTTCTGCAGCAGTTTTTGCTTTTGCTTTGAGTTTGCCCAAAATCTGTGCTTGTGCTATCCCTCCTATACCAATAGTGAGGAAAAAGGCCAAAATTACTTTTTTCATGGTTTGCTTTTTTCTAGTAAAAATAGGCTGCCGGCGTAGGCAGGTCAATCATTAAAAAAGATGATTTTTCTGATCAAACCGGAACTATATGTCTGTCTATAAACCATTTAGTGTAATCTCTGCCGTACTCGCCTCCATAGTTGATGCATATTTCTGTATGTGCATCTATCTGCTCGTGAGCCGTAAATACCATCTGTTTTTTCCGTCTATCAAGTATATAAACAGCATTAGGATATTGTTTGTGGTTATACATGGAGCCAAAACCCATGGTTAACGACAATGTATTTTCTTCTTTATTAAAATAAAAGCTATAATCCATCAGAGCTGTAGCGTTTAATGCAGCAAATTCTTTAGCAGGGATAATAATGACAGGGCAAACTTCTATCACTTCTCCTTCGCGAATAGCTGTGTTACAAAAAACACCCCTGCCCTTTCCCTTTATCGTTTTTAAGTATAATTGTTTCGTCATTATTCATCCGGATTTGGGAAATAAACCTCATTCTTATCTGCTGGTTTGCCATTATAGTTAATGGTTACTTCATCGCCAGCTTCAATGGTTTGGTAAGCATAAATATTAATGGTATTTTTTTTCTTAGAAAACGTGTAAAAGGCATTTGCTTGGGGCGAGTGATTGTAAAACGAGGCGTAGCCGAAACAAAAAGCTGCCTGTTTTTCAACTTCGCCCAATAAAAAATAATAATGAAAAAGCTTGGTAAACCGTAACGCTTCTTTTTCATTATGCGATAAGAAAACAACGGGAGCCTGCTCTATAAGGCTCCCTTTTAGGATCTTGTTTTTTGCAAATACGCCACGCCCATGTACGAGACTTTCTTTTACTTCAATACACAACGGTTGATAAATGTTTCTATTGAACAGCATTAGTTGCCTTTTGTGGGTGCAATTTTTGCATCTTTAATTGCTCTTTCTGCTGCTGCTTTATCGGCTGCTTCCTTTTTGTAATCGATAGGTGCAGCTTTAGGATCTTTTGCCGTGGTGGCCTTAGGGTTAACATGTTGTGCAATTTTTGCTTCTTTAGCTGCCCTTTCTGCTGCAGCTTTATCTGCTTCTTGTTTTTTGAAATCTGTAGGAGCTGCCTTAGGGTCTTTTGCAGTAATGCTTTGCGGATCAGTATGCTGTGCAACTTTTGCATCTTTAATCGCTCTTTCTGCTGCAGCTTTATCGGCTGCTTCCTTTTTAGGATCGACAGCAGCTCCCTTAGGATCTTTCAATGGGGTTGAAGTATTAGTAGTTTGATTATTACCTGGGTTTACAGTTTCTTTTTTTACCGTAACAGTTTGTGCTTTAACTGCTGTTACAAACAACAGTGAGCCTAGAATGGAGAAGATTTTTTTCATGTTATTCAGTTTTAGAAAATGTTATTGATGATATAAAATTAAATAGTACCAATCTTAGATAACATCATTAAAAAAGATGATTTTATATGCTTATTCCAACATATTCCTGATGGCATCAAAGTCGAAGTTTTCGGTAAAATTTTCTACAAGGCTTTTCCCAAGTGTGGTTTTTACATATCTATAGGTCAATTCTATCATATAAGGTTTGACCGGATTTTTTTCTGCGCCCTTAAAATACTCGCGGTTATATTGATAGAGGGTGGCGCCATTTTTATCATCCCAAAAGCCACTAAAGGTGAATGATCCTGTTTTTTGTGCATCTTCTTTGGTATCCACATTGTAGGTATCAATCCAAACATTATCATTCGAACCTGGACCATAATTGTTTTTCCAAGAAAAGGTTTCTGTTTTGGGCTTCACTATAGCAGGTTGCGCCAACCAATTTGCAGTATTTTCTTTCAATGCCTTTTGTACAATCACTTTTTTTGCTTCGATTTTTTGTTGCCAATCGGGATATTTGGCCTTCCTGACGATTAGATTTCGCTTGCCGTTTTCATACAACTGAGGATATTTTTGTGGATCTTTCATCATGCCAGCGGATTCATTTTCAATCTCCTTTATTTTATCGGCTATCAATAATTTTTCTCTTTCGTAGTAGACCAATAGCGCTTCGAGGTATTCTTTGCGGGTAACAGGCACAAACAATAAAACACCAGGTTTGGTAAAATACCAATGGCGGGTCATATATACACTACGGTTGCCCTGTTTTATAGTGGTCTCGGCCAAATCCTGATAAAAGCCTTTCCCATTGTTGATATTTTTTGAGGCATCTATTTTGATAAAATCGTGCAGCGCGATAAACTGTCCGTTGTATTTTTTGGGTGTTTCGTAATAGTACGCCTCATCAGGAAAAGAAAAGGCATTCTCTATGTCGGTATACCGGTTAACATAGGCACGAAAAACATTGGCGTATTCGCTGTTCACTATCATTTTGTTTTTGATACAGATATATTCATAACAGCCCATATTAAGATCATAGCTTGCTAATGGATATTTACCGGCTATTGTAATAGCCGTATGGCCCGAAAAGGTGGTTTTGAGTATACAACCTTTAAGGGTATAGTTAATGCGGCTTTGTTTTTCGAGGGCCTCTATTTTTGTGAGTACCGTATTGGCCACGGCCTTATTGGCCGCTGTACCTAAGTCATCTAACCAATGGGCTTTTTGTTGTGGCCATTCACAATGGGCCGCGTCTATCAGTTTTCCGGGAAGGTTTTCCAGATCTTTTGACGACTGGCAATCTTGTGCATGTACTTGTTGAGTGAATACAAAAAACGCAACAATTATTTGAAAAGAAGTTATTGTTTTCATGGTGTATATTTTTAGTTTTATTTACCAAAGCCACTAATAGCCCCCGACATATTTCCAGAAATCAAACTCATGCGACCAGAAGCAGAAACGTTTGCCACCGATGCTTCGCCGTTTACATACATATCTTCAACACCGTGGCTGGTAAACTCCATGCCCATACCGGCCTTAGCTGACGCTTCTAAGGGCCCCTTACCTACCGATTTATCAATTACTGTAGCTTCGACCGTACCTTTTACAAATTTATCTTTGCCTGCATTGTCCGACTTAAAATCAAAGCTACCTTTCAACTTACCAGCATCAAATTCTACACGCATTTTACCACATGCTACTATTTGCTTGTACGCACCAAAATCCAAAGTAGAAATATGAGTGCAGTGCATATCGTCAAAATCAGCCAACTTATAGCCTGAGGCTTTGTTCTCGGTTGCTATGCAATTGTTACCATATTTATTGGTAGCAATGTATCTTGTATTGCCAAGAACCCCCAGCCATTCTTTTTTGGCTGCAATCTTTGTTGCTTCAAAAGTGGCATCATCCATCGTAAATTGTTCCCAGTACAACTCTTCGGTTATTTTTAAATACGCTTGGTGCAGGAAGTTTTGATAGGCTGCTTCTAGCGGCTTATTATAATTTTTATATACCCACTCACTGTATTGCTGTTGTACTTTGCAGTTATCATAGCCAATATTTTCTCCTTTTTTAGCAAGTTCGGTTTCCTTGTCGGCAATGATGCTGTTTTGTTTTTCCAAATTCTTTCTTTGTGCTTCATCTTTTGCCATAAAATCTTTCATCAATGAGTCAACCTGTGCTTTTGCTTTTTTAAAACGGTAACCTACGCCCCATCTTTATTCATTTCTTCCAGGTTTTTTTCGCCAACGATTCGATAAAGGTTATCGGGCAATACTGAATTCGCTTTCATTTCGCTAATCTCTTTTACACCCTTATTATCGAATTTTTTATAGGCTTGTGTTGCCTTAGCTACGGCTGCCTGTTGATATGGAATTATTTCTTTTGCCAACGCCATTGATTGATCACCTACTTGTTTTTGAAAGGCATCCCAGTCTACTTTCAGTCTCATTTCATCTTCATAGCTTGTTGGTACATCCGGACGCACAAAATTTTTCAAACCCAAAGGGTTGGGATCAGGGCGAAAAGGTTTCCGCATGTCGCTGCCTTTTACTTTGTAGCCCAATTTGCGCAGCATATTTATTTTATCTAATGAAAAACTGTATGCTAAAGAGTTTTTCATTTTTTCAACTGCCTGTGTTGTATTGCCCTTACTTTGCTGAATAAGACATTGGGTATAGTTTGCCTGTGGATGATAAGCAAATGCTTTTATCACTTTTTCTAAATTGATATTGGCCTTATCCGTTTCGCCCAAATAAAACCAGGCCTGCCCCAGGTTATTCAGAATAGTTGTATTATCAGGGTATTGTTTGTCAAGATATTCCAATAATGGAATGGCGCGATGTGGTGCACCACCCATACCTAGCATAGCCGCAAAGTTGCTGAGCAGATCGGCATCAGAACTATTGTCGGCACAAGCTCGCCCCATAATGTACACCGCAATTTCAGGCTGGCCTGTTGTCCAAAAGCCAATACCTTCGTTACCTATTGTTTCAGGTTTATATTTATTGGTTTTAAAGTAGGAATACACATTTTGCCCCACCTGCTTTGCATCGTTTGCAATTCCTTTTTCAACATAATCGTTTAGGGTTTTGATATAAGCGGAAACTGTAGCAGCAGTTAATGTGATTTGAGGGATAGCACTAATAAGCGTATTATTTTTTGATGGCACATCAAATGCTCCGCCGCCACTTACGGCGGTCTTCACATCTGCATCCGTAGTTCCGGTAGGCATAGAAGGAACTTTGGTAGACATTCCCATCTGCTCCAACATCTTTTTCTGTTCAGGTGTTAGTTTAATTAACTGCCCCTGTGCCTGCTTTATCTTATCATCTACTTCTTTTTTATTGCTTGGATTTTTTTGTTGGCCAAAAGCTGCTGATGCAAATAAGGTAGCGATGATTAGGGTATTGATCTGTTTCATCGGTTAAAAATGATTTTTAGAATTGAAATTTTAATCCGTAACGAGATGCTCAAACCAAGTTAAACGGATTCCATTTTGGCAGTTATTTATTTTCTAAACTTGTTTTAAAACCTGGTGGGTTATCAATAATTGATTTTCCGGTTCTACTCCGGGCATATGAAAAACCATTTTGATTATAAGTGCCGTCTCTTTCGGTATTCTTTTTGGGGTTAATAATTAGACTATAACTATCTGTTCCCGAATAATATTTTATTTCAAAGATGTAATTCGTTTTTTCCGGCTTATAATCAGATGCTTTTAATCTATTTCCCCATAGCGATGCATTATTATCCTTCTTGCTCCACCATTCGCCTCTGCCTTGATTAGGAATTACGATAAGTTGGTTTGCCTGAACAACATAAGTTCCGCTTTCGTACGCAAAAAGTATTTCTTTCATCAGTGTAGACCAATTTTTTAGACGGAAAATATAAGTGCCGTCGTCTTTAAATAAATATTCCCGTCTAAAATAGCCCGCTGTATACTGCGGAAATCCGTTATAATACCCACTCGTTTCTAGATGGTTATCACACCACAAGCCTACAACCGAAGGTTTCCCTGCTTGGTTTGCGATAGTAGTAGTAGCATTACCAATTTCATTTTGAGCGGGTTTTGTTAACGCTAAAGAATTTAAAAATGCGAGTAACTCGTTTTGATGTTGCTTAGTATTGGTCATTAAAACCACACTTACCATTTGCCCGCCGCCAGTGGCGGTTAATAAAGTAGCCATACCTGTATTTGCACCATCGGCATAATTTGCTCCACCAGAAATTACTTCCCAGCCGTTTTCGTTTGTGGGTTGCTGCATAATTGGCTCCGTATTTACCTGCACAGTGCTTTTTACCAGCTTAAGCCAATCATTGTTGAAATTTTCTGTTGCCGATGCAGTAGATGCAGTTGCTTTGGTAATAACTACTATCGCATAGGAAGCATTTTTTTTATCTGTAATGGATAATTGAATACCAGCCTCATTTTTTAATTCTTGCCAGCCTTTAGGCAAGGCATATGAAACCACATCGAAAGTTTGTTTTTGGGCGAAGCTTGTAAAGCTTATCGCTACGATCATATTGAACAGTAAAAATATTTTTATGTGCTTCATTGCCTATCGGATTATTGTAACAGTTTCCTAAACTCATCCAGGTTAAGTTGGTCTATAAAAGATTCTTTTACGCCCATTAAAAAATTATAATTTGGCTTGAAACGATACATTACATCGACCAATATTGGTTTTGTGCCATTTGGTGGATATTTTTTCAGGTATTCGGGGTTGATCTGGTACAGACAGAAGCCTTCGGTGCCGGTATAAAATTCGGTGAAATAAAAGTTACCATACACATCGCCCAAATACCGATTACGATCGGTTGGCACAACAAAAGCTTTGTTATCACCCGGTATAGCAGCCTGCTGGTTCAGCCATTTTTCATCTTTCTTTGATAATAGGTTTTGTGCGGTAGTTTTTTTTCTTGTATTTACCTCATAGAATTCTTTTAAGTTCAATTCTGCATAGGCTATTTTATTTTTTACTTTCTCTTCGAGTAGAGGTACAATCCCCATTTTTCCCGGTCATAATATTCCAGCATATCCTGTAAAAATTTCTTCCTTGTAATGGGAATAAAAAAAGGAATATCGCTATGTGTAATAAATGCATGGCGATATACAAAATCGTTATTTACTGTAACGAAACCGGAATTAGGAAAGTTAATGCCGTACCCTTTGCCTGGTTTATTCTCAATTACCGGATAGGAACTAAGGTTACCTGCTTGTTCACTATTCAGATCAATAAAACCATTTCCGTTGTTGATGGCATTTACCACCCTGCTGTCTGCAAAACCATAGTAATTAAGTATAGCAATAAAAGGGGCATTTACAAGCTGTGAATTTGCCGGGATTTTATAAGCATCGGCATTTCCCTGGAAAGAATTAAACGCTTTTTGAAATGATGGATTCCCGATTACCCTAAGCACGCCCTGGTATTCATCAACAATGGCCAGCTTATGTGTTTGCACATTACATACAAATGCATGAAAACCCAGGTTGTACGTATAACTACAGATAGAAAACTGATTATAATATATTTTAGAATTTAGCCCAAAGCTGGCTTTGGCCAGCCCGCCTGTAAACTGTAGCTTTGGTTTGGTTATGTTTTCAAATGCCTCCATCATTTTTCTTGCATTGGCAATCTCCGTCGAAGAAATACCTTCTTTGCCCCCTCCAGTTACGCCGCCAATATGAGCATCAAGAAACCTACCCGGTTCTTTTAATACACTTTCAGCAGTGCAATCCTTATTCATTTGTTTTGCCAGGGCATTAAATTGCGCCTGTGCAGCAAAACCATATAACAGCAGGCTAATGAGTACTATTTTTTTCATTGAAATATATCTATTTTAAAAAACTACTTCCAAATGGTGTAAATCCGGGACCTGAAGAATTAAAGCCTCCGTTTACACTTACGGTTACAGCACCTAAATCTGCTGAAACCCCTCCCCCATCGGTCCCTTTATTTCTGCTCCTGCCGATCCTGTCACGATCAGATCAACTGGGTTCATATTACCGTCAAATTGTACAGTTGTTTCTACTGAAGCGCCAATTTTCCCGCCGAGTTTGCCAATTTCAAATTCTTTATCCTTCCCTCCTTTTACTGTAATACTGTGGCCAGTGGTTTCCCAGGTTACCGGATCATAGCTTCGGCTATAGGTAAATTCGCCTGCGGGAATACTGCCATAAACTGAAAATCCTTCGCAGTTCATTTTTCCAGCGACTACCTTAGCGTCAAAACCAAAATCCACTTCGCAATGTTCCTTCTCCCAAACCTGTATTTTCCCTTTGGTATTGTAATCTGGTTTTAAATAATCGCCGCAAGGCTTCGACAAACCGCCATCTACATAAAAAGGAAAAAAAGAACGGAAGCTTTTTAAATCGTTGAGGTAGCCAACATAAGCCTGATAGTTTACAGGTGTGGGATCTTGAAAAGATTGCATGGCTATCGTATTCCAAAATAGATATTCCTGCAATCGCTGGTTCATCAAATCTTCCATATTGCGGATATATTGATTATTGATCTCAGCCGATTTTTCCAGCCATTTATTTTGCCTTGCTGTCCTTAATTCGCAGAGTTCTTTTTCAATTTCCATAGACCGTTGGTTTGCCGCACCTTTGCCTTCTCCGTCATCCAGTTTACTTTTTTCTTTTACCAGGGCGCTTATTTTATCGTCATAATCTGTTTTCAATCCTAGTTTCAATTCGTCAATTCCTTGCTTTGCGTTTGCCGTTTCTTTTTTCATTCGGCTGATGTAAGAAACGCTGTATTGTGGGTTATCAATGGCATTGAGCATCAGGAGGGCATGGGCCAAAAACGGATTGGTAAGCCCTTCTTTCATATCTTTTATCATTTTGGTTGCGCCCGGCTTTCCCACATTATCCACTATTTGTTTCGTTTGCGCCATCCGTTTATTCACGTTATCCATAAATGATTTTTCGTAATCTTTCTTTAATTCTTTGCTCTGTTTATCTGCTGCATTTATGGTTGCATCCAGGTTAAGAAAAAAGCTGTTTACTTCCGGATATACTGCTAAGGCAGTCTCGTAACTATTAGGTATTGGAGGTATAATAAATCTTTTGGTGATGCTATGGTCTTTATAAAATTGTTTGAAATTATTGCGTATAGCCCGGTACATAGCCGACTTATCGGCTGTTGGAGACAGCTGTTGTAAAAGGTTAATGTTTTGCGTGGTTGCACCACCATGAGCAATGGCTTTTTGAAGATAACCGGCGCATAGCGGTTTATCTCCTTGTTTCTGAGCAATTAATGCCAAAGAACGATACGCCTGAGAATTGGTAGAATCTTTTGTAACTGCCCCAACTAACATCGTTTTGGCTTGATCAACATGGCCAACACTAAGCAAAGCCTGCCCGGTGTTGTTGAGTACGGTAGCGCTATTGGGCAACAACTTCTGGGTATACAATAATATAGGCAGCGATTTATGCGCATAACCCGAAATGGTAAGCAGGCTCCCCAAGTTATTTAAGGAAGCCAAATCATCTGGATTGGTCATACAGGCATTCAGCAAGAGATACAATGCTTTGTCCAATTCATTATTTGCCCAAAATACCATGGCATACTTTCCGGTTTTTTCGCCTTTGTTCATCAGGTTTTTTACCGCGTTTTTGCTTTCAGGCTTTATCAGTTTATCCACTTCGGTAAAAATGGGCGTAAGATAAGCTGTTAGCTGTGGCTTGGTCTGTGGTGTAGTGGCAATTTTAAGTTCAGCAATTTTATCGGGAACAAGATTGGGGTCGGTACTCCGCAGCATTACATTCGTGTTGCCTTTGGCATTATAGTTCAAACCCTGTTGTGCACTTTGCATGGCTTTGTTCGCGCCCATTTTTTCCATCATATCTTCAAAATTCTTTCTAGCCTCCGGGCTCATGGATGCTTTTTTAGCCTCCAGTTGTTTTTGGGCTTCGGCCATTTTTTTCCTGTCTGCTTCCATTTGCTCTTTAGAGGGCTTTTGGGCATAAGAAATGCTGCTGATGAGCATCAGCATGACTGCGATTAAATATTTCATATCCTAAATTTTGATGTTTTTATTTTGTTTAATGAAGAACTATTGTTGTCCTTTATTTTCTTATTTCAATATTGCCAAGGTGTACGCCTGGCACACCGCAGTACCAGCCATATCTTTTAAATATTTTTCCCGAAGGAATTACATTCTCATCACGCATGATTTCCTTTCCGTTTACAGCTATAGCTACTACAGCTCCCTTTATCGAAATACTGATGTGGGCTATATCATTTGCTTTAAATGCAGGTATTTTTACTTTGCCGATTATCTCATTTGAACTTGTGCTCATAAATCTTTTGCTGGTTTCAGTTTCCCCACTCATGGCTATTGCAAACTGGAATCCTTCCCTGTTTATATCGTGCAAATCAATCGGATTGCTTTTGTTAGGGTCTTTAGTATCCAATCTGAAATACAGGGGCGTTCTGTTGCTTTGAACATCATTACCAAAATAAAGATCATAATTAACCGTAAAACTGCTCCCTAAAGGCTTATTAAAATCCGGATAAAAAGTGTACATATCAGGAATAGAAACCCATTTACCACTCTTTCCATTAATTTTATTCAAGGTTACGTTTTCAACACTATGCCCGTCGCGCCCATGAGTATGCCATCCCTTTGCAGAAAGAAACCCAACAGGATAACCCTCAAAATCTTCATATAAATATAAAATGGTATTAGGATCTTTATTTTTTTCAGATGAGGTTGCAGAAACCGCTGTAGGTACTACCAAAATATTGCCTGTGGATTTTGCCGGAATTTTTAGTGGCGTATAAACCATAGTTTTTCTTGTATCCGGCTGTGCCAACCATTTTGCCACAAAATCAAAATTGAAATTGTTCAACAAAGAATATATCATGTGCGATATGCCTGTGCCAAACTTTGTATCAAATTTTGCCGGGTTTCCTTCCAGGTTTACAATCGCTGGCGTTAAATTAAAATACATCCAAAGCGGGCCGTCTGTTTTTGTTTGGTCGATGGTTTGTTGTGTTGTAGAAACAAGTATGTTGTACTCGGGAAATGTTTTGTTGCTACCTTTCCCGTTTATAATAGCTTCGGAATTGAGCAGATAATGACCATTGCCATCATTAATGCCGTTGTCGTAATTATAGCTTGCATTTAATTTTACAACTTCATTGTAGTAAGGTTTCAATCTTTCCAAATTTTTTTTCAACGGCTCTACCGAGTAGGGATTTTTTTGCATGATGCCGGGGTAAGTTGCCATTTGCTGTTGAATGTATGCCACGGCATCTTTTACGAGAACCGGTTTAAAAGGCCATTCGCCATTTTTTGGAACCACCACGCCCATTTTAAAAACCTGTTGCCCATTATTGTGATAATGATCTAAGTAGGTGCGATAATTATAGAGATTGGGCTGAATGCTCTTGTCAATGTTTTCTTTAGATAGTTGAGCATCATCATCGCCACTCGCAAACTGTGCTTGTTCGGCAAAAAAATACATCCCACCGGGATTAAAACCTTTAATGAATGAACCCGGAAAATCATTAAATCCGGCAACTAATCTTTGTCCTTGTTCGCAACAATGGAGGTCAATTTTTCCTTTGACAAAATGAGTGGAATATCCCAGAAAATTTACGCCATAACTGTGTAAAGGGCCATTGCCATCCAGATACCAACGTTCATCGTTTTTTGCAATGGTACGCATCACCAAGCCACGGGGCAGGTACGATTGTTGAATCCAGTTGATCAGCAAATCCGAAGCCTGTTGTTGCCATACAGAATAAACACCGCCATCCTGGCTTTTAACGGGTTTGTAAATGACTTTAGCATTGAGTGGATTACTTATATACTGCCATCCTATTATGGAGTCACGGTTAAGTTCTAAGTCGCTTTGGGCTTTTGCACCGCACACCGTAAATAGCAAAATGGTTAAGGCTGTAAATCTGGTCATGATTGCGGATGTTGTATTATAGAAAATTAGCTGTTGATTTTTAAAAGCTGCCCCATGCCTGTCCTGTGTAAAAGCCATCCTGATTTTCATCTGCTTTCCTTTATTCAAATTGGCATAGTAATTAAATTTTTTGAAAAGGAAGTACCGTTTCTAATTTGTTTTGATCATAATTACAGTTATACAAACCCATTACATCTCTCCACGTATTATTACCATATTTTCTCGAATAAAACCGGATGAAGTATTTTGAGCTTGAACCTGAAGCAGATCTTCTTTCCAGTACATTTCCTTTAAACGAGAATGATCCTTCGCCTTTAAATTGTTTTTTCTTAATTAAGTCATTATAATAGTCATAGCCCACCGTATAAGAAGATTGTGTTAGCACGTAATATTTTCCTTCTGCTGTGTAACTTGTAGCAGCAATTAAACTATTTCCGTATGACCCGCTGCTTGAAGCCCATGTACCTGTCAATTGGTTTTTATAATCCACATTTTTAGCGGCAATACCGTTTATTTTTAAAGTGAATAAAAGAAAATTCAAGGCCATCTCCATCTCGCTGCCAAGTATGTTATCAGCCGAATTAATAATGGCTACGTTTGCCCCTACCTGTATAAGCAGTACGGTAGCTTTTATAACGTCACCCCCGGGTTTAGTAATGCTATTGCTTAGCATATAATAAGGCAGGCCCTGACTGGTAAACCCTTTTTCATGATCACCTTTTTCAAATAAGAGACTGTTAGGGCTGTTATGCAGGCTCCAACCATCAAAAACATCAAAGAAAATATGTTCCATATCTTTTTCTAAACTGCCAGATGATTTTATCAAACTCATAAACTCGATAATTCTTTTCCCGGTATTTGTCGTTTTTTCTAACGTTAAACTATTTTGGCCGGCATTTAAACTCCAGCTGGGCGGAACAGTAATTGAATAAATATTTTTGTTACCTAAACCAGTTGTATAGTTTGTGGGCGAAACCGGGTGTTCATTAACAGCTTTTTCACTTGTTGTTTCATTTAAGTCAAGGCTTTTTATAAAATCCAATATTTGGTTTTGATATTTATCGGTATTGGTCATGATTACCACATTGGCCATTTTGCCGTTTCCTGTAGCGGTTAAGAGGGTTGCCATTCCTTTATTGGCGCCATCGGTATAGTTGGCTTGTCCCGACAAAATGCTCCATCCCTTTTCAGTTGCAGGATCTTGCATGGTTGGTTCTTCAGAAACAGACACGGTACCTTTTACCAGTTTTTCCCAGCTGGCATTAAAGTTTTCGTTTGCTGTTGCTTTAGTTTCTACCGAACGTAAAATGACAACCGCTGCATAGCTTCCTTTACCATCGTTTTTGGTGGACAGCTGAATGCCATTTGCCATTTCTGTTTTATCCCAACCGTTGGGTATCGTATAGTTTATTACATCAAAAGTCTGCTTTTGAGCAAAACAAGTACAACTTACCATCAACAGCAGGTTAAACAGGAGCATGTTTTTTATAGGTTCCATCTTTTTAGGTTTGTCATTTCTGGAAAATCATTTCAAAATGCCAGCAGTTATACGTTAGCGAAGTAAATAGTTATATCCGTTTTTATTATTTGAATTGTTGCCATCGGTAAAACCAGATCCGGTTATTTCAATGTTAAATTTGTAAAGTACATTTTTGGGTAAAGTGGAGAAATTAGCGCCTCCAGCTACTCTCGCATCATAGAAAAGTTCTTTTACGTTTCCGGGTGTAAATGGAATTTCATTTGCGTTTAAAGTATTTCCCCTGTAGCCTGCCCACAACAAGCCGTTTCGAGAAAAGTACTTGGGTTATTGTCTGTATCTTCAACTCTGCTTTGTAAGCTTAATGAGGCAGTTGACGGAATAGCTGTTTCACCAATATTTTTTAAGGTATAATAAATCCTAACGAATGATGCCGTATCCACCGGGCTCTTTTCTATTTTGGTAATGGTAACTTCTATATCTGCCGGAGCTGGTGGTGGCGGTGGAATGGTAAATGAGGATTGGATCGTATTATTTGTAAAATTCAATTCAGAAAATTGCTGTCCAACCCATGTTTCGGAAGCAGTACCAACATTTGATTTCATTCCATTTACACAAAGTTCAAATGTGTATGCATTGCCTACTATAATACCATTAGTGCTAAATGTATTTCTGCTACTCATAGATTCTCCGGGATTTAGCAATTGATTCATTTCTGTTGTTAGGCTGGTAGAATTGCCACCTCCCACGGCGCCACCATTTATGTAGCCTTGCACCGATAGTAAGCCTTTTTTTACAGCGGCGGTGCCCACATTTTTTAAGGTATAATTTACGGCGTAGGTATTGCCTGTATTGGGAGAAAAGCTAATATTTGTAATCACTATGTCAGCAAGGGCTGCAGGGGTAATAGTGGGTTGCGTAGGTTGATTTGGCGTTTGCGTTGTTGTTGCAGGGGGTACATATAACATGCCTGTCGCCGTTTGCTTCGACGGAATTATTGAAACACTAGTAGTTAGCGGTGTATTCGTTTGCGGTGGTGTTGGCGTAATGATTTGCCCCTTAACTTTAGCGTTAATAATCGGTTTAACCAATCTACTTGAATCAATTTTTTTTACTTGTGCATTGCTGCCTATTGCAGATGCAATGAATAAGAATATGGTGAGTATTTTTTTCATGTATTTTAGATTTTATGAGGTAACTTGTTCATTGGGTGAGCTTTATAGCTGAAGGCCGTAAAATTTCATATTGTAAGCGTACCTGGACAGATAAATGGATTATACCATTAAAAGCCTATACTGGATTAATGCAAATGATGGTTATCGTTAGCTTTTTCATTTTGTAAAATTTATTAGTATAAAATTAATGGCGTGGTAAAGGCATATCAATCATTAAAAAAGATGATTTTTATAGCCATATTTCTAAAAAAAAATCATTAAAAAAGACGATATAAAACAGGCTAGATCTGTATTTAATTTGCAAATAGAAAACTGTAAATTAGGATATGAGAAAATTAACGCTGGTATTTTTTTCGGTGATAACCTGTTTTGTATGTAGTGCCCAGGTGGAACACAAAGTAGACAGTCTGTTAAAGAAAATCAAAGTTATACCGGATGATACCAACAAGGTAAAATTGTATTATGCCTTAGCCGACCAATATCTTAATCTCAATTTAAAAGAGTCAGAAAAATTTTGCCACATAGCTAGAGCTTTAAGCAGGAAACTAAATTATAAACAAGGGATACTGGACTATTATGCCAATTATAGTAATGTGCTATATATAAATGGCAGATTTGACGACTGCCTAAAATTAGATCTGGAGGCTATGGAGTATGCAAAAAAAAATGCTGACGCTACCCAATTTGCCCGTACCATGCTTAATGTCGGTATTGGGTATACATTAATCGAAGATTATCAAAGTGCTGTAAACCACTATGAAAAGGCAAAAGATATATTAATTAAAAACAACAACCATAAATACGACGGTAAAATTTATGATGTGCTCCAACTATTGTATTATCGCATGCATCAATACAGAAAAGGGGTAAATAATGGCCTGTTAGCAGTTAATATTTTGGCAAAATCAAAAAATAAGGTATGGCTTCAAGAGTCTTTAAGCAATCTGGGATTAAATTATATCGAACTAAAATTATATGACTCTGCCAGATACCACTTAAATAAGGCAATGGTTTTGGCAAATGCAAGTGGAAACAAACAGATACAAACAACAACGGCACTAAACTTTGCATTAATTGCACTCAGGTCTCAACAAATAGACAGCATAAAACCCTATGTAACTAAAGCGCTTAGGCTTTCCAAGGCTAATAACTGGCATGAGCAGGAAGGTTTAGCACAGTACGGACTGGCTTATTATTACCTGCAAAAAAAGAATTATATAAATGCAAAACTATACGCAGACTCCGCTCTTCGCTTAACTCAACAATATAATATACCCTACTTAAATCAAAAGTTATATCCTTTACTTTCAAGTTTATTTTACGCTAAACAGGAACCAAAGCAGGGCTACTTTTATTATCACAAAGCCGAAATGCTTAATGATAGTTTGCTAAATGCAACCATTACAAAACATACCATCCTTACCGAAAAAAAATTTGAAACCTCAAGAAAAGAAGCACAAATAAAACTGCAACAAACACAACTAAGACAAAAAAACAACCTAATTTATTCCTTGTATGCAGGTGCTATAGCATTGCTTGCAATTTCTTTACTTAGCTACCGGAATTATAAGCATAGGCGAAAATTACAGCAAGCCAAAATAGATGAATTAGAAACAGCACAACAACTTACTGCTACAGAAGCCGTACTAAAAGGCGAAGAACAGGAACGCACCCGATTGGCCAAAGATCTTCACGATGGGCTTGGTGGGATGCTGAGTGGTATAAAATTTTCATTAAATAACGTGAAAGAAAATCTAATAATGACACCCGATAATCTACATGCTTTTGAACGAAGCATAGATATGCTGGACAGTTCAATTAAGGAAATGCGCCGTGTAGCACATAATATGATGCCTGAAATTTTAGTAAAATATGGATTGGACACGGCATTGAAGGAGTTTTGTGCAGAAGTTGACCACAGTAGCGTACTTCACGTAAACTACCAATCTGTAGGTATGCATCAGACAGATATCTCACAAACCACATCAATTACCATTTATCGTATTGTACAAGAACTGTTGAACAATGCAATGAAACATGCCCACGCTAAAAATGTATTGGTACAGCTCCACCAATCTGATCAGGATAAACTACTGGTAGTTACTGTAGAAGATGATGGAAATGGCTTTGATACCGAGTTGCTGAAACAATCTGCCGGGATGGGCTGGCTAAATATCCAAAACCGTATTGAGTTTTTAAAAGGTAAAGTAGACCTGCGGTCTGGCCTTGGCAAGGGAACTTCGATAATGATAGAAATTAACATTTAATCTAAGTGATGAAAATAGGCGTTTTTGTAGTTGACGATCATTATATGGTGATAGAGGGCATCCGCTCTTTGCTGCAAAACGAAAAGACGCTCGACTGGATGGGGCATGCCACCAATGCCGTATCTTGCTTAAGTTTTTTGAAGCGACAAGAACCTGATGTGATATTAATGGACATAAACCTTCCCGATAAAAGTGGAATAGATTTATGTAAAGAAGTCAAACAATTATATCCTTCCGTGGCTATACTTGGCCTAAGTACTTTTAATCAGCAGACCATTATCAAAAATATGATCGATAACGGCGCTGCTGGCTATGTGTTAAAAAACGCTACCAAGGAAGAATTAATGGAGGCCATAAATAGCGTGCTCAAAGGCAAAGTATATTATAGTTTCGAGGTGCTAAGCGCATTGAGAAAACCTGAACCTACTCAACTCCTGATCACCCGAAGAGAAAAAGAAGTGTTACTGTTAATTGCCGAAGGATTAACCAACGCAGCAATAGCTGAAAAACTTTTTATCAGCATTCCAACCGTAAATACGCATCGTAAAAGTTTATTAGAAAAATTTGATGTAAAAAATACCGCCATGTTAATTGGCAAGGCTACAAAGCTGGGCCTGTTTGAATGATACAACTCCAGTTTCGAAAAGGATGCAGCAAAAGAAACGCAAAGAAAAAAAAACAACAACTCCTTTAAGAATTACTTTTAAAATTGAACTTAAATGAGCTCCGAGCTAATTTTTTGAACTATTTCTAAAAATCTATATGCCAGATGTTAAAAATTCACCTTTTTCTGATGCGATCTGATTTCCCCACTGTGTAATTACCTCCAAGACTGGTATAAATGTCTTGCCAAAATCTGTAAGATCGTAAATCACTTTAATAGGCGGTTTTTTGCCATAAACTTTTCTTGATACCAGGCCGTCTTTTTCTAGCTGTTTTAACTGTAAACTCAAGGTCATTTCTGTAATATGCGGTACTTCTTTTCGAAGTTCATTGTAACGTTTTTCAGTATCCTTTAAGTGATATAGGATAACCGCTTTCCATTTACCGCCTATCAAATCCATTGCGAGGCTCACCGTACAGGGATAAACCTTCCCTCCTAACTTTACATTATCAGCAATACATTCTGTTTTCATCGATAATTTTTTGGCCTATCGTTTTGGATAGTTATTGCAAATCTACCTTACTAAAAATAGTTTTGCAACTATAATTTTTATAGTTAAAATATAAATAAATAATGAAATCAGATTTAAACGTACAAGAGGCAATGGAACAAAAAGTGAAACCCCTGATTACTATAGTTGGTGTTTTAGGGAAGCAAGGCCTGAGTGCTGCGCGTACGCTATTAGAAAGTGGACAGTACCGTGTGCGCGGCATTACCCGGCGGATTGACTCGCCTGATGCACAGCTTTTAGCCCAAAAGGGAGCAGAACTCATTAGTTTACCGCTTAATTTAGGCTATAAAAAAGATTTTGTTGAAGCATTCCGGGGATCGTATGGTGTTTTCATGATGACACCGAGCATTGCTCCTCCGCAAACCCACGAGATGGAACTGGGCATACAGTTAGCCGATGCGGCAGTTGAGGCTGGCGTGCAGCATGTTATTTTTAGTAGCCTGGAAAATGTAGATAAAATTACGGAGGGAAAGAAATTTGCACCTCATTTTACAGACAAGGCCAAAATTGAAGCATATATACGTACACTTCCAATCACAAGCTCGTTTATCTATATGGCTTTTTTCTATACCAACCTGATGGAGTTTTACCCTCCCCGTATGGAGGGAGATACACTGGTATTCCCTATTTATTTACCAAAAGACTTCCGTGCGCCATTTGTAGATCCCTTACAGCCACAGGCCCGGCTGTACTCGAAATTTTTTCGCATCCCGAGTACTATAAAGGGAAGTCGTTGCCCGTAATCGGCGATATCATTTCTCCACAGGAAATGGTTGATACTTTTGTGCAGGTGACAGGAAAGAAGGCTGTTTATAGTTCGGCCTTTACACGGGAGCAGATGCTTCATCATTTCCCCGAATTTGGTACTAACGAACTATTAGTTAGTGAAATTCTTGGAATGGCAGAATACGCTGTTGAATATGGTTATTTCAAAAAAGACCGTGACTTGCAATGGAGTCGACAACTGAACGATAAAAACATTACCTGGGAAAAGTTTTTACAGTATACTGGCTGGCAAGGTGAGAAACTTGCATTTTAATTGCCTCTCCCTAGTACAGGCTTAAGCGTAAATTTAAACACTCCAGTCAGCCATTTTCTGGCTCCAATAAATCAGTATTAATTTTAACAGGCCGATTGAAAATTGTATTTTTCCCAAAAAAAAGCATAAGTTAAGTGTATCTTATCATACTGTGCATCCCATTAAGAAATATATGAATAAAGTATTTTTAATTCTTCTTTTAACTTTTTCTACGGCCATAGTTTTCGGACAAAAAAAAAGATCAGCAGATACTGCTAAAAGTAAACCATTTGTTTTAGGTATAATAGATGAAATACAATCAAAAGCACTTGCTGAAAAGAGAATTTTAAACATATATCTTCCCGAAGGTTATAAACAGAATGATACCACAAGATATCCGGTAATCTATTTGCTTGACGGTTCTGCCGATGAAGATTTCATTCATATTGTAGGCCTTGTACAGTTTAATAGTTTCGAATGGGTAAATCAGGTTCCAAAATCAATTGTGGTTGGCATTGCAACTGTCGATCGTAAAAGGGATTTCACTTTTCCTACATCAATTGAGCGCGATAAGAAAAACTACCCAACAACAGGCCATTCCGATCAATTTATTTCCTTTATCGAAAAAGAGCTTGAGCCTTATATTCAGTCAAAATATAAAACGAATACCAGCAAAACCATTATCGGCCAATCTTTAGGAGGCCTGTTGGCCGCCGAAATTTTAATCAAAAAACCTGCACTTTTTAATCAATACATCATTATTAGCCCTAGTTTATGGTGGAATAATGGCTCTTTATTGAATGAGCAATTAAATTTTACCCAAAATGGTTCTAATCAAACCACACAGGTTTATATTGCCGTAGGTAAAGAGGGATTAACGCCAACAGCAATACCAAGGGTGATGGAGGTGGATGCAAACCTTTTGGCCGAAAAGATTAAAGATGTTAAAGCTAAAAGCGTAAAGGTATATTTCGATTATCTGCCTTTAGAAAACCACGCCACCATCATGCATCAGGCCGTTTCCAATTCTTTTAAATTTTTATATCCTGTAACTAAAAGAGAATAGGTTTAATTAAATACTAAATATCCAGCTCCAGGTGAATATCTTCAGGTTCTTTAGCAAACAAAACTTGATCTAATTCTACTACCAGCCGAGCTCCTCTTCTTAAATAAAAATCAACTGTATTTTTGGTAGGCGTTGCAGAGATATAAAGCTTTTCTGCTCCAAATTTTTTTGCTTCTTTTTTACAGGCCGCTAGTAATTGACTGCCGATTCCATGCCTTTTATACTGATTATCAATATAAAGAATGTCCATTTTGCAATAATTTTGCTGGGCGCCCCTTTTCTGCTTTTCTACAGAGGCAACACCTACTATTTTCGCTTCATCAAATGCGCCAACTACTAGTCCGCCACGCTTTGCTAACTTTAGCTGCCAGGTTATAATCTCTGTTAATTCTAATTCATCGAAGCCTGAAACATTTTCAGCATGTGAAATAAGTTTTAAATCAACTCCGCTATGCTTATACATTTCAAAAATTTCTTCTGAACGATCAATCTCTTTGATCTTATACAGCTCATCATTTTCTATTTTTCTAATTAATATCATTTGCAACTCTTTGATGCTAAATAAAGTTATTAATCTTACTCTGTTAATTGTATTCTTATCTTGAGTTGGTAACAACTCCTTAACAAAATAATGTCTCTATTAGCCTAAATTCAATGTTTCTGATTAAAAAAATAATAAAATTTTTTAATTTAAATAAATAAACGTTAATTAGACATTTATTTATTGTTATGAGCACAGCAAACTATGTAATTGGAGTAGATTACGGGTCAGATTCTGTCCGGTCTGTTCTAGTCGATACCGCAAACGGAAAAGAATTGGCCTCATCGGTTTTTCTTTATCCAAGATGGCAGAAAGGTTTATATTGTAAACCCGCTGTTAATCAGTTCCGCCAGCATCCCTTAGATTATATTGAAGGTTTAACACACACTATAAAAGATTGTCTTGCCAAAGCTGGTGGTGCAGAAATTGCACATTTGGTAAAGGGAATTTCAGTTGATACAACTGGTTCTAGTCCGGTGGCGGTTGATGCAACAGGTACTCCCCTTGCCTTAACCAAAGGTTTTGAAGAGAATCCAAATGCCATGTTCGTACTTTGGAAAGATCATACATCAGTTAAAGAAGCGGCTGAGATTAATGAGCATGCAACAAAGTTCAGCACTAATTACCTTAAATATGTTGGTGGCATTTATTCGTCAGAATGGTTCTGGGCTAAATTACTACATATTTTAAGGGTTGATTCGACTATAAAAAAAGGCGCAGCTTCATGGGTAGAACACTGCGATTGGATTCCGTTTTTACTTTGTGGTGGAAACGACATTACAGCAATGAAACGCAGCCGTTGTGCTGCTGGGCATAAAGCACTTTGGGCAGAAGAATTTAACGGTTTACCTCCTGAAGATTTTTTTAGCAGTCTCGATCCGCTGTTAGCAGGCTTTAGAGATAAATTATTTACCGACACCTATACTTCTGATATTTTTGCAGGAACATTGAGCGAAGAATGGGCTACAAAACTAGGCTTAAACACTGATGTAGTTGTTGGCGTTGGCGCATTTGATGCACATATGGGTGCAGTAGGTGGACAGATTGAGCCTTATTACCTGAGTAAAGTAATGGGTACAAGTACATGCGATATCTTAGTGGCACCTAATCAGGATTTAGATGGCAAATTGATTAACGGTATCTGCGGACAGGTTAATGGCTCTGTAATTCCGGGTATGGCAGGTTTAGAAGCTGGTCAATCTGCTTTTGGCGATGTTTATGCCTGGTTCAAGAATTTAATCAGCTGGCCATTAAACCATTTACTTGCTGAATCTGATGTAATTGATGAGGCTACTGCGAATGCTTTAAAGGCAGAATTAGAGGGGAAAATTATTGCTCATTTAAGTAACGAAGCTGCAGTTTTACCAGAGGGCGACTACGCCGAACTGGCTATAGACTGGTTGAACGGACGTAGAACACCAGATGCAAATCAAGAACTTAAAGGCGCCATAACAGGTTTAGGTTTAGGAACCGATGCACCACGGTTTTTCCGTGCCTTAGCTGCTGCCACCTGTTTTGGTGCAAAAGCTATTGTAGATCGTTTTAAAGAACAGGGCGTTCCGGTAAAAGGAATTATCGGTATTGGCGGTGTAGCAAAAAAATCGGCTTATATTATGCAAATGATGGCCGATGTATTGGAAATGCCTATTAGAATACACCGTTTTGAGCATACCTGTGCATTAGGTGCTGCGATGTTCGCTGCTGTAGCAGCGGGTATTTACCCCGATATCGAAGCAGCAATGGTAGCCATGGGAACAGGCTTTGAGAAAGAATATAAACCAAATATCAAAAAACAAAAACTTTACCGCCAGCATTACCAACAATATCTGGGACTAGGCAGGTACCTGGAGAAATACAACAAAAAAGATGTAAAACCTTACTTATCATGAGCAACTATCAAGATATAAGAGAACAGGCTTACCAGGCCAATATGCAATTGCCCAAATTGGGATTAGTACTTTTTACTTTCGGAAATGTGAGCGCTGCAGATCGGTCGAAAGGTGTTTTTGCGATTAAACCAAGCGGTGTGCCTTACGAGGATTTATCGCCAGAGAAAATGGTCATTGTAGATTTCGACGGAAATACGGTTGAGGGGAGTTTACGCCCCTCATCAGATACTAAAACCCATGCAGTTTTATATAAACACTGGCAAGAAATTGGGGGCATTGTGCATACGCATTCTACCTATGGAACCGCATGGGCACAAGCACAAAGGGCCATTCCTATTTTCGGAACTACCCATGCCGACCATTTAACAGTAGATATTCCGTGTGCGCCACCAATGGTTGATGAAATGATCAAAGGGAACTACGAGTATGAGACCGGTTTTCAGATTATGAACCATTTTGAAAGTTTAGGCTTAAGTTATAAAGAAGTCGAAATGATTTTGGTGGGTAACCACGCTCCTTTTACCTGGGGCAAAACGGCCGAGAAAGCAGTTTATAACAGTGCAGTTTTGGAAACCGTAGCGCAGATGGCTTTGTTAACAGAACAGATCAATCCGCAGGCCCCAAAGCTGAAAGATTCGTTAATAGAGAAACATTACGAGCGTAAACATGGTGATGGTGCTTATTATGGACAGCGTTAAGGTAGTCTTTAGTCACGAGTCTAAAGTCTTTAGTCTTGGGTGCAGAGATAGCGTTGTATAATAAGTTTTGGAAAGCAGGTACAGTGGTGCTTGGGGAACTAAAGACCCGCCATTCGCTGTAGTCCAGTTGAAGAATCGGGAGCTGCCGCTGCTGTCGGGTTTAACCTTTAAGGTTTACCTAAGTAACCTAAACCTGATTGGAGTGGACATGAACCCAACCGCAGGAGTAAACCTCACAGGTTTTTAAAACCTGTGAGGTTTGAAGATTAAATAAATTAAAAATAACATAAATAGTAATGATTGATTTAAAAAAATTACAAGTTTGGTTTATTACTGGTACACAACATTTGTATGGTGAAGAAACCTTAAAACAAGTAGCGGCGCATGCCCAGCAAGTAGCTGATTCGTTAAACCAGAACGGAAGTATTTCTGTTTCGGTAGTGTACAAGCCGATTGTAAAAACGACTGAAGAAATTTTTGAAACCTTACAACAAGCCAATATTGATGAGAACTGTATTGGGGTAATTACCTGGATGCATACCTTCTCTCCTGCTAAAATGTGGATCAGGGGTTTGAATGTGCTGCAAAAACCTTTATTGCACTTACACACGCAGTTTAATCGCGATATCCCATGGAATACCATTGATATGGATTTCATGAACCTGAATCAAAGTGCACACGGCGACCGTGAATTTGGTTTTATGGTTTCGCGGATGCGTAAAGACCGTAAAGTAGTTGTTGGTCATTGGCAGGATGAAGAAGTGGCTAAACAGATCGATACCTGGTGCAGGGCTGCCGCCGGTTGGCACGATTGGCAGGGCGCTAAATTTGTTCGTTTTGGCGATAATATGCGTTATGTTGCGGTTACAGATGGCGATAAGGTGGAAGCTGAAATGAAATTCGGTTTTGCTGTAAATACTTATGGTATAGGTGATTTGGTAGCCGTAATTAATGGAATAAGTGAAGATGCCATTCAGGCTTTATTAAAAGAATACGAGGCTACCTACGAAATAGCCGACGATTTAAAAGCAGGTGGTGCAAGGCATTCATCTGTTTACGAGGCGGCCAAAATTGAATTGGGATTAAGGAAATTTCTAGAAGATGGGGGTTTTAAAGGCTTCTCTGATACTTTTGAAGATTTACACGGTATGATCCAGTTGCCAGGAATCGCAGCACAGCGTTTAATGGCTGATGGTTATGGTTTTGCTGGTGAGGGTGATTGGAAAACTGCGGCATTAGTACGTGCCTGCAAGGTAATGGGTGCAGGTTTAGCCGGTGGTAATGCATTTATGGAAGATTATACCTATCACTTCGATCCGGAAAATTCGATGGTTTTAGGCTCACATATGCTTGAGGTTGATGCTTCATTGGCAAGTGGTAAGGCAAGTCTTGAAGTTCATCCATTAGGTATTGGTGGTAAAGCCGATCCTGCGCGTTTGGTTTTTAACGTTGCTGGTGGCGATGCTTTAAATGCATCTTTAATAGATATGGGCAACCGTTTCCGTTTGTTGGTGAACGAAGTAAAAGCTGTTGAAGCTGAACATGATTTACCAAACTTACCGGTAGCCCGTGTGCTCTGGAAACCATTACCTGATATGAAAACGGGTTGTGCAGCGTGGATTTATGCTGGTGGTGCCCACCATACGGCTTATAGCCAGAATTTAACAACGGAGCATTTACTAGATTTTGCGAATATTGCCGGCTTAGAATATGTAAATATTGGCGCTGATACCAAAATCAATCAATTCAGGAATGAATTGCATTGGAATGAGGTTTTTTATAAGTAATTTTAATAAAGCACGCTCAATGCTGAAGCCGGTAATCATTTGATTATCGGCTTTTTTATGCAATCGTCATCCTGTGATTGTCATTCCCTTTGATCGTAACTAAAATACCATCTACAATCCTACACTAACCATTGCTTTAATCACCCCATTCTTTGGATCTAACCAGCTTTCAAACTTATCTTTTACTTCTTCAAATTTAACCTGATGCGTAATATAATTGGTAGGACTAACGTTTTTCTTTTAATTGTAAATCCATTTTTTACTAATTTTATATTGATCGTCACCCTGAACTCATTTCAGGGTCTTTTTTAGATAGATGCTGACCACGAAGTAGCTACAAGACAATTGAAAATACTACCCTACTTGTAAAATAAATCCGATAGCAATCGGATCAGCATGACGAAGTGGCTAAACCTTAGCCACTTTAATTAATCATATTAATTACATCTGCCTTTCTTGATTCAGGCCATACTTTTAAATCTATTAATTTTCCATCCTTCAACTGCCCTTCAACGGTTGTTTGGTAAGGTGCATATAGCTTGAAATGTACATCCCACTCTTTAGGCCATGCAGGATAAAGATAAATCTTTTTTCCGTCTACCTGCATCAGCATTTCCTGTAAACCGATCATACCCGAGCCACCCCAATTATGGTCTGGTGTCCAGTCGAAACCAGGTCCCCAGAATGCCGGGAATCTCCTTCCCGAGTCTTTTAATTTTGCTTCGGTTAATTTTGCAGCATCTTCAGTTAAACCTAATCTTGCTGCAAAAATATTGTCCTGTTTCCAGCCGATATAACTGCGAAATTTCAATACATCTGTATCGTATTTAAAGGTATTGATAGCGGTGTCTAAACCAGGTTTACCAATTCCGTAAATTCCCCATGGATAAACAGGATACAACTGCGGGCCTTCTGTATTGTTAATGCGCTCCCAAAGTTTTGCCGGAGCAATTGTGGTGTGGCCGTCAAATGTTCTAAAACTGATTGGTGGAATGGTTTTTAGCATGGCTTTCCATTCTGATTTTTGCTTTTCAGATAAATTGGGATGCTCCAGAAGTCGTTCTATAACGGTTTTTAGTGCAGCAATGGTTGAGGTGGAGTTATAGGCCATTTTATAGGTTTCGGCACCAGAGCCAGGGTACAAAACCAAATGTCCATCGGCATCTAAAGCTTTTGCTCCGCGCTGTTTGGCTAAATAAGTATAGTGTTCTTTGAAAAAGGCAAGTGAACTTTCAATCAATGGAAGATATTTTTCGATATTATTACCATTATACCTTTCTGTTTCCAAAATCATCATACAAAACTCTAAAGCGGTATCCCACTCATATTCTAACCAGGCATTGTATTCCATGCCTTTGTCAAAATCGGCAGGACGTTTCCAGCCATATTCTGCAGGTTTGGTAATCCAAAATTTTCCAATTGCTCTGTAAAACTGGCACCATTATGTCCCCAGGCAGACTGCGTTCTGATTTCAGCATTTTTTAACAAATCCAGGTAGAAATCGAATTGAGGTTTCATCATCTCAAAATCACCGCTTTTTAACATCGGCCAATAGACCAACCGTTGGTTTTGTGCGGTGTGGGTACCTCCTCCCCAATTCCTGAAATCGGGTGTATATTTCAGCGCCGTATCAGTAAGTTGTGGATCGAAGGTAAATAAACCGCCATTAAATTTCGTAGGGTATTTGCCAAAGGCATTGCAACCCAACATATACCTGAATAGCTGATAATTTTTAGCCGATTGATTAGCTGATCCATCTTTCGAATTGATGTAAATGAAACTCTTTTCAAAGTAATCATTCCACCATTTTATACTGGCTTTATGATTGTTATTAATTTTTAATGAAGTTAATTGTTTTTCCCAATCATAAATTGATTCAGTTTTAACTGTATGTAAAGCAATGGTAATGTGATTTGAACGCGAAGCTTTTTTACTTTTCAAAGTCCAGGCTTTAAAAGGTGTACTTAAATAAATACCTTCATCATTGCCTGCCGGAAACAGGTTGTCGCCCTGCATTGAGCCGCCGAAAATCAGGTTTTTTAACGGATTGAACAATTCGGCCTTTCTATCATCAAGACCTTGTTGTTTTACTGTAATATCGAATACGGTCTCGGGTTTATTTTGATGGTAAAATTGAACGGTATTGTTTTTAAAAGCAATTTCATCTTTAAAGGTTTTTACAATGCCCTGAGGCGCCCATTTATACGAATTTTGGTTGTTCTCTTTGCCTTTTGTGATGCGGTCTTCAAAGCGCCAGCTTTCGTAACTGGCTTCGGTTATGATGTTTTGGCTGGATTTAATGTCTAAATGGATAACCGGATTAAAAACATCTACCCAAACATTGATTTTTGTGCTTAATTTACCGTTTGAGCCTGAGACCTGGGCGTAACCATCTTTTAAGATCAGTTCTTGTTTAAATGATTTCCCCTGGAAAGGGTTTGGGGATAATTTGAGTTTTACACGACCAAGCTTAAGCAAGGTATTATTCTCGTCGAAGGTGCCGCTTTTGGATAGATAGAGGTAAACATTACCATTTTCTACCCAGAGGTTAAGGCCGATATCGCCTCCACCTACAGGCATGGATGCTGATGAATTAAGGCTTTGGGTATTCCAAACTACGTTATTTGAGACTTTTTCTTGCGAAAAAGTATTTGAGGTGAGGAAGCACAAAGATATGGAGTACACCAAGAAAAGGTTTACATTTTTTGACCATATAAGGCATATCAGAACATTTAAGTTCTTAAATAAAATACTTGGTGCGCTTAGTGTCTCCGTGGATAAATTCATTTTAAAATTACTAATTCTCCCAATTATCGGTGCGGAATGAGGAAACGGGTAAGCCATCGTTTCCGAATAAATCGCCGGTTACAAAATCTTTAAAGGCATAACGAACAGCCACCGGTGCTTTAACCTGTTCTGCGGAAACGGTGATGCTACTTCCTGTTATAGTGGCTTTAGCGGGATAAAATTTATGGTCTGCTCCTGCTACTTCAAATAAGACCAAATCTTTGCCAAATGAAGTTAAGCCATTTGTTACATTTTGGAACTTAATAACTGCTTTATTTTTATCGATGTTCAAAGATTCATAATTCGGACTTAATGCACCAAAACCTTTTATACTATAGGTTTGAGATAAGGCCAGGTAAGCCAAACGTGTTCCGCCCTGTTTTTTGTTTGCAGGATGGATGGATTTTTCCTCGCCAATATCCATTAAAACAGCCATTCCCGAATTTGGAATTTTAGTTAGGGATTTACGTTGTGCATCCCGTAAAAAGGCCGAGTTAAATTTTCCACCAACATGATAAGGTGGCAATTGGGCATAGTTGTACGGTGCGATTTGCGCATAGTAGAAAGGAAAATCGCCATTATCCCAATTTTTTCTCCAGGAAGAAACCATCGCAGGCAATAAGTCTTCGTAACGGTCTGGACGTTCATAATTCGATTCGCCCTGATACCAGATGGCACCTCTTATGCCATAACCAATTACAGGATAAAGCATGCCATTATACAACGTTGTGGGCGTTCTGCTTACTTCTTTTATGCTGTCGGTTTTTGAGGGGATTTTAACCTCGGGGAATGCTTTTAAATCCTCGGGCGACATCCAGGCCTCGATTGTAGAACCGCCATAACTATCGTTAATGATCCCGATAGGAATATTTAACATCTCGCTTAATAAGGAACCGAAGTAATAAGCGGTTGCGCTAAAATTGGCAACAGTTTCCGGGAAAGCTAATTTCCATTGTGAAGCTTTGCTGTTTTCTTGCCGTTCGGTTACAGAAGAACGCGGAACAGTGTAAAGCCTGATGTTTTTATTTGCAGATTTTAGAATGGCCTCATTTGAACCAATTATCGGCTGACTTTTAAATCCTTTCATGGGCATTTCCATGTTCGATTGGCCACCACAGAACCAAACTTCGCCAATTAAAATATCGGTCAGGACAAGTTTTTCGCCATCATTTAATTCAATATGATATGGGCCTCCGGCTGATGGAGTCGCAATTTTTATTTTCCATTTACCCGCCTGATCAGTAATAATGGTGTAGTGCCGTTTGTTCCAGGAGGTATTGATTTTTACCTTGGCAGCAGGTTTGGCCCAGCCCCATATGGCTACATTGCTTTGTTGTTGTAACACCATGTGATCGGTAAAAATCGATGCAGGTTTTACTGTTGCTGACGCAATAAGGCAACAAGTGAGGTTTAAGAATATGAAAAGTTTTAGTTTCATTTTTGTTTTTTCTGCTTTAAAAATATTCGTCATTCCCGCGCAGGCGGGAATCTTAAGGCTTTTTGCATTAGGATTATCTCCGATGAGCACTTCGTGGTTCCCAATCAAGTTGGGAATGACGCCCCTATTACATTATCTACTCACTGGCAGCCATACCGACATTTCTGAATGACCACGGTTTCCCCAGGCAAAATATGGCACCAGTTTAATTTCTGTTGTTGTATTTTTATCTTCAATCGGTCTGTACAACACATTTTTCCAGTTGTTTGGCCCTACCATTTTTGCATTTCCTACCAAACTCATCATCGCAGCACCATCGATATTAATGGGTTTGACTTCAAATTTCGTTGAAGCCGGAATAAAAGCATTAAAAATACTTTTACCAGGTAAATCTGTCGATTCCAGGCAATAAACAATTGGTCCGCGTTTTACCGCTACCTGATTCCTGTTTTCTTCAACCAAAGGATTGGCTTCAATCAAAGTGGCATCCATAGGGAGATTTAATTCTATTACATCACCGTTTTTCCAAACGCGGCTGATTTCTGCGTAAGTTCCGGAAATGGCTTTAACATTTTCAGTTTTTCCATTGATTGTGATCTGTGCATTATGTGTCCACGACGGGATTCTCAAAAATAATGAATAAGCTTTATTCCCTATTTCCTTAATGCTGATTTTGATCTTCCCATCCCAGGGATAATTGGTTTCTTGCGATAAAGAAATTTTCTGACCATTGGTTAATGTAGTATTGAGGTTATTGCCACCATATAAATTAAACCATAGGCCTTTATCTGAAGTACTGTAGGCATAATCGCTTACTTCGGCTATAGTGCGTACCACATTAGGCGGACAGCAATTGGATAATGCAATATAGGGCACCCTATCTTTCGACCAGCGTTGTTTAAAAGGTAAATCGTCTGATTGCGCCAAAGGATTGGTGTATAAAAAGTTTTTTCCATCCAAACTAATTCCAGACAGAACGCTATTGTGTAAGGCCAGTTCCATTACATCAGCATATTTTGCATCGCCTGTAATCTGCAACATGCGCCAGTTCCAGAGTACGTTACCAATGTTGGCGCAGGTTTCGTTGTGTGCGGTAAAATTGGGCAATTGAAAATCGCGGCCAAAAGCCTGGTGGATTTTCTGCACATCGGTCGGGTTATAAGATGTGCCATCGGGCGAAGTCCCATCATATAGCGAGCCACAACCACCTGTAATGTACATTTTGTGCTGATTGACATCGTCCCACATTAAATTTAAAGTATTTAATAGCGAATCTTTACCCGTTTCGGCGTATAAATCAGCTACACCCGCATAAAGGTAGTTGGCACGAACGGCATGGCCCATGGCCTTCGTTTGTTGTAGAAAAGGAATGCGATCCTGGTTATCATCTGTACCATCATCAATTTTACCTTTGATGGCGATTAAATGTTGGGCCAGTTCTAAATACCGGGGATCTTTTGTGGTGCGGTACATTTCTACAACACCCATGTAATGCGATGGACAAATCGCATTTCGTGCTAATGTTGGCGAAGCAGATTTATAGAAATTATACAGATAATCTGTCGCTTTTTTAGCAATGTTGAGCAAAGTAGTTTTTCCGGTTGCACGGTAATGGATGCAGCCAGCTGTCATTAAATGGCCTATATTGTACGATTCGAAGCTCAACCTATCCTGAAACTGGTTTTTAGACCCTGTTTTGCGCTGCTCAATCATTGCTTTGGTATAGATGTAACCATCGTCGCGTTGTGATTTACCGATTACCACAATGGCCTTATCCATCATTTCGTTCAGTTTCGGGTTTTTAGTTGAAGCATATAAAACAGCTACAGCCTCCAGGGTTTTGTAATAATCGCCATCATGGAAAGATGGACCAGCATGCGAACCCGTATCTAAGCCTGCTGCAATTTTGAAATTTTCAAAAGCATGACTGATCTTGGGATCGTTATAAATGGCCCACATATTGGGTACCATGGTTTCGGTGGCTACTTTAAAGCGGTCGGCCCAAAATCCTTTTGTCCAGGTTACATCCGTCATATTGATGCTGTGCAATTTCGCATAAGGCGAATTTGACGTATTAACCAAAGCTTTGTCTTGTGCTTTAGCACTTAACGTTAGAAAAAGCGCTACACAAACAATTACCTGAACTCGTAAAGTATGCAGGACAAAATTTTTGCTTATATGGGATAGCTTTTTCATTATTTTTTAGTTTTTAAACTGCAAATGTTTCTTGTTTTGGTGTTATTAATCTAGTTTATTGCCAAAAGTCCTTAGATTCTGAAGCGTAGGTAATGGCCTGATCATTATTTTCTTTGTATTTTTCTTTAAGATTTTTTCGGAACCCAATAACATTGTAGTTTGCGTTCTCACTCCTGTTAAAAGATTAAATACAGTCTCGGTTGTCGAATTTTTCCCATCATAAACTACGCTAGAGACTTTAATCAATTGAAAAATTCCTTTTTTGTAGATGAATTGATACGCTAAGCGAACATCATTTTTTTCAGTGTTCATTAATAAAAATCCGTTTTCAATAAAAAAATAAGGGATTTGATTTTTAGTATGTATACCGTTTACATATTGGGGTTCAATTACATCAGTTGAAGAGAAAACCATTTTAAATTTCTTATTTGGCTGTAAAAAAAATATTTGTAACCTTAATGGAACCGCTGTATCGATCGTATCCATCATAATTACGGTTTTGTCGATCAAACCATCTTTATTTAAATCTCCCTTTTCTAACCTGATCTGGACATTAAAATTATCCTTCACCTTCTTTTGTTGAGCGTAAACAATAGTTTGGGTAAAAGCCAGAATCAATACAATTATTTTTTTCATTTATTTTGAAATCATTAAATCTCCATTTACTCTTCCATCTGTATTACTACCGGCCCTAATAATCCTGCAGGATTTAAAGCTTTACCTTCCAATCGGAAAGGTGCAGTTGTTTTGGTAATTCTTTTATTTTCTGGCAATTTGCTATCGCCTATTAAACGGTTAGCCCAGGTATTTGTCACTTCGATGGTAATTTGATTCTCGCCTTTTTTAATGGCTTTACTGATTTCTAAACGGTGCGGAGCAGTCCACAAAGTGCCGCAGTTTATTCCATTGATTTTTACTTCGGCAATACTGGAGAATTCGCCTAAATCGAGCCAGATTTTAACTTTAAGATCGTTATTGAAGGTGAAGTTTTTGCTGTAGATTGCAGTTCCTGAATAATATTTAACCAAACTATCTGTATTTTGTGTCCAATCGGTTAACTCGTTAAAGATTATTGGTTTTGATGGCCCCCTATAAGCCGTATCGAATTTTACCTGCCAGTTTTTAGAGATGTCTGTATTTTTGATTTTTTTTCCTTTCAAATCCTTTGACTGTTTCTCGGCACTTACCGAATAAAAGGAATAAACAGCAGGAGTATCCATTACTACAAAAATGGATTGATTTTGATGCAAACTCAGATCTAAATTAGTCTCTCCGAAAGCGTTATTTACGCGGGAAAGGTTTTGCCAAATGTCAGTTACTGCATCATACGTTTTTACAGATTTTTCGCTGTTTCTAAACGTTAAATGCAAGTCCTTCTTTGTATTTTCTTGATTAGTAATAAAATAAATCTCCTTCTCTCCATCAACCCTGTGCGTATAGCCTATACCCTTCGTGTAGGTGCTACTTAACTTATCTTCAACTTTTTCATGAATATCTAAATCTCTTTTCAAACCCAGAGCGTCAAAAGTTTCTCCGTAAAACGGTGCTCTGAAAATATGTCCTAAACCTAATTTCTTTTTATATACAGGCCGATCATTATTTCTAAATGATTCAAAATTACCATCCCATATTTCTTGAACAGCATTGCAAAATACAGACTGATTAACCTGCTTGATTCCAGATTGATACAGAGGCTTATCTCCAATAAGCACTTTAGCTCCGGCCTTTATCAATTCTGAAAGTTTTTTAACTACTTCGTAGCTCATGTACTGGTAATTTGGATTCATTTTCATGTTGCCAGGAAAAATCAATATCTTATAGGTTGCCCCACTTTCGAAAACAACATTGCCATCTTTAACAGTTGCTGTACTCAATACATCGGGATTAAAGCTATCATAAGCATATCCACGTAAAGGATTTACCCAATTTTCGGGATCGGCCATATTTGCTGAATGGGTTACACCGGCTGGTATTTGCCTTAAAGGTTCACCAACATTTGCGAGGCGTTTCTTTTCAGCCTCCACAACATCAGCACCAAAAATACCGGGCAAGGTTTCTACCAGCCTATCTGGTAAAACAGAACGGCGTGGTAATTCTTCACCAGTAAAAACGGCGATATCTACAACAGGTTTGCCTTGTTGTAACAAGCTTTGGGTTCTTTCTGCATAATCTACCCATGCTTTACCGGCCTTCCACCAGGTTTGATCGCGTTGGAAATAAAGGCCCACACCATCTAGGGTCATTCCAGGTTTCCGATCTGTCCAGGGATTATGTGTAAAAACGTGATACACCAATTTATTGATCCCTAAAGCATAATTACGATCCTGTAAGGTTTTCATATTGGCTGGACTTTCGTTCCAGTCCATTCTGACTGTTGTAAAAGCTTCGGCCTGGATGATGTTTTTACCATAAATATGTGCGCCAGAAATGGCATCCAACATATCATTTGGCTTATCATGGGTTGGGCTGTTTAACCAGAATTCGCCCATGGGAATGTCAACCGTTTTGTAATGCATTAATCCGTCACTCATCATCGTTGGTGCAATACTTTCGGCTGTAAAAGTTACGCCCTGATCCTTTGCCAGTTTCGCAAGTGTTTTATAAAACTGATCTACAACCAATTCCGAAATCGTTTTTCTAACATCGTAAAGGAAATTTTCAGAAACTGAAGCACTTTCTACAGGCAAACCGGTCATGATGGGCAGATAGGGCGTTAAATCGTAACCTCTACGCTTTAAAAACTCTGCTTTAAATACCGGCGACCAATTCTGGCTGCCACATTCCCAACTGTCTACATGGAAAACGCTTAGAACTTTTTTGGCTATTTCTGGTCCGCCATGTTTTAAGGCTTCACCATACCAATTCTTGAACTGTAATTTTACGGCTTCTGGGTTAAATTTATCACATTCCAATCCTCTTCCACCGCCACCAGTTGCGTTGGTATGCCCGGTTGAGGTATGACCGATCCTTAAAATTGTCCAATTGCCTTTTGGCGCTTTCCAGTTTAAGGTTCCATCTGGATTTAATTTATCCGTTAGGTTAATGATCTTATTCAACGGTACACACAGGTTTTTGGCAATTTCTGCTTCTGCACTTCTTTTACTTACCCGCCAGACAGAACCGTTTTTACCTTCAAATTGATTGAGCTGCGCTTCAGAAGATAATTCGAGGTTTACGAGTTTTAAGGAGGGTTTCCATTTGGCTGCATCTAAATCCTCTGAACCTGGTTCTGATCCTTTTTTATCATAAATAAACCTGAAAAACCTAGCGGTGGTAGGTACAATGGAATGGGTAACATCTTCATCGGTATCCTGCCAGCCATGACGGGGTGCTTCCAACCTACCTATTGATCGGAAATTTTTCCCATCATCACTTACCTCAATGGCCAAACGTTGTGCCTGATAGTTATTTCCACTTACTTTAATGGCCACCGTTCTGCAGGTGAAAGGTTTTTCAAATTCGTACTGAATATAACATGGTTCATTTGAAACAAAGTTTTTCTTATTCCCTGGCTGAACGAGACCAGTGGCATCAGCACCATTGCTGGCTGTAATTTTTGGGCTAACCGTTCTTGTTGAAATGCCTTCACCAATTGGTGAAGGGTAAGCGTAAACGGCAATATCTTTATAATAATTTTCTTTTGATTCTGGTTGAGGTAAATTGATCTTAGTGACTGTATTACTGATATTTATTTTAGACCAAACTACTTTCTGCATCGACAATTCAGGTGTTATCCATGGGCCACCTGCCAGCGCGAAACCATCGCTCACATGCATGCCTAATTTCAGATCCAACCGTTTCGCCTCATTCATGGCAAACTCAACCATTTGCCACCATTCTGGTGTAAGTTGAACGGCAGGCGGTGAATAAACTGGTACTTTATCAGGTCCTTGAATGCTCATTAAATAAGCACCTGCGATGCCGTTTGATTTCATGGCTTCCAGATCGGCTGTGATGCCGGCTTTTGAAACCGCACCTTTAACCCAATACCAAAATACCCAAGGTTTTGCACTTTCGTTCCGTTGCGCAAAAAGGCTTGCTGAAAAGCCAAAGCAAAACAACAGCATGAATATTAAAATCTTGCTAAACCTAAATTTCATTTTTTTTATTTTATTATAAATACCGAAGGTGGCTTTCAACTCGCGAAACAATCTTTATTCAAGAATAGATTGCCTCGTTGTTCCTCCTTGAATCCGATACCTATCGGAAGACGTTAAATTTTATTTGTGTGCGATTTTATAACCCCGTAAGCCAAAATAAAGGACGAAAACAAAACAAACCAATGGGATGCTATAGCCAATCTGGATATTGTCGCCATACATATCGATTAAACTTCCCATACCGAATGGTAAAATTGCGCCGCCCACAATCGACATGATCAACCATGAAGAGCCTGGCTTGGTATCATCACCTATACCATCGATTCCTAACGCGAATATGGTTGGAAACATAATTGACATAAAGAATCCGACAGCACCTAAAGCATAAACTACATAAGAACCTTTACCTAAAATGGCAACTAAACACAATAAAATAGAGATTACAGCATAAATAGCGAGCAGTTTATTCGATGATACAAACTGTAAAATCGCAGTTCCTGCAAAGCGTCCAGCAGTAAACAAAAATCCATATATCGCTAAAAATGAGGCTGCCGTCCGCTCATCGAAGCCTCCACCCTGTTGGGCCATTCTAATAAAGAAACTGGTAACACAAACCTGCGCACCAACATAAAAGAACTGAGCAACGACTGCCCACTTTAAATGTTTGTGACGTAGTGCGCCAAAAAAACTTCCTTTTGCTTCTCCATCAATACTTTTGGTTTTGATTTCGGGAAGGTGAATAAAGTAAAATACAGCGGCTATTATCAATAAAACAATGCCAAGGGAAATGTATGGTGTTTTAACTGATGCGGCCTCTTTTAAGAAATAACTGTTTCTACCTGCCTCTGTCATGGCTGCCAATTCTTCTTTGCTGTGCGATTTACCTGAAAGGATAAATAATCCGCCAATCATTGGAGCCACCATAGCAGCCAATCCGTTGAAAGATGCCGCCAGGTTTAATCTGCTCGTTGCTTTCGTTGGATCACCCAATACAGCAGCATAAGGATTAGCAGAAGTTTCGAGCATGGTTAAACCACAACCAATAATAAAAAGTGCAATCAAAAATGTAATGTACGACAGGTTATTGGCAGCTGGCACAAATAAAAACGCACCGAAAGCAAAAGCAAGTAAACCTGAGATCATGGTTGCTTTATAACCCCACTTTTTCAAAATCATTCCAGCTGGAATCGCCATTAAAAAATAAGCAAAGAAAACTGAGGTATCAATTAAAGTAGACTGCCTATTATTGAGGTTACAGGCTTTTTTTAAGTGTGGAATCAGGATAGAATCGAGGTTATGTGCCATTCCCCAAAGGAAAAACAAGCTGATTACGAGTATAAAAGGCAATAAATACTTCTTTCCTGATGAGGGATCGCCCTCAGTTACAATTTCTTGCTGCGTGTTGTGGTTCATTATATTTGGTTTTTTTGTTTGAATTGGCAAAAAAGATTGCCGCGCCGTTCTTCGTCGCAATGACGATTTTTATCTTACTTTTTCCTCACTACCAAAAGATGGTCGCAGACTAATACAACCGCTCCGTGTTGGTTGATGATTTCTACATGCTCGGTTACGGTGCCATATTCTGGCCTTTTGCTCTCCCCTTTTTCAGAAATGGTTATTTCGGAGTGAATGGTGTCGCCAATAAAAACAGGTTTTACGAATCGCAATTTATCATATCCTTTACTCATGGCTTCAGGATTGATTTCTGATGCAGTTAAACCGATACCAATGCTAAAAATCATCGTTCCGTGGGCTATTCGTTGTTTGAACGGCTGTGTTGCACACCATTCGGCATCCATATGGTGCGGAAAAAAATCGCCTGTATGACCTGCATGAACTACAAAATCGGTTTCTGTTATGGTACGACCTAGCGTTATACGTTTATCTTGTAATTGATAATCTTCAAAAAATGTTGATTTGAAATACATTTTGCTCTTTTTATACTGTTTCCGTCATTGCGAGCCTTCGATTTTTTCATCGAGGCGAAGCAATCTTTCTTTTTTAAAAAGATTGCTTTGTCGTGCCTCCTCGCAATGACGATTTTATTAATAATTTACCCTTTTAATTTCTCTTTAACCTTTACGCCACCAATATCACTCGATTGGTAGGCACTTTCTACCACGGCCATGGTTTGAATCACATCCTCGACACTGGTATGTAAAACATTGCCTGAACCTTCATTATAGCGCATTAAATTGGCCATGGTACCTATAAAAGCCTCTGGAAACCAAGATCCCTCTAACTTAACTGTTTGCCATTCTGGTGATTTTCCATCTTCTACAATACAGTATTCAAAAACATCTGGTACACCGTGCGGATAATCCATCAATAAGCCAATTTTAGCCACAATGGCGCCTTTGGTTCCCTCCCATTTAATATAACTTTCCTGATGATTTGGACCGAAATCGTGGTCGTGGTTGGTGTTGATTACCGCATGCATCGTATCTCCATAATCGAATAAGATCGTGGAACGAGATGATGACAAACTTTTCGCCGGATGTTTTAAGGTTTTGGCTAAAATACTCTCAGGATTACCCAAAAATGAACGGATTAAATCGACATAATGAATGCTGTGGTATTGAATTTCTAAACGTGGATGGATAATTACATGCGGAAAAATCTCCCATGGTGTTTTAATCGTTACGCGGACTTCCATATCGTATAATTCGCCGATTAAACCTTTATCGATGATGTATTTTGCGGCACTTACAAATGGTGCAAAACGTAATTGAAAGTTTATAGCCGCTTTTAAATTCTTGGTTCTGCAGAGTTCGAGGATTTCTTTTGCCTGTGTAAAATCATCTCCCATGGGTTTTTGAATTAACACCGCACTTCCATCGGGCAACTGCTTTAATGTTTCGATGTATTGCTCAGGCATGATCGTTAAATCGTAAACTGCATTTGCTGGAGCAAGTTTAACCGCCTCATCAACAGAATTATAAACGTTTGGAATTCCAAAAACATCAGCCAATTTCTGTGCCCGCTCTTTCGTCCGGTTTACAATGCCATGTACTTCAAAACCAGCAATTTTATACGCTGGAAGATGTGCATCTGCCACTATCCCGCCTGCACCAATAATGATGATAGGCTGCTTGGTTTGTGGCAGTTCGGGTTTATATTTGATATCAATACTCATTTGTCAATTTCGTTAATCTGGTTCTGTGCAAGCTGGATGAGCGCTTCAGTTGTGGCATCGGTATTGATGGCCTGTAAAACCATTTGATCGATAATGGCGGCAATAGCTGCCCAATTTTGTTTCTGTGGCAACATATTGGCCACCTCATGTAATTGTTCCAGTTTATGGTAATAAGGAATAACCTGGTTGATCTCTTCATCTTTCCAGGTCGAAATCCTGCAACCGATCCCTCCCGCTAAAGTGAGTTGTTTATCCTGTTCTGCAGCCAGTGCAAAGCGGAGAAAATCGTAGGCAATGTCTTTATTTTTACTGCCCTTTGCAATGGTGTAAAGCCAATAAACATTTAACGAAGCTGAGTTTTTACCTGGGGCGCATGGCAATCGTTCCACATCAATTTTCCCTTTTACCTTAGAGTTTGCATCTACTTCGCACATGGCCGCAAAACCAAACCAATTAATCATCATGGCGGCTTCACCTTGTGAAAAAGCTATTCCGGCAGCTACAGATTCGAATGCTGCAGATTTTGGATGAACAGCAGTTTTATCGTTAACGATTTTACGGTAAAAATTTAAACCATCAATGGCTGCCTGGGTATTAATCTGGATAAACCCATTTTTATTAACCAGTGTCCCGCCCCTCGTCCATAATTGCAAAGCAAAATCGAAAACAGTATTGTGGCCATCCGGATAGCAGGCGAAAATACTGCCATATAAATTTTGTTCGGGACGGTTAAAAAAACGGGCAATCTGATGAAAATCTTCCCAGGTTTTGGGTACTGCTAAGGTTTTGCCGAATTGAGCAAAATATCGGGCCTTTTCAGTTTCACTTTCGAATAGATCTCTTCTATAAATAAAACATTCTGGTCCATCATGAAATGGTAAGCCCACTACTTCCCAGCCGAAGCGCTGCAGCCCTAAAAGCGATTTGCTCCAACCCCTCGGGAAATCGTCGGGTTTGTTTTTGTTGATGTATGGATTTAAAACTTCGAAATCATTGCCTGAATAGCCTTCCAACACCCAATCGGTACTGATGTGCGCAATATCAAAATTGCCTTTTGCCAAACCTTTTTGAGTGATGGTACTGTCGTAAAGTTCGTGCAGGTCCATTACCACCATTTCCAACTTTAGTGTACAGCCCGAACGGGTGCAATATTGCTCCCAGAATTTCTGCATAGTAGCTTCAAATGGCGCAAATTTACGAACGGCTATCCTGAAAGTTTCTATTTGGTTATGCATTTGCAGTGGTATGCTGTGTTATAAATTCTTTGATAATTTTTTCATTATCCTGTCCTAGTTTTGGCGAACCAATTGCTGAAGTCAATAATTCTCCATCAATGCGGATCGGGCATCTGGTGGTTTTATATTTATACCCATCTATCATTTCCACTTCCTGAACCATCTTCAATACCTTAAAACCCTCATGGGCCATTAAAGCATTCCAGTTTAATACATCAGCACACCAAATATCAGCAGGTTCTAAAATGGAAAGCCATTTTTCGGTAGTCGCCGATAAAAGATGATCAGCCAAAATGGCCTTAATCTCATCACGCTTATCAAATGCTTCGCTTACTTCCACGTATTCTTCCAATTTCTCGCAGCCAAGTAAATTTCCCAACTGTGGAATTGAACCCATCGCTAGGGCTAAATATCCGTTTTCTGTTTGATAAATCCCATAAGGAGCGCCTAAATATGCATTTGCATTATTCTTTTTAGAACGTTGGGGTAACGATCCTCCATCATTCATAAAAGTAGTGATGGTTTCAAACTGGAAATCGTAAGCGGATTCCATCATGCTGATCTGCACAAGACCACCTTCTTTTTTTAATGCTTTTCGGTATAAACAGGCCAGGATTCCCTGCGCCAAGTGCGCGCCTGCCAACATATCTACAATGGATAAACCCATTGCTACAGGGCCACTATCGGCATTTCCGGTTAAAGCGGTTAAGCCGGTAACCGATTGCAAAAGTAAATCCTGACCAGGTTTGTTTTTCCATTCGGTCCTGTTGCCATAGCCTGAAATTTCGCCATAAATTAGGGTTGGATTTAAAGCGATTACGGATTGATAATCGAAACCCAAACGCTCCATTACCCCTGGACGGAAGTTATGGATCATTATATCTGCTTTTTTAAGCAATTCGCGGACCATTTCGCAATCTTCTTTGCGTTTTAAATCAACTTCAAAACTTTCTTTATTTCTATTGATGGCATGAAAAACCGACGATTCGCCGTTCATAATCAGATTTGAAGTATAGAGCGTTCGGCAAATGTCGCCAACACCCAAACGCTCAATTTTGATTACACGCGCACCCATATCGGCCAGGCGCAAACTTGCTGATGGCCCCGATAGGAACTGGCTGAAATCGATAACTAAATAATCTTCAAGCGGTAGCATAATTTTGTTTTTTAAATTTCGTACTACGTTATTACGAGGCACGAAATAATCTTTTATCGGTCGTCATTCCCAACTTGATTGGGAATCGTAATGCAATGAGCTTTAAGATTCCCGCCTCCGCGGGAATGACGGCCAATTTTAATTTATTTTTTCCTGGCCTGTTGTACTGAACCCATTGAAAGAACCTTTTGTAGATTTATCTCTGCGTTTCGACAGGCTCAACGTGACAATTAATTTAATTCAAACTCTTTATTAATCCCAGCCGTATCAAAACCAAGTTTTGGCGCAGCTTTCGAAGCAAATAACTTTTCATTATCCAATCTAATCGGGCTTACTGTTGTCTTTATTTTTTTGCCTTCATCTAAATCCAATTCCTGTTCAATCTGTAGGCTTTTATAGGTATTCAATGTTGTAGCGGTTTGATAATTTAATACTTCTGTGCACCAAATACCATGGCCTTCCAAAAGATCAACCCAATGTTTTGTACCGTCTTTTTTAAAGGTTTCGGCGAGGCGGATAATTAATTTATCGCGGTTTTTGAATGCTGAACCTGCCTCCACATACAGGTCGGTAATATCGCAATTGATGATCGTACAGATATTCGGCAGGTTGCCCATGGCCATGGCAATATAACCGTTGTTGGTTTCGTACATGCCATAAGGAGCGCTTAAATAAGCGTGTGCACTGCCTTTTGCTCCGCTTCTATCGGGCAATTTACCACCATCATTTAAGTAGGTGGTTAATACTTCAAATTGTACATCTAAAATGGATTCGAGCAAACTCACCTCAACCAAAACACTTTTATTGGTTTTTGCCCTTTTGATCAAAGCGGCCATAATACCTTGTGCCAAATGGTTTCCGCACATAATATCCGAAACAGAAAGTCCGAAAGGAACTGGTCCGTCTACGTCAACACCCGATAAAAATGTTAATCCTGAAACGGATTGTACCAATAAGTCCTGCCCTGGCTTGTTTTTCCACGGGCCTTCACTTCCATAGCCGGTTACCATCCCGTAAATAATTTTCGGGTTGATTTTTTGAACGTTTTCATAATCCAGGCCAATTTTCTCCATCACACCAGGGCGGAAATTATGTGTCATTACATCGGCCGTGCTGATTAATTTTTTAAGTCGTTCTAAATCTTCCGGATTTTTTAAATCGGCGGTATAACTTTCTTTATTTCGGTTAATGGTGTGAAAAAGCAGGCTGTCTTCATCCACAAAAAGATTCTTGATGGATAAAGATCTGCAGGCATCGCCTGTTTTTGGTCGTTCGATTTTAATCACACGGGCACCTAAATCAGCCAGTTTCAAGCCAGCTGATGGCCCTGCCAAAAATTGGCAAAACTCTAAAACCAAAAGTCCTTCAAGCGGTCTGTTCATGATAACACTAAACTTTTAGATTGCTGATATAATTTATTCAGTGCCGATAAAACCTGGATTTCATCGCCTCCATTCATTAAATAATCGTGCACCACATCGCCCGCGTGATCTTGAAAATACATCGAACCATGGTAACGTGGACGAAGAAAAGCTCTTTGCAAGGCCGGTAAAGTATTCAGAAAATAATGCTGGCTCTGGCGGTTGACTTCTTCATTTTTCCATGCGGCCAAATGCCCTGGCTGACCGCCACTTTCAAAAAACAAAGTAGACTGACAAGCCGGCGAACCTACGAATTCTACATATTTGGTAGCCATCTCCAATGCTTCGCATTTAGCAGAAATGGCTAAACCTGTTCCACCTAATGTGCTTCTCAGGTTGGTTTTACCATCTAAAGAAATCATATCGTGGAAATGCAAGGTTTTGCGGGCATAACCACTACGCGAATAGTTTGAGTAGCCATAAGCGAAAGGGCAATACGCAATTTCGTCGGTTAAAGTCATTGCTTCATATACCTGGATCGGGTTTCTGTTGAAGTTTGCTTGATCTATTTTAGAGGCCAGTTCACGGTACATTTGCAAAGCCCTAACACCAATTTCCTTAGAAACCACCTGTTCATCACCCTGACAAGGATCTTCACCTAAAGAGCAGCAAAGGGTGTAAAAATTCATTAAAACATCGATGGGAATACCTGCAAAAGCCACTAAACCTTTATCGGCAAGTACCAATAGATCTTCAAAAGATTTAGGTAATTGCAAATCCTTTTGAGCGAATAAATCTGGTCTTGAAGCTGCTACAGGAGTTGCCGCATCTATCGGTAGTGCCCATAAGTGTTCATTATAAAAATAACTTTCATAAGATTGACCTACCGAATTTTCTTCCTGATCTTTCAAATATTCTTTAGAAAGATAAAGATCCAAAGGCACTATTGATTTTGTTTTTGCGGCAAAACCTGCCCAGGGATGATCGATAACCAAGAGATCAAATCGTTCTGCCAACTCCTGGATTGAAAAATCGGCAAATTGCTGCAAACTTCTTTTCTCCCAGGTGATATTTACATTTGGGTGCAATTCTGAAAATCGCTGTGCCGTAGCCACCATCGGCAAAAGCCCGCGGCTATGGTTCCAGGTTATTCCTTTTAAATTAATTATCTTCTCCACTATATTTCTTTTATCTAATGGTCGGTGTCTCCACCGACCATGTTCTTATTTTAATTTTTTCAGTTGGTGAGACACCAACCGATAGATTCATTTCTGTTATTCTATTTTCCTGTTTTTATAATTATCGATGATGATGTTAAACCAGCTGATGAAGCTGTTAATTTTATGGTTCCGGTTTTTTCTGTCGATTGAAGAATGGCCAAACATAAACCATGGAAAGCTTTACGGTAACTGGCTTTAAAAGGCTCTAAACTTGCCTGAAACCCATTATCAACACCAGCAATAAAACCAGCACCTTCAACCTTAAAATCAACCAGATTATCCGCATTTGGCACTACGTTACCAGCAGCGTCTAAAACGCGAACGGTTACAAACGATAAATCCTTACCATCCGCTTTAATATTTTTTCTATCCGCGATTAATTCAATTTTCGTCGGATCTCCTGCGGTTTTCACTTCACGTACTAAAACATCTTTACCGTTTTTGCGGGATACTGCTTTTAAGGTTCCAGGCTCAAAAGGCACATTCCAGCGGACATGTAAATCATCGCCTTGTTTTGATTTTTTTCCTAGTGATTTTCCGTTCAGGTACAATTCTACCTCATCGGCATTGTTGTAATAGGCCCAAACTTCTACAGATTTTCCTTGTTTCCAGTTCCAATGAGGCAGAAGGTGTAACACAGGTTTGTTTGTCCACTCGCTTTGGTACATGTAATATGAATCTTTCGGGAAACCTGCCAAATCGACGATACCGAAATATGAACTTCTTGCTGGCCATGGATATGGTAGTGGCTCACCCAGATAATCGAAACCTGTCCACACAAATAAGCCAGACACATGGTCGTATTTTTTAGCTGCTGCCCAGGTTTCTTCGTGTGTAGAACCCCAATAGGCTGAAACATTGTCGTAAGCGGATGCCGACCATTCGTTATTTCCCTCTGTAAATTTCGTTTTTCCATCTTTTGGCCAACGACGGATGGTATCGGCTGTGTCGTAAAATCCCCTGGTTTCTAAAGCCGAAGTGGTTTCTGTAGCTAAAAACTTAACGCCAGGATAATTTTTAGGAAAATCTTTATACAGTTTATGGTTGTAGTTTAATCCATAAATATCCAGCGCATTGGCTTGGTAGATAAAATTCTTTTCAGCTTTTGTTTCTGTTAAAGCTGAGATTACAGGCCGGCTTTTATCTAAGTTTTTAACGATGCCAACCAATTCTTTGGTACTCGCAATGCCTGTACTATCAAACTGCTCGCGGATTTCGTTGCCGATGCTCCAAAGGACAATCGACGGGTGATTACGATCTCGTTTGATCATATCTTCCAGATCTTTTTTATGCCATGCTGGAAAATCGAGATGGTAATCGTTTTTGGTTTTCTTTTTCACCCACATATCGAAAGCCTCATCCATAACGAGGAAGCCCATTTTATCGCATAAATTTAGAAACTCAGGTGCAGGTGGATTATGCGCTGTACGGATGGCATTCACCCCCATTGCTTTCATTATTTCCAGCTGACGTTCCATTGCCCTCACATTCACGGCAGCACCCAGGGCACCTAAATCGTGGTGTAAACAAACACCTAAAATTTTCATTGGTTTTCCGTTTAACGAAAAACCTTTAGCTGCATCAAAATTGAATTCACGAACGCCAAAAGGTGTTGTATATTGATCAATAATCTTCCCATCAGCCTGTGCAATTTCCACCACCAACTTGTACATGTTCGGATGATCAACTGACCACATTTTAGGATTAGCTATCCCAAGACCATTAATTGCCATTGTTGTAGAAGTTTCACTGGTGTGGAGTGGCCATTCCTTTTTTTGCAATTGGATATTTTTATCATCCAAAATGGTCGTCAGGATTGTATAAGTGCCTTTTGTGTTGAATTTATTTTCAATCTCGATCTCCGCATTTACCGACGCGATACTTTCACCAGGTTTTAATTTTCTGCTTTCGTTGCTTTGACCTTTATCGCCGCTGATTAAGAAGGTTTTCACAAAAGTGCCATTGCGTTTGATCGAAACTTTTGCTGCAGATGTAAGCCATACATTTCTATAAATCCCCGAACCCGAATACCAGCGCGAATCAGGCTGTGCCGAATTATCAACTTTAACTGCAATGATATTTTTCCCAGCTTTTAAGCATTTGCTGATCTCGTAAGAAAAAGAGCTGTAGCCGTAAGGCCTTTTGCCCAGATACTGACCATTGATCCAAACTTCACTGTTTTTATACACGCCGTCGAATTCGATTGTGATTAATCTATCCTTAAAATTGGCAGGAGCTGTAAATTCTTTTCTGTACCAGCCAATGCCTGTTGGTAAACCACCTCCCTCAGGTTTTGCAGGGTTTTTCTCATCGAATTTTCCTTCAATGCTCCAATCGTGCGGTAAAGTGAGTTTTCTCCATTTAAGATCGTTATATGCTGGGGATTTTGCATTTGGTTCGTCTCCCAAAAGAAATTTCCAATCTTTGTTAAAGCTGGTTCTGATGCGGGGTTCATGCCTAATCTTATCTCGATTGGTCGTCATTGCGAGGCACAAAGCAATCTTACTATTATGGGTTGGCCGTTCTTTCGCATTAGGATTGCTTCGTGCCTCGCAATGACGGGATGCACACAGACCCAATACTAAAAAAAATACAACATTAAAATTACTTAGCCTCTTCATGTTATTTCTTTGTTTCGCTTACAAAATTCAACTTACTCTTACCCAAATCTTTCGATGTAGCCACGGCAATGCCACGCTGATCTTGTTTGTTAACCGCACAATAAAAATGATACACCGTGCCTTTATATTTCAGTACAAAAGATTTATGCGCGTATAATTCATCGTATTTTTCTGACGACTCAATCAGGTTATCACCGGTCCAATCGGTCCAGTTTACCAGGTCATTTGAGGCTGCAAACCGGTTAAATGAACCTTTTCTGTCTTGCCAGAAAGCACCGAAGTAAAACATTACCCAGGTTCCATTAATGTTTTGAATTACAGCATCTCCTGTAATGCCAGCGGGGTGATGAACAACAGGGTTTTTATTGAACCGCCGCCAATGAACCATATCATCAGAAACGGCCATACCGATCCGTTCGTACCAGCGTGTTTTTTTATTGTTAACCAAAGAATCGCCCACAGCATTGTAATACATTACAAACCGATGTCCCGTTAATTTTTGTTTATCTTCAATCACCGTACTTTTAAAAAATTTGTTCCGGTTTTCCCACCAACGTACATCTGCATCACCCGAAGTCAAAACGGGTTTGTCCAGCCTATTCCATTCTTGGACCATTGATGGATCTTTTGTGGTATAAGCCATTCCGATAGATAATGGTTCTACTTCGTAACCTTTTTCTTTACCTCCGAAATACGACATCCAATATTTGCCGTCAAAGGTGTTCAGGGCATAATTTCCGCCCCATTTGGTATCCAATAAAGCATTATAACCCGCTTTTTGGTTATCATCCCAATGACCTGCATCTCCAAACGACATCAGTTTACCCTGATTTTCCCAATGCAATAAATCTTTACTTTTTGCCAGCCAGGTCTCGTAACCACGACCACTAAAAATAAGGTAGGTCATGTACCAAAACTTCCCCTTGCGGAAAACTGTCGGACAATCCATTTTATGCTGATTGTCTTCAGGAACCATTACCAAGCCATATTTGTAAGGCGTTTTTATTTCCTGATAAATTTTTTCCATGGTTTTGGCTGAAACAGGATTCGTGGTTTGAGCATTCAATTTTAATGCACTTACAAAAAGGAAAAATGCGAGGATTATCTTTTTCATTTGTACTTTAAATTAAACTTATAATATCCTGATCCCACAGCAACCTTAGCTTTCCCAGCTTCTATTCCTGCATCCGTAAAGGTCGAATTGTATTCTTCGGAGATTTCATATTTCGGCAAAACAGGAAAGTAAATTGTTGCTGTTGTATTTACCGGGATATTCACCTCCAGTGTAAAAGTTCGGTCTGTTTTTTCCCATTTGCAAGAGATTTTGCCATAAGGAGAATTGTAACGCACATCAGCTGAGGTTAAATTGCCTACAACTTCAGGTTCGATTTTAATTTGCTTAAAAGCTATTGAGTTTTCTGCCTGACGGATACCACCAACAGCACTATACAGCCATTCCATTAAGTGCCCCAGCATAAAATGGTTGTTGGATACGGTTGGTAAAGCTGCCCACGATTCGGTTAAAGCCGTTGCTCCTTTGGCGATCTGCATCCCGTAACCGGGAACATCCGAACGGCTGTTCATATCAAAAATCACATCCGATTTCCCGGCATCTTCTAAAACGCGCAACACATAACGATAACCTATATCGCCTGCTGTTAAGCTGTTTTTACGATCTCTGATATCTTTAACCAAATTCTCGATTACTGCATTTTTATGCTTTTCTTCAACCAGTTCCATATAAACCGCCATTGCATTTGCAGTTTGCGATCCCGTCGCATACTGTCTGCTTTTTGCATCAAAGAATTGATTGTTGAATGCATTTTTTACTTCAAGGGCAAGTTTTGCATAGGCCATTGCATCGGCTTTTTTGCCCAGCAGCGTAGCCGTTTTTTCTAAAATTTTTAAATCATAATAATAAATGGCTGTACCCGTAACGCCCATTGGCGTTAACTGAGAAACGCCGGGAGGTTTTGGTCCCAGATCATACCAATCGCCTAAACCTTGGGATAAAATGTGGTTATTTGCTTTGGTGCCCAAATAATTAATGTAACGCTGCATCAACGGGTAATAATCAACCATAGCCTGTTTATCGCCATACCATTGGTAAAGGTACCATGGCATTAAAATGCCACTGCTGCCCCATTCAGGCGAATCGCGGAACATATCGCCACCCCACTCAAATTTTACATACTCAGGCGCAATTTCTGGAATTAAACCACTAGCCAATTGCGAGTTCTTCATGTCTTGCAGGGCTTTTTTAAACAAAGGTGCAGCATTGTAATTATATCTTACAGAACTGCCCATTAAATGCAATTCCTCTAACCATCCCAATTTTTCGCGGTGTGGACAATCAGTAAAAACACTCATCATGTTGCTTTTAATCGCCCAATCGATCAGGCTGAAAGTTTTATTGAACAGCTTGTTCGAGGATGAAAACTTACCCACCTGCTCAGCAGCATTTCGGATATGTAAAGCTTTTAAAGCTTCTATTACTGTTTGGTTAGATGGATTTTCTTTGCCGCTTGGAACAGCTCCCTTAACCTGCAGGTAGCGAAAGCCTGTATAAAAGAATTTAGGACGCCAGGTTTCCAAACCATCGCCTTTTAAAATGTAGGTAAAATAAGATGGTCCACCGATATTTTTTTGTGTTACCGAACCATCAGCTTTTAATAATTCGGCTGGGGTAATACTGACAGTATCGCCTTTTTTTCCTCGGACTTTCAATTCGATAATTGCAGAAGCGTTCTGTCCCATATCATAAACCCATTCGCCATGGGCAACCGGATTAATATTTTGAGGTGAAAAATTTTCGAAAATCTTTACAGGTTGTTCTTTTTGGGCATTTAGTTTCGGACCATCAGCTAATAACGACGATTTCCATCTGCTATCGTTAAAACCTGCTAAATTCCAGCCTTTTTGCTCAAGGTTGGCATTGTAATCTTCACCGCCATAAATGCTTGAAAAAGTTATGGGTGATGGCGCGGTTTTCCAACTTTGGTTACTGATGATATTCGCTGAAGTTCCATCCGTATATTCGATTAACAGCCTGCAGATCATTTTCGGATAACCATAAGCTACTTTTAATTTTCTATACCTTTCTTTAACTGGAGGAATATAATAAAAGCCATTGCCCAGCATCACTCCTATTGCATTTTCGCCTCTCTTAAGCTGTTTAGTTAAATCATAAGTCAGGTACAAGGCCTCTTTATCATACTTCGTCCAGCCAGGTGCTAAAAAGTCATCGCCAACTTTCGCTCCGTTTAAACTCATTTCAAAATGGCCTAAACCAGAAATAAAAGCTGTGGCTTTTTTAATTGTCTTCGTTACCGTAAAACCTTTTCGGAACATTGGCAAGATGTTATTGCCAATGTATTTATCTTTTTTACCATCCGTTGGCAGACTATTTACGTTAGAATCCGCCAGTTTTTCGTAGGCAATCCATTTTGCACCTTTCCAATCGGCTGTGTTGAGCAATCCCATTTGCCAAAAGGCAGAAGCGCTCCAGCCAGATTCATGCCCGAAATTATCCCAAACACGGACTTTCCAATAATAGGTTTTGCTTGATAATAACTTTTTACCTTTATATTTAATCTGTAACGATTGGCCAGACTTTACTTTTTTGGTGTCCCAAACATCCCCAATATTTTTATTTAAATTGCTTAAACTGCTAGAAACTACGATTTGATAGCTTGTTTGCATGATATTGTGTTTAGCTGATTGCAGTTTCCAGCTCAAAGCTGGCGAAAGAACATCAATGCCTAGAGGATTATTCCGATACGCACAATCCAATTGAGCAACCTTAATATCTTGCGCAAAAAGCGGAATGCTTAACAGATAAAGCCAAGAAAATATTACGAGTTTGCTCATTCACTATTGCACACCGTTTCGGATGTTTTGGTTAGGTTTATAAATGGTTATTAGGGATAAAATCCGTTCAGAAATAAATTCTAAATTCTTTTGAATTAAGCTTTATAAATTTCTTAACTTTAAAATACTATCTCTAATTCAAATATAAATGTTTTTTTTAAATATGAAAACATATATTCGTATTTAAATTATGCAAAATCTTCTCTTGGATAAATAAGAAAGCATTTTGTATGTTTGAAATTGTAAAAAATACGATACAGCCAAATTTAAACCCGTATGAACGAAAAAGAATCAAAGTACCAAGCCCCTGCTTTGGATAAAGGACTTGATATATTGGAGTATTTATCAGCACAATCTATCCCATTGTCACAAACTGAAATCGCTTTTGGTATTGAGAAAACGCCAAACGAAATTTACAGGATGTTAATGAGTTTGGAAAGTCGCGGTTATATTTTGCGCGATGAGGTTTCGGGCAAGTATAGGCTGTCGTTAAAGCTTTTTTACCTCTCGCACAGGCACTCGCCAATTGATGAACTGCGTAAAGCTGCGCAGTTTCCTTTAGAAGAACTGGCAAACAGCATTCGTCAATCGTGCCATTTGAGTATTTTGTATATGAACCAGGTTATGGTAATTATCCATGCCAAAAGCCCTGGGCCAATTGCGCTTTCTATCGAAGAAGGAAATCTGTTTCCATTGCCTTTGACTGCATCGGGCAAGGTTTTACTGGCTTATATGCCCGAGGCTGAGCGTAGCACAACATTAAAAAACAATTCCATTTTTAAAAAATATGCTAAAACCCAGCAAGAAGATTTTTTGACTTCGTTGGAAGATATTCAGAGAACTGGCTCTTATTTCAAAAATAGTGATTCTGTTTCTGGTGTAACCGATCTTTCGGTACCAATTGGTATTAATGGCAATAATGGAATTATCGCCTGTTTAACCATTTCGATGTTAAATGCGATCAATGTAGATCAAGCGATTGAAAATGATGTGATCCTTGCCGAGGCCTATAAATGTGTTAAAAAGATAGAACAACGGATTGGGGTTTAAGCCTCTTTTCAAACCTATCAGGTTTTAAAAACCTGATAGGTTTACATTCGTAGATTATCCCGAATACTTCATATGATAATCTTTTCCCTTTTCAATCATCACTTCATAAATTCCTTTCGAAACCTCTTTTACTTTAGCACCTTTCACAACTGGTTTGGTTTTGCTTTTTATCTTTAGTTGACCTACACCTGTTGGAGAAGAAATTTTGATTTCTTTCTTGCTGCAAAACACTGAAATATCGCCATTCGCTGTTGGGACTTTGCCCTCCATCCAGGCTAAGCCACCCAGATTAGGTTCAATCATATAGGTTTCGTAGCCTGGTGTTGTAGGTTGTACTCCTAGATAATATTTTCCCAATAAATAAATCGGGCTGGCTCCCCAAGCATGACAAAGGCTTTTTCCAAACGGGCGACCGTACATAGCCAAGTGTTCGGTTCCCTTTTTATCTGGGTTGTATTCCTCCCAAAAAGAAGTTGCGCCCAATTTTAACATGCCACCCCAATAATTTTTCATTTCCTTTAATACATAAGGTTGTTCGCCCATTGCACACAATGCCTCTAGCTCGTAAAAACGCATGTATGGGGTGGTAATTTTTGCAATCTGATCGTTAAGTAACACATTCTTTTTAACGGCCAGTTTTTGTTCAGGCGTAAAATAATCAAAGAAGATCCCAAACATATTGGCATAACGGGTTACATTATCGGTTTGTTTATCATCAATACGACTGTGCACCAAAGCACTTTTGTTTTGGTTCCAGTAAAGTTCGAAAATTTTGCTTTTCAGTTCTTTTGCTTGTTTCTCATATTTCGTAATACCTTCTGTATCATTGGCTAACTTGGCACATAAAGCCATGGTTTCTAAACTCCTGGCGTATAATAACTGTTCGAAACTTACTTCACCATCTTTACTCAGTTTATCTGCCCAATCGATAAAAATCCAGTCACCAGGCATCCATTCTAACAGGCCATTTTTATTCTTTCTTCCATCGATGTAAGTCATTAGCGACTGCATCCGCGGGTAAATATCTTGTACAAACTTCTTGTCGCCGGTAAATTTATAGTAATCATAAATCCCTAAAAACCAATAAAAAGAGTAATCCATAATGGTATTGATGTGCGCCGTTACGGGATCTTTTCCACGCTGAGCCAATAAAGTCCGTTTTACAGTTGGTGCATCAAAAAACGAGTAATAGTTCATCAAATAACTTTGATAAGCATCGCCACTCCACACCCAGCGATCGCGTTTTATCCCATCGATAAAGAACTCGCGGGTATTTAAATGGAAGGTATATTTGGCCACATCGTAGATTTTGTTGAGCTCCTCATCCGAAGATTTAAAACTTCCGCGTTCTGTTACTGGTGAATACTCATATAGCATGGAAATAGAATCGACTGTTACATTTCCAGTTGTTTGACGGTTCACATATCTAAATGCTTTCGAAAGTGGCATAATGGAATCCTTTTTCACAGCCAAATCAATATCCACATAATCTAAAGTCTCACATTTATCTTCAGAATAAGCTTCTTCAGCAGATTCACCATAAAATAAACTCAATCTGCCTTTACCTTTTAAACCATGAACCTTAATGAAGCCAAAAGTTTCTTTTCCAAAATCTAATACTTCTCCCCCCTCATTCTTTTTTCTACTTACCGCGGCAATACCTTTAACAGGCAATTTAAACTGTGATGGCAATTGAGTTGGATCAGTTAAATTCCATGAGCCTGCTGAAACAAAAGTGGTTCCCGATTTATCGGAGGTTTTTCCACTCGCATCAATCCATTCTTTATCTTCGAAAGTAGTAAGCCAGGTTTCATCAGAAACTATCGTTTTACCCTGAACAAAAATTGCCGGAACATGTGCCTGGTTATAAACTTTTAAACTCAATTTGTGCTTTCCTGTAGGAATTTGAATGCTTTTTGGAAAGCCGGCAATGGCCTGACCATCGATTTTAACGTTGTAAGTGCCTTCTACAAACAACTTAACCTCTTCAGATTGAGCAAGATTAAATTCTTTGTGAAAATCGACCAACACATAATGACTGTCCATTTTCCAGAAGACAGGAAAAAAAGATCCTCTTTCAGTTCTGCGGTTCTGCATCACATTGCTCATGTAAATATCGAAATCGCCCGGATACCAGATCCATGAAGCTTTCTGCGCGAAAAGTTGTGCTGCCGAGCAGGTGAAAATGGTGAGGAGGATAAGTTTTTTTAAGTTTTTCATATTGCTTAGTTTTATATTTATCGTCATTTCGACTGAAGCGTAGTGGAATGGAGAAATCTATGGAGTATAATTCCTATAGATTTCTCCACTAAGGTCGAAATGACGATTCTTCTATTTTTTAATGCCCATTAAAGAAAATGTAAAGTGTAACCATTATGATTGCAAGCGCTATCCACGAAATCCAGACCGATTTGGCTGGCTTTTCGATATTGGCCTGGTGTTCTTCATTAACCGTGTAAATACTTGGCGATCTATCCAGTAAAGAAATCAAAATCGCGATGATCATTAATCCTGCGAAAATGAAAAACGAAAGCATCAGGTAATGGGGCCAGAAAGTGTATTTATCCGATGGCAAAATCCAGAGATAAGTAACCCCAACGCCCAAGCTTAAAATTGAGCCGATTGAAAGTGTAAAATTCACCGCTTTTCTTGTGGTTCTTTTCCAGAAAACGGTGAGTAAAAACACGACTGATAGCGGCGGCGCAATAAAGCCCAAAACCGATTGAAAAACATCGAATAAATTCAATCCTTTGATATTATCGATGGCCAAAACCACTATAACCGCGAAAATACATCCTGCAACAACTGCCCATCGGCCAATGCGGATAATTTGTTTATTACTCGCCTGTGGGTTGATTTTCTTCACATAAATATCCATCGTAAAAACGGTACTTAATGAGTTTAAAGAAGATCCTATGGTACCCACTAAAACCGCAATCAGTACAACGATTACCAAGCCATTCATACCAGGCGGGAATAAATTGGTTACCATGGTCATATACGCTTCGTTCGGATCTTTTAAGCCAGGAAAAAGCACATAACAAAGTATTCCTGTTCCAATAAATAACGGTAGGGAAAGGATTTTTAACCAGCCAATAAAACTCACGCCCAATTGCCCTTGTTTTAAGTTTTTAGCACCCAGAACCGATTGAACCATCGATTGATCGGTACAGAAAAAGGCTACAGCTGCAACCGGATAGCCCAATAAAATGGCATACCATGGATATTTTGGATCGCTTACCGGCTGAATTAAATTCCAGAAATGATGTGGCGTTTTTGCATACAACGCAGAAATGCCACCAACTTTGTTCAAGCCTAAAAGCATTAAAGAAAGTGAAACGGCAATGAGTAATATCATTTGGAAAACATTGACTTTAGCAATGGCTTTTAAACCGCCGAAAAAGGTAAACAGTCCTGCAAAAGCGACCAATACGGTAACCGATTGCCACATGGGTATACCCAAAATCTGACGGACCAAAAAACCTCCAGCAAACAAACCGAGTGATAACCACGAGATTAAAATCTTAACCAGCGCATACCAGGCGAGGATATTTTGTGTAGAATCGCCATAACGGTTGCCCATAAACTCGGGCATGGTACTCACTTTGGCGGCAAGATATTTTGGGGCAAAAACAATGGCCAGTAAGAATAAAAAGATAAAAGCATACCAATCGAAATTAACTGCTACGATACCAGTACTATAGCCAATACTGGCAAAAGCCAATAACATCGACGGACCAACATTGGTACCCCACATGTTGAAGCCTATGCTGCTCCAGTTTAATGATTTATTGGCCAGGAATAGGGTTTCATCATCGTTCTTCTTTTTAGAAAAACTGGCTCGATAACCAATGATGATCAGGATAATGAGGTAAGCAATTACGATAAAGTAATCTAAACTGGTTAATCGTTCTACAATGTTTCCCATTAGGTGTATTTTGGTTAGTTTGCTTGTTATATTAATAGTTTTTTAACCACAGATGTACACAGATAAATACGGATTTCTATGATTTTGTCACTAGTGGTTCGTGGAGACACGAACCATGGCGCATTATGTTCCGTGTTCTCTGTGTCTCCGTGGCAAACAATTACAAGCCTATCGATTCCCTTGTAATATGATTTGCTTTCAAAATTTCATCAACTTTTACAGGTAAACCCGTTTCTAAAGATTGATCCATAGCCTGTAATAATGCAACGGTTCCGATGCCTTCTTTTAAATCAGGGTATGCGGTAAAGTTATTGTTGATGCTATCAGCAAAATATTCTAAATAATTCTGGTATTCTCCGGCGTGATGGCTTTGTCCCTCGAAACGGAAATAGTGTTTTAAGATCGAATCACCCCAGGTAATTATCTTTTCCTCCCCTGTTTTAGTGGTTACCGAATAACGCAATTCATGGTAATCGGCCTGGCTTGCGCCTTCCGTTCCTCGCAGGATACAGCTCATGCCACTATCGCGACTTGCAGGCTGTGTTGGACCAGTGTAAGCACCGCTAACCCGCGCAATTCTGCCATCTTTTGCTTTAAAAATAAAGTGCATAGTATCCTGATTTTTCAGCCCGGCTTTTAAACCGTTGCTACTCAACATGCCATAACCCATAACTTCTTCGATATCGGGCATGTACCATCTGATAAAATCAACAGGGTGACTTAAACCGCCATACAGCCATTTAAATGATTGTTTTAGCGACCAACCTTTTTCCAAAAACCAGCGATGATCGGCATGGTAATGACTTTCGATAGTGATCAATTCGCCGATTAGACCCTTATCAAAATCTTTCTTCTGGCGCATGGCGGGTTCAAAAAAACGAGAGCTTTGCCCTACGAAAATCTTTTTTCTTGATTTCTTTGCTAACTCCAACAGCTCATTGGCCTGAGCTAAATCATCGATAAATGGTTTGGTACACACCACATGCTTCCCATGTTCAAGCGCCAGTTTAATGTGCTCAAAATGCAGGTGATCTGGTGTGTAAATCGCAATCATATCGATTTTATCACTAGTTAACATATCCTCGTAATTGGTTGTCCAGTTTCTAAAATCGAATTCCAAAGCACGTTCTTCGCAAAGCTTTTTATTGGCATCGCAAATCTGGATGAGCTTAAATTTTCTACTTGATAATGATGCAGAAATTGTGCTTCTGCCCTCTCCTAAACCTAAAATCCCTAATCTTAACATGATATTATTTTTCTAAGCGTTATTGTTTTCCTCCCCTGCCCCCTCCAAAGGGGGACAATAAGTTTTCTATTCTATCGGTTTAAAGAAAACCCAAACCTCTTCTGGTTTTGTTCCTTCAATTCCTTCCTGGTATTTTTTCATTATTGCATTCCATTCGTTTACTTTTGGATTGTTCTCAGTGGTTTTAGGATTCAATTCATTTAAACTTTTTCCTTTAGGAATACTAATAATCAACATTAATTGTCTATCATTTTTAAAGATGGCCAACCGCTGAAACTCGGCTTTACAGAATCCTTTTGAAATTTCTGGCCATTTTTCGAACTGCGTTTTATGGTAAGCCAGGTATTCTTTCTGGAGTTTTTCATCCTTCACCAAATTGGCTGATAAAATGATATTATCCCATTCTGCTACGGGTTTATCGCCACAATTCTTTTCTCTGTTGAATTCGTAAAAAAGATTATCATACAATTCAATTTCTGCCGCACTTAAGCGTTTTAAAGTTTGCTGCAAACTCTCCACCTTTAAACTTGAAGTATAAATTACCAATCGATTTCCCCATTTATAAATTGAACCTGGCAGGAGGTTATTTTCTTTAGCAAAAGTTTTTAAGGTGCTGTTACTTGGCAGATTATCAGATTTGAAGACCAATTCGAATACAACAGATTGATCTACGGCCTGATTGGTGCCTCTTTTTGAGTAATTGGCTTTCTCTTTTAATAAATACTGAAAAGGCTTTTCTAAGCCTGCACTTTGCTTGATATGATCGGCAACTTTTGGCCCGTTGCTTTCCCATAAATTGTCTGGCCCGTTGGCATTTTGAAGATACTTTTCAGTTGGTGTCCAGTTATTTTTGATGGTAAAATACGAAGAACCTTCGTCGGTATAAAGATAAAACCAATGGTCAGGCAGGTGCGAATATGGCGCTTTGTAAATGCTATCTACTACATTTTCGGTAATGAATGATCTGGGCTGAGCAGATAGTGTATAAATTCCGGCTACATCGTACATGTGTTTTCCGTAGTGATGAATCTTATTGCCGCTGATGGTATTGTTTTCCATCGCGTTCTTCGTTTTTGTCCATCCCCAGCCCATACTGATTCCAGAATAAGACACATCACTAATTTCGTTATGCAAAATTTTAATCCCCCGAACATACCCTGCACCTATGCCCACTGCCCCCCAATCTTCGTTGGTTACATTGGTAATTAGGTTATTCTCGATTTTATTGTTCGTTGAAATTTCTCTTTGATCTGTGGGATTGTAAGGCAAATGCACTTCGGTCGCTTCATCAGAAAAAGTTCCGATAAGAATAGCTGAACCACCAATATCTTTGAATAAATTTCCTTTGATTTCGTTCTCAGCAGTTCCTTTTTTATAATCCAAACCTGTTGACGCCAGGTGCTCGAACTGGCAAGATTCGAAAGTAGTGTGATAGGCATAACTTACTTCAATTGCAGCAGCCGGACGACCAACCCAGGCCTGATTTTCCAGTGTAGGTTTGTCTGGTGTCCCTACTTTTTCAAGTTTATAGGCATCAAGCATGTACATGCCGGCCTGATGAGGAACATGACCTTGTTTTGAAGGCCTTAACCATGTTGAATGCTCAAATGAAATACCCTTGAAACTCACATAGGAAACAGGTTGATCAATCGTTCCTTCGATTTTAACCAGGTTTTCTAAAGCCGGAGCAATCACTTCAGCATTTAGCATATTTTCTGATGCTTTAGGCCAATAATAAAGCTTGTGGTGCTGTAAATCTTCAAACCATTCTCCAGGTTCGTTCAAGAATTGAATGGCATTTGTAAGGTAAAAAGCAGAATTCCCTGTTTTGTCCGAAATCCATGGTGCTGGCCATGGATGCTCAGATTGGATTCTGCTTTCGGGCTGCATAAAAGAAAGTTTTGCAGCATTACCTATAATTTTAACAGACTTTACACGAAGATTTGCAATGGCCCACCATTGATGGATGAGCATTTCCATTCCTTTGGTATTGGCTAAACTGATGTTTTTTTGAAGTGGAATTTTACAGGTTTGCTTTTCGCTATCCCATGATAAAATCCTTCCCATTTCTTCTCCATAATAGTTTTTTGCACGAACGGCCTTATTGCCATTTACCCATAGCTGTCTGAACTGTAGATCGCTGCCATCGAAATTTGGAATATCAGCAACCCAAACTTTTCCGACAGATTCTTTTGGCAGACCAGCAATGGTGCGATTTAACTTTTTCCAGTTTTTTATTTGAATACCTCCACTCAAAATAACTTTTTCGTTAGGTGCTGAAATAATTTCTGTCGGACTATCTTTTGTGCCAGAATCTTCAGGTCGAAGAACTACGGGTTCGTGCAATTGATAAAAACCTTTGCCGATAATAATCTTGATTCCGTTGTTAACCGAACTATCGTTTAAGCGTCTCAACTCGCGGGCTTTTCTGATGGCAGAATGAAGTGTGGCCAAAGGCTTTTCCTTGGTTCCTAAATTAGCATCATTGCCATTTAAGGATACGTAAATATCTGCTGCGCTTGTTTTTAGGTGCAACAAACTTAGTATTAGTAAGATTATCGAACACCTTTTTAAATTCAAGTAATTTGATGGAAAACATTCCGCTGGATTGGTCTGTGATGACACAGACCAAGGAGAGAGAATTAAAAATGATTTAAATTGTTTGGTTCGTGGAGACACGAACCAAGGCAGCTGTATTGTTTGTAGTATTGTAGTTAAACTCATTTTTATAATCGCTATTGAGATTGCTTCGTTCCTCGCAATGACGAATCCTTACTTTGAAAAACCGATTTCAGATAGCTGGTATTGGCACTGAAATTATATTTTACATTGATGGGCTGTTTGGCATCCCGGCTTCTTTCTACAACCAGCCAACCACTCCAGCCCATATCATCTAAGGTTCCTTTAACTTTATTCAAATCAATTTTGGGATCGTTCTGTAACCAAACACCATCTTCATTTGTGGCATGGATCTGAACGATGTTCTTTTTGCCTAAAATTCTCAGCTCTTGGTATAAATCTCTTCCATTCTTAATGGCATTAGAGAAATTGAAATAACTTTTAACATGCTTGCAATCAATATCTTTTAATAACTGTAATTCACCTCTTGCATCTAAAGCACTTTCAATTCCAATTGTAATCCCCGCTTTGGCGGCCATTTTTCCGGCAACTTTTAACCTTTTTACAATAGGTTCGCGGAGTTCGGGGTTTTTAACCAAATCGCCTTGAATACCCAATGGCAGAAATACAACTTTAATATGCATTGCTTTGGCCGTATCCAAACAATCCTGGACCATTTTCTGATAAGTTGGTCGCTTGGCAAATGATTGCGCATAAAATCCAGTCATCGCTAAGGAGCAGATTTCAAGATTTAATTCTTTTGCCTTATCCATATACTCCTGCCTGATTTTTGGGTCTGCCAGTTTATTGTCAAAGGTTTCCCGATCGCCCAGACCACCCATGTCGATTTCTAATCCGTCTGCACCGATTTCTTTAGCAAGCGACAAAGCACTGATTTTCTGACGCTTTAAAATCATTAAATCAATCACAGCAACTTTATAATTGCTGTTTTTCTCTATTGCCAAAAGCAATTGATCGGGCATCATTAAAGCGCCTGTTAGCAATGCCACATGACCAATAAAAGACCTTCTGTTTTGATGCTCCATATCTATTATTTGCTTGTGCTTAACGGGAATAATTTTTCCAGATTTTCAAATCCCATCACTGCATTTTTAGGTAGTCTTTCGCCTTTATCGCCAAAAACATAAAGGGCATTTTCCTTTTCGATGGTTACTTTACTTTCATCGTATTTGCCGGTTTTATCTTTAACTGCAGTACCATTTAGTTTGAAGTTTTTGATCAGGAAATCGTAAAGTGCAATGCGCTTATTAATGCCGAAATCATGTTTTTCATCTGGAAGGTGAACATTCTCGACCTTATCTTTCACACCATAATAACTGTACATTTTTTGGAGGTAAGGAAAATCGTGTTCGGGTGTGTGTGCCGTCCAGTCGCTACCATCTGACACCAATAACTGGGGCCTAGGTGCTGCCATTGCAGCCAGTTCTACATTATCAGTTCCGCCACCACATTGATGGATTGGCATTCCGCTTTCGCAAGGACAACCACCATAAAAGTAAGATGACATCGCCACTACGGGAGCACTTAGCTTAATCCTATCATCCATAGCGGTCATTAAAATGGAATGACTTCCTGCACCAGAACCTCCACTGATGCCAATTCTGGCTGTATCGGTTTCTTTTAGCGCGCTGAAGTAGTCTAAAATCCTAATTCCTCCCAAAGTCTGAACGGTTTGCGCCAAGCTTTTACGGTGATCTTCATATTTAAATTGGAGCATCGATTCGCCCCAGGCAAATAAGTCGTAGCTAAAGGCCATAGCGCCCATTCTGGCAATCATTGCACAGCGGAGCTGGCAATCGGGTCTAAATCGTTGTTTTTCCCAGTGTCCGTCAGGACTTAAAACCAATGGGATTTTTCCTTTAAAATTTAACGGTTTATATAGTGAGCCATTAATCCAAACCCCAGGTAAAATCTCTAGTGCAATGTTTTCTACAGAATACCCGTCAAAAATTCTTTTCGCTGTGATAATGGGTTTTGAATTTGGTTTGGCAGGCAATGGCGATAACAATAAGGCTTGGTATAATTCGGGCTTTATTTGTGCCTTACGTTTTTCCCAACTGGTCTGGTCGTGGTATTTCGTTGCTAAACTATCCAGATAGGCCCAGCCATCCTGAACTTCCCAACGGTAATATTCGTATTCTTTTAATTTGTAAACACCAGGCCTTTCTTTGTTTACTTTCATATCCAAAGGGGCAAGCACATTCGATATTGTTTCATCAACGTTTGCACGAAAGCGCCATTCTGCATAGTTCACAAATTTGTCTTTTACCTGTGGTTCGGAGTATTTGATTTGCACCTTGAAGCGTGTTTGGATCTCTTTAAGTACTTCGGCTAGAGGTTTTTTATAGAGGTTATCTGTATTTTGGGTTTGGGCGGAGAGATTATTTACAGCCGATATATAGGCAATAAATAATATAGCAAAATATCTAAGCACCCTACCCGTCATTGCGAGTGCTGATTTTTCATCAGCCGAAGCAATCTTTCTTGACAGGATAGATTGCCGCGTCGTGCCTTCTCGCAATGACGATCGCCAAAATCTCGAAATGACGTATCTAGTTAAATCTATCATCTTAACCCTCCTCATTTTTAGTTTCAGTAATAACCGGTGCAGTATAACCTTTCAGTTTTGGCCAAACACCATTTACAATTTTCTTTAATTTTAGCTTTGAAGGATCAACCACAACATGTTTAATTTTCTCTCTTCTCCAGGTATAAATGAAGTGTAACATACCGTCAGCTGTTTGAATTACTGCGGGATAAGAATATTGGCTGATGGGTGAATCTTCCAAAATTAATGCGGCTGACCATTCTTTTCCGTCTTTTGAAACCGAAACATTTAATGGGGTACGTGGTCCTTTGGCTAAATCACCTGGAGGCAAAACATGGTTGTAAACCAATACTTGGCGGCCATCTTTCATGGTTACTGCATCTGTACCGGAGTTGTTATTTGGTAATGATGTTTTGGTTAAGGCCGACCAGGTTTCGCCGTTATCTTTAGACCAGGATTCTACAATAGCTCGATTTGCTGTTCTGGCCAAAATCTGCAATTTTCCATTGCCATGTTGTAAAATGCTCGGTTGAATGGCTTTGATTCCATTTTCGGGTAATGGGCCTACGGTTCTCCATGTCTTACCATTATCCTTGGTTACCTCGAAGTGAATTTTCCAACCATCGCCTTCTTTACTTGATGGTGCAAAAAGGTTTCCATTGCTTAACAAAACAGGTTTATTTTTTACAGGGCCGATATAACCATCTGGTAATTTTGTAGCATCCGACCAGGTTTTACCGCCATCTTTTGAGGTTCTCATCATGCCCCACCATTCTGAGGGTTTTGGACCGATTTTGTAAAACAATAGTAAATCTCCGTCAGGCACCTGATATAAAACCGGATTCCAGGTGGGTAATCTTTTACCGTCAGGCTGGATACCATTAGCAGCCGAAACCGGTGCCAGCCATTTTCCATCCACAAAACGACTGATGTAGATTTCTACATCGGGATTCCGTTCTTTTGTGCCACCAAAAAACGAGGCCACCAAACCTGTTGGTGTTTCTGCAATTGTTGCAGAGTGGCACGATGGGAATGGTGCTTTGTCGTATAGGAATTCTTGCTTTACGATTCCCGATTGCCATTTTTCTAACTGAGCATTGGCACAAATGGTGGTTGCGAAAACAAGGCTTAGTGTGATGTATATTTTTTTAAACTTCATGTTTTTTTTCTTTGAGGTTGATTACACAGATTAATTGATTTCACAGATTTATTTTATGCACCTGCAACTGAAAACTCACAACTGCTAACTGTCTACTGCTTAAATGCTTTCTCCTCTTTTATTTTTTTTGTATACGCACTGTAAAGTGCTCTCCAACTGCGACCATTGTTATTGAGCATCTGCTCAGATTTCGTTTTGTAAATCTCGAAAATGGCTGAAATCTGTTTCATGTTTTTATAATCGACAGCTTGTTCTCTGGCTTGTTTCAAAAAAACTAAAATCTTTGCTTCCTCGTCTGCAGTTAAATCAGGAACAATTGCTTTGTAACCTTTCATCGTAAAATCAACCTTTCCAATGGTGTATTTATCTAAAATGGTTTCAACCTGCTCTGGTGTTAAATTCTTTTTCAATCCGTCCATAAGCAATTGATGAACGGTTGACGGCATAGCAGAATCAGCGATGATCTGTTTATCTAAATCACTTAGTTTATTGCCTGTAACAGGGTTTATTCCGTCAGGAACGGTTGATGATGGGTGGTCGTTATGCCAATCTCTAATGGTTGTTAAATGAACTGCAATTACATTTTCGACAGCAGATTTTTTTGTTGCGTCGCTTAAATTTAATGCAGAAGTCCATTCTTTTGCCTTTGTCAGGATTTCTTCTGGTACAACAATATCTTTGGTTTGACTGAATGCATTTACTGTGGTTAGCAGTAATGTTAGCAACATCAATGGGTTTAAAAATTTTCTCATAATTTAATATTGTTATATACTCAATTTCATTTTTTAGTTTCCGTCATTAGCTAATACAAAGCTAATTCTGTTACCGAATTACTAAACCCTAACAGCAATGACGATGGCACTCCATGGTTTGTGTCCTCACGAATCATTACTTTTTCTCCACTACAAAAGCATAATCGCCAGAACCTAGTTCATAAACAGCGCTGTTATGCTCCATTTTTACAAATTTTAGATCCTTTATTGACTTATTTTTTTCTGAAACTTCATTTTTATTATTTGCAGGAATATAAACCAATGCCGTTGTATTTGCTGAGATGGTAATGTTCCAGTTAAACTGATTAGCCGTTTTGCTATAACTGCTTTTGATTAACCCATAAATCGAATTGTAACTTGCATTTACCGAGTTTAAACCATTAATCATTTCAGGTTTCATGGTGATTTTTTTAAAAGCAGCCTCCTCCGATTTTATACCAGCCAGATTTTCGTAATACCAGATCAGCAAATCGCCTAGCATCATCACGTGGTTCTGTGAATTCATTTTCGGATCAGCCGTATTGCCATTCCATAATTCCCATATCGTTGTTGCACCATTATCGACCATATAGCCCCAGCTAGGATAAGATTTTTGCGTAGCCACAGTATAAGCTAAATCTGGTCGGCCATAATCGTTTAAGCAGCGCATTAACCACTGAATACCCACTAAACCATTACTTAAATGGCCTTTATTTGTCACTTCAACAGTATATGTAATATTCTTAAAAACCTGATCTATTTTGTTCTGCGGAACCATTCCAAAGTAAAGTGGAATGATGTTATCCGTTAGGGCATTAGAAGCATAATAACCTTTATCGTTATAATATTTCTGATTAAAAGCATCTTTGATTTTATTCCCCAAAAGTTCATATGCTTTTACATCTTCATCGTTGCCGCTTACCTTAGCGAATGGTATCATCAACTGTGTAAAGTGATAATAATATGCCGTTGAGATTAATTCAGAAGGATACTTTTTGTCTGCACTTTTACCCCGGCCAAATTCGATGGTAATGGGGGCATACACCAATCGCCGTAACTATCTTTAGTTAAAATATAATCTTGCATGTAGCGGTCTTGCATATAAGCTAACCACTTTTTCATTGCCGGATAATTATCGCGAACGGCAGAAACATCGCCGGTTTGTTTGTAAAGCATTTCGGTCACCAAAAGCATTGCTCCTGGCCAGGTCATGTTATCGCTGTAATACCTCCAGAAAGCAGGTGCCACATCAGGAATGGCGCCATCCTCTTTCTGCGAATTTCTGATGTCCTGTAACCATTTCGCATAAAATCTGCCGTTATCAAAAAGAAAACTTTCTCCGTAAGCCACAGCGCCCCTATCGCCAAGCCAAGGCATCCGCTCGTTGCGTTGAGGGCAATCAACCGGAATCCCCTTATAACTTCCCGCAATGCCCCACCAGGCATTTTTGAAGATCTGATTGGTTAAAGCATCTGAAGTTTCGAAAGTTCCAACCGTTTTAATGTTATCATAAATCATTTTGCCAAGAAAATCATTCACCGATGGTTGGTAACTATATCCTGAAAGCTCTACGTATCTAAATCCGCGGTAAGCAAAAGTAGGCTCCCAGATTTCTAATTCTCCTCCTTTTAAAGTGTATAAATCGGTACATTTCGCATTTCGAAGATTAGCCGTAAAAAGTTCGCCATTATTTTGAAGTGATTCTGCAAAACGCATTTTGATTTGTTTGCCTTTTACGCCTTTTACCTTGATCTGCAGCCAACCCACCATGTTTTGACCCATATCTAAAATATACCGGCCACCAGAAAGTTTAGTAATTGAAACGGGTTTAACTACATTCATCACTTTCATGTTTTCATTCATCTGGGCTTCAATGGTTCCTGTTGGTTCTTGTACAAATTCTGCTTTTGCCCACTTGCTATCGTCAAAACCTACCTTATTCCAGCCTGGAGCTTCTTTTGTAGCGTCGTATTCTTCCCCATCATATTCGTTATTGGTTCTGATAGGTCCATCCGTTGTGCCCTTCCAGCTATCGTCAGTATCAATATTTGCTGTTGTTCCATCGGTGTAAACAATGTTGATGTTCATCAGCATTTTCGGAAAACCAAATGTTTTAATTTTATAAGGTTTTTCATTTTGGCGCATAGCGAAGAAACGGCCATTTCCGAGTATCGTACCAACTGCATTTTTACCGTTCTGAAGGTAACTGCTTACATCGTAAGTGTTATATTTTACGTTTTTGGTATAATCTGTAGGCGATGGAGATAAAACATCGTTTCCAACTTTTTTCCCGTTGATAAACAGTTCGTACAAACCTAAACCAACGATTGATGCCGTGGCAGACTTGATTTCTTTCGTACTCTGAAACTCCTTTCTGAAATACCTGGCTGATAAACGCGAATCGGTTTTAATGTTATCCCATGGGAAAGCTCGGTCGAAACCTATCCAGCCTTTCGGCCAATCTTTGTAGTACAACAAACCCATCGAAAAATAGTTGTTAGCAGACCATTCGCTTTGACCAACATTAGTCCACACTTTGACTTTCCAGTACACTTTCATTCGGCTTTGAAGCCCTTTTCCATTATAAGCTATATGAATAGATTCTGGTGAGCTAATCTTTCCTGAATCCCATAAATCGCCCTCATTAGCATTTAAATTCTCAGGCGAAGAAGACACCAAAATCTGGTAAGCCGTTTGCATTACATTTCTTTCATTTGAGATGATATGCCATGCCAATCGAGGTTTCAAAACATCAATACCTAAAGGATTCTCGAGCATTTCGCAGGTGGTGTTTTGCAACGAGACCTGTGCTATCACTTTTGAAAAGGATAGGAACCAAATGCTGATGATCGCTATGTAGATTTTAATGTTCATTATACTCCGCGGTTGATTACACAGATTAATTGATTTCACTGATTTTCTACTTCTATAATTACTCTTTCTTCTTTGTTTTGCGAAAAACTTAGCGTTCTTTGCGGTTAAACTTATCTACCTGAAAAATCAAAATACAAGGTCATATTCAATGCCCTGCTTGGATCTTTATCAAAATCATAATAAATATTCTTCATTCCCATTGGTCCGGTTGTTTCTGGTTTTTGTGTTTTTGTGCCAATTGCCGAAATTGCGTTCATAAATGAAATATCACCATTTGGAAATGTCGGACTTATATTATCATATTCTGTATCTTTCGATTTTTTCGGTGTAAATAGTCTTAAAAACACATCTTCTCGATCTGTAACTACCTTAAAAGATTGTTGTTTGCCAATAAACTCACACCAATACAAGTTTGAATAATAACCTTTAAATTCAGGGTATTGCCAAGGTGTTTCACCAGTTGCAGAATTGTTATAATCCTTTTTCCAAATGCCAAATTGGGTGCCTTTTATTCGGTTTTTCCAAACGCGGTATAGTCCGTTTCCCTTATATTCAACTGCTTTAATTTCTGATTCAGGATAAGAAAAGTTCAATCCTACGAACGTGGTAAAGTAATCAGATGGAAAATATTTCACTTCCATTTTTAGCCAGCCTGAAGGGTAAATTGTCCATTGTAAAGTATTCCAACTTTCTTTTTTGTCATATTTGGATGAAATCACTAAATTTTCACCATCCATTTTTTGAGTAAAACCTTTAAAGTTATTTACACCCTCTTGCAAAATCGGACCATTCGAAAACGGAATGATACCTTTGGTATTTTTTGCCTGCTGCAACAAACCTGATGTTTTATCGAAAGTTAAATTTATGCCATTAGCAGACACCTGATAAACTTTCGCATCCTCTTTAATATTTACCTTTGAAGAACCTTTTTGTACAACAATTTTCTCTGCATCATCTTTAGGCAGTGTTATCGGGAAACTCCAGGTAAACAATTCCTTGCCATCGGGTGCATTAGCAGTGAGGTAAAGTGCATCAAAGCTCCTCCAGTCGCCTGGAAGATTGATCTTTAATTTTCCCTTTTCAAAGGGTTTAATGTTTGTAGCGTCTGCTTTACCCGATTTGAATGCTGTATCTGTTCCTGTTTTTAATTTCTTCAATTTCCAGTTGAAAGTACATTGATTGAGATTGGTAAACGCATAACGATTTTCTAATGCAAACGAACCATCAAAACCGGCAGTCATTTCTCTTTTCTCTACAAAAACAGGACTCCAAACTTCTTTAATGGTAAAAAAACTACCTTCTTTTTCGTGGTAAGGTCCAACAATTCCATCAGGGCCATGATTTCCATCGGTATCTAATTCGCCATTTTTATCGGTACGCACCACAGCCTGATCGGCAAAATCCCATAAGAAACCACCAGCAGAAAGTGGATTGTTCCACATGGCATTCCAATAATCTTCAATACCTGCGCCATGACCGCCATCCCACATGCCATGCAAAAATTCAGTAGGCATTAAGATATTATGACCATGATCGTAATTGCCAATCCCGTAGTTAAATTCGCGGTAATGAGTGGTTTCGAAACCTCCAAAAACTTCCCAAGGGTGGATTAAAGGCCTTTTTTGTATATCTTCTTCAGCAAAAAGATGATCAAGTTCGCGGTTATGTCCGCCTTCATTGCCATTTGCCCAAAATATAATCGATGGATGATTTTCATCATTCAACATCATTTCTTTCATCAATTTTGTTCCCGTAGGCGTATCATAAGTACCATGCCAGCCGGCCAGTTCGTCCATTACAAATAAGCCGAGCGAATCACAAACGTCTAAGAAGTGTCCATCTGGTGGATAATGCGACATCCGAACGGCATTCATGTTCATTTCTTTCATTAACAGCACATCAGCAATACTGATTTTTTTACTCGTTGTTCTGCCTGAGGATGGATAAAAAGAGTGACGGTTTACACCTTTGAACTTCATTTTCACCCCGTTAACATAAACCCCGTCACGCTCGCGTACTTCTACCGTTCTGAAACCTATCTTTTTAGAAAGCTGATGGATTTCTTTGCCATTTTTAACTAAAGTGAATGTTGCAGTGTAAAGATTTGGAAATTCTGACGACCACAATTCCGGATTAGAAAACTGATGGCTAAGCGTTATACTTTGTGTTCCTTTCTTTATTGAAGTGGTAAATCGATCTCCAAAGCGCTTTCCGTCTTTCGTAAAAACTTCTACTTCAACTTTATCGGCATCGCCTGTGTAAGCAAGTTTGGCATCGAAATTTCCGTTAGCTTTGGCATCGATCTGAATTCTATCGATATGTATTAAAGGCAATGATTCAAGATAAACTGGTCTGAAAATGCCGCCAAAAATCCAGAAATCGGCCTTCCGTTCAGCCTCGTTAACGGATTGATTAGCTGAATGTTTGGATACTTTTACCTCAAGTAAATTATCGCTACCAAGTTTTACCAATTTAGAAATATTGTATCTAAACACATAAAACGAACCTTGATGTGTTTCTCCGGCAGATTTACCATTGATTTTAACCTCGGTATCTGTCATCGATCCCTCGAAAACAATATTGATTTTTCGGTTTTTCCAATCTGTAGGAACCTTAAATGTATACTTATAAAGCCCTTGTTCTTTGCCTTTGTTTTCCTCTTTGTTGAAACCGTAATTATATTTTCCAAAACCTTGTAATTCCCAATTTGATGGCACTGGAATGGTGGTCCATTTGCCCGAATTTGCTCCAGAGGTACAGAAGAAATCCCAGTTAACGGTATTGTCGTTTCCAGTTCCCGACAGGTATAATTTCTCCGTTTGTTGTGCTTTTAGGGAGCAAAAAATGGTTGTTAAACACAAGAAAAGTATAAATCTGCGTTTCATTAATTGGTTTTAAATAATTTAATTAATGGATTGTCTGTTCTGAAAGGCAATGCTGGCAAACCGTAACAGTTAAAATTTCCTATTGGATTTTCTGTCCAGTTATAACGAACCGCAGTTGGTTCGACAATTTCTTTTGAAGAAACCACCACTTTATCGTCTTTTACGATAGCTTCAGCATTTACGAATTTACCGTCTTTCCCCGCGATTGCAAATCCTAAAATAGGTTTATTGTTTAATTCCAGGTATGTAAAATGCAGCAATGCTTTTCCGTTTTTAAAGGATACAGACTGGTAAATCGGCCCAGAAAAAGGTATATCTTTGTTGTATGTTTTTGCTAGCGCCAAAAGCGATAATCTTCTACCTACTTCCCACTTGTATGTTGGATGCAGATCTTCGTTCGAATCGGTTAAATCGTTTGTAGAGATCATTCCTGTGTTTTGCAAGCGCAGCAACAGTGTTTGTGCTTCCCAAAATTCGGGTTCGGTATTTTCATCAACAGGCACTTTGCCTTTGGTTTTAGAATAATTGAAAGGCGCAATCTGAACATAATAAAACGGCAGATCTTTTTCTTTCCAGGCTTTTCTCCAACTATTGATCAATACTTTCATTTTATAGGCATAGCTGATTTTCTCGTTCAGAAAACAATTGGTTTCACCTTGATACCAAAGAAATCCGCGGATTTTAAATGGTGTTAAAGGTTCGATCATGGTCGGATAAAATTTACCCGGATCATTATTTACTTTTTGGTTTTTGAAGTAATCTTCCTGCGCAAATGCATTTTCTGAAATCCACGGTTCAATGGCGCTGCCTGGAATCGCCGAAGAGATCATGCCTACAGGAATACCTAATTTTTCCTGAATTTCTTTCGCAAAGAAATAACCAACAGCAGAAAAAGCACGTAATGCCGAATCTTGGGCTACCGACCAGCTTTTGTGGATCGAATCGGGTTTGTTTAATGTTTTACGGTTAACCAGGAAAATCCTGATCTGATTATTGTGTGCTTTGGCTACTTCATCAGATGGAAAACCAAAGTGCTCATTTTTCGGCTTGGGGATTTTAGCCAGTTTGCGCATCGCATATTCCATATTGGATTGACCTGAACACACCCAAACCTCGCCTACCAGGATATTGGTAAGTTCGATCTTATTTGAACCGCTGATAGTCATTGTTTGAGATTTCGAAGATGTTTTGAGTGGAGCTAAAACAATAAGCCAGTTTCCATTTTTATCGGTTATCGTCTGTTTTTTTTGTCCAGCAAAAGTGACTTCGACTTTTTCATCCGGAGTTGCAAAACCCCAGATATTAATGGGTTTATCACGTTGTAAAACCATATTGCTCGATAAGATCTGAGGCAAAAGGATTTTTGCGTTGGCGGAGAAGGAGAATAAAGTAAGAATGGCTACGAGTAAGAAAGATTGCCACGTCGTGCCTCTCCGAGAAATCGGAGCAGGCACTCGCAATGACGATGAGGCGGTCGGAATGACGAACGCTTTAGAACGTAACGAGGAAAAAACTGAAAACTTCAAACTGAAAACTGCCAACTGTATCAAAATCCCTCCGTTTTTAAGTATTTAATCGAATAAACAGCTTCCTTTTTCTCTGATTCTCCAGCATTTTTTAAATCATAGGTTTGATCGGCAGGTGTATCTACATCAGGAAAACGACGAACATCGCCGGTGCGGAAAACAATTCTGGAAACATCGGCAACTGGTTGAAAAGCCAAACTTGTTAATGCATCTTTTCCATTGACAGTGATGGTGTAAAATCGGGTAAATGCATCTAATTTTAGTTTGATATCATAACTTTTCCCTGCTTCATATTTCATGAAGTTTTTATACCGTGCACCAGCTTTTGCGCTTAAAGTTCCTGCAGTATCAAAAGTCAGGCGTACAGTTGCCATTCCTTTCGTATCCTGCAATTCGATTTCCAACAAACCAAAATCATTTTGCTTTGGCATAACCGAAAACGAAGCAACAATTTTTCTGGATGCAGGAAACAGTCTTTCGGCTTTTGCATAGTCGAACGGATCTTTATCTTTTAAAACCAAAGTACCGTTATCAACCTTTACAGGTGCCCAAAGCGGACTATAGATATTCCACATTTCGAGCGCCTTATCAGTCGGCATTTTGCCAAAATCATCATTCACATGTTGGGTTGCTTTATCATTAACGGGTACCGGAACCGAAGAAACCCAGATATCTTCTTTATTCATGCTGTACGTTACCCATAACTTCCCATCGGCAGGTTTTCCGTTTCCTTCTTCAATACCACGAACATACTGCGGACCGTAAGATTTGTAATTGCCTCCGTAACGCATTGGCGTAATTTCACCATTTACAAGTAAAAGGTTGGTATAATCTAGTCCGTTTTTACTTGTTGAAATGGCTAAAGGCCACCTATACTCTGAAGGATTATAAACCGTCGCGTAGTTACCATCAGCAGTTTTTTGACCCCATATTTTGGCATTGCTGTTTACAAAGCCCGGTGCACGCGACGCGTTTTCAGGCCAACTTTTACCATTATCATTGCTAATTGCTGTTAAGGCATTTTTCCATAAACCCACCACTCTTCCATCAGGCAAGTGATAATAACTGAATGCTTTATACTGTTTTTGCAAAGTAATTAAAGGATCTTTTCTATCTGCCTCTTCATTCCATTGTTGCGTCATCAACTTATTTGACAACAATTCATTACAGGCTTCAATAAAAGCTTTACTTTTGCTTCTGGTGTATAACGGATATTTGGTGTTTTTCTCCGAGTAACCTGGATTGTAATGGATGAAATAAATTGGGCCGTATTTTCCATCTTGCTGAATTTCTCTAACTGCCCTGCCAATTCCGTGACCATCGTTCGGGTCGTCTTTCGCGTCAAAACTGATGGCATAAAAACCCAAAACCAGGAATACATTATTAGTGGAAACATAAAAGCCCATGCGTTGGTGCATCACCGCATCTAAATCTTTGGCAACATCGATTCTACCCTCTTTTGTGGTTCCATCAGGAATCCGGTAGATTGGAAATACCACTTCTGGTTTGGTCCAGGTGTAACCATCTTTCGAAGATTGTACCAAAGTTTGCCCTGGCGGGATACTTTCACCAATTTTATCGCTTAAATATTCGATATAAAATTTATTGTTCCAATAAGCCAACATTGGCGCATGGTTGTAAGTCCAGCCGAAGTTTTCGGCCAGTTCAGGATGTTCTCTGTTGGCACGGAAAGTTTGAATACTGTGTACGCCCATCACTGGCGAAAGTTGGCCATGATGATAATCTGCGTTAACCAAGGTTTTACCTATATAACGCACCGTATCCTGCGCTTGCGAGCTTTGTGCTGCAAGTGCTAGAGTTAGGCTTAAACAAAGTATTTTAAATGTTTTCATGTTATTCAATTCAGTACGTCATTGCGCGTTTCCGATTCTTGATCGGAACGCTCTCGCTTGTTCCCTTGCTTCAGTTCTCAATGACGACTCATTTATTATTTCAATAAATTCTCAATCACTCTTCTTTTCACTTTTATAGTTGTTCCGTGTTTATGCCCTTCAGGGATGGAGACCTTAGCAGTTACATCCTTAAAAGTCTTAAAATCGGCTGTTTTGTAGGCTGAATAAATCTTTTGGCCGTAGGCATCGAAATAAATCAGCCAGTCATTTTTTACTTTTACCACAGTTGGTCCCTCCGTTAATTTCGGACTAAAAGTCTCCGAAACATTTTCATAAGGACCTAAAGCATCCTTTGCAAAAGCAACTTTTAAATTCCTATTCGGGCGGGTATTATCTTTTAAAACCAGCACATAATCTTTGTTTGCCCGTTTCACAATAACTGCATCGATTACACTAAAACCAGGATCGAGAAATAGCTTAGGCTTCGAGAAAGTCTCAAAATCTTTGGTTGTAATACTATACATCCGGTGATTATTTTCTTCTTCCTCTACTCCTTTAGCAAAGCGGAACGGTATGGTTGAAGCCCAGATGATTACATATTCTTTTTTCTCGTTATCATAAAAGATTTCAGGTGCCCACACATTTACCGTTTTTGGCTCACTTTCCATTACCGGAAGGAACTTTTGCTCACTCCAGTTGATCAGGTCTTTAGAACTTGCGTAACCGAAACCTCTATCCCCTTCCAACTGCAGGTCCATACTAAATGAAAGGTTCCATCCGGACCTTGAACAATTGATGGATCGCGTAAAACTTTCTGTGTTCCAACTGCTGGTTTTAAAAAAGTTTTATTCAAATCTGTCCAGTGATAAGCATCATAACTGTACAAAAGTCTCAAACCTTCGTTAGCCGGCTCATGGAAGGAGGTAAACAAATAGGCTTGTTTTGAACAGGAACTTAATCCGCACAAAAGCAGGCCAATAATAGCTAAGCGAAATACTGATATAGAATTGGGTTTAAACACTGTTTTTCTTTAATTATTTTCTAAATAAGATCCTGAAATAAATTCAGGATGACGATCGCGATAGATTTCTCCATTTCGCTGCGCTTCAGTCGAAATGACGTTTCTCACAGTCGTCATTCCCGCACAGGCGGGAATCTTAATACACAAACAATAGCCAAAGCATTACGATTCCCAATCAAGTTGGGAATGACGATTTACCTATTTATATCTCTTCCAATACCAACACCCAATCATTACCATTTGCAGGCTCGCCTGGTGGGTTAAACTCTTTTATTCCTTTATTTTCAAATTCTCCAATTGGGGTAACTTTTCCCGTTCTTGGATCAAACCATGATGCTTTTATTTCATCACCATCTATTTTACCTAGCTGCACACTGAAATTACGTCCTGTATAAGTGTAAAGCAGCGCAAAGTCTTCACCCCGTGTTGCAAGAATCCGATCATACTTTTCGCCGTTTTTACCTACAACCAAAGTTTGGTCGGGTACACGATTGAAATAAGAATGAGAAAGCATTAAATCTTTTAAATATTGCATCTGTTTAGCGCCTGGGGCATTAATTGCAGTGATCCACTGGTCTTTCGGACCATAAGCAGGTTTTAAATCTGTTTTTTTATACATCTGCATCACCGAATTATGACCATAGGTGTAGCCAAAAGCACCTGCAAAAACCGACCAGTAACCATATCTCCTCACATCACTGTCTGTCCAGCGTGGTTGAGTAGTATCATGCAGACCTTGTGGAATATCTTCATAAGATGGTTCCCCATCAATGGTTGGTTTGGTAGGTCTTAATTTATAATCAGCTTCGATATATTTCCAGTTATCCTCGCCATAATGCAGTTTTTCATTTTTAGAAGTATCCTGATCATAACGGCGATGACCAGATTGAACCATATCAAAATCGCACCATTTGGCTTTTTGGAACCATTGCGATGAAGCTGTTCTTCCTCTTGGGTGGAAAGTAATAAGATGATTGGGATCATTAGCCCTTAAGGTTTCGCCAATGGTATTCCAAACTTCTTTTTTATCGCTGCCTTTAATATCACCACCATTGAGCCAGATTATATTCCATTTCTCTGTATAACGTTTCGCCAAAAACTCAGAATAAGCTTTTGCTTGCTCCTTTTTAACTTTTCCAGCTTTAATATTAGTACCCCAAACAGGTACTAATGCCATATAGAGACCTTTTTCGGCGGCTTTATCGATAATGTAATCTACATGGTCCCAATAATCATAAGCCAAAGAATCTTTTGGGTTATTGCCAGGTGTAAGCATCGGCTTTGATACATCTGCATGTACAACTGAGGAATCGAGGTATACATTTCTCGATGGAACATCATGTAACAGCATCACCTGGATTACATTAAAGCCTTTCTGTTTACGGTCTTCGAGGTAAGTATTTGCCTCTTCTCTGGTCAGTCTACCAAATAACAACCAGCCTGTATCGCCGAGCCAGAAAAATGGTTTACCATCACCGGTGGTTAAATATCTTCCATTCTCTGAAACCAGGAGACTTTTATCACCAAAATGCGGTTTTTTCTTACAGCCAAAGGCTAAGCAAGAAACCACAACAAGCAGAAATATTTTAGTTTTAATGTTCATGTTAAATCTTATTGATGATGAGCACTTCGTCTCCTGACCCAACCTTCTCTAACTTAATAATAGCGCCAGAATTAATTTTCTCTTCTTTAAGCAATTTCCCTGTTTTCGAGTTGAGCACTTTTACGTTAAATTTTCCAGATACTTTGCTCAAATCGAGATTGATGGCATTTGCAGAAGCGTTATACAAAATATAAGCTTTGCCCGGGTTTTCTAAACCATATTGTTTTGCAGATTTATCTGTGGGTAAAAAGGGTTTCATCGCAGATGTCGCAGTTAAAATTGAAGCATCAATTCCATCGACATTGGAAAGCGACCCTCCAGCAATTAGAATGGCCCAACCGAAACTGTCAAAGCTATCTCCTGAATAAATTACCGCTTTTTCAGGGAATTTATTTTTATATTCTGAAACGGCATGATAAACTTCTTCGAAAGAGGTTTTTTTAGGTTTTAACAAACGTGCATGCTGACGGGGTGCTAAACTTAAACCACCTTGCGGTGCATAGGCGCTTCCATCGGCTTGGTAATACCAATAACGGATGTCGATCAGGTCAACCACTCCGGCGCGCTTTGGATCAGCCAAAATGGCATCCTGCACATCTTTGGTTACACTTAAACCGATAATTGGGTGCTTGCCTGTTTCTTTTTCCCATTCGTTAATGGTATCGATCCAGAACTGAACAAAGTGTAATGGACCAGTAAATTCGGCACCGATTAATTGGATAACGCCTGTGTTTCCATCAAAATTCTCTAAACATTTTCTGATATAAGCTTTATGGATTGCCTTGCGGTGCTCGTTACTGACATCGTAAAACTGCTCGGCCATAAAAATGCGTTTGTCGCCAGCATAAGGCACAGGTTCGGGGAACCCCGTGTTATTGATATTGTTTGCGGTACGCCAAGGGAAATCGGCATAATGCGCCCCAGCTTCAATAATGTTATGTTGAAAATAGTTCTCATGGATTAAAACCAGGCCTTTCTGATCAGCCAGATTAGCGAATTGCTTTAACCTATCCCAGTACCAGAGGTTATATTTTGTAATATCATATTTGCTCAAACCATCCCAGGCTTTATCCTGTCCGCTACGGGCAAAAGGCAATTCGTAAAAAGGTGCCCAAACCTCGCCATCCATACGGCGGATGCGCTCGTGGTCATCTCTTCTTCTATCGTACCAAAGGCCGTAATTATGATCGAGCACTTTAACCTGACCGTTTTTCATCGCATCTGTGATCGAATCTAAATCATCTGTTAAACCATTACCTGAACGTCCGGGTACGAAACGCGTAATATGAAACTTGGTGTTTTTTAATCCATACGGACGGGCGCTTCCGTTCCACCAGGACACATCCTGACGCTCGCCGAGAACGATTTCGCTGCCACGAACCAACCAACCATTTTTGATGCCCATCGCACCTGCAAGAGCAGGTTGAACAACTTGATCTAAGCCGATCTTATCAATGCTCTTTGCCGAACCGGCATCTGTTGGGATTTTGTTCCTGTCAGATGCTGCATCAATATATTCTGAAACAGTTAAAGCAGGTTTGTAGGCCAATTTGGTTAGTTTTAATGCCACATCTACAGGCGGACTGCTTGATGCTTCTGTTTCAACAGGTAGCACAAAATTCCTGCTATCTGCTTCACTTCCCAATCTATCCTTTAGTTGGGCATAATATAAACTTCGCGGCTGGATCTGTTCGTTCGACATATCCCAGTACCCGTTTCCGGCGAACTGAGACCAGGTTCCAAAAGCCCAGTTCTGAGCTGTTGGTGGCTGAAAATTATCAACCCTTGCAGCACTACATTGCCAAAAAACACTATTTGCAGCACTCCAACCAGCACCTTGTCCATCTTGTCCGCGGTTTAAATAACTTAAAGCTTGTCCGTCGATGTTTACGATATCGAATAAAACGCCTGATGCCCAGCTATCTATTGCGCCACTAAAACTGAAAGGCAAATAAGACTGACACTGTACAAAAACATTGGGGCCGGGAGCGCAAAAGCCAACAGCAAAATCATGGTAACCATATTCTGAGTATAATCTTTGGAAAAGCGTTTGCTGACCAGTAGTCAAAAAGGTAAAACGGCGCTCACCACCGATTTCGGAAATTGGAGCTAACGATTTACAATCTTCAACAGTAATCCTTTTTGACGTTTCCAAAACATTTACTGCAGAGCCTGCAAAATGCTCAAAAACCACCTGACGAATCCAGGCATCTTGTACATTTTCTAAACAGATAGCTGTCCAACGGTGATATTCGTCTTTAATATTTTCTTTATGATAATCTGATTCAATTTTCAGGTTTTCAATACCTGTTTGCGCAATTCTTCCATCCCATTTATATTTCGAAACAGTTGCGCCACCATATTTAGCATCTAAAGCTGTTGTAATTGGCACATCGAAAGTTATTGTATTGCCATTTATGGCTATAATTTTTCTATCCCAATGAATATCTCTTGTCCCTGGTTTCCATCCCAAAGCACTTTCTCCACCACCAAATTCAACCGTTTTGAGGGTTTCGATCCATTCTTTAGTGGATGGCCTGTTAATGATGATCTGATCACCTACTTTAAATCCATTGGCATTAACCAGTGTAATTTTATTTGCATTAACGGGTACATAAGTATCAGTAACCGCAATTGCCTGTTCTTCTATCCTGTTTTTTTGACCTAAAATCCTGATTACACCAATCCGGTCTAAACCAGTTGCAAAGATCTTCGTACCGTTTTCGCCCATTCCACTTCCTCGGAGTACTACGCCAGAAGCTGACAACCTTAATGTTCCTGCAACTTCGTAAGTTCCTTTTTCTAATAAAACGGCGCCACGTAATCCATCTTTCCCAAGAGGTAATTTCGAAACATAATTAATTGCTGACTGAATCCTTAAGGTGGCATCGCCATTTGAAACCGGAACTATTACCTTTATTGTTGCATTAGGAATGGCTTTTTCTCCCGCCATGTAACCAGCATAGGAAAAATCGGGGATCCGGTTTCCATCTGCATCCGGTGTATAAGCCATTTTACCATCTTTCCCTTTGAAGATCGGCTTTGGTGGCTCAACAGGTTTGGTCTTTTGTGCAAAAGAAAAATTAGTTGCCAAAAGCGCCATTACCAAAATCGGTAAGGTTTTTAGTTGCATGGCTTTTAATATGTGGTTAGTTTTTGGCATTAATGTTTTTTAATCAACTTTCTACAAACACGCGTCACCCTGAATTTATTTTACTGCGTAGCTTTCCGCTTCGCTACAGGTCAGGGTCTTTATTACAAGATAGATGCTGAAATAAATTCAGCATGACGACAGCCAAAAAGCAAAATTGCTATACGACTGCCAAGCCTTTCCGCTTTCAACTTTGGTCTTTCTCCTTTTTACGGTCTCACTTTATTAGTATCTACCAAGCTATTCAAATAAACTTCGATATTGGCATAACCTGATTTCGAAATTCTTGAGGCATCCTTTGCGTCTTTTGGGTTTAAACCATTTTTTGTTTCCCAACTATCAGGAATTCCATCATGATCGGTATCTACATAAGGTTTTCCTTTATATTCAGGATAACCGCCTACTTGTGCGATATCTGAAATAATTCCTTTTTTATAAGAATCGGCAGGTAAACGGCGTTTTACATAACTTTGTTGAGCAGGCAATTTCCCGTCTTCAACATGCTCAATCTTTCCTGTTGTAACCTGTTTAGTAATACGTTGGTCTACCGCATCGCGAACAGGTAAAGATGCACCAGCATTGGCCAGAACATAATCGTAAGCTTTTTTGGTATCGATAATAGAAATTTTTGCCATTGGCAACGGTTTATCCACTTTCATCGAATCTAATAGTTTTTGCCTATCTCTTTTGCTTTCAGGCTGAACACCACCATCCCAATTATTTTTGGTTACCTTTTCGTTTCCTTCTATAATATTTCCGGTTATATAAGCTTTGCCAAATTCGTTGGCAAACTTTTTATCTCTCCCCGATTCAGGTTTTAAGATACGATAAGAAATCGGTTCTCCGGCAGGTGTAATGGGGCCTGGTTTATAATAATTGTTGATGAAACTATAAAATGAGGCATTATCGCCACCATCGGCACTCCTGTTCCACCAGTTAAAGATCACATTATTGGCAAAACCAAAATCGCCATACATGCCAACAGATGGATTCCGGCTGATATTCGACGCCCAAAGGTTACGCATAAAAGTACTGTTCAAGCCACCAATTGTACTTCCGAAGGCATGATTATAGGTATCCAGGGCCTCAGAAAAGATTGAATTCTGGATGGTAACGTTTACCGTAGGCAATTTTACAGGTTTAGAACCGTCTTTTGGATCGTAAACATGGCGGTAAATCGACATATTTTCATCTAATCCCCAACTGGCCGAAACGTGATCGATAATAATATTTCCGACAGGATTCCCGCCAATGGCATCATCTCGGCGGGTAACATCGGTTGCACCACGACGGAAACGCATATAACGGATCACCACATCATGGGTGTTAATCCAAACTGATTCGCCAGCCACACAGATCCCATCGCCAGGCGCACTTTGACCAGCAATGGTAATATATGGTGCACGGATAATCAGCGGCGTTTTTAATTTGATAATCCCCGAAACATTAAAAACAATAATTCTTGCACCGCCTTGCTCGCAGGCCTCGCGTAAAGTTCCACTGCCGGAATCTTCGAGACTTGTTACCACGTAAACTTTTCCGCCGCGGCCGCCAAAAGAATAAGCACCACCACCTTCAGCGCCCGGAAAAGCCACTGTTTTAGCTTGCGGCAAATCGCCTGGTTTTGCTGCCCATGGAATATAAGGTTTATCATGTCTTGCATCTTCGTCTACAATGTGTTTTACTTTTAAAAATTGCAGTTCAGATTTTTCTTCGATGCTTTTTAAAAGCGAATCGGCTTTCTTTTCCATAGCTTCTGGGATTACCGGATATTGCGCAAAAGCTACATTTCCAATAGCATAAAGCGTTATTATGCTAAAAATTGAATTCCAGGTACGCATATTAGTTGGGCTTTACAATTGAAACTGGAACCACACTATTTAAGTATACTTCGATGTTCGCATAACCACTTTTTGTAATTTTAGTAGCATCAGATGCGTCCTTAGGGTTTAAACCATTTTTAAGCTCGTAAACATCAGGCATGCCATCATCATCACTGTCTTTATATGGCGTGCCTTTATATTCCGGGTAACCTCCAACCTGAGAAACTTCTGTAATGATACCTTGCTTGTATGAATCGCCAGGTAATCTGCGGTGTTCGAATTGAAATTCAGATGGTTTCGCATTAGGGTGAACTTCAATTTTTCCCGTGGCAACCTGTTTAATTACTCGGGTATCAACCGGATCTCTTTTCGGTAAAGTGGCACCAGCATTTGCCAAAACATATTCTTTAGCTTGTAAAGTAGGGATAATGCTGATTTTAGGCATTGGAAACGGGTTTTTAGCTTTCATCGCTGCGAAATATTTACTTGCTTCTTCGAAAGACATTAAATTTCCTTTTTTATCTTCCAATTGAACACCTCCATCCCAGTTATTTTTGGTTACTTTTTCGTTGCCATCAATGATATTTCCAGCAACATAAGCCCTGCCAAAAACAACATATGGTAATTTACTACGTCCAGATTCTGGTTTTAAAATGCGGTAACTGATCGGATCTTTTAGTTCGGTAACCGGACCTGGTTTGTAATAGTTGTTAATGATATTGTATTGAGCAGTATAATCGCCGCCATCAGTAGAGCGGTTGTTCCAGTTAAAAACCACATTGTTAGCGAAATTAAAAATTCCGTTCCAACCAATTGATGGGTTACGGGCGCCATTATCTGCCCAAAGATTACGGACAAAGGCGCAATTTTCTCCGCCTAAAGTGCTACCAAAAGCATGGTTCCAATAATCTAGCGCCTCTGAGAAAATAGAGTTTTGTATTGTGATGTTAACCGTACCCAATTTTTCTTCGGTTTTACCTGTACTATCATTGTACATGTGGCGGTACATCGACATGTTTTCGTCTAATCCCCAGCTTGCAGAAACGTGATCGATCATAATGTTACCTACCGGATTACCACCAATGGCATCATCTCTGCGGCCAACAAAGGTTTCTCCCCTTCTAAAACGCATAAAGCGAACAATAACATCATGAGTATTTAGCCAAACCGACTCGCCGGCTACGCAAACCCCATCGCCAGGTGCGGTTTGACCAGCAATAGTGATATAAGGTGCACGGATAATAAGTGGTGTTTTTAACCTGATGATCCCGGCAACGTTGAAAACTACAATCCTTGCGCCGCCTTGTTCGCAGGCATCACGCAATGAACCTGGACCACTATCGTTTAAATTTTTTACTACGACTACCCTACCACCATGACCACCAAAACTATAGGCACCACCACCTTCTGCACCTGGAAAAGCCAATAAATCTGATTGTGGTAAATCGTTTGGTCTGCCCGCCCAAGGAATATATGGCTTGCCCTGAGCTGCCTCTTTTGCAATAATAGGCTTTGCTTTCTCCCAGGCAATATCAGATTGGTGATAGGCTTCTTTCATCATCGAATCAGATGATTTTTTAATATCGGCAGGAATGTTTGGATATTGGGCAAAAGTATAATTTGCGGAGAGTATTAATGCTGTTGTTAGCAACAGATTTAAAATGTTCTTTTTCATTTGTGTTGTTCGTTGGGAAGAGAAAGAAGTTACGAAATATTTTTAACTAGCAGAAAAAATCTAATCGCTGATATTGAAAATCGTGGCTCATTTCTTTGTCTATCCTTGTAAGTAATTTTGGTTAGAAAGTATATTATCTTTCAAATTTGCATGCAAAAAGCAGCTGTTTAATGTATAATTTTGGCTATCTATTGTATCATCTTATCAATTGGTAAAAATGTCTGTAACAAATTAAATTCATTCTCGCAGCCATGTTACAAGATAGGAATAAAATTCATATATAAATGTAACATTCTTAAATAAAAAAAAAGGAAACAAATTAATGTCCCCTTTTTCCAAACCAAATAAAAAAAATGGGGTGGTGAGCAAACCACCCCGAAGATATTGAAATATCTATTGAAGCGGATCGAATGGACCACCCCAGGTATTATTCTGTTGTAAATTGATATTATTGTTTATGGATAGTGTTGGTATGCCATAAAAATAGTTTCCCGCCTGGAAATTGATATTTTGGTTATCTAATGCTTTTAAAGATAATGTAAAGCTAGAAGCATATAATGCATCTAAAGAATTTGCCGCAGAGGCTTCTCTGGTTAGTGCAATATAATCAGTAGTTTGTGTACCGCTCCTGTTCAGCTGAATAATCAAAGCATTACGTTTTGTACCATTTAAAGTAGATTCCAGCAATTTTCTTCTTCTCAGATCCCAAAATCTTTTACCTTCAAAAGCCAGTTCAATCTGTCTCTCCCTCATAACAGCGGCAACAAGATCGGTTCTTCCCATTCCGGCTGTTAAGCCATATAAACCATCTGTACCTACCTCAATACCAGCTCTTTTTCTGATGGCAATCAAATTTGCATAGGCTTCGTCAGTAACAGCTAGTTTATTAAGCTCAGCGGCAGATTCAGCTAAATTCAGTAATACTTCGGCATAACGTATTTCGATCCAATCTGTACCCATAAAGGTGGTTGGAGAAGTTTTCGTTTCATCAACCCCTTTACGCAGGTAGAAGCCCGTATTGCTAGCCGCTACGGCCTCTGTAGTTTTATTGGCATTACCCGAGGTAGCAGTGTAGTAATAATATGTCCACAAACGGTTACCTCCTAAAACTGAACCCCAGGTACCGCCATTATAGGCAAGCGTGGTATAAAATCTTGGGTCTCTGTTTTTATAAAAGGTAGCCATTGAATATGGATATTTTGATGAAGTATTGGCAGGTTTACCATCAGCCATTGGGAAAGCTAAACTCATTTCGTAAGTAGGCGTAAACGAGCCACCACCAGAAACTGATTTGGGCCTTGCACCATTATCGAAGGTGTTATTATTGGCATTTGCATCTACTGATGAGTTATTGTAACCTGTAACTAATACAGCTTCTGTATTTGCTGCACCTTCTGTAGTCCACATGGTGTAATCTATTTTAGGGTAAAGTGCAAAACCATTTGCAGATAATATGTTTACTGCATTTTTGTTTGCATCGTAAGCAGCCTGCCAACGGGCAATATCGTTATTAGGATTAAACTGTGGACTGGCATAAGTTAACAATACACGGCCAAGAAATGCTGCAGCTGCTCCAGAAGTAATCCTTCCATAATCGGCTGTTTTAGGCCATTTTGCCGGAAGATATTTAATGCAAGAATCAAGATCGCTTTTAATCTGTGCGAAAACTGCACTTGTTTTGGCGCGGGGAACCAATGCTTCTTGTTTTGCCTCATCGCCAACGGCACCAAGTGGAACCAAAATTAAAGGCACGCCACCATATAATTTTACCAGTTCAAAATACCTGAAAGCCCTCCAGAAATAAGCTTGGGCGGCAAATCTGCGTTTTACAGCCAGATCGAGTGTACCGGCATTAACATCTCGCAAGAAAGTATTGATTACCCTGATTTTGGTATAAGCAGGATTTGCACTTGCCGATGTACCTATATCGGTTACACTTTCGATGGTTAATGTACCTAAAACAAAATTGTTGCTTCCCTGGCTTTCTTCCGTTAGGTTATAAGTACCTGCAGAGTGAACAGAACCACCTGTAGTGCCAAACCAACCAGGTTGATTTTGACTGTATAGGTAGTCAGCATTTAATTTTACAGTGGTTGAGTCGTTAAAAATCTGATCGGCAGTAAAATTACCAACATCTTGTTTTTCTAAAACCTTTTTGCAATTCGTTAGCGAAAATACGGCTAAGCTTAATGCAGTTATGATGAATATCTTTTTCATTTTTCTATATTTTAAAAACCAACATTTAATCCGAATGACCAAGTTTTTAACGTTGGATAGGAATATAAAGCTGTTTGTAAATCTCTGTATTTGCCTGGAAAAGGGTTGATAAATTGAACCGGATTGGTAGCAACGGCATATAGCCTCAAGCTTGACATTCCTACTTTATTCGCGATATTGGTTGGAACATTATAGCTTAAATTGATACTACTGATGCTGAAGCTGGTTGCTTTAACCAACCAAAAATCGGATGTTACTTCAAAATTTGTTCGGAAGAAAGGATTAGGGTATGCCGCGTTGGTATTGGTTGGTGTCCAGTGATCTACCCAGTATACTGCCCTGTTATCATAAATTGATGCACCTGTTGATGAGCTCGACTGGTTGGCTGGTTTTAAACCATCTATTGTGGTCCATCCGCCCCACGACATGCCCATAATTACGTTCAGTACAATTCCTTTATAACCCACATTCCAGTTTAAACCTAATGCATTATGGTTATTCTGCCTGCTTTTTATAAAAGACTGATCTTTTTTATCGGTACTAATCACCCCATCCCCGTTTATATCCTCATAATTGATCATACCAGGCTGTAAAGGCTGTCCAAATATTTTAACATTGGCTGCACCACCGGCTGCAGTGGCACGTTCTGCGATAATTGCATCTGCCTCGGCCTGTGTTCTGATAATGCCCAAAGATTTATAACCAAAAACTCCTAAATCAGATGATCTTCCGGTAACATCTTCTACCGTACCGATAATCGAAGCTGCCTGATCAACTTTCAACATTTTGTTATCCATCCAGGTATAGAATGGACTAATACCATAAGTAAAATCTTTACCGATCTTATCCCTCCAGCCTAATGAGAACTCCCAACCAAATGTATTGGCATTAGTATAATTTTCAGTTGGCGTGGTGGCACCGATTGTTGTTGGCACGGATGAGCTTAAAGAAGTTAAGATATCAGTACCGTGGTTCCAATAGTATTCAGTTGTAAAAGAAAGGCGGTTTTTTAAGAAAGCCATATCTACACCGTACGAAGTTTTAAGCTCTTTGTTCCAGGTTACATCCACATTTGGAATGGCCAGATTGGGTTTAATCGCAATCGTTCTTGAATCGTTACCATTAAAAACAGCACCACCAGAACTTCCTGTGCCCAGATTATAATTGGCTAAATATTGATAAGCTTTAGTATTATCAACGCCCGATAAACCTACCGAAGCCCTGAATTTTAACAAATCGAGCCATTTTGCGTTAGCCAGGAAAGATTCTTTATTAGCTACCCAACCTACTGATGCAGCGGGGAAATGTCCCCAGTTATTTCCTGGTGCAAACCTTGAACTACCATCGGCCCTGTAAATCAATTGTAATAGGTATTTTTGATCGTAATCGTAATTTACACGGGTAATCAAGGCCTGGAAACCAAATTGACTTACGGTTGAGGATTGATTTGAACTTGAAGCACCCACCGCAAATGATTGATAATCTAAAGCCCCGGCTACCATCCCGGTTGCTTCTGCATTTACTCCTTCACTATTTTGCTCGCGCTGTTCTACCAAAGCCAATGCCGAAATATTGTGCTTGCCAAACGAGCGGCTATAAGTTAAACCTGCGTTTAACTGATAAGAATCTGCAAAATTTGGGGTTAAACGTACTTTATCGCCGTTTAAAACACTAAATGTACCTACTAATGCTCCTCCTGGAATATGATTGTTGGCTCCTAACCCAGCATATTTATAGTAAACAAATGATGTACCGAACTGCTTGTTATTGGCCGCATTTAAGTTTTTGTTGAATGTTGCCGTAGCCATCAATCCTTTTATACCCGGGATTTCGTAGGTAACTTTAGCTAAAATATTAGTCGAGGTATTGGTGCCTCCAGTATAGTTGTTTGAATTTTGGATGGCGAAGAAATTGATGTTATCATTACCACCCGTATTACTTCCCCCATTACCACTGGATTACCATTGATGAAATATTCCTGCCAAGGCTGAACATTTTGTAATGATGCAGCATCGTTATCCAAACTTTCGGATGTACTGGTTAATTTATACCAATAACTTCTGTTATAACCCACATTGGTGTTTAATGATAAAGAGGTAACCAGTCCTTTGGCCGGCTTTGCTTCAACAGTTGCCCTTAATCCATATTTATAAGAGTTAATACCTTTAAAATTGCTGTTCTGGTTTACAAAATCGCCACCGATAAAATAGGTTACTTTATCATTTCCGCCACTGATGTTTGCTGCTGTGCGCCAAACATAAGCAGGTCCAAAAGCATCATCAAAATAATTGTGACTGTGTGTTGAAAAATAATCCAGCTCATCTGGTGTGTACCAAGCGGCAAGCCTGGTCGGTCCTTTAACCCCAGCTGTTATCAAATATCCATCGGCATCATAAAATTTATCAACAGGAACTCCAGGAGTAGTTTGTATATAGGCTGATGCCTGGGTATAATCATTAGAGAAAGTTCCCAATTGTAATGAATTCATCATTTTGGGCATGATGGTAGCCGTAGATACACCAAGTGAATTGCTGATATTAAATTTTGGCGCACCGATCTTGCCCTTCTTTGTTCTGATCAGAATAACACCGTTTGCACCCTGAACCCCGAAAATTGCGGCTTCAGCATCTTTTAAAACAGATACGTTGTCTATTTCGTTAATATCCAGGTTATCAAAATCGGCCTGTGTTCTGATAATATCGTCGATAACAAATAAAGGATTGGTACCCTGACCGCCATCTTTTGCAAAAACCACCGGATTACGAATGGTTACGGTTGTTCCTTGCCCTGGCCTTTGTGCGCCGCCAGATACACTTAAACCAGGCGCTGTGCCTTTTAAGGCCGCCGTTAAGTTTAAGGCAGGTATATCTTCAACACTTTTCAAATTCGGTGTAGATACCGAACCGGTGAGCGAGGTCTTTTTTTGTGTACCGTAACCCACAATTACCACATCATCCAGATCTTTATTGTCGGATACCAGTTTGATATTGATTGTAGATTGGGTACCAACTAGAGTTTGCTGCCTGATGTAGCCGATGTAAGAAAATACAAGCACATCGGCATTGCTTTTTACCTGAATAGTATAAATACCATCCGCATTGGTACTCACATTACTGGGTACACCTTTGATGCTCACATTTACCCCCGGGATCCCCTGTCCATCTGCCTGATCGACAACCTTTCCCGTTACCTTTCGGTCTTGGGCAAAGAGGATTGTGCTTGCCAGTAGAATAAAAAGCAAGGACAAAGAAATTTTGCGTAAAAATTTTAAGTTCATCTTATTATTTGGTTAGTTAATATTATAATGTCGGCTGGTTATAAGCCTGAGTTTAATGTTTGTATTTTATTATTTTTTTTGTAACTGAGGTATTTAATTATCCTTATCAATCAGTTTATAAGTATTTTTTATTAGGATCGATAAAATAAAAAGTTCAATTAATGCTTATAAAAATTAAAGTGATGAAAAACACAATGTGATTTGGCTCATTTTTTTTATTTGGATCTAGATAAATATTTTGGTTAGAAAGTATTGTAATTCAAAGTTGCAATCAAAAACTGGCTGTTTTAGCGAGTATGTTCGCTATTTATTATACGATTTTATCAAACATATAAGTAAAATATACAAACAACATTCAGTATTTTAATTTGGCGATACAAGATATAATTAATTCATATATAAATGAAATATTCTTAAATAAAAAAATCGAGACAATTAAATTGTCTCGATTCTAACAAAAAACAGAATTATTGTCTATCTAAAACTTCGTATTTTAATTCTGTATTTTCACATCAACGTTTAAGAAAACTCCGCGCGATGAATTGTTGCTGGAGATGGAATTAACATAGAAAGCGCCATACTTACCCTCGGGCGTTAAGAAATAAAATAAACTACCTGGTATTAATCCGTGGTAATAGATTTGAGTGTGGGTTTAGCGCTTTTACCTGCCGTAAGAATCTGCGCACCGGTTCTTAAGTTTAAAAAGGCTGAAGCTTGTCCGGTTTTTGGTGCACCAAGTAAAGTTGCGCGTTTATTTGTCCATGTGCTCATATCATAGGCCGTAAATGGCATCGGATTCGCATCTAAAGCATAAGCATTATACAAATAACCGTTTACACCATTTGCAGTTACTGGCGTACGATAAATACCAAGATCGATTTTATCAGTATTTTCTTTACCGTTCGAGTAGCTGTATAGTTGTCCAGTGGTTAAGGAAATATAAGAATTGGCTACCTTGGTAACGGTATCTGGAATAAAAATCTCCCTTGATGTCCAGTATTTATAATCAGGCAATACATTTAAAGTAATGGTTTTGTATCCATCCCCCAGGTAAATGCCGCCTTTATCCAACGCCCAAATCCGGTAAGAGATTAGCCCCACCCTTGTGTCCATTTTTAGTTTAACGATGCCTGTAGCTTTTTTGCGCTGCGTATCGTCCAGTGCAATTTTTGTGGGAATGGCCGACGAAGTTTCGAAAATACAGGCCACGTACATATCTGTTTTCGGCGATTCGATGGTGTATTCTAAGTACACACTATCACCTACATTTACATCTTTATAACTGGTTACGGCATAAGGGCTTTTGGCCGAATAGGTTACCGTAACATCCTCAAACATATTAAATATATTGGTGGTTTCTTTTTTACAGGCTGTAAAAAGAAGTGTTGCCATTACGATCAGGCCAACAACATTTAAATTTCTTTTCATTTTAAATTTTATTTACTGATGAATATTGATTTACAACGGATCGAATGTTCCACCATCCCATCCTATGGTTTGATCTAACAATGGACTTGAATTCATAAATGTTGAAGGTAAGGCAAAGAAATAGTAGGTATCCAATATTCCAAAACCATTAGGTCCTTGATTTACGTTAGTTGCTGTAAAATATTTATCAAACGTAGTCCGGTCGTTTACGTTAATATTTTCCCTAAAACGGATACCATTGGTACCCACAGCTTCTAATTCGGTTTTCAATGCAGCGGTTTTAACTGTCCATTGGATGGTCTGCATCTGGCCGCTCAATAAATGGTAACGGCGGGTTCGTCTTAGATCGAATGAGCGTTTGCCCTCGAAAGAAAACTCGACCATCCGTTCATTCATGATCAGGTCGCGCATCAATTCTTTGGAAGTAGCCAGGTCTAAGCCATAGTTTTTAGTTCCGGCTTGTATGCCAGCCCTGATTCTGATCTGTTTAATCAGGTCTTTGGCTTCCTGCAGATTGCCAATCTCGTTAGCACATTCGGCATAATTCATAATAACTTCAGCAAAACGGAGTTCTACCCAGTCTAAACCGTTTCCTCCAAAATCGTTGGCATTAATTACCGAGCCTTTGGCCAGATCAGGATCGCAGAATTTCTTTAAATAAAACCCCTGTGGTGATGCTTCAGTAATTCCACCGTTATAACACCATTGTTTACGGGTAGCTAGACCGCTTAATTTCCATTGACTTCCATTATAAGCAATTGTTGCGTCTAAACGGGGATCGCGGTTTACCCAAAATACAACCGGATCATAAGTGAAAGAACTGGCCTGCCCTACCGGAACACCATCTTTCATGGTATAGGCATTTACCAATTGTAAGGTTGGTGTAAAAGCCGATGCATTGCCGCCCTCTTCTGTTGGCCTGCTTTTTTGTTCTACATTTTGTCCTCTTTTAGAAAGTTTGGCCGAATATGAACGAACGATGATGGCTTCAGGATTGGCCGTTCCTTCTTTAAGAAAAATATCGGCATAATTTGGCATTAACGACGCTCCTGCAGCTTTGCAGATATCGTAAGCTTCTTTATTGACCTCATAAGCTTTTTGCCATCTGCTTTGATCGAATGGGTGCGCTGGATTATTGGTTGGGTTAAACTGTGGACTGGCCCAATACAATAAAACCCTGGCTTTTAACGCGGCTGCAGCCTGACGGGTAAATTTACCCCTCTCGGTAGCATCTACCCAGGTTACACCATTTAACAAGTTTATAGCCGAATCCAGATCGTTTACGATGACCTGGAAACATGCTGATGCTTTTGAACGTCCTGTAAGCGTTAAATTATCCGGATCCTGTGGTTCAAGCACTAAAGGCACTCCACCATAAAGCCTTACCAACTGGAAATAGGTAATGGCCCTTAAAGCAAAAAACTGACCGCGCAGCTTGTTTTTCGAACTTTGAGATAAGGTTCCTTTTGGTATTTCTTTTAGAGCAACATTGCAGCGTGCAATATCGAAATAGCGGTTATCACCTTTATTGCCCTGATATTTGGTCGCAATAAATTTTACATCGTTAGCGGTTAAAACTCCATTTACACCAATGGCCTTACGCATAATCGATTCTGAAGAAGAAAATTTATCTTCATCACTGGCGTAAATTACATTATCGGCCGTTATTTCATAAGGAAAATCGGGCATAGTCACATCGTAAGTATCGTTTAAAAGAAACTGGATAGAACCTTCGTTGTCCCAAATCCGTGAGTCCATTCCATTTCTATCTTCGAGATCGAAGAAATCCTTTTTGCAGGAAGAAGAGAATAAGATAAGCATCGCCATCATTCCGATCAGCAATGTGGTTTTATTTTTTAAAATCATTTTAGCTTGGTTTGAGTGGTACAGCATTACAGGCTTATATTTAATCCTACGGAGATGGTTCTGAGTGTAGGGTAATCATAAATGGTTGATGAATAAGGATCTTTGTAATCTAAAGGATTGATAATTGTCCACAGGTTATTACCCGTTAATACAAATCGCGAATCGGCAATGCCCAGTTTATTCATAAAATCCCTTGGCATTTTATAAGTTAACGTCATGTTGTTGATCCTGATCATGGTGCCGCTTCTTGCCCAAAATGTCGAATTCCATCCGGCAGCTATAGAAGGATCATCAAAACGTGGAAACGCTGCATTGGTATTTTCAGGTGTCCAATGGTCTTTCCAATAAGCCGGAACATTTATCGTTGTGCTTGCTGGAGCTTTAGATTTGGTATCAAAAAATGCTTTTCCCCCAAAACGGGTTACAAAATTGGTATTCAAACTAAAGGCTTTATAAGTAAGGCCAACGTTAAAACCAACCCCAAATGAATTAAGGCTTTTGAACATTAGCGCCTGGTCTTTTTCAGTGATTTTTCCATCGCCGTTAACATCTTCATAGTATAACCAGCCTACTTGTGGTACCGATCCGTTAATGGTATAGGTAGGGTATTTGTTCAATAAAGCATCAACATCGGCCTGTGTCCTCAACATTCCTTTCGAAATCAGTCCATAGTTTGAGGTATTGTATACATTTGGATTGGTACCAAACTGGTATTTAAGATCGGGATAAGTAGTATCCCACAATTGAAACTGGTTATAAAACATCCTGTCGATACGGCTGTTACCAAAACCGAACATGACATCTGTTGATATGCCGAAATCTTTACCCAGCTTGGTGCGGTAACCTAATGTAATTTCGTGTCCCCAAGCTGTTCTCTGTTGATAATTTATAATTGGTGCTTCGAAGCCGGCATACATCGGGAAGTTTTCGTTGTTGCCTTTATCAAACATATCATAAGAATAGCGGTGGTAAAATTCGTAGGTAATGTTTAGCTTATTGTTAAATAAGGCTGCATCTAAACCTAAGTTCATTGTGCGGGCTTTCTCCCAGGTAATATCAGGGTTTGGTAAAATTGATGGGTTCAGTCCACCATACATCGATTCGTTGTACGAATAGCCGTTCGGATCTACTTTATAACGCGATTGCCATAAACGGGCATCCACGCGGCTTTCGCCTACCATACCATAGTTGGCACGGACTTTTAAATTGCTTACAAATTTTACGTTTTCTTTAAAGAAATTTTCCTGGCTGATTACCCAGCCCAAACCTAAACTTGGGAATAAGCCCCAACGGTTACCGGGAGCGAAATTTGAGGAGGCATCCCAGCGGCCAATGGCTTCCAATAAGTATTTCTTGTCAAAATCGTAGCTGAAACGGGTAATGAATGAACGCTGTACAGCTTCGCCAAAGGTGTTTTCCTGCATGGTGAAGGTAGATTGGTCAAAGCCCCAATATTGGTTCACATTGGGCAATACTTGGTTTCTCCAGTACACCGAAAGCGATTCGCTGTTATTTTCCGATTGATCGAAAGCAGCTAAAGCGGTGATGGAGTGTTTGCCGATCTGGCGGTTGTAACTCAACGAGCCGATGGCCTGATAGCTTGAAGCCATATCGTTACCTTTTAATAATAAGGTGTTGGCCAAACCAACCGCTGTAATAGCTGCAGTAGATTCGTTGGTATATAACAATCCGTTTTGACCGGTCATTTTGAAATTGTACACCGTGTATGGCGGAATATACTGGCCACCGCTACCGCTCCTGTTGTTTTTACCGAAACGTACGCTGGCCGTTAAGCCTTTAATAAAAGAAGGGCTATAATTTAAGGCCGCATTGATATTTAAACCCTGCGATTTGCTGTAAATATTATTTCCAGAATTGATAACAGCCAATGGATTCGTGTTTCCATTGTAATTTACAGGTTTACCATCAATCTGTATGGGTACCCACATTGGTGTGGTAATCAGCTGCTGGAAAAAGGCCTGATCGTTCTCCCCGCCGTTTTTATAGGTATCGCTGTTTTTCTTATTAAAATCGGTATTTAAGGTTACGTCGGCAGTTAAACCGGGAAAAATCTTGGCATTCATGCCCGAACGGAAAGCGTATTTATTATAGGTAATGCCGCCGTAGTTACCAGTTTCATTATAATAATTACCCCCAGCAAAAAAGGTTATTGTTTCCGAGCCACCTGAAATGTTGATGTTATGACGGTTGGTTGAGGCTACCTTCCAAAGTTCATCGAACCAGCTTCTGTTGGGGTTATTTTTTAAAACCTCCAGGTCTGCATCCGAAAATAAGGCTGAAGTTGGGGCATTTTTGATTTTGTTGGCATCATTCAGTAAAGTAGCATGATCATAAGCGCTGAGCATTTTCACATCACTGGTATTATCCTGATAACCTACATAACCGGTATAGCTAATTTTAGGTTTACCTGCTTTTCCCCTTTTTGTGGTGACTAAAACCACACCTTTTGCGCCTGAGGCGCCATAAATTGCTGCCGAAGCATCTTTCAAAAAGGAAATATCTTCTACCATAGAGATATCGATATTGTCGAATTCATCGCGGGTTACGGTAATTCCATCAATAACGTAAAGCGGTTCGGAGGTAACGCCGTAGAGTTTCGATTGATCGGAAGCAGTTGAATTACGGATGTTTAAAGTGATAGAAGAACCTGGTTTACCTGAAACCGTGTTAACGCCAACGCCTTGTATTTTGTTACGCAAAGCGGCTGCGATATTAGGTACAGGAAGATCCTGGATTTCTTCCGCTTTAATATTGGCCACAGAACCCAAAATCTCTGAACGCTTTTTGACGCCGTAACCGATTACCACTACTGCATCATTATCTAAACTTTGACTGTCTTCAACCAGGTTGATTTCTAAAGTTGATTTGCCAGCCAGGGCAACCACCTGCCTAACATAACCCACATAAGAAAAAACGAGTACATCACTTGCCGGATCGGCAACTAAGGCAAATTCGCCTTTATCATTGGTACTTACATTGTTGGTTTTTCCACGGATACCAACGCTGACTCCGGGTATGGGCTGCCCGTCTTTTTTATCCACCACCTTGCCTTTTATCTGTTTTTGTTGGGCAAAAACGCTCGTAAAGGCACAAAGCAGTAGCATTAAAACCCATGGGGTTTTTCGTAAAGTTTTAAAGATCATAATAGTTTATTTGGTTAGTTTGTTTTTTTGTCTGATTTTAATTGGCTTCAGCCTTGGCTTTTCTCCTTTTCTCCCACTCTACTCCTTCTTTCTTCAGATCGTACCCGGCAGCTGATAAGTAATTGTTAATGCGTCCTTTGTATTTACCAAACCAGGCATGTTTTTTATCTGATGATTCTGCATCCATGGCATGCTCCCTCGCCTCAGTTAACCAGATCAGGATCTGTTTTTTCTGATCTGCGGTCAGCGTTAAAATTTCTTCCTGATAAGCTTTGTAAGTGATGGGCAACACATTATAGGTCATACCATTTTTAACCAGTTCCACCTGCTCATTAGTTAGTTGCGCAGAAAGTTTACTGATGTATTTTTTATGGAGTTTAGCCAATGATGCTTCTACCACACGGCCATCTTTTGCCAGTGCCGAATCGCGTTCCACTTTATTGTCTTTGTTTTTTTCTTTAATTGCTTTTACGCGGGCATCGCGTGCGGAATAAATATCATTTAAATTGCTATACTGATCTCTGATGATTACCGTCACTTTTTCGCTTTTCTTCGCATTGGTAATCCCAAGATTGGCAACAATTTTAGCCGAACGCTCGGTAATCATTTTGGTATAAGCTTCCTTATCTGCAACTGCGCTGCGCTGAGCAAAAATGGTGGTCATGCTCGAGAAAGTTAACAATAAGGCTAAAATTGATGATTTCATGTCTTTATATTTAAATTGTATTTATTTTTTTTAGATTCACATCCCCACAAAAATGCACTTTTAAGCCAAGTTCATCCATTGCAGCGGCTTTAATGCGGCAAGCTTCGTGTGCCCCGGCTTCATAATTGGTATAAACCACCTGAATGTGATTGGCTTTATGTCTGGCCATTAGCTGATCGCGGCTTATACCTTTTAAAATGGCATGCATAATGGGCCATTCGGGTGTTGTTCCGCTCCAACGTCTTTTGGTTTCTTCCTCAGGCAAAGCTACTACTTCCCCAACGCCTAAATCGCAATGTAATTCATTATCCATTATATAAACACGGCTCCAAACAATGAACCCCGGTTTACTAACACCTTTTAACGATCCACCGCCTAAACGGAAATACATAGCTGGCTGCCTATCGCTGCTTGCTCCGGCATAACCATCAATAAAATGTGCAGGTGGTGCTGCTCCGGAGATTAAAAACAACCAAACAAAACCATTTACATCATCATTTTTGTAATATTCGCCCCAACGGATATCGTGAAGGGTGTTTTCTCCGGTCATTCCTAATTCTTTCCAAAGATTGTAGGTTATCAGGGCATCTAAACCTGCACATTCATCTACCTCGTTAAAATGCGGTAAAGCACGTTTTGGGTAAAGTTCTTTACCATCTACAGAAAATACTGGCGGCCGGTCTTCGTTATTTAATAAACCTTCTACCAGATCACTCGCAACGGTTAAATCTTTTAGGCCTTGCTGGTATTGTATCCCAATGGTATCGCAGCTAAAATCATCCGCTATTCTTACAGCTGCAATATACATTTTACACTGTTCTAGCGTTTGTCTTTTGGTTAACTGTGTTTCTTCTTCAGTACCCCAGTTAAAGGTCATTCCTTTTTGCAAAAGCCAGTCTAAAACAGCTTCTGCTTCGGCATCCGTTACCTGTAACATAGCCGCGTACAGCGCCGATTGACTTAAACGTTCTTTAAAAAAACCAGTCTTATGGAGTAATTCATCGGGAATGATAGCATTGTACATACCCATGCAGCCCTCATCAAACACGCCCATAATTACTTTACGCGCTTTTAAATTCCGGGCAAAGGTTCTTCCTATCTTGTCATCACCTGCTGGGATTTTACTGAGTGCAAAACCTTTCACATGACTCTGATCGTAGCTAATTTTACCAGTCGAGAGCCATTCCTGTAGTCCTTCAGTAAAAAAATCATCGGTAAAATCTTCACTCCATAAAGTACTATAAGGTATAGCTGCCTTGGTTAAACAACCATTTAGGTTTAACATGCCCACTAAACCAGGCCATTGGCCGCTCCAGTTGGCTACGGTTAATATTGGTCCACGATGTGTGGTAAGTCCGGCTAATACGTGATGAGAGTATTGCCAAACGCTTTCTGCTACAATTAAAGGCTGGTTGGGATCAATATTTCTAAAGATATCCATACCCATTCTTTGCGAATCGATAAAGCCATGTTTTTTTGTTGAATTGTATGAATGGGCGCGTTTAACTTTCCAGCCAAATTGTTCGATGGCCAAAGTTAATTTCCGTTCCATTTCGACTTGAGCAGCCCAGCAGTTTTGATTTGCCGAAAGCCGTAAATCTCCGCTAGAAACCAGTAGAATTTCGCCTTGTTTGCCTTGTCTCATGATTTATTAATGAACAAATAATTTATATAAAAATAATTTGTCAGTTTATATTTGGGTTATGCCTTTACGGCTATATACAAAACTCAACAATGAAAAACACTATTTCCTGATAGTTTTTATCAAATTAATATAGGATGTTATCATTAAACTCGCTAACTTTAGACCACTGTGGCACAATTTGTAGAATATTGTAATACAGTCCTAACCAAATATTTATTTTTACATGAAACCTCATTTTCATAAAGTTCCAATTACCTTACAAAGTTCATTTAGCATCCGTCACGATATCAAACCTGACTTTGGAAATATCTGGCACTACCATCCTGAACTGGAATTGCATTATGTAATCAAAGGAGAAGGCCTTCGTTTTATTGGCGACAACATCAGTAATTTTGTGCCAGATGAGATGGTGCTTTTAGGTGAAAACCTGCCTCATACCTGGCGTTGTAAAGATGAATATTTCCAAAATAACCCCGATCTTACAACCGAAGCCATGGTGATCCATTTCTTACCCGATTGTTTGGGTAAATACATGCTTACTTTACCTGAAGCTTACCTGATCCCTAAATTATTCGAAAAAGCCAAAAGCGGAATGGTAATTAAAGGGAAAGCTAAAGATAAACTGGTTGATTTAATGCGGGCTGCTGTTGATGCGACCAATTTGGACCGGATCATTATCCTTTTATCTATCTTAAAAACATTGGCAGAAACGGATGAATTTTCGACGATTGTAACGAGCAAAAATACATTCTATCAAAGCAATGAGTCTGAAACACTCCGAATCAATAAAATCTGTAATTATACCCTGAGTAATTATAAAAAGGATATTACATTGGAAGAAGTGGCTTCATTGAGTAATTTAAGCGTAACTTCTTTCTGCAGGTATTTTAAACTGATGACGAAGAAGACCTTTTATGATTTCCTGATCGAAATTAGGGTGAGCCACGCCTGCCGTTTCCTGATTGAAAACAAGCTACCAACCGAAATGATCTGTTTTGATTGTGGTTTTAATAATGTATCTAACTTCTACCGGCATTTTAAAAAGGTAACGGGGATGACGCCTTTAGACTATAAGAGGAAGTATTTGAATTAAGTATTTATTCAGACCTTATAGGTTTTTAAGACCTATAAGGTCCAGCAAAATAGATCCTGAAACAAGTTCAGGATGACGACTGTACCACTATATAAAAATCTTAATATTCAAGTTATTGCGTAACAAGGTATAATCATCAAACAATGTTTCTACTCCTTTTACTATGCTTGGCGTAAACGAGCCTACATTTCTACGGGTAAAAGTCGAAATATTAAGCCCTCTCTTTTGCAGGAAATATTTCGATACTACTGGATAAACGTTATGCATTACGTCCATGTTATCGATTAAAAACTGTTGTACCACCTGTACTTCATCTTTAAAAGCTTCATCATTGTAATGGTCGCAAAGCCATACAATCAATTCTGGAAAGTAATTCCCCTGGATACAAGATAAACCTGAAGCTCCGGCTTTTAGCGATTCTACCGCATGTACGATATATGCATCGTATAATCCAAAAGTCTTACCTTCTGTCAGTTTGAGTTTTTCTTTAATCTGTACAAGGTCCAGGCAGGTGTCTTTATGGTAAATCACTCGATCGGTAGAAACAAAATCGGCTAATTGTTGTGGTTTTAATACTCTTTTATAAGGCACAGGGCATTCGTAAAATCCTAATGGAATTTTATCTGTCTGGTGTAAAAGATCGAATACCCTTTCGTTAAAAACCTCGTCAGTTTCATTTTCTTCGGCAAGTAAACTGCTAATTGCAATCACCGCTTCTACCCCTGCATCGCTTACTTCTTTCACAAAATCGGCCTGTTTGCTGATTTCCCCCCGAAGGTCCCGGTAGCTATTACGGGTACTGCCCCATCTACTACTTTTATCACATGTTTTATGACCTGAATTCGTTCTTTACCAGTCAATTCAAACATTTCGCTCGACAGACAATTGGCAAATAAACCCGATGATCCAGCCTGTAAATAAATCTCTGTAAGCTGTGTAAGTGCCGGGTAATCGATGTTCCCGTTGCTTAAAAAAGGCATGAGCATTACCGGGATGAACCCTTTTTGTGAGTTTTCCATTATATTCTGATATGGTAAATTGTTCTATTTAATTGCCTGATAAAACCAGAATGGTTTTTAATGGGCTGTTTTAGTTTTTTCGTTTTTAATTTTCGTCAGGAAAAGTCCTGCTAAAAAAATGGTTAAAGTGCCGATCACGATAATCATGTTTTTATGTAAAGGATTTCTAAAAACTTCATATTCTGGAGGAAGAAGTGAAGAAAATGTCATCCATATAATTACGGCAATGCCGATTGTTGTTGCTGTTATGGCTTCATGGTTTTTAGTTTGCCTACTGATAATACCCAAAAGGAATAGCCCCAGCATTCCTGCCGCAAAAATACCTGATAATTCCCACCAAATGTCTAAAATGCTTTTTACGCCAATCATCGCAATACCAGCAATCATACCCAACAAACCAAAGCCAATAGTGGCCAAATGTAACAGTGATAAATTCTGCTTTTCGGTTACATCAGGCTTAAAATATCTTTTATAAATATCAACCGAAAACACTGTTGCTGAAGCGTTCATTCCAGAGCTTATGGTACTCATTGCCGCAGATAAGATGGCTGATACAATTAAACCAACCAAACCTACAGGGATTTTAGTCACCATAAAATGTGGCATAATTTTGTCGCCATAATCTGATGGCAGTAATGTATGCTGTACCTTCAACACCTCTGCTGCCGAAGCATGTAAGGGCAAACGTTCTATCGCCACCTGGTGTTTTATCGACTGCACTAATTCTGGATTGATTTCGTAATAGGCGTACAAGCAAGATCCTATAATAAAAAAGAGCAATGATGCCGGGATATATAGCCACACGCACAACCAGATCGATTTCGAAGCTGCTTTACTTGATGATGCGGTATGGTAACGCTGGATGTAGTTTTGGTCCATTCCGAAGTTATTCAGATTGATAAAAAAACCATAAAGTAACACCACCCAAAACGATGATCCTACAAAATCGAGCTTAAAACTGCCAAGGCTAAATTTATCAGCAGATTTCCCGATTTCTACAACCTTCGAAACTCCTCCCGGCATATTCGAAATGATTAAATACAGAATGAGTAAGGCACCAAATGTTTTCACTACCGCCTGTACCACTTCTGTCCATATTACCGCTTCAATTCCTCCTAGAACGGTATAAACAATGATACAAATGCCCATTACAATCATAATCATCTGCATGGAATAACCTGTAAGTGCCTGTAAGCTCAGGGCAATACCGAAAAATATCGATCCCATTCTGGCCAGCTGCGTTAATAGGAAACAAATAACTGCATATACCCTTGCCCATGCACCAAAACGTTTTTCTAAATGGGTATAGGCCGATATTTCGCCAGTATTCCTATAAAATGGAACAAAGTATTTTGAAGCGATCCATGCTGCTAGCGGCATCGAAATGCTGAATACAAATGCATTCCAGTTGCTCCCGAAAGCCTTACCGGGCACCCCTAAAAAAGTATTGCTGCTTAAAAATGTTGCATAAATAGATAAACCTATCGCCCATCCGGGGATCAGGCCCGAAGCTTTTGTAAATTGCTCGGAGTTTTTATTTTTCCTCGAAAAATAAACCCAACTAATATCATTCCAACAAGATAAATGAAGATGATTGCAAGATCGACTACAGGAAGTCCTTTCATTATTTGTTGGCTCGTTTATTAATTTGGTTAAAACAAATATGCATGACTAAATATCAACATTAATATAAGATTTTGGCCACATATTGTACCATCTTATCTTATTGAACATCTAAAGCATCAACTGCCAGTCCTTTGGTTTCTGTAGCAATTAATTTGAGTTTATAAGTCCCGGCATTAATCATGCTGCCGGTATTGGTACTGAGGTAATTCCATTTTCCGGTTTTAGTTGGTGCAAATTCAACCATTTCTGTTTTCATTGATATTCCATCTGCCGATAAAAATTCCAGTTTGGCTTTCAAGGGCTGATCGGACGGATTATGGTACTTAATGGTTAAGGAATAGGTATCGGCAACACCAACTGATAACTGCCAGGTTAAGCTCCCTTGGCTCGTCGCATTAAAAATTACACGCTGTTTATCCATTAAAATTGCTTTCACAACATCTTTACCTTCTAAAATAGCGTCAGTAGCTTTGTAGGTTGTGGTGGTTTTTAAATCATAAGCGGGTTGTAAATGGCTAATGGGCAATACAAAAACGGTTGCCACTCTACTATTAAAAATGATACTTTCGTTGGGAATAAGTCTTTTGCGATAAAGATCAAACGTTTCATCATTGCTGTTGCTCAAAGTGGTTTTAGTATTTTCAAATCCTTGCGGAATACTACTTTTTTTATTCAGCGCAATAAAAGTGTCAACACTATCGGTAGCCGTAAATTCGATACTTTCCTGTCTTCGTGAAGCTTTTAACCATTCTGCACCATATAAATTTGAAGGTAAATGGGTAAATGATGATTTCTCCCCTTTAAACTGCTCTTCTCCAATATCGAGCCAGCTGTTTAATTCAGCATTTTTTATTTTTGTTAAAAGCGAATTACTTGCTGATGCAGGTTTAATATTTTGATTTAAACTAGCTATGGCAATGCCCGAAATAACTGCCTGACCCACTTTCACCTCAGGGAAGTTAATATCCAAAAAGCCACCTTTGATTGAAGCTTTAATTGTTTTTTTCAATAAAGTGTTACTACCCGCTTCTTTCCAGATATCTAAATCTTTAATAACGGTTTTGCCATTAAATGCCACATCAAATAAGCGCATGGCTTTGGCATCAAAACCTCCGCCAATACCCAGCCAAGGTTCTATAAAATAAAGCTCAACCAGATATTCGCTGTCAGGTAGCGGAAAATGATATTTCAACTGATTTCTGCCATATCTGAAAGTCTGAAAAATCTTCCAATCTTTGGTGCCATTGATGAGTTGAAAAGTACGGCGTTGACTGGCGAAAAAATCAGGTATACCCGAGAAATTAGCAGTCCATGAGGTAGAGCCAAAGTTATCAGGAGCGCTTAAATTCCTATCTGCAGACCATTTATTCCCGTTGGCATCTGTATAATCTCCACCACCGCAGTTTACGCGGTACACATAATTATATCCCTGAGATGGTACTGTTAATTTTTTATCCTTGATTAAAGTGTCGAAATTTGGACTTTTAGGCAGATTTTGCAATACCATTTGATCTTTAGCTACAGCTTTTCCGTTCACGTAACCTACTGCATATAATACATTAAACTGGATATCAGGCTTGTTCCATTGGAAATGTGTACCTATTGCAGCACGTTTTCTTCTGCCTAAAGATTTGCCGTTTACATCATTAAACAGTTCCACTTCATCGCAGTTAGAATAAACCACAACACTATCCTTTATACCTGGTTTGTTCCAACGGTTTGGCCAGGTATGCGAAACAATATACACCATAGGCTCAGTTTGCTTTGGGGCATAATTTGCCCTGAACATGTAGAATACATCCGTAGGCTCCTCCCAAGGTGTAAACATGCCCTTGTAATTTATCGGGCCTACCCGATCTAAATCTCTTAATCCCTCGCCACCTTGCACCCTTCCAGGGTTATCATGCGAGCTATACAGCCAGAAAAAATGACCAGCGGTTTTATCTTTTACCGATTCGGCCAGGCGAACTTTTGTTTCCATCAGATCAGTCATTTTATTTTCGGTATAACCTTTACCATTGTCATCTGTATCATGAAGATCAATCGTTCTCCAGGCACCGTATTCGCCAACCAAAACCTGTCTTTGAAGATCTTCTCCATAAGTTAACGGATTACCACCATAGGTGCCGGTCCAGTTTTGGGGAACATCCCAATCGGTTCCTTTACCGCCATTACAAGTAGTTACTTTTCTTTGTGATGAAGCTGTCGGATCTAATTTTCTAATCAGTTCTGTGCATTCTTTTGCGAAATCTTCGGGCAGGGTGCTTTCGTTTTCCAATCCCCATAACACCACTGCAGGACTGTTCCTGCGCTCTTTTACCCAATCCGTTAAAAGCGTTTTAAAATTTTTCCTGAATTCTGGTGTATCGTACCAGATGTGAGCGGCCATTTGTGTCCAGCATAAAATCCCTTCTTTATCCCAATAATCAGAATACAATAAGTTATGTGGTTGATGTGCATCACGGAAAGCATTAAAACCTGCAGCTTTAATTTGCCTAACTCTCGAACTGATCTGTTCGTTACTAAAAGCATGGCTCTGACCAATTAAATGCTCATACTCAGCAATTCCATTAATAAAAACAGGTTTACCATTTAACAGAAACTGTTTCTGGTTCACTTGTTTGCCAATAGGCCAGCTGATCCACCGGATGCCATAGGGCGTTTTCAGTTCATCTACAAGCTTTCCATTCTCTATAATGGCGGTTTGAAAAGTATAGAGATATGGATTTTCCAACGACCAAAGTTTCGGACTGATGATCTTGTCAGTCTGCTGGTCGATCTGAATTTCTTTCCCGGCAGGAACAACAAGAGATTTTGTCAGTTCTTTAATCTGTTTTCCATTCAGATCTAGCAATCTGTTTACAACGCTTATATTTTTAGGCTTTAAACTATAATTTTTAACCGTAGTACTCAGATTCAGAATGGCCGCCTTTTCTGAGATTTGATTATCGTTCCAAATGTGGATACCAAATGGTTCAACGCGGATATCATTAGTCACAATTAAGTGAACCGGACGGAAAATCCCCATGGGCTGCGAACCTTCTGAAAAACCGCGTTCGGTAGAGCAGCCGCCATCAACCCAGGGTAAATCTTGGATATTTGCGGGCTGATCAGCCCGAACTGCCAAGATATTTTCCTGATTATTCAATTTAATTGCGGCAGTAACATCCAAAGTAAAAGTTGTTCGCCCGCCAGCGTGGTAGCCCACTTTTTTACCGTTTAACCAAACTGTTGCATACGAACCTACGCCTTCGAAATACAGAAAAAACCGTTTTCCAACCTTAATTTCGTGGGTTTGAAATGTTTTTCGGTACCAGGCATAACCATGTTTATTGCCATGAAGTTTGCGTTGATAGCCTTCGTATTGATCCCAGTTATGTGGAACATTTACTTTTTTCCAGTTTAAGGTTTTGTAGCTAACCAGCTGAAAGCCATCAAAAGCATTTTTGTTTTTCTCATCGGCAATGCTGAGCCAATTGGCGTTTAATAAAATATCTTTTCTGGTTTGCCTTTGTGCATAAAGGGGATTGGCCCCATATATGATGAAGAATAACAGCAATAAAAACAACTGTTTAAATTGAATTCTTTTTGGTTCGTGGTGACACGAACCAAGGTGTATGCGGCAAAAAATATTTGAAAAATTAACTTTAAATAAGTCTTTTGTAAAGGAGATTGCTTCGTCGTTCCTCCTCGCAATGACGATTTTATTATCCATATTTTATAGCAATTTCAAATCTCCGTTCAGTTTATAACTTTCACCAGCTTTAGTTCTAAGTAGAACAGCTGAATTTTTATAACGTAGCTGACAATTCCCACCTGTTTTAGATTTTACTTTAAGTGAAGTAAGCATGCCCTTATCCCAGGTTAAATCCAGCTCAAAGCCACCTCTGGCACAGAGCCCTTTAATTTCGCCATGCGGCATGGCTGTTGGTAAAGCCGGTAAAATATCCAGATAACCCTGATGGCTTTGCACAATCATTTCAGCGATTCCGGCTGCACCACCAAAGTTTCCATCTATTTGGAAAGGCGGATGCGCATCAAAAAGATTCACATAAGAACCTGCGCCATTATTAGCAGGTTTCATTAACATTTTTACCAATTTCATGGCATGATCACCATCTTTAAACCTGGCCCAGAAATTGATCTTCCAGGCAAGACTCCAGCCTGTAGCATCATCTCCCCGATACAATAAAGATTGTTTTGCTGCTTGCATCATCTTTTCGTTACTATCCCAGTTAATATCATTTCCAGGATACACACCCCATAAATGAGAAACATGGCGGTGTTTACTTGCGGTATCGTCTACATCGGTTAACCATTCTTGTAACTGTCCGTATTTGCCTATCTGATTTGGTGCCAGCTGTTTAACTTTTTCAGCTAACGATTTTCTAAATTCCGCATCTACATTAAGCATTTCGGCTGCTACTATGCAATTTCTGAAAAGCGATCTGATAATCTGGTGGTCCATTGTTGGGCCAGCCACTAAACCACCATTTTCAGGCGAATTAGATGGCGTACTGATCAACCAGCCGGTTTTAGGATCTTTCACTAAAAAATCTTCATAAAACAAAGCAGCTTGTTTCATTAAAGGATAGGCTTCACTTTCCAGAAACTTACGATCTTTACTAAATTGATAATGCTCCCATAAATGCTCACTTAACCAACCACTTCCACTTACCCAAATACCATGATTGGATGCATTAATCGGTGCGGTACCGTTCCACAAATCAGTATTGTGATGTAAAACCCAACCACGGGCATTGTAATATTCTTTTGCTGTTTCGGCTCCGGTTATAGCCAGTCCTTTGATTTTGCTGAAAAGCGGCGCGTTTAGTGCCGACAAATTAAGGATTTCAGTTGGCCAGTAATTCATTTCGAGGTTAATATTGGTGGTGTACTTGCTTCCCCATGGTGGTGTAAGCAAATCGTTCCAAATCCCCTGGAGATTGGCTGGCTGAGTACCGGGTCTCGAACTGGAAATCAACAAATATCTTCCATACTGCATGTACAGTGCTGCGAAAGCAGGATCGTTAGCCGTTGCAAATTTTGTTAATCTTTCGTCTGTGGGAAGGTTTTCATTATCTGATCGGCCAAAATCGACACTAAAGGTGTTATAATAGCTTTGGTATTCTTTAATGTGGCGCTGTTTGATTTCGGCGTACGCTTTACCTTTTAAACTATTCAGTGCTTTAATATTGGCCGTTGCGGGGTTTCCAGATACATCTTGTGCATTGATAAAATTCGTTCCAGCTGTTAAATAAAGTGTCACTTCATCTGCCTGATTGATGCTAATTTTGCCATTAATCATCTTAACAGATCCATTTTTGATTAAAGCTGTTAATCGGCTTTCTCCCTTAATCGCGCCATCCTTAACCTGAACAGATAAAGCAATTACATTATTTCCTAAAGCTTTTACGGATGATTTTCGGTGCGCACTGGAAAGTTCAGCATCGAAACTGATGGATGCTTTTTTATCGGCCGTTAAATGGATTACAATGGCTTGGTTTGGCTGACTTGCAAAATACTCACGCTGATAATTTACACCATTTATAGTATAAGTTGTTTGTGCAACGGCTGTGCTGATGTCCAAAGACCGTTTGTAATTAGTAACAATAGATTTGGTCTGCTTGAAATATAGGTTCAAATCTCCAAAAGGCTGATAACTTCCCTGGTATTGTGGAACGGAAGGCGGGCTTTCGTCCTGGATTTTATATTTCCAATCTTTAACTAACGAAATGCCCTGCTCCATACTTTCGCCAACAGGATAAATACCAATCTTTTTTGTACTGTCTTTATAACCAGCCAATCCGCCTTTGTCGAAATAATTAAGCACCTGGATGGCAATCACATTTCTGCCTTTTTTAATCAGCTTTGCTGGAATGGTGTATTTTCTGGGCTCCGTATTATCGGTATTACCGACCAATTGACCGTTTATATAAGTAAAATCCTGATCGCGGATGCGGTTAAGATCGAGTATAAGATCTTTTCCAATCCAATTTTCAGGCACATCAAAAGTGGTCCTGAACCAAACGGCACCGTCTAAATTGGCTAAGCCTACCGTTTCCCAACCTTCATAGGCAGGTACTTTTATGGTTTTCCAAAGTTTATCGTCAAAATTTGTAAGCGCAGGATTGCCCTGAATGCCTTTGCCGGCTTTCATTTCATTTACCCAGACTTTCCTGTCGCCCGAGCTACTTTGCAAGCCCATAAAATGTTCTTGTGCTAAAGCTTCAGCTGCTGCCTGTTTCCCTTCAAAAAGTAATTTTCTGATCTCTGGCAGGTATTGATAGGCGCCTTTTCGGTTATAATCTCTGGGTTTGCCCGTCCAAACGGTTTCTTCGTTAAACTGGATATGATCAACAGCCGTTCCGGCGAAAATCATGGCGCCCAATCTGCCATTACCTATTGGTAAAGCATCCGTCCACTTTTCTGCAGCCTTATTATACCATAACGTATGATTGTTTTCTTGTGCAAAGCTGCTAAAATGAGCAGTCAATATTAAAAATGATGTACTTAATAAAAGTTTAAACCTCATATTATTGTCCTTTATCGCCTGAAATAATTTCGATGTTACTGTTTACTTCCTTCTCCTTTTTAACGGCCTCTTTCACTCGTCTAAAATTATTATTTCCTAAGTATATATTTTTAGTCTCGGCCCCGCTTAATTTCAAATAAGTAACGGTTTCTTTCGTTGGGAAAGCATTGTACAGGAACAGATCAGATACATTAGTGATATCAATTACAGCCGCATTGACATGAGGTTTATTACTTTTTAAACCATCAACAATTAAATTATTCACCTTTAATGCCTTTATCGATGCACCTAATTCGGTATTCACCGTTACGTTATGAAACTCAATATTACTGGCATTATTAATAGAAAAACCAGTTTTGGCATCCATATTAATATCATTGAAGGTAATATTATCGATAGGCATTTCTTCTAAACCATTTAAATAACCTGCCTGGTTAACCTGACCGGTGATATTGCTGAAATGGATATTTCTAAAGATAGGCGTTCGATCAGAAACAGCTTCTATATTTGTTTTTGCATACTGCATATCCAACACAATAGCCTGATCTTTAATGTTTTTCATGATAACATTACTCACTCTGATCTCTTCAACAACACCGCCTCTTCCACGGGCTGTTTTAATGCGGATCCCCCTATCTGTTCCGTCGAAGACACAGTTCGAGATGGCTATTTTACGTACATCACCCGACATTTCACTGCCAATAACCACGCCTCCATGACCAGACAGCATGGTACAATTTGTAATCACATAATTTTCTGCCGGAATGGCCATTTTTCGTCCTGGTGCATCTTTGCCCGACTTGATCGTGATACAATCATCTCCTACACTGATGTGGCAATCTGAAATGTGCACATTTTTACAAGACTCAGGATTTATCCCGTCTGTATTCGGCGAATGGGGATTGTTAATGGTAACGGCATGAACCTTAACATTTTCGCAGAACTCGGGATTTAAGGTCCAAAAAGGCGAATTGCGGATGGTTATCCCATCGATCAGCACATTTTTACAGAACATGGGTTGTATAAACGGCGGACGAAGAAAGCCACGTTTCATTTGTTTAGGATCATCTGGCAAAATAATATCTTTATTTAAGCCCTCAAAAATAATTTGCCATTTAGAACGTGCTTGCCCCTCTTTATACCCTTCTACAAAATCCCACCACTTTTTACCATGTCCATCAATTATCCCACGACCAATAATCGAGATATTTTCTACTTTATAGGCATAAAACAAGGGCGAAAAACTAGTTACATCAATACCTTCGTAACGGCTTTTTACCATGGGTAAATAATCATCAAAATTATCGCTGAAATGCAATTCGGCACCTGCATCAATCAATATGGTAATGTTGCTTTTTAAATGTATAGCACCAGTTAGGTATTTTCCGGCAGGAAAATAAACGGTTCCGCCGCCAGCTTTTGAGGCCGCTTCTATTGCATTTTTAATTGCTGTCGTCGCCAGTTTACTGCTGTCGTTTTTAGCGCCGTATTTAACTACGTTGTAATAAGACTGGGATTTTGCAGTTAAGCCGATACCAAAAGCAAGGATGAAAATTAAAGCTTTAATGATGTTAATGGAATGTTTCATTTGGTTATATTTTATTGTTTTTTCGTCATTGCGAGGCACGAAGCAATCTTACTACTATCGCTCGGCATAATAACTAACGCTTTAGGATTGCTTCGTGCCTCGCAATGACGATCTATTTAGTCCATTTGAACTTTTAAAGGCTTTAAATCCTTTCCTTTATAAATCTCTTTACCATCCACAAACACCAACAATCCTTTGCCCTTATTATATTTTTTTCCGGTTTTATCCCACAAAATAGTCAACGTTTTATGGTGATACGAAACTTGATCTAACATGAACCAATCCCACTGGTTTTTAGGGATTAAGGGAGATATCTCAAGCACATTATCCTGACGTGGTTTTATTCCGATCAGGTCATTGATGATTAGATCATTAAAAGTAGAATGATTGTAAAAACTGCTCCTTGGATTATCACCTTTTAACCATTCTCCGGTTTTTTCATCCTGATACTCACCTATGTAAGGTTTTCCGTTTTTAACATGAGAAGCAGCATACTGGTACAGTTCCTGGTAAAAGACTTCAGCAGTCATTTTACCATGTTTTTTATAATTGGTTAACAGATTGGCCAATCCTTTTAACGTTTGTGAGCTGGCAAAAGGCCAAAGCGCTCCATCCCATTCGCAACTGTGCCCTGTTCCCCTTGTTCTGAATGTTGGGTTTCTTCTTTCAGCCGTAGTTAAGCCCCAGGGCGCTTTAAATCCGGCAGTATCCAATAACTGATCCCAGGCTTTTGCATACTTTGACTGATCATCGGGTAAGTTAAATTCCCATGGTGTAAAACCGATGGCTTCTCTAACATCCGATGAACCTCCTTTGGCTTTTCTTGTTTCAAAAAACGAGGAAGCAGCATTCCACAAACTATCCTGAACCAGCTTTTTGAGTACAGTTGCTTTGTTTTTGTATTTGTCAGCTAAGGTTTTATCGCCTAAAAGAACTGCAATTTTATCCAAAGCCATGGCATTGCCGTACATATAACTGTTTATGGTTGGCCGTTGGTTCTGGTCTCTACGTGAACCACTGATCGATTCTTCCATGCCATCTTTCACATCATTTTGCCAGAACAGGCCGTTTTTAAGCTGCCTTTCAGATTCCCATTTGCTATAATCTTTATCCAAGGCAGGCAAAATTTCCTTCAAAAATCCCTGATCAGGCTGCACCAGATAATTCTGATAGACAGCATCATCTACCCAGCTGCTAAATTGATGGAAACGTTGTTTCGTTTGGCCAACATCAGCATAGTAGAGCCAAAATTTAATGTAATCTTTTAAATAAGCATTGTCCTTTAACCACCTGCCTTCGTAAATATGATGACCTAATGCGCAGCTGATGGAATTGTATTTCCCTGCATGTTTAACCGGTTCGATAAACTCAGTAAAAATGAATCCTTCAGGAGTCTTAACCAGGTGTTTGCGGTAAGTCCACCAGCGGTAGTAATAGTTTTGCTCCAATACCGAATCGGGGCATTCGAACAAAGGTATCTGCTCAGCTAACCATGTAAAGGCTTCAGCATTGGGCACAAAGTTTTTAACCGCCTCGGTGTCTATATAATTGAAATATGTTACGTATTTCTTCAGCTTTTCAGTACCCAGGATTGATTTCTGCTGTGCAAAGCCCGTGATTGTCAATACAAACAATACTGCTGTTGCAATTAAATTTCTTGTATTCATCATTATTCAAATAACCAATCGATATCTTTTCCTCTACCATCTAAACCTGCATTAAAAATCCGCAGTTCCTGTTTGTCATCAATAAACCCTAAAACCAGGCAGGTCCCTTTACCTAAATTTAAAGTATGTGTACCTGCAGGGAAAGAATAAGCATGAACATTTACCGGTGGAAAGCCATAAAGCACCAACGCATTAGATATCTTGATTTCAGATTGTCCATAGTTATTGGCACTCGCATCTGTTTCCAACTGTGGAGGAGCAAGATATTGAGGGTTTTTCTGATTAAAAAAGCCTATTAGCAGTTTTACAGGTGCTTTGGTGCTGAATTTAATTTCCGTTCCAATTTTAATTTGCTTTTCCTTTGTAAGTTTAATTCCCTTTAAACCTAGTAACTGCGCTGCAACTTCTTTAATCTTAATTGCAGTATCTGTAAAAAGCTGTGCATCTTTGGCTACCACATAACTTTCTGTTTCGTTTAAGACTTTAATATCAGCAGTTTTATAAGGTATAATTGCAGCAACTGTTCCCTGTTTTGTTGACTTTAGAGAATCAATGCTATGTTTAAAATGATCAAGTTCTTTATTAAAAACCGGTAACATCTCTTTCCAATGGATAAAAGTTTTATCTACACCACGCATCGGGATTTTCCGTTGTTTGGTTTGCATGCTATTGGCGTACAGGTAACTGTGTTCAGTTAATTTAACCAGTTTAGCATAATGATCTACGCTTTTTTGAAGAAAAGGCAATGCCTGTTCTAAATCGGATACCTGGTTCGAATTTTTATACCGCAGTATCCATAAGGCTGCCCTAACTTTTTCTGCATAAAAATTAGCCATTTCATCATAACAGTAGATATCATTTCTAAGTCGCTTAAACTCTGCAGTATCTTTTGTTATGCTGGGTGCGGCCTCATTAATAGATTGAATGGCTTTTTTGCCATGTTCAACCACTTCGCGTGCCACCTGAACTGGCGTTTCTCCAATATGGCCTTGTTTCTTCCACTCTCTTTCGGCGTATTCGATAATCATTTCGCCTTCTGGGGCTTCCGATTCGTACATTAAGGTAAACAACCCGTAACGGAACGGATTAATGAGCTGAGTCATCAACATACCTAGGGTTAACGTTTGTCGGTTGCCATCGGTAATGCCGTACCTACGCAAAAGTTTGGGTGATATTTCACCCGATTCTTCATAGGCATTCAGAATAGCTTTACCCCAGTTAAATTAACACCATATTTATTAGCCAGCTCATTTGCCCAATAGTTAATTTCTTCACTACGTTCTCTTTGCGAATTCCACGAATATCTTGCCCATTCCTTGTACCAGATCCAATCGCGGTCTACTTCCAATAACCTTCCTTTTACATCATCTGCAGCATATGGCCAGTCCCAATAACTGGCTTGAGGATACAAATGCAAACCTTTTGCACCATAAATCTTGTTCATTGCCTGAACTGATTTCTGAATAAAGTCTGCCGAACCATAACGAAACGGCTCTAGATTAGCTAAAATATGGACGTTTGAAATGTTGATAGTGCCAATCGCAGCTAATTTCCTGTTTAAATCAGCCCATGCTCCACGCGGTGTGTAAGTAGTTAAAGCCTCACCATTAAACTTATTTTCGGTATATAAATTTTTATATAAAGGTAAAGCAGCTTTCATCACACTTGGTGCGTCAGTATCATGTGCACGAAGTACAATCGGAGGTTCTTCCTTAATGCCAGCTGCTATTAATCCATCTTTAACCCCTGGGATAATTGTTTTGGTAAACCAATCTATATCATCCTGCCCCACGCCTTCCATTGCTTCGCCTAAAGCCACCATTAAGCCTACATTCGGATATTTCTCGACAAATGAGGCGATCGATTTACGGGTATAATCGGCAATTAAAGGAATAATCGGACGGTTTCGATCTTGTGTTTTTAAGCCATGTTTATCGGCAAAGGGTTTTGGAATAATAATATTGTAAAACATCTGAATCACCCATATACCTCGTTTATCGGCCTCCTTAGTTAAAAACTGGAAGATTTCTTCATTCTTTTTTAAAGTAGCATCATCAACCTCTACTGCATAGGGATAATCTTTTAAGCGCAGCAACGAAGAAAAAGGATGTCCATTCCATAAATAAAGTGAATTATAGCGGTTCTCGACCATCATATCCAGATACTTAATCCACAAAGCTTTATCGTAAAGCCATGGGAAAGTTTCTGGTGTATAGGGATATTCATAAACATCATGTCCGGGCAGGTAATCTGGTTTCTGTAGACCGATACAAGTACCTCTCAATACCATTTCTGGCTGGTCGGAAAATGCCAGCTTCGTAGGTAATTTACCTGTGCTATTGATCTGATCAGCCAGTTCTATACATCCGTACAGCGCACCCGATGCATCATTCCCAATTACATAAAGCATTCCGTTTTTCCCTGTATAGATATGAAAGCCTTCTTTTTTTGCCGTTGAAATCTTATTTTTAATCTCTGCTGGAAGATTATTGACAAAAAGTTTATCTGAAAACACCCCAATTGCAATAACATTGTTATTTGCAGCAAGTTTATCCTTTTGTTCGATTTTGGTTGAATAATTCAATTTCACTAAAGCTTTTGATAGCTTTTCTGCGCCAAAACGCACGCGAACATGATTTTCCGTAGAAATTACAATTGTTTTCGGCGCCCGAACACTGGCATTAGAAAATGATATCGATAGAAAATAACAGGAAATAAAAATCAGAAAACTTCTCATTCAAATTGGCTCTAATAACAAAACCCATTTGCTAGGTTTATATGTAATATTTGGTTGATATTTATTTTTAAATATAAATATAATATTCAAATATAAGTAATAATACTGACTGGCTTTGTAAAATTTATGCAAGGTAAGGCTATTGGAATATCCAGAATGACGTATGACAATATCTGTTAATATTTAGGCAAGAAGATAAAATTTTTAATCAAGAATATTTATTTTATTTGTATCCTAATCAATTATAATTTATAACCAATCATATACATGTTTTCACTAAAAAACAAAAAAGCCGTAGTTACAGGCGGGGGAAGCGGCATAGGAAGAGCTATTGCAACTATTTTAGCCAAACAGGGTGCTGAGGTTCATATCATCGAATTGGGAACCGAACAGGCCCAGGATACCTTAGGTGAAATTAAAACAAATGGCGGTGAAGCTTACAGTTATGCCTGCGATGTTTCAGATCACCAGGCGGTTAAAGCCGTTTTTGAGCAAATTGGAAGCATCAATATTTTAGTAAATAATGCGGGTATTGCACACATTGGCAAGGCCGATACAACCGAAGAAAGCGATTTCGACCGGATAATGCGTGTAAATGTTAAAGGTGTTTACAACTGCTTGTATGCCGCTATTCCGCAAATCCGTTTAGCGGGTGGTGGTGTAATCATCAATATGGCTTCTATTGCCGCATTAGTTGGCTTACCAGATCGTTTTGCCTACAGCACAGCAAAAGGCGCTGTAAAAGCCATGACCATGAGCGTGGCCAAAGATTACATCGGTGAAAATATCAGGTGTAATTCTATTTCACCGGCAAGGGTGCATACACCATTTGTAGATGGCTTTTTACAGAAAAACTACCCGGATAACATTTCTGAAATGTTTGAGAAGTTATCTAAAACACAACCTATCGGCCGTATGGCTAAACCTGAGGAAATTGGTGCGTTAGCCTTATATTTATGTAGCGACGAAGCCGCATTTATTACCGGTTGCGACTACCCAATTGACGGCGGATTTACAACATTAAACAATTAATAAATATTTTTAAATACGATAAAGCGTTTTATAATGAAATTAATAAGATTTGGCGAAGCAGGAGCAGAAAAACCTGGTGTAATTATCGGCGATAATTATTTTGATGTATCTGCATTGGTTAGCGATTATAACGAAGCATTTTTTAGTGGCGATGGCTTAGAAAAACTTAAAAAAGACATCGAATCTGCTGATTTGCCTCAGGTTGATAAAGGTGTACGCCTTGGTCCGGCTTTGGCACGCCCTTCTAAAATTATCTGTGTAGGCCTAAATTACAAAGACCATGCTGCAGAAACCAATGCGCCAATCCCCTCAGAGCCGATTTTATTCTTTAAAGCTACTTCTGCCATAGTTGGCCCAAATGATGACTTAATTATTCCTAAAAACAGTAAAAAAACCGACTGGGAGGTAGAATTGGGCATTGTTGTGGGTAAAAAAGCGAGTTATGTTTCCGAAGAAAATGCTTTGGATCATATTGCAGGTTATGTATTGCACAACGATTATAGCGAACGTGAGTTTCAGATTGAAAGAAACGGCCAATGGGTAAAAGGAAAAAGCTGCGATACTTTTGCGCCGATCGGGCCATTTATTGCTACACAGGATGAAATTGCCGACGTGCATAACTTACGCCTTTGGTTAACTGTTAACGGTAAAACATTGCAGGATGGTAACACTTCAAACCTGATTTTTAATGTCCCATTTATGATTTCATACATCAGTCAGTTTATGACCCTTTTACCGGGCGATGTAATTACAACGGGTACGCCTGCGGGTGTTGGTTTAGGCCAAAAACCTGAGCCCTGGTATTTAAAACCTGGCGATGTAGTGGAATTGGGTATTGATGGTTTAGGTACCAGCAAGCAAACTGTTAAAGCTTACAGCGAAAATTAATATGAAAAGATATTGCCTGGCACTCGATCTGGTTGATGATGCAAAGCTTATTGAAGAATATAAGCAATACCATCAATCAGTTTGGCCTGAAATTAAAGAAAGCATCAGCTCATCTGGCATCGAAAATCTGGATATATACCACACTGGTAACAGGCTGTTTATGATTATGGAAGTGAATGAAAGCTTTTCTTTTGAAGCGAAAAGCGCTGCTGATTTAGCCAATCCTAAAGTGCAGGAATGGGAAACCCTCATGTGGAAATTCCAACAGGCTTTGCCTGGAGCCAAACCGGGCGAAAAATGGATCTTAATGGACCAGATATTTAAACTTTAGTGCTTTTTTTAATATGATTGATACCCATGTACATTTTTGGAATTTTGACCCGGTTAGAGATAACTGGATTAACGACGATATGCAAATCATCCGAAAAGATTTTTCTCCTGAAAACCTGGTGGAGCCTTACAACAACCTGCATATTACCGGATGTATTGCTGTGCAGGCCAGTCAGTCTGAAGAGGAAAACCATTTTCTCTTGAAATTGGCAGCGCAGAGCGAAATTATAAAAGGTATTGTGGGTTGGGTTGATTTGCTTAACCCCAATCTGGATGAACGTTTAAGCTTTTGGCAAAATCATAAAACCATTAAAGGCTGGCGACATGTCCTGCAGGCCGAGAACCGCGATTTTATCCTTAATCCGGCTTTTATTACAGGTATTAAGCGGTTAAAAAAGTACAATTATACTTACGATTTGTTGTGTTACCACAATCAGTTGGAAGCCATTATACAAATGGTTGATCAAATTCCCGATCAGCCATTTGTATTGGATCATTGCGGCAAGCCGGATGTAAAAAGTCAGGATTTGAAAGTGTGGGCAGAAAATATTAAAACTTTGGCTGCCAACCCAAATGTATTGTGTAAAGTATCGGGCCTGTTAGCCGAGGCTGACTGGAAAAACTGGACCGAAAAAGAGTTGTTTAACTGCTTCGATGTCATATTTGAACAGTTTGGCCCTGAACGGGTAATGTATGGTAGCGATTGGCCGGTGATGTTAATCAGCAGGCCTTACCAGGATTGGTTTAATTTGGTAAATAAGTATACAGAACGGTTTACGGTTGCAGAAAGAAAAATGATCTTTTCTGATAATGCGAATAGATTTTACAGCCTTTAAAGATTGCTTTTTACGCTACCAGAGCTAATACCTGGTGCCTAAATTCTCCAAAAAATGAAATATAGCCGATAGTGCAGGACGGAGATTACAACATATTGTGTTAGTTTTCGATTTTTAACATGCCTTCAGCTAAGACAATAATTAAATAATGAGCAAAAAAATTACGTTTCCTTATCACCCTCAATATCCTTCAGTAGCTGACCTTAGACGTAAAGCAAAAAACAGGATACCGAAATTTGCATTCGATTATTTAGAAGGTGGCTGTAACGAAGGGCTTAACCTTGCCCGTAACGAAACAGATTTCGATGATATATACTTAAAACCAAATTATTTACGTGTAGGTGGAGATATTGATATGTCGGTTGAGCTTTTTGGCCGTAAATACAGTGCGCCTTTTGGCGTATCCCCTATTGGTTTACAGGGTTTAATGTGGCCCAATGCACCTGAGATTCTGGCCAGGGCTGCAGCCAAACACGATATTCCCTATACGCTGAGTACGGTATCTACCAGCAGTATCGAGCGCATTGCAGAAGTTTCTGAAGGAAAAGCCTGGTTTCAGCTTTATCACCCTACTGAAAATAAACTGAGGGATGATATTTTATCGCGATTAAAAGCGGTTGAGTGCCCGGTTTTGGTTGTGCTGGTAGATGTTCCTGCCTTCGGGTTAAGATATAAAGAAATTAAAAGTGGCCTTTCTATACCACCCAAAATGTCGGTAAACAATATTTTACAGGCGTTTGCAAGGCCATTATGGGGCATTAAAACACTTCAGCATGGCATCCCTTCTTTTGCTACGTTAAAGCCATATATGGAAAAAGGAATGGATATGTCGCAGCTGGGGCAGTTTATGAATAGAACGTTTACAGGGAAAGTTGACATAGAAAAGGTTTCAGCCATCCGCGAAATCTGGAAAGGACCATTGGTATTAAAGGGCATTGCTACAGATGAAGATATGCAGGCAGCTATAAAGATCGGTGTTGATGGGGTTATTGTTTCGAATCATGGCGGACGACAAATCGATGCGGGTGAATCATCGATCAACTCTTTAATTAAACTTGCCGGAAATGAAGCCTATAAATCTAAACTTAAAATCATGTTAGATGGAGGGATCCGTTCGGGCGTTGATTTAGCCAGGGCACATGCGGTAGGCTCTGAATTCAACTTTATGGGCCGCCCGTTTATGTATGGCGTTGGTGCATTGGGTAATGAAGGCGGAGATCATACCATTAATATGTTTAAAGCGCATTTATATCAGATTATGCAACAGCTCACCATCGAAAAAATTTCGCAATTCCCTGAAAGGTTATTGTAATTATAAGTTAAGCTGGTGTGCTTAAAAATCAAAAAAGAGGTTGTGTTATTAATATAGAATTGTCATCCTGAGCCTGTCGAAGGACCTTTATCTACTGGTTGGTGTCGCACCAACCAGCTTCTATTACCTATATTAGCTATCTGAATACCATTATATAACATGATGTACATTAGCCCTACTCACAGGATAAGTGCTTCGGTCGGTGTCACACCGACCAATAGGTAAAAAAAAGACCTCGCAGGTTTCTAAAATCTGCGAGGTCTTTCATACACTTACGGTTAACCAATTAACTTATTTTGAGAACTTATAAGTTGTACTCGTTTTATAAGTTTCGCCCGGTTTAAGTACGGTTGAAGCAAAATTCGGGTGGTTTGGTGCATCAGGGAAGTGTTGCGTTTCTAAACAGAAAGCCGAACGGTGTGGATACGATTTACCCCCTTTACCATCTTTATCAACACCCGTTAAGAAATTACCGCTATAAAACTGCAAGCCAGGCTCGGTGGTAATAACCGATAAGATAATACCCGTTTTAGCACTTTTTACCACAGCCACCGGTGTTTTACCATCGTGATGGGTTAAGGCAAAATTATGGTCGTAACCTTTACCAAATTTCAGTTGCTCATCGTTATCGCCAATTTGTTTGCCTATTAATTTGGCTTTGTTAAAATCGAAAGCAGTACCTGCAACAGGTTGCAATTTACCTGTCGGAATCAGGGTCGAATCAACTGGTGTATAAGCATTCGCATCAATGGTTAGCTCGTGGTCTAAAATGGTGCTATCACCTTCGCCGTTTAGGTTAAAATAAGCGTGGTTGGTTAAGTTTACAATGGTGCTTTTATCAGTAGTTGCTACGTAATCAATTTGCAGCGCATTGTCGTCGGTTAAAGTATAAGTTACCTTCACATCCAGTTTACCCGGATAACCCGCTTCGCCATCTTTAGAAACGTAGCTCAATTCAAGCTTAGTACTATCCAGTTGTTTCGCATTCCACACTTTGCCGAAAAAGCCATCGGTACCGCCGTGTAAGGTGTTTACCCCATCGTTAAGCTGTAACTGGTATTCTTTTCCGTCTAAAGTAAATTTACCTTTGCCAATACGGTTTCCGTAGCGGCCAATTAAGGCCCCAAAAAACGGCTCGCCTTTTTTACGGTAAGCACCCACGCTATCGTAACCCAATACCACATCTGTTAATTTATTGTCTTTATCGGGAACCAGTAGCGAAACCACCCTACCGCCGTAATTGCTAATCGATACCGAAGCACCTTGTTTGTTTTTCAACGTGTAAAGTTTAACGGCTTTACCATCAATGGTGCTGCTGTATTTTAACGAATCGGTTTTTACGTTTGCCTGTGTTTCCTTATCAGATTTAGGATTACATGAAGTAAAAGAAATGGCTAAACATAGTGTAGCGAAGGGCAAAGCCTTAAAGAATATTTTTTTCATGGATTAAAAATTTGTGAAAGCGGATCTACAATTGCGCACAAAATTAGACTCGGCTCCATATTAATTTATTTTTGGTTAAGGCTAAAGTAGGAAAAATTTATTAACGTTAAAGTAACGATTATACTTATTATTTTTCATAATATAGAAGAGGATTCCCAACAGTAAAAAAAATCACATAATTTAGCAGCTATATGTATGATTTGAATTTTAAGCCTAAAGCTTTTCTTTTCGATTTGAACGGCACTATGATTAATGATATGGAATACCATACTTTGGCCTGGTATAGTATTATGACGGAAGACTTAGGTGCCAGACTCGATTACGAAAGCGTAAAAAAAGAAATGTATGGAAAGAACCACGAAGTTTTAGAACGTGTTTTCGGGAAAGGTAAATTTAATGCTGAAGAAATAGAACGCCTTTCTATCGATAAAGAAAAGCGTTATCAACAAGGTTATATGCCGCACCTGGCTTTGATTGATGGATTAGACCGATTTTTAGAACGTACGAAAGAGGCCAACATCCCAATGGCGATCGGATCTGCAGCAATACCTTTTAATATAGATTTTGTAATAGATGGCTTGAATATCCGTCATTATCTGGATGCCATAATTAGTGCAGATGATGTAAAAACAAGCAAACCAGATCCAGAAACTTTTTTAAAGGCAGCGAAAGCATTGAATATTACACCAGCAGAATGCCTGGTTTTCGAAGATGCGCCGAAAGGTGTAGAATCTGCCTTAAATGCAGGTATGCCCTGTATAGTATTAACCACCACACATACAATCGAAGAGTTTGAAGGTTATCCGAATATCTTAGGTTATATTACAGATTATAACGATGCTAAACTAAATACGCTATTTTAATATGGGAAAATATTTAAATCAAAAACCTGTTCTTGTTGCAATAGACTGCATTATTTTTGGTTATGACGGCGACCAGCTAAAACTTTTGGTGATAAAAAGAGCAATAGAACCGGTAAAAGATCAATGGAGTTTGATGGGTGGTTTTATTGGTGAGCAAGAAGATCTTGACGGTGCCGCTAAAAGGATTTTACTGGAATTAACCGGTTTACACGATGTATATCTGGAACAGTTGCATGCATATGGCCACCCAGATCGCGACCCTATTGAACGAACAGTTTCAGTAGTTTATTTTGCACTGATAGACATCAATAAATACCATAAACAGATAAACGACCAATATCATGCTGAGTGGTTCAAACTTAAAGAAGTTCCAGAACTAATTTTCGACCACGATGTGATGGTTAAGGCAGCGATGGATAAAATTCGCTATCAGGCTGCCTTACATCCTATTTTGTTTGAGCTATTGCCCAAGCGGTTTACCATACCACAACTTCAGGCCTTGTACGAACAGGTTTACGATTCGCCAATTGATAACCGAAATTTTATCCGTAAGATTACAGCCAGTGGATTATTAATCAAACAGGCTGATAAGGATAAATCAAGCTCGCGTCGTGGTGCTTTTTATTTTAAACTGGATAAAAATAAGCACAAAGCACAATTCCAATCATTTTTAAACTTTATCCCTAAAGCCAGTAAGTAATGTGGATTGTTGATGGGATAAAATAAATTTTAAGGTTAATTTTGATTGTAGAAAATTTAAAATCAAGTAGTTAGAGTGGCTATTTTTAACCTCAGAAAAAAACATCAAAAACATTTTTAAAAAATGTTTGCAAGGAAAGGATAAATCCCTATATTTGCACCTCCTTAAACAAAAGGAAATGATTCCGTAGCTCAGCTGGTAGAGCATTACACTTTTAATGTAGTGGTCCTGGGTTCGAATCCCAGCGGGATCACAAGAAACCTCACAGAAATGTGAGGTTTTTTTGTTTTTATCATAGCAAAACAGCCAGTTTCGGCAAATTTTCATCCTATTTCTGGTCATATCATGTCAACCCTTTCGGGAACCTATGCAGGCAATGTAAATTTGTTTAAATAGGTTCCCGAATTTTTGAAAGATTGCTCGTGCAGAGTGGATTTTGAAAGAATCAGATATATTTTTCCGCAAAACTGCAGAAAAAGAATTTGATAACTGATCCCTGAAATCCCCACGCAAGTCATCAATTCTAAATTTAAGAAGAGTTTTTACGACTATATCAATTCGCTTAGGATAGATGAATGTGTAAAAATAATTGCTGATGGAAAAAATCAAAACTATATGTACACACTTGTAAAATCGATTTATTTCATTTATTATCAGTTAGTTAAAATACAAATCCACTTTAACTAACTCATTATTACAAACCAATAAGAGGTGCCACGAAGCCTCGTGGGGCGATTATCATTTCTAAGTGTTCCACCTTTGCTATTAAAACTCTGAAATTTTAGATCGATAATCATGAAAACAAGACTTTTTTTATTTTCCGCGCTAATCTCTACAATGATATTGACCTTCGTATCCCGCAAAAAAGATAAGGCAGAGGTCCTCACTAAGGTTTATCCAAAAACTATAAGTATTGAATATAAGTGCAGAGTAGCTTCAGGAACCCCTAGCGGCTTATATTTTTAAATACCTGCATAACAGCACATTTACATATTGCAACTATCTAATATATAATCCCTAAAATATGAATACACGATCTATAGGTTTGGTAACCATATTGATCCCGCTAGTTTTCCAGCTACAGGCGCAAAAGACACCTAAAGTAACTAGCCCGAACACCCCCTTTAACAAAGTAGAAGCTGAAGCCATGATCGGCAAAGACGGTACCTGCACCATTAAGGGCTTTGTATCTAAAAAAAGTAACTACATGGTCAACCTGGTAGAGCTATATCCCTGCACTGATTATTTCCTCGAATTTCTCGAACTCAAAAAGAAAGACAAAAAGGGTAAGAAAGCGATATACCTCTCAGACGAAGCCTTTAGCTACCGGATATTGACTATGATCGGTGCAGATGGCAGCTTTGAATTCAAAGGGCTGAATCCGGGCAAGTATTATCTGCAAACAAGGGTCGTACAAACCAAGGTAGGTAATGGTGAAAAGCAAGTAGGTACTGAAACTACGACCACCTACAATGGTCTTGGGATACAGGTGGGACAAGGCAGTCGGGCCATCATGGAAAAAACCCGCTACCTGTACCAGACCGACGAGAACCTTGCGAAAATTGTAGAGATCGGTACCAATGGGCAGGTTATTAATCTTACACTCTAAAATTACCAGACATGACCACAAAAATAATGGCAGGCTGTGCCTTATTCATGGCTTTATCGATAAGAACCATCGCACAGATTGTACGTATACCTGACGCGAATTTCAAAAGAAGTATTATTGAGCAAGGTGTTGATACCAATGGAGACGGAGAAATCCAGGTAGAAGAAGCCAGAAAGGTGACTGTATTGTATACTACCAAATCCGATATAGTTTCACTGGAAGGCATCAAAAGCTTTATCAACCTGGTGGATTTTGGCTTTCACGAAAACAAAGTGAAAACGGTAGACGTTTCGGGTATGAAAAAACTCAAATTTATATATGGTTTTGACAACCAGTTGGAAACCATTCTGACAAAAGGCTGCGATAGCCTGGTGAATATCAGTTGCCACAAGAACAAGCTCAGGAGTATCGATGTTTCTCACCTGAAAAAATTAGTCATTTTAAGCCTGGGGTGGAATCTGCTTACCCGGTTGGATGTAAGTAATCATACCTCACTACTGCAATTGGAGGTGAATGATAATTCACTCCAGGAAATAAAATTCAACAATTGCCCTGAAATGCTCGATATCTGGATGTCTAGGAATCAAATAGCACATCCTATCGACCTTAGAGCAATGCCCAGGCTGAAATTCTTCAGAGCTTATTCCAATCCCATCCCTGCGCTGGATATCCGGGGCCTTGCCAATCTTGAAACCTGCAGGTGCTATGATTCGAATATCAAAACGCTCAACTTAAGTGGCACGGTAAAACTAAATGACCTGAGTTGGTATTAATAAAAATAGTACAGATTAAAATAATTCTTCTCTTTTGGCATTAGGTGCAGATACCGGCGGGATCACAAGAAACCTCACATTTTTGTGAGTTTTTTTGTCTAAAAGGAGATTCACTGCGCTAAAATCCAGAACTGCCGTTTGCTGTCACTTTATCCAGGCTGCTCTGACACAGCTGTACACCAACCTTACCAGAAGATAACTTTCTCTTTACCTTTTTTTAGCTATTGTTAACCGCTAGAGTTAAAGCGAAGCAAATCTTTAACTAACCTGATCTGCAACGATACCCTAACTCTATTAATGCAGGTGTGAAGCATGTATATAGCAAGCCATAAGCAGACCTGGCCGGAAGGTGGCTTAAACGTGGAGTAAATGCGGCGTAAAGGTGGATTTTGGATTATTTATTTTGGAACTTTTAATCAAGATGGATGGATTTGGGGTATCGTCCTTTTTTTGATTATCCCAATATACTAAAATGATATTAAAACAACGGAAAAAAGCTTCGGAAATCGGCAAGGATATCAGAAATGCCGATTACGTAGTAGTCATTACAGCTGTTTAAATTCATAACTAATACTTATTTGATCGATAGGCAATAACCTGTTCACCCAATTTTAAGATATAACAATTTTATTTAGCTTATCTTTAACAGACTCATCTAAAATAAATTTAACCGATAGAGTAGTCATTTTATGCATATTTATCGCTTCCGTTTTAATAACAGTAAAAAAACCTCAATATTATTGTTTTGGTTTTTTACAACATTACTAACCATTCCATTAGCAGGCATAACAATCGTTTTACTACCAGATTCGCACCCGCTTTTCCCAGCCTGGCTATTGCTGATCTTATTACCATTAACGTTAATGGCGATTTACAATCTGTTTAAATTGGCACCCCGAAGAAGGTCGGCGGAAATTATTTCATTAAGTAACGAGGGCTTTTCCAGTTCTTGTTTCGGTTCTGTGTTATTTTCTGAAATCAACTGCATTTGGGTTCCTGTAAGAGAAATAGGGTTGTTGGGAGGGCTACCGCTCGACTATTACAATAAAACAGATGTGGATACTCCCTACCTAGAATTTTCGATCACCACTTGTGATGGAAAAAAGTTAAAATGGATATTGAACGAATGGGCGGGCTTTATAACTCAAAAGAAGAGTTTTTAATTTTCTTCAACTTCCTCACGGCGCTAACCGATAAGCTGTACCAACTTTATCATGCTAACAAACCATTTAGCTCCTATCTAAAAATTTTTGATGAAAAAGGTTTCTGGGAAAAGTCACGATTGGATATTTTAAAGTAAGCCTTCCTGGGTAGCAATCCGCATTAAGTCGGCAACATTTTTGGCTTTCATTTTTTGTAATAGATTTTTCCTGTGGTTTTCTACAGTAAACTTGCTCAGAAACAATAGTTCTGCTATACCATTTGTGTTTAAACCAGTAGCAATTAGTTTTAGAATTTCTTTTTCACGTACTGTTAAATTAGCAATGCCTTGATTATCATCTGAAAGCGGTTTGGAAATAATTTCACTTATCGCCTTGCTAAAGGCAATATGTCCGTTTAATGCCATGTTGATGCAGTTTACAATTTCATCAATAGGTGCGTCTTTAAGGATATATCCATTGGCGCCGTTGGCTAACATTTTCATTATAGCACTTCTTTCCTGATGGTTGCTAAAGGCCAAAACCACGGTATCAGGCGCGATGGTTTTTATTTCTTTGCATATATCTATTCCGCTAATATCAGGGAGTATAATATCCAATAAAACAATTTTTACAGGCCTTAGCTTTAAAGCGGAAATAAACTCCTGCCCACTCGTAAAACCACCAACAATTTCGAAAGTGGATGTTTTATGCAGCAATTTAATCAAGCCTTCTATTATGATTGGGTGATCGTCTACTATGGCTACGGTGGTTTTAGGCTGTAACATACAATTCTATATTAATGGAGGTACCAGATTTATTTTCTTGCGACAAAATTTCAATTTTTCCTTTTAAGTATTCTACACGGCTTTTTATATTTCGAACGCCTATCCCCTTAACGATATCGATATGACTTGTATCAAAACCTTTCCCATCATCTTCAATGGTTATAAAAAATATGTTTTTGTTTTGAGAACATTGCAGCAATAGGTTCTTAGCATTGGAATGTTTTGCAGCATTGGCCATTGCTTCCTGCACAATCCGATAAATATTGATTTGTTCGCGTGATTTTAAATTATTACCTATACCGAGGCACTGAAATTCTACCTTTAATTTATCTGAAGCTATTGATTCGCATAAATCTCTTAACGATGCTTCTAGTCCCAATCTAATCAACATTTCGGGCATCATGTTATGCGCTACACGCCTAAGCTCCTTCATCGTGTTTTCCAGGTGAACAACAACATTTTGAAGGTCTGAATCGTTATTGTTACTTTCATTAATATAATGTGCCAGATTCATTTTTGAAACCGCAAGCATACCTCCAACCCCATCATGCAAATCTCTGGCTACTCTATTTTGTTCATCTTCTTTAGCATTTAACATTACTTCTACCAATTGAATATGCTGCTGGCTATAAATATCTTTTAAATCTTGTTGATGGTTTAAGTCTTTCTGTATGGCCAGTTTTTTACTGTTGCGAAAAAAGAACCAACCTACAATAGCCAGAATTAACAAAAACAGACTGATTAAAGCCAAGAGCCAGTTTGCTAATCTACTGTTTCTTGTGATGAGCTTTGTCTTTTCGTTTTCAGCGTTGAGGTTCATGATGGTTTTTTCGTTTTCAGCTGTCTTGAATTTTATTTCAAGGGCGTTGATCTTTCGCAAAACCTCTTGTTTATTTAAACTATCATTTAAAACACTATACTTTTTAAGCCACACATAAGCAGTATTGCGGTCCCCCATTTTATCATATACTTCTGAGAGATCATAAAAACAGGCTAAGATATTTGTTGGTGATTTTGAACTGTTTTTCCGAACGATATCCTCAATCAGCGCAGCAGCTTGCTGATAACGGCCATACGCGATGAGTGTTTTGTATTTTTGTATATTCAGGACTTCTATTTGGTACTCGTCGTTTATTTTAACCGCAATTTTAAGCCCGGTATTTGCGCTTTGGAGTGATTTATCATAGGCTTTATTTTCTCTATAAAATATGCATTCAGCCAGATAATATTCAGTATGACTTAAACTATCATTACATTTCGGCATTAAATTTTTAGCTTTTTCTAAAGTTCTTTTGGCTTCCGTTATTTTGTTGTTATACAAATAGTTTTCTGTTGTTCCGATGTAAGCATCATATAAGTGAACAACATCCCACAGCTCTATTTTTTCGAAAGTAGCAATAGCCAATAGAAAATATTTTTCTGCCTTATCATACTGTTTTTGATTCATGAATACAGATGCCAGATCTTCATAGTACTTGGCTAAAAATTCGTTTACTCCTGCTTTTTTTATTAAGGGGATGCATTTATTTAACAGGATTTCTGCCATAAGAAGCTCATCGCCTTTTTGTTGCTGTAAATTAGCGTAATTCCCCCAGCCTTTTGCTCTTAAAAAATATGCTTCGTCAGTATTAAATTTCGATAACTGTTTATCAGCTTCAATATAATTAAGTTCACTTTTTGTTGCATCGACAGGATAATAATAAGCGCCCAGATAATGGTAATAAACGGCTTTTACATAGGGATATTTAGCTCCGTACTTAAAACCTGTAACTAAATACTTTTTAGCAACTGTACGGTTTATGTCGCGCCAATAGAAACCTAGTTTAAAGAAAACACGAGCCCTCAAACTATCAGATTTTGTATGTTTTGCAAGATTCACTAAACTATCGGAGAAGCGCTTGCTGCTTGGGGGTAACTGCTTTTTTAATACCTGGGTAATACTGTCTGCATAATTTTGCTTATTTGAAGAGCTTTGTGCATAAACCTTAGAAAAAAAGAACAAAAAACAAACGATGCATATTTTTATTTTCATACTGAATGACCAACCGGATTGCCGCAATATTTAAGATAAAATCTTACATATAAAAATAAATATAAAAAATAGCTGAAAACAGCTAGTTGGAAATTGACTTTTTTCAGTCATTGCTGCTGCCCTTTTGCGCCTGTAGCTTTGAGTAATTAATATTTCACCTATAAAAATTTATTTACTCAATGAAAAAATTATTTAAAACCCAGTTAACAAGTGCGTTTACATTCTTATTTGTTGTTACTTTATTGGCTTCTTGCAAAAAAAAGGATGATGCACCGTCAAATGGCAAGTTCCCCCTGACAAATTTCACTGCTAAAATTACCCAACAGGAAAATCTTCCTTCGCAATCGGCAGTTTTAATTGACTTTGACGTTAAGAACATTTCGGGTACTGATTATACAGTTGAAAAATATGCACTTAATCCTGTTAAACTCAAACTGACCGTAGTAGCAACTGATGGATCTAGTTATGATGAAAATAGTTATGTAGCCGATGTTCAGGCTGGTAAAACATTCTCTGCAAAGTTAGCAGTCGATTACTCTGTAGGCAAAACAGTAGATTTAACTAAAAGTAAAATCGAATTGCTTTATTAATTCATACTCAGTTATTGTTTGATCAAAATTTTAGTAGGTGCTTAATAAACGATAAATAAGTACCGTTGTAAAGTTAATCGCTGCTCAATCACCTGTGTCTAAACCTGAATATTCATTTAAGATATATTCAGGTTTTTTTTATGAATAACTGATTACCACGCTCACTATTTCACCATTGCGGGATTAACATTGCTTAATATTTGGTCATTGTTAATCCTATTTGGTGCCAATTTCTACCTTACCGCCATTTTTAAACAGGTCGTGGGAGATGAAGTACCCGCTATTTGCTTTCCCATTAACTTTAATGTTGCTAATGGCTCTCCCCTACCAGGTTTGGTTATCGTTAACAATTTGCCCGTACTGGTTTTCCACTTAATTTCATCAAAAAGTGGAGCGGTAATCAAATATTCCGGATCAGTTGCAGAGAATGGATACAGGCCTAAAGAACTGAATACATACCAGGCAGACATCTCGCCGGCATCATCCATTCCCGAAAGTGCCAGGCCATCGCTCCCTATACCATACAGTTCGTTTAAGATTTTATCGATTATTTTTTGCGATTTTTCTGGTTTCCCAATAAAAGTATAAGAGAAAGGTGCTTCGTGATCTGGCTGGTTACCCTGGCAGTATTGACCAATCATGGTTTCTACATTCCTTGCAATATATTTCGGATTCCAGGGTAAAGTAAACAAAGAATCTAGCTTGGATTCGAACCCTTTTGCACCGCCATATAGTTCGATTAAACCTTTCATATCATGAGGAACATAAAACGATACCTGCCATGCATTGGCTTCTCTGTACATGTATTCGTAGTAAGGATATTGTGGATTAAAAGGTTTGATCCAGTCGCCATTTTCTAACCTGCCCCTCATAAACCGTGTGCCCGGGTCAAACATGTTTTTATAATTTTTTGATCGGGCCATCAGGATGTGATAATTACTGCTATCGCCTAGTTTTTTAGCAATTTGAGCCAGCGAATAATCATCATAGGCATACTCCAGCGTTTTAGAAACACCTGCCTTGGCCTTGGTTTCTACATGAGGGTTTTTAACATCAGGATCTGAAATATAGCCCTTCTCGATGTACTCTTTCACAAATGGACGGGCACCACCATCCACATTGGCATTACGCAACAAAATCTGGTAAGTACCTTTGATATCGAAATCATCTATTCCCCTCAAATAAGCGCCCGCAATTGATGATGCGCCATGGTCGCCATGAAAAAACGTAGGAATAAAACCCGTTTTATCGCCAACATCTTTCATTGATTTAATTACATCAAGGGTTACTTTAGGCGTAATCAGCCCTAATAGTACATCTTTATTGCGATAGGTATCCCAAAGTGATGGTTCAGTATAATAATTGAAATTTCCTTTTACCACATTGCGCTTTGCATCTTTAAATTCACCATTAATATCACTCCTTAGCACTGGCCATAAAAAAGATCTGTACAAGCAAGAATACAACATCTGTTTTTGTTTCTCAGTTCCTCCCTTAACCTGAATGTTAGACAAAAGCGCCTCCCATTTTTCAGTAGCCTCATGCCGAACCTGCATAAAAGTTTTATTGCCGATTTCTTTTGCCAGATTTTCTTTAGCATTGGCTACACTTACAAAAGATAAGCCGATCTTAAGTTCTACAGGTCCGTTGCTTCCATTGGCAAGGTGAACAATGGCATAACCCGAGCGTTTACCTACATCAGTCTGATCAAGCCTTTCGATCTTGCCATTTACAGTTGCATAGAAGTAAATATTCTCCCCTCCTTGAAAACCTTGTATGGCCGAAGTACCAACTTGTTCGATATTCCAGGTGTTAACGCCACTGTTGGCTTTCCCCATACTAAACAGGATTTGCCTGTCGGTATTGCTTTTGTATGTATATTCATGAAAACCACATCTTAAGGTCGAGGTTAACCTAACATTTACCTGATAATCATCCAGATAAACCTGATAAAATCCAGGTGCCGCACTTTCTTTTTTGTGCGAAAACTTTGATCCAAATTTACCATTTGGGTTTGATAACGGTAAAATAGGTATATTACACAGGTTCCAATGCCCTTTATTGGTGTGTGCAAAACCATAAATGGTATCGTCTTCATACTCGTAGCCAGCGCCAGAGCCAAATTCCGTAATCGGACTTAATTGCACCATAGCATTAGGTAATGAGCTGCCTGGAAAAGTTAAACCTGCCCAAGATCGCCAACCCTGCGGTAATTCATATCCCAAAATTTTAGGATCAGTTAAAGGCGCAGTACCGATAAAAGTATTTACATATTGGGTTAATTTGGTTTGCGCCTGAGTTTGGTACAGACTCACGACGCCCAGAAGTAAGAAAATGGTTAAGGATTTGGTTAGCGGCTTCATTTAACATAAAACGTTTTAGTACGTCATACCAAATATATAAAATCTATCAAGTTCATCTATAAAATATCAGAATAGTTACTATTCACATATTCCACCATAAAAGTCGTTATTGCAATGACGACTTCATGAAGTCTTTCAAATGGCTTAAAAATCGACTATTAACCATGCCAGCTATTACGAAGAAAATTGAAACTCAAAATGCTGGGATCTGTAAATATGATAGAAAATCCAATGCTTAAATAGTTGAATAATTTGCCAAATATCGGGATACTTTATTGCCTGGCTTTTCATGCCTCCTATTCTATTTTATATATCTTTGGTTTACACACTAATCAAATAACCAACATGCTTCCAAATTACAGGCAAAATATTGTTTGCACCGTATTATCGTGTTTACTCCTCCTCTGCTTCGCAAACCACCTTTTAGCCCAAAACAAAGAAAATCATGCTTTCACAATGTGGGATAATAAACCTGCGCAAAAATGGATGACCGAGGCATATCCTATTGGCAATGGCCGCATTGGCGGGATGATTTTTGGCGGTGTTGATCAGGAACACATTCAGTTTAATGATAACACTTTGTGGACCGGCGATGAAAATGATCGTGGCATGTATCAGGCTTTTGGCGATCTCTTTATCGATTTCAACAATAAAGATCAGCAATTTATCAACTACAGCCGCAAATTGGATATTACCAGTGCGGTGCATACCATTAATTACACACAAAACGATACCCAGTTTAAACGTAAGTATTTTTGCAGTTTTCCGGATAAAGTGATGGTGCTTCGTTTTACCGCTAACCATAAAAAAGCTTATTCTGCCAGTATTAGTTTAAAAGATGCACATCAGGGTACAATAATAGCGAGCGGAAATACCATACAGCTTACTGGTAAACTATCAAATGGCATGACTTATCAGGCTACTGCTATCATTAAAGTAGAAAATGGGAAGCTTGAGGCAGTTAAAGATGGTGACAAGGAAAAATTAAAAATAACCAATGCAGATGCGGTTACCCTTATTTTTACTGCGGCTACCAATTACGTTAATAAACGTGAGCAAAACTGGAAGGGCGAAGAACCTGCACCTAAAATTGAACGCATTTTAAATGCGGTTAAGGCCAAAAGTTACGATAAACTGTTAAATGCACACATTAGCGATTATAAACAGCTGTTTAACCGCTTAAGCTTAAACCTGGGCACCAGCGATGCGAATAACCAGAATCTGCCTACCCATCAAAGGTTAATCAATTATAAAAAGCTGGCCGATCCGGCACTCGAAGCTTTAATTTTTCAATATGGCAGATATCTGTTAATCAGCTCATCAAGGGCAGGTGGTTTACCTGCCAATTTACAAGGCCTTTGGAATGAAAGTAATACCCCACCCTGGGGTAGCGATTACCACTCCAACATCAATATCCAGATGAATTATTGGCTGGCCGAGCCGACCAATCTTTCTGAGTGTCAGATTCCGTACCTGGATTATATTAATAGCATGAGAGAAGTGAGTGCTATAGCCACCCGCAAGCAATATCCCAATACAAGAGGTTGGACGGTAAAAACAGAAAACAATATTTTTGGCGGCATGAGCTTTCTATGGAATACCCCTGGAAGTGCCTGGTATGCACAGGCGCTCTGGGAGCATTATGCCTTTACAAAAGACAAAAATTATCTAAAGAATTTCGCTTACCCGATTATTAAAGAAATCGCTGAATTTTGGGACGATCATTTAAAAAGAAGACCTGATGGAACATTGGTATCGCCGTTGGGCTGGTCGCCAGAACACGGACCAACTGAAGATGGGGTAACATACGATCAACAAATTGTGTTTGATCTGTTTACCAACTATATTGAAGCTGCTGAAGTTTTAGGTATCGATGCTGATTACAAAAAACATATTACAGATCTTAAAGCGCACTTACTGAAGCCTAAAATCGGAAAGTGGGGCCAGCTGCAGGAATGGGAAACCGATCGCGATGATCCCACCGACCAACACAGGCACATTTCACATCTCTTTGGTTTGCATCCCGGAAGAGAGATCAGTACCATTAAAACGCCAGAACTCGCAAAAGCTGCAAAGATAACTTTAACAGCACGTGGTGATGTATCGACTGGGTGGTCTATGGCCTGGAAAATTAATTTTTGGGCGAGATTGCAAGATGGCAATCATGCTTATAAAATATTACAGAATTTCATCACTCCTGTTGGTGGCTCAGGTACCGATTATAACAAAGGCGGTGGAATTTATACCAATCTGTTCTGCGCACACCCACCCTTTCAAATCGATGGTAACTTTGGTTATACTGCAGGTGTATCGGAAATGTTGTTACAAAGCCAAACAGGTGAGTTACAACTCCTGCCGGCCATACCCGATAAGTGGGCGACGGGAAGTATTCAAGGTTTAAGAGCTCGTGGTAATTTCGAAATTACAGATCTGCAATGGAAGGATGGTAAAATTGTAAAGCTCTCCATTAAATCCTTATCTGGCGAAAACTGCATCATAAGAAGTCCAAATGCACTAAAAGCAAATTTAAATGGAGTTACAAATGACAAAGCCGAAAATGATTTTAAATACAGTTTTAAGACACAAATAGGGAAAATATATTATTTTGAAGGCTTGAATAAATAACTTACTGAGTAGAACTAAAAATAAATATTAAATTACTCTCAACTAAAAGCTCAATCCTACAATCATTAGATCTGTAGCATTTTCCTTTGGATTTTAGTTCAAAAATAGATAGCTTTAAATATCAGAATATCCAATAATTACACAGCAGACACTATACAAAAGGTTTGTTGTACCAGATTTTATCAACACGTTAAACAATGTAAAACTTGAAGAAAAAAAAATCATGAACAAAGGGATACTAAGGGTATTATCGGTTAAATTGTTACTTGTATTGTATGCACATGTAGTTTATGCACAGAAAGCCCCCGAATGGGTTCTTCCAAGTACTCCTTTTAACGAATTGGAAACGGCCAAATTGATGGAAAAAGGAACAGCTACCATACAAGGAACAGCTACACTGAAAAAAAAGGGAAAAGATAACTTTGGTGTTAAAGGAAGCCAGATTTTATTGTTTCCAGTAACGCCTTATCTTACTGAATTCCTGGAACTGAAGAAAAAATTCAATAGCCGAAAAAAACAGGCAACGATGAGCCCTTTGGCTTTTAGTTACCGGGTAGAAGGTAGATTTCTGGATGATAAGGGAACCTTTGAATTTACCAACTTAAAAGCTGGAAAGTATTATGTAATTAGCTGGATTGCATTTGGTAGGCAGAAAACGGTTGCTGTTCAGACTGGAACAAGCACCTCTTATAATGTTTATGGATATGCTTTAGGTTCATCGCCAATTTACGAAGATTACCATTATGACGTATTTATTGAAAACGAAATCAGCGGATTTGTTGATGTTAAGGAAGCTGGTGCAGTAGTGAATGTAGTGGTGAGTAATTAAAATCAGAAAACAATGAAGAAAAGATATTTCTATCTGTACATCATCATTCAGATGACCGTATCGTTTGGTGCTTTTGCTCAGTCCATAAAAATACCAGATCCTAATTTTAAAAAGCAACTGATTATTCAGGGTATAGACCTTAACGGAGATGGAGAAATTCAACTTTCTGAAGCACAAAAACCGACCAAATTAAGTGTAGATCAGGCAGGCATAAGTTCGTTAATTGGTATTAAGAATTTCACAAACCTAAAAGAGTTGAGTTTTTGGAATAACCAGGTAAAAGTACTGGATCTAGAGGGAATGAAAAATTTGGAAGAGATTTTTGGATACAACAATCAGATTCAGAGCATTAACCTGAAGGGCATGACAAATCTCAGAACTTTACATGTTCATCAAAACAAAATCAGTGCTTTAGATTTAACGGGTTTACAAAAACTTGAAGAGATAAAAATGCATAATAACGCACTTAATAAAATCAATATTTCGAATCTCCCAAAGCTTGAACATATTGAATTTCAGAAAAATATGTTGACCGAATTTAACGTGACAGGATGCCCTGCCGTGAAGCTGATCAGGTTAGATGAAAATCAATTGTTGAAATTAGATTTTAGAAAATTTTCAGAGCTCGAAGAATTATCGCTTAGGGATAATCCGCTTGTAGCTATTGATGTGTATGGCTTAAGGAAACTTAAATCCTTAGACTGCTCTTATACCCGTTTAACAAATGTTAACATGAGTGGAACCGTAAGTTTAAGCAAAATGGAGTGGTAATCGCTCTTTGACTCTTGGCTAAAAATAGCTGTTTCTGGTCATTGTTAATGTTAACTACTTGATTTAAATTAGACTGCTTTTTGAATTGATCAAAAAATATTCTCATTTTAAAATGGGATGCAACCATTTTATTTATGGAGCGTCTACTTAAAAACCAATAAAATTCAAGTAAAAATGAAATCTGGAATTAACTGTTACCTCTTGTTTGTCAATCAATGTACGAAATTATTCGTACTTTTTTTGATGTTATTCATATTGCCTTTTTTAAGCGTAAAAGCACAAGTGAAGGTGAAATTTAATGGTATGGTAAAAGATATGGCTACTCAGAAACCCATCCCCTATGCTACCGTTAATTTACTTAAAAATGATGTGGCTAAATCTATTGTATTTAGTTCTCACTCAGATGATAATGGGCGGTTTACTATCAATGCTGATACAGGTACCTATATACTTTCGATTGTTTTTTTTGGTTATACATCACTAACCAATAACTGTAAGCTTTATCATGGTATGCCTGCAGATACAAAGTTATTTCTGATGAAGCCTTCCATTAACCAGCTTGAACAAATTAATATTACAGGTCAAAAAGCTTTAATTAGCCAGGATAAAGACAAACTTGTTTATAATGTAGATCAAGATCCATCTGCTAAAAGTGAAAACTTAACCGATATTTTCAGAAAGATCCCAATGTTGAGTGTAGATGGTGAAGGTAATATACAGTTGAATGGCCAGGCTAATTATAAAGTATTACTCAACGGACGCGAAACAGCCATGTTTGCGCTTAACGTCAAAGATGCACTCCGAGGCTTTCCAGGAGCTGTAGTTTCAAAAATTGAGGTTATTACCGCACCCTCAGCCAAATATGATGCTGAAGGTATTGGAGGTTTAATCAATATTATTACAAAAAAAGCTGTTTTAGGTTATAATGGCTATTTAAGTGCTTATTATTCAAATATCAACTACCAAAGCAGTAGCAATTTTAGTGTCCAATCTGGCAAATTTGCCATGACAGGAACCTATTTCTTAAGTGGAAATTACAATAATAAGTCGCAGATAACAAGTGAAACCACGCCATTACAACCAACTGCTTACCAAAAAAGATTTTTAGAGGGAGCGCGCATTACCAACCGTTTTTCAAATAACGGCCTTTTAGAAACAAGTTACAGTATAGATAGTTTGCAAACTATAGTAGCCTATGCAAACATTGGCGGAGGAAATAATAAAAGTAGACTCGACCAAAATATTACCACTACGTTTGCAAGTACAGCTATACAGTATGACTTATTTGATCAAAATATCAGGAATAACTTTCCTTCTTTTGGTATTGGAAGCGATTTTATTAAAAAATTTAAAGGAAGTCTGGATAAAGAGCTAAGTTTTAGGTTTAATGGTCAGTTTAGTAAAAATGATGGCTTAAACAATAGTTTGATGAATACCGCTAGTTCTGACCTGTTCAGGCAGAATGAAAGCAATTCAAAAAATAGAGAATACACTGTCCAAACCGATTTCATCCAACCATTTACCAAATCAATGAAACTGGAAACCGGAGTTAAATTTGTTTTTCGAAATGCAAAAGCCAACTATTTAAGCTTAAGCAAAACAGATGAAAATCTACCGTTTGAACCTGACTATTTTAACTCAGACAACTTTGCTTATAAACAACAAGTGTACAGTGGTTATGGTTCTTTGTCATTTACACTCAAAAAGTTAAATTTCCGTACAGGCATACGTTTAGAAAATACCAGCGTAAATGGCAATTTCTTTAGTTCAGATACCGAGGTAAGGCAAAATTACACTGCATTGATCCCTGATTTTTCAGCAAATACCAAATTGGGCAAAAATTACACAGTTGTATTAAGCTATACGAAACGTTTGCAGCGCCCTTATATCAATACCTTAAATCCTTTTGTAAACAATAATGACCCCTTGAATATTTCTTATGGCAACCCTGATTTAAGTGCGCAGACTATCCATACACTATCATTCCAAAACCGTCTACTTAAAGGGGCTAATTTTATCACATTCGGTTTAAGCACATCTTATTCAGGAAATATGATTATACAATATACTACTTTCAATGAGCTTAACGGAGTAAGTACAACACAATATGGTAACGTTGGAAAAAATAGGGAAGCAAGTGCCCTACTCACGCTATCTACCTCTTTAAGAAAAATTAGTGGAGGTATAAATTCAACACTCCGTTATAATAAAATTGAAAATACCATTATTTCAAGCCAACAGGAACAGGGTTTTAGCTGGCAAATTGCCTTGTATTTCAATTATAAAGTGGTAAAATCGTTCTCTATCAGTGGTAATGGTGGTATTGATAAACCAGCATATAGCCTGATCAATACCTTTAATACTTTTCCTTTTTATCAGATCAACTTCGGGTATAAATTCTTCAACGAAAAACTAAGTGCAACAATCAATTTTAACAAGTTTTTTAACAAGTGGAGAACAAACAGGTCGTTTACTGAGGATGCCAATTTTAAGATTCAATCAACAACTACCTCCCCATTTAGGGTAACTTATGTTGGTTTCACTTATAATTTTGGGAAGTTAAAAGAAAACCTGTCGAAAAAAAGAGGAGTAAATAACGATGATTTAATCAACAATTAATAAAACAAGCAGCAATAAAGATAAGCTTAGATATTAATAATTCAATCACTCACTTTGTAAAACATTTCCTATTAGATTTTCGTTTAAAAGTAAATAGATTTAAGCATGGATACATCCAATAAATTACTCACCGAGCATAATGCTAAAGTTGTTGTACTTGATTTTATCAATGGCTTAAACACCGAAAACTTTGATCTGGCCAGACGGCAACTTCATGATGATATGACTTTTAAAGGCGTTATGGGTGAAAGAAATGGCGCAGATATTTACATCGAAGACATGAAGAAAATGAAATTCAAATACGATGTAAAAAAAGTATTTTTAGATTTTGAGGATGTTTGTTTGTGGTACGACATAAACATGGGCAAAAACACCATATTTGCCTGCGGTTGGTACCATTTAGAAGATGAGAAGATTAAATCGTTCCAGGTGATATTTGACCCCAGACCAATTTTATAGTTAACAAACCTGCTTGAGTTTTCTAATAATGATCTTGTTATTTTCGAGTTGAAAAAGAAACAATAAAAACTCATCTGTTTCGCTGATCTCAATGTTTTTTATCTTACCGGATTGATCATTTCCGTTTGTAATCTCATCTCCTACTTTCAGATCTAAAAGTGTAGAAGTAGGTAATTTATCGTTGATGGTGATCATTTTAAATGGTAAATTTAAGGTAACCAATATTGTTGAGCTGTAAAACGCAGGTATTCTGACTATGCACGGGCAATTTCTGTTGCAATGAATAATTTTACAGCCCCAATCTTTACCCGTATAACAAAGAAAAGGAATTTGACCGTATTTATTCGCCATCAGGCTAAATAATAACAGCTAATAAATACGGTCAACTACATTAAGCCTTCAATAAAGCTGGTTTTTCATGGTAAGTTCTCCAAAGTAACTCGCCAAACAAGGTGTTAGACCAGGCGAACCAAGCCCTTGTAAAGTTTGCAGGATTATCTTTATTGAAAGACTCGTGCATAAAACCTTTACCAGCATGTGTTTTACGTAACATATCGATACAGGCTTTAATCTCTGCATCATCTTTTGAGGTTAAGGCACGCATGGTGATACTCATTGGCCAGATCATATCCTGACCAGCGTGTGGTCCCCCAATACCTTCAGCAGCTGTACCTTTAAAGAAATATGGGTTATCTTTAGAAAGTGCAAATTTCCTCGTATTTTGATAAATCGGATCCTCAATTTTCATTGCACCCAAATAAGGTAAGCCTAGTAAACTTGGTACATTAGAATCATCCATCAGATACGAACTTCCAAAACCATCTACCTCAAAGGCGTAAATTTTACCATATTTAGGATGATTAACAATAGCGTGTTTCTGTAGCGCCGCACTCACTTCATCGGCCAGGTTTAGCAAACTGCTTTCCAAAGCCTGGTCGTGTTGTAAAGCTTTAATCATTTCTGCTGCCTGCTTTAAACTCGATACTGCAAAAAAGTTAGAAGGAACCAGGAACGGGAAAATGGTGGCATCATCGCTTGGGCGGAATGCAGAACAGATTAATCCGACCGGATTTACCGGAAAACCATAACCCGCCATTGGTAATGAATCGGTAGGTTGGGTAGTTTCCCGCTGAAAATGGTATGGTCCTTTATCCGTTTTTCGTTGTTGTTCTTTAAAGGTTTTTAAAGTAGCTTCGATCCCCTTTTTCCAATTAGAATCAAAAGGTGTTTTATCTCCGGTTTTTTTCCAATAGTGGTAAGCCAGGCGGATCGGATAACATAACGAATCTATTTCCCATTTACGCTCGTGCACACCAGGTTGCATAGCTGTTTTATCGGTTTTCCACTCGCCTACCTTAGTCGCATCGCCATAAAAAGCATTGGCATAAGGATCTTTTAAAACGCACTTAGTTTGATGGATAATTACGCCAGCTATTAATTTTTTAAGTGGTTCATCTTCATTTACAAACTGAAGATATGGCCAAACCTGAGCAGAACTATCGCGTAGCCACATCGCATCAATATCACCGGTTATCACATAAGTATCTGGCCTGCCATCTTTTTCCGAATGATAAACCGTAGTATCTAAAGTATTTGGGAAACAGTTTTCGAACAGCCAGGCTAATTCGGGATTTTTAACATTTGCCTGGAAAGTTTTAATTGCAGCGTCTACAGCTTTACTTTGAAAATGTCGTTTTGCAGCAGCTACACGTACCACAGGAAATTCTGGTGCAAGATTAGCAGCAAAAGAAAATTTCGATGCAACAACTCCTGCCCCTAACAAGCCTGTGTTCTGTATAAATGTTCTTCTCTTCATTATGATGTATGATATTTTGATTTAATTTTTACTAAACGAAATCTATCGATTATGATAAATAGTAGTGGTAAGATATTATTCGGTTAGCGCTTAACAAATATTATGATAATTTTTCGAACATCAAAATCATTATAGTCAATTAAACTATTCCTAAATCGATTTTCTTCTACATCATGTGGAATAGATTCTGATAACATTTTTGATGATCCTAAAGGTAATAAAGTATGTCAGTAAAAATAATTTTTGAATGAGTATATTTAAATAACCAAACCTACCCTTATGAATGCTCATAACACTACCCTATCTAAACGTATCTTATCTATTGATATACTCCGCGGATTAGTGATGATCATTATGGCGCTGGATCATACGAGAGATTTCTTTCATATTGGTGCTATGACTGGCGATCCGCTAAATCCAGATACCACTACAGGAATGTTATTTTTTACCCGTTGGATTACGCATTTCTGTGCACCAACCTTTGTTTTCTTATCAGGATTATCTGCCTATTTATCAGCGCAGCACAAAACACCAGCACAGGCGGGTTCTTTTTTGCTAAAGCGGGGTTTATGGTTAATATTGGTAGAGATTATCGTGATCACATTCGGGTTAACCTTTAATCCATCGTACAATTTTATTATTCTTCAGGTGATCTGGGCTATTGGCAGCAGTATGATATTTTTGGCATTGGCCAGTCGCATTTCGTATAAGGCTGTGCTCATAACTGGCTTGATATTGGTTTTCGGACATAATCTCTTTAATTTATTCCCTGCTCCAACAGACTCCAACGGTGGTTTGATCTTAAAAATATTTTTTACGGCATCAGGAACTGTTGTCCCGCTTTCAAGCAATCATTTTGTTGGCGTATTTTACGCCATCCTCCCATGGACAGGTGTAATGTTTGTGGGCTATGGAATTGGTGCCTGGTATAAAAAAGGTTATAATGCCCAACGTAGACAGCAAAATTTATTAATTATAGGCTTGCTCACTATATTTGTGTTTATCTCTCTAAGGTTGATCAATATATATGGCGATCCCATCCCAAGAAAAGAATATCACGATTTTTTTAAGAATCTATTATCCTTTTTTAATGTAAACAAATACCCACCGTCTTTACAGTATATCGCTATGACATTAGGTCCAGCCATGCTGTTTTTAGCTTTTACTGAAAACCTGAGTAACTGGTTTACCAGGGTAACTTCTGTATATGGCGCTGTACCTTTCTTCTATTATGTTATACACTTTTATCTGTTGCACACCTTCTTGATTGTGGTATTTTTCGCCACAGGACATAACACTAAAGAAATTGTACAGGTACCATTTTTATTTAGACCAGCCGCCTTTGGTTTTAGTTTACCAATAGTGTATTTAATATGGCTTTGTGCTGTAGCCGCTTTGTATCTTCCTTGCAGGTGGTTTAAACGATATAAGGAAACACACCGACAATGGTGGTTAAGGTATGTTTAGCCTTTTTTCCATTTTATACTACAGCCAACAGCTTTAGTTGATGCAATTGCAGGCTTTTTACCGATGGATAATTCGTTAACTGCATTTTTAACATACTCCACTTTTGTACTGTTTGTTTCTTCCGGATCGTTATCTATAGCACCAATGTACTCAACCACATTTCCATTATCGGTTTTGTTCAGCACAAAAACGTGTGGTGTTCTGGTTGCACCAAATTGTTTGGTTACCACATGATCAGGATCTAATAAATAAGGGAAATTGAATTTCTTTTCTGAGGCCAGAGCTTGCATTTTTTGAAAACTTTCATCTGGAACGACACCTGCATCGTTTGGATTAATGGCCACTACAGGATAACCTTTTGCTGCATAAGTGGCGTTTAAAGCAGAGATACGCGCTTGATAAGCTTTAGCCACGGGGCAAGTATTACAGGTAAAAACAATAATATAACCCTTTGCATCCTTATAATCGGCCAGGGATATCATTTTGTTATCTACGTTTTTAAGTGAGAAATCTTTTACTACATCGCCCACTTTATAACCATCAGTCTGTGCAAAAGCAAATCCTGAGATCAGCATAAAAGCCATTAAAATCAATCTTTTCATTGCGATCTATTTTAAGTTTAACAAAGTATTGTTCAGTTCCTTTTCGGTAAATTCTTTCTCGTAAAAATGCCTGGTTTTCTCGTTTACAAACAAGGTAGCAGGAATAGCACCCGACCACTTTTTGTCTATCCGTTCGATATACTGTTGCTGATCGGGTTCGTTTAAAAGAAATACTTCGGCATTAATTTTATTGTTCAACACAAATGGAATCACTTCCTTTTGCAATTTTGACTTAAAATCTAAACTCACTAAAAGCACCTTAACAGGCTTTTTTAAATTGGCTAAACGTAATTTCTCGAAATTCGGCAACTCAGCAACACATGGAGAACACCAGGTAGCCCAGAAATTGATTACATAAGTAGTATCTTTTCCATTGGCAATTCGTTTATCCAACTCATCCAATTTGAGCAATTTTACCTGCGCTGTCGCGTAGCAAGTAATTAAAGATAAGCAGATTATGAAAAATATACGCATAAATGAATAACGAAAAATGAAAAGATTTGTTTTATCGATGGGATCGTCACCCTGAACTTGTTTCAGGGGCTGTGAGAGGACCATGCTAAACTGAATTTTTCTTCAATAATAAGATGCTGAAACAAGTTCAGCATGACGATAGATATTGGGTTAACTAATTCACAGATCCGGATTTAACGAATACACGTTGATAGGCAGGAAGTGTTAAATCATCAACAATTACGCCCCTTGTAGTGCTGGCATGTACGAAAAAGCCATTATTGAGGTATACTCCTACATGATCTACGTCATTTCCGCCAAAAGAAAAAAACACCAAATCTCCTTCTTTCAAATTATCGATATTTTTACGCTTCACCACATTGGCTTGCTCGCGCGAAATACGCGGAAGAGTAATCCCATAAATTTCTTTCTCCAATAAAAAAGCAAAACCAGAACAATCAATACCGCCTTTATCTAAACCTCCAAAACGATATTTTACACCTGTCCAGTCGGTAATGAAACGATAGAGCGATTTGCTTTGTAAATTTGCCATTGCATCTGCCGCTTTAGAAGCTTTTGTATCATTTTTAACCGTATACTTTCGTGTACCACATGACGAAAGGAAAAATATGATTGCAATTAAAAAGAATATATTCCTTTTGAGGTGAAAGGTAAAAGGTATAAGCTTTAAGGTTCTTTCCATCGTATAGTATAATAGTATAATAGTATATTAGTTGCAGGCTATGAGATTTAAAACCTTATGCCTTATATCTCACACCTTACAACTGCTCTTAATTCTTAATCAATCGTTGTATTTCATCCAGTTTTAACAAGGCTTCTACGGGTGTTAATGCATTTACATCTAAATTATTCAGTGTATCACGGATTTTCACCAGAACAGGATCATCAATAGCGAACATCTGCAACTGATAAGCCTGGTTCTGCACTTTTTTAATGCTATCTTTTATGCTTTGCCCCTCTGTACGGTCTATTTCCAGTTTTTTCAATATCTCGTTAGCACGGCCAATTAATTTTGTTGGCATACCTGCCATTTTCGCAACGTGTATACCAAAGCTATGCTCACTACCTCCTGGTACAAGCTTGCGTAAAAAGATTACCTTATTGGTCATTTCTTTTACCGATACATTAAAGTTTTTAATGCGCGGCATAGTATTGGCCAGTTCATTTAACTCATGGTAGTGTGTAGCGAATAAGGTTTTTGGTCGAGCAGTTGGGTGCTGATGCAAAAACTCGGCAATGGCCCAGGCGATTGAAATACCATCGTAAGTACTCGTTCCGCGACCAATCTCATCGAGTAAGATCAAACTATCGTCAGAAATGTTGTTCAGGATACTGGCCGTTTCATTCATTTCGACCATAAATGTACTTTCTCCTGAAGAAATATTATCAGATGCCCCTACTCGCGTAAAAATCTTATCTACAATACCCACCTCTGCATCTTTTGCCGGAACAAAAGAGCCCATTTGAGCCATTAATACAATCAGCGCGGTTTGCCTTAAAATGGCCGACTTACCCGCCATGTTGGGACCGGTAATCATAATAATCTGCTGGCTTTCTGTATCTAGATATACATCATTGGTAATGTATTCTGTGCCAACTGGCAATTGTTTCTCAATTACCGGGTGACGGCCACCTTTAATATCGAGCACCTTATTTTCGGTAACTTTAGGTTTGTTGTAATGGTTTTTAGCCGCTAACTGTGCGAAGCATAATAAACAATCAAGCTGCGCAATTAAAAACGAATCGAGTTGGATCGGTTTAATGTAACTGGCAGTTTCGTACATCAGTTCGTTGTACAAGCGGATTTCAATAGCCTGTATCTTCTCTTCCGCACCTAAAATCTGGTCTTCATATTCTTTAAGTTCAGGCGTAATATAACGTTCGGCATTTACCAGCGTTTGTTTACGGATCCATCCTTCGGGTACTTTATCTTTATGGGTATGGGTAACTTCTAAATAATACCCAAAAACATTATTGAAGGCAATTTTTAACGATGGAATACCCGTTGCTTCTGCTTCACGTTTTTGTATCTGAACCAGATAATCTTTACCACCAAAAGCAATTTTACGCAAACGGTCTAAATCTTCGTCAATTCCGTCGGCAATTACATTCCCTTTAATCAGCAAAGCAGGTGGCTCTGGTTGTAATTCCCTTTCAATCCTTTCCCTTATTGCCAAACAGGGGTTTAATTGATCGGCTATTTTGATCAGGAACGGGTTTTTAGAATCGGCAGCTAATTTTTTAACCGCTTCGATGTGATACAATGCGCGCTTTAAGGCCACCAGTTCTCTCGGACCAACCCGCTGCAGACCTACTTTTGAGATCAGCCGTTCTAAATCGCCGATCTGTTTAATGTTATTTAAAAATTCGCCCTGTAATTCTTCATGCTTTACAAAATACTCCACCATACCAAGTCGTTCCTGGATTGGCTTTAATTCTTTTAACGGCATAATGATCCACTTCTGCAACAAACGCGCACCCATTGGGGTACAGGTATGATCGAGGATATCGAACAAGGTTACCGCATTGTCGTTTGGCGAATTCACTAATTCGAGGTTACGGATGGTAAAACGGTCTAACCACATGTAGCGGTCTTCCTCAATACGGCCAATCGAACTGATGTGTTGTAAATTGCGGTGCTCGGTTTCGCCCAGGTAGTGTAAAATAACACCAGCAGCAACAATTCCACTCTGCAAACGCTCTATACCAAAACCTTTTAACGAAGAAACTTCAAAGTGTTTCATCAAGGTTTCATTCCCAAAATCAGTTGTAAAAGGCCATTCATCTAAACCGAAAGTGTAAAAACGATCGCCAAAGTTCTCGGTAAACGCCTGTCGTTTCGATTTCTGAAAAATAACCTCTGTTGGCTTAAAGCCTTGTAAAAGTTTGTCAATATAATCACTGTTGCCCTGCGCAATTAAAAATTCACCTGTCGATATATCTAAGAATGAGACACCTAATTGTGTTTTATCAAAGAAAACACAGGCCAGGAAATTGTTCGATTTTTGGTTTACAATATTATCACCATAAGCTACGCCGGGGGTAACCAATTCTGTTACACCACGTTTAACAATGGTTTTTGTGGTTTTAGGGTCTTCGAGTTGATCGCAAATGGCAACGCGTTGTCCTGCCCTAACTAATTTGGATAAATAGTTATCTAACGAGTGATGTGGAAAACCAGCCAGTTCTAAGGCGCCGCCATTAGGCCCAGTACCTCTTCTGGTTAATACTATGCCTAAAATCTGTGCCGTTTTAATGGCATCTTCGCCAAAGGTTTCATAAAAATCGCCAACCCTAAATAGTAAAAGTGCGCCCGGATACTTCGCTTTAATCGCGTTGTATTGCTGCATTAACGGGGTTTCTTTATTCGTGTCTTTAGCCAAAACTGAAATTAATTTACAAAAGCCATAAAGATAACATGAATAAGCATTCTACGGCTGTTTTGTTGAAAAGTTGAAAGATTGTTTAAAATCGAAAGGTTAATCGGTCAATCGTAGATATCACAGTCAGGCAATCTAAACAATTGACCCGTTATCCCCAGTTAACCAGTTAACCATTTTTTTGAAAATGAAGGGTTCTGTGCTTTTCGGTCAATGTAGCCCTGTTATCCGCTTTACTTCGTTACACTCGTGCTCGCTCCTACCAGGTTTAGGTACAATGGTCTGTTTTAACCCGATTCCATTATAGTTTTTTTCTTTAACAGTTAGCCATCTTTTGGAAATGAAGGTTCTGTGCTTTTCGGTTGGTGTAGCCCTGTTATCCGCTTTACTTCGTTGCACTCGTGCTCGCTCCTACCAGGTTTAGAAACAATGGCCTGTTTTAACCCAGTTGCATAATAGTTTTCTTTCTTAAACAATTAACCCTTATTCTTAAAACGTTTCTCGTAGTTGTGTGTTACATTAATATAAATTTATACCTAATATTTTTAATTATGACGATCCAACTGAATACCGACAAAAATTTAACTATACACCAGGAATACGACGAAAAAATCCAGACACAGTTAAATGAGGGTTTGAGCAGATATAGCGATTTAATTACACGCTTTGAAGTTCATCTATCTGATGAGAACGGCAGTAAAGATGGCTTAGACGATAAAAGATGTTTATTAGAGGCCAGAATAACCGGAAAAGAGCCTATAGCCGTTACCAATATGGGCAATACCTACGATTTGGCTATAACGGGTGCATTAACGAAATTAAAAAGTACGCTTGAAAAGGTGGCTGGAAAAATGAAAGCACATTAAATTTCTTTGACGCGGCCGTCATTCCCGCGTAGGCGGGAATCTTAAAGCAGTCATAGCAATGCATTAAGATTCCCAATCAAGTTGGGAATGACGATTTTATTTATAAACTAACTTTTTCCAGTTCTTCAATATATCCTAAAAACAGCTTTAAAGCTTTCTTTCTATCATCAGTAACCTCAAATTGAAGTTTGTGGTACAGGTAATCTTCCAGATCGAAATTAGGCGATGCTGGCAGCTCCTGCAAAACTTCTTTTCTGTGCTCCAGACCGAATTTTAAGGCGGCATTAAATTCATTTTTAAATTCTTGTGAAATTTCTTTGTTGGCCACCCAGGCCGCGTACATAAAGGGTAATCCGGTAAAGTTTTTCCACTCTTCACCCATGTCGTAAGCGTAAGCGAAGTCTTCTTTTTTGCCAAAGGTTCTATCGCCGATTAAAACAAATGCATCTGTTTTTGCAGTAGGGTCTGTAGTAAACTCCACTTCCTTTTTCCAATGGAACTTAAGCAATACTTTGGCTAAATTGTTTGACGTACGTGAGTGCGTATCCAATCTTACGGTTTTAATTTCCTGGGCAGGAACTTCACTAAAAATGAATACAGAATTTACACCTCCATCACTTCCGATACAATAATCGGCCACAATATTGGCATTGGGAACCAAAGGAATGGCAGCTACAGGCATTAATCCGATATCAACCTGACCGTTAATTACTTTAGCTGCGCAATCTGAAGGAATATCTAAACTTAAATCAATTTTATTTATAATGTCCGAATGTTCTAATCCGTATATAAAAGCTTTGGTATTGGTATAGGCAACAGCCGATATTTTAATCTTATTCAAGGTGTTATGTTATTTTTATTATTGTCGTCATGCTGAATTTATTTCAGCATCTATCCTGAAACAAGTTAATGATGACGAATTATCTTGCGATTATCCAATTACTAAACCGTCTAAATGAACGGTACTATTAAATTCAAGAACTGAGAATTTTCCATCCTCAAAGCCCATCTTGTAAAGCACCGTATTTTGATGTGGAAACTCAGTCATTTCGCTCAGCGGTTTGCCTAACAGTAAACACAAGAAAACACGCATCGCTCTACCATGCATGCAAAGTAAAACTGTTTTTTCCTCAGGTCTGCTCATCAAAATTTCCATAGGCTGTTTTAAACGTTCGTAAACGTCCTGAACGCTCTCGCCACCCTCGAAATGTGCTGTATAATCTCCATCCTGCCAACTCTGCAACATATCACGGAAAGCATCACGAGCATCTTCTGTATTCGGTTTCCCTTCCCAAACGCCCCAGGCCAATTCATCTAAACCCGAAAGTTTTTCCCAGGGTAATCCCGAATCAATAAACTTCTGGACAGTTTGCCAGGTACGTTTTAAATCCGAAGTATAAATTTTATCAAAAGGGACATTTTTATAGGTTTGGTAAAACGCTTCTGCCTGTGCCCTACCTAAATCATTTAAGTCAGAATTTATACCTCTGCCCTGTACTATGCCTTGTTTATTAAGTTCCGTTTCGCCGTGGCGTATGATGTATATTTCCCGCATCAATAATGATTGAATTTTGAATGATTGAGTTATTGATTGTTTAATTATTGAGTTTTGAATGATCGAATACCGAGTTGCCTGTCACATCCACTCAATCTCTCATTCTTTCATTCGATTATTAATTCACAACCGGCAGCTTATAATATTGAGGTTTTTTTTCCTCTTCGAAAACTACATTTTCAAAATCGGTCACCACGTTATATAAAGTATCGCGTTCTATTGCTTTTCTGCCCACTTGTTTAATCAGATTCACCAACTCCTTCGTGCTCATTGCAGGTGTTTGCTCTTCGGCACCGGCCATAGAGTAAATTTTCGTAGTGTCATCTAAAGTTCCATCGATATCATCAACACCATAATTTAACGATAGCTGAGCTGTTTCGCGACTGATCATTGCCCAATAGGCTTTAATGTGATCGAAGTTATCCATATAAATACGGGCAATGGCATAGTTTCTTAAATCTTCAATCACTGAAGATTCTGGCACATTACTCATCTGATTATGTTGATTTCTGAACTTTAGCGGAATAAAAGTTTGGAAACCACCAGTACGATCCTGCAGTTCGCGGAGTTTTTCCATATGATCTACCCGGTGCCAATATTTTTCGATATGACCGTAAAGCATGGTGGCATTACTGCGCATCCCTAACTTATGCCATTCTTCATGTATATCTAACCATTGCTGACCGGTGCATTTATCTTTTGCAATCTGTTCTCTAATTTCAGGATGAAAAATCTCTGCCCCTCCACCTGGTATCGATTCCAATCCGGCTTCTTTCATTAAACGCATACCTGTTGCGTAATCAATTTTAGCTTTTTTGAAAATATAATGGTACTCTACAGGCGTTAATGCTTTTACATGCAGATCTGGACGATGTTGTTTAATGGCCGTAAACAATGCAGAATAAAATGCTACATCGTATTGTGGAAGCACGCCCCCACAATATGCACTTCAGTTACAGGTTCGCCATCGTATTTTTTAACAATATCAAGCATTTGCTCCATCGTTAAGGCCCAACCTTCTTCTTTTTGTTTAATTAAACGGGAGTACGAGCAAAATTTGCAGTCGTAAACGCAAAGATTGGTTGGTTCTAAATGGAAATTCCGGTTGAAATAAGTTTTATCACCGTGTTTCTGTTCGCGGATAAAATTCGCCAGGATACCAAGGTAACCTAATTCTGCATGTTCATACAGGTAAACACCTTCATCAAAGGTAATCCGTTCTCCGTGAAGGACTTTGTGTGCTATGTTTTGTAATTCAGTTGATAAATTGGTATCAGCTAATATTTTTTCAACTTGCTCAGTTGTATTCATTCCTGATTTATTTTGAACAAAAATACAATAATGAGGCGATTTGAAAATCATTTTCTTGTAACAAACCGCGATTTAGAACTGCTTTAATTCATAATAATAACCCAGGATGAGATAGATTTTGATTGTTAACCATACTCTAAGGCACTTAACTAAAGCAATACAAGGCACCGAACCACAAAAAGGAACTTCCTAAAATCAATATCTCATAAAAGTCTTTAGATTTTGCTATAATCTACAAATGTTTTTATTTAAGTAATTGTCTTTCCCGCGCAGCTGGGAATGACGACGTCTCGTAACCTAAACTTTTTTATAAAATAAATCAGGTCTAATAATGATAATGCGAAGGAGTAACAAAAAAAAAGCACCTCTTTTCAGAAGTGCTCTTAATATGTTTTTCACAGGTAAATCTAATTATCTTGCAGCAGGCGTAAACGTTAAAACGATGTTTGCGGTTTTACCACCAAATTCGATTGGCGATTTCAAGATCATTTGTGTGCTAGAAAGATCAGTTAATATCAAACGATAGCCTTCTGTTACATTTTTAGCTTTATCGCCTTCAAAGATTTTTTTGAATTGGAAAGTTTGGTCTTTAGGTGCTGCCGACCAGAAAATAGTTTGCATTATCGAACCACAAGTGCTTGATGCTGGTAAAGTGTAAGAACCATTACCGCTGTTAGTTAAGTGCCATGTACTTCCCTGGAAACATTTGTAAGATTTTTCGCCAAATAGGCCTTGCACAGCACCATCAGGTAAACCTTCTAAAACTACATTACTTACTACCCAGTCGCGAACAACTGTACCTCTGCTACCTGTTACACCTGCAGTTACTCTTTTTGCCGTGTTACAACTTTGTAACATTACTAAAGTAGAACATGCTATTGCGATAGCTATAAATAATCTTTTCATTTTTTGTTTAATTTAAATTTCGTCAAACTTGTTACATAAATCTTGCCAAAACCATTACGAACCTTAAATTAGCACCAAATTATTAAATTGCATTCCCATATCACCTCGATCAAAATTAATTATCATGAAACCCGAAACCCTTGCTATTCACGCTTCTAATCTTGTAAAAAGCACTACAGGCGATGTTACCCTGCCTATTAATCTATCAACAACTTTTTTTCGCGCTGAGGATGGGGGTTATCCCGGAGGGCACATGTATAGCAGGGTAAGCAATCCAAACCGGTCTGCTTTAGAAAACACTGTAGCCAAATTAGAATATGGCGAAGATGCGGCTGCTTTTTCTTCGGGAAATACCTGTGGTATGGTTTTATTCCAGGCCTTAAAACCTGGTAGCCACATTATTGCACCTGATGATATGTATTGGGGTATTAAAAAGCAATTACTTACTATTTTTAACGATAGTTTGGAGTTTGATTTTATTGATCAGACTGATTTAAATCTGATACAATCGAGCATTAAACCTAATACCAAACTGATCTGGATCGAAACCCCATCCAATCCGTTATTAAAGGTTACAGATATACAAGAGATTGCCAAAATAGCCAAAGCTAAAAACATCACTTTAGCCTGCGATAGTACCTTCGCCTCGCCTATTTTACAAAATCCGGTTTTATTAGGTGCTGATATTGTAATGCATAGCAGTACTAAATATCTTGGCGGTCATAGTGATGTGCTCGGCGGTATTTTAGTAACCGCTAAAAAAGATGAGTTATGGGAGAAAATCAAAAACATTCAGCAAACTGGTGGTGCGGTCCCTTCCCCTTTCGATTGTTTTCTCTTAACCAGAAGTATTAAAACGCTGGCTTATCGTATGAAAGGCCACTGTGAAAATGGAAAGCTTATCGCTGACTATTTAAACGGACACCCGAATGTTGAAGCTGTTTTTTATCCTGGATTGGAAAATCACCCACAACACGCAATTGCAAAGAAACAAATGAAAGATTTTGGTGGGATGATGTCGTTCTTAGTTAAAGGAGATGTTGAAGCTGCACATCAGGTGGTGAATAAGGTAAAGTTATTTGCGCAAGCGACGAGTTTAGGAGGTGTAGAGAGTTTAATTGAGCACCGCTATTCGGTGGAAGGCCCCGATAGCAAAACGCCAAAAAACTTACTCCGTATTTCTGTAGGCTTAGAGCATGTTGATGATATTATTGCCGATTTAGCACAGGCGCTGGGGTAAAATATAAAACCTATATGGACTTAAAGACCTTATAGGTTTCTAGTTATTACGAACCTTTGTTTCTAAACCCGATTGCAGCGATATCCTTTTTGGCTGTCATCCTGAGCGAAGTCGAAGGATAGCCAAAAAGATAAAGCGTAAAGCGGGACTGCAATACCCTAAGGATTACAGAACCCTAATTTCCAAAACTTATTTAGGATTACAAATCGTGGTTAATTTCAAGGAATAATTTGCCTCCAAGGGCTCATTAGTCTGCGCTAAACGTTGCGATCCAGTATTGGCTGGACAGGCAATATCTCCTGCTGCATCATAAACCAGCCTAGCTCCATTTGCCAATAATTCTTTTGGTACATATACCTGCACTTTGGTAATCGAATAACCAGAAGGAAAATAACGCACATAATAACCGTCAGGGTGTTTAGTCCAGATACCACTTGGCACATCGCTTCTTGGAGGAGCCATACCTGCTATAATGGCGTACTTTTCCATGTCGGCATAAGTATAATTTCCAGAAGCTACTAGTTGGCGAATATTATTTTCTGCTTCAAAAACGGCCCTCACGCCTGATGGTAACTGATCTTTAGCTTTTTCCATTACATCAAAAGGCAAAACACCTAAAGCACCTCCTTCTAATTGCGTAAGTTGTTTCGGTGTTAATAATTTTATCGCAGTAAGTTTAACCTGTCCATTGAAATCGGCAAATTTCGTTCTGGCGATAATGGTCCATAACAACGTCTGGATATCATGTTGTTCAACATCAGGATGTTTTTCTGCACTTTTAAGTATAGAAACCACAATTTCTTCTTTCGGCCCTAAAACTGGGGCAAACATATATCCATCTCCTTTTGATGGCGCAAAAGTTCCGGCTTTTAGGCAGTAGCTTTTATTGGTCATTTCGTAAAGCCCCTCGCAAAGCACGAAACCGCCTTCTGGATTTTTAGGCAGTAAATACAAGGGCTGGGCTTTTAAATTTAATGAATTAATAAAATCAGGCTGTTTTTCGCCTTCTCTATTTACATCTTCAAAATTAGTGGTAATGGCAGCAGGTTGCTTTAAAAACTTGTCTACGCCTAATGCTTTAGCACCCTGGGCCGTGCCAACTTTTAGTAATTTGTCCTTCAAACCACCAAACTGGGCGTTTGCATTACTTAAACACATTGCAGTTAGTAGCAGGCCTAAACCTAAAGCTTTTATATTTTTCATCATGATTAAATTTAGATAGGTAACACAAACTTAGAATTTTAAGCGTTAATTTTATATTAAAAGTTTTAGTTTGGTATATCGCTATAAAAATACATCACTCATTTTCAATGTCTTAGTGTAAATTCGAAATTTTATTTTGTCGATTAAAATTTAATTCAGACATTTGGAATATTATTTGGCGGAAAGCTAAATAAAAGTCAATCTTCACAGGTTGATTTATAAAGAAGTGGCGAGAGACTGGCTCGATGACCCACTGGCAACCCTCAGAAAGAGAAGGTGCCAATTCCTGACCGGATAACATGGTGTTATTTGGAGATATAAATTAGAACTGATGAAAACATTAAATCTTCAATCGCTGGGCGAACCCAAATCAAACCTTAAGAAGTTAGAACGAGCTTCTATTTCTATTACTTGTTGTGATATGCGCGCGATTGCTTGTATGTGCTGTTGCATACTGTAATTTAAAAATCTTCCTTTTTTGTTTCTTTCAAACTGGAAGGTCCCGAAAAATCGGGATACGCCTTGTTACATTTTACGATTGCCCAAAATCTTAATGCATTTACCCACTCAACAATTAAAAAAATAGATACTATGTCAACATCATATAAATTTGAAACTTTACAATTACACGCTGGCCAGGAAATAGATCCAACAACAGGTTCAAGGGCTGTTCCCATTTACCAAACCACTTCTTATGGTTTTAAAAACGCTGAGCATGGCGCAAATTTATTTGCCTTAAAAGAATTTGGCAATATCTACACCAGGATTATGAATCCTACCAACGATGTTTTCGAAAAACGTATAGCAGCCTTAGAAGGTGGTGTAGCTGCTTTGGCTGTTGCATCGGGGCAAGCTGCTCAATTTATAGCGTTAAATAACATATTGGAAGCTGGTGATAGCATTGTTTCTTCATCTCACATTTACGGTGGAACTTACAACCAATTTAAAGTAGCTTTTAAACGTTTGGGTATACATGTCGATTTTGCAAATCCAGATGTACCTGAAGAATTTGAAGCTAAAATTACCGATAAAACTAAAGCCATTTATCTCGAAACCATCGGAAATCCGGCGTTTAGCGTTCCAGATTTCGAAAAAATTGCCGCCATTGCAAAAAAATACGATCTCCCTTTAATAGTCGACAATACTTTTGGTGCAGGAGGTTATTTGTTTAAACCATTGGAACATGGTGCCAATATTGTTGTAGAATCTGCAACGAAATGGATCGGTGGCCATGGAACAAGCATTGGCGGAGTAATAGTTGACGGTGGAAATTACAACTGGGGCAATGGCAAATTTCCTCAGTTCTCTGAGCCTTCTGAAGGCTATCATGGTTTGGTTTTTAGTGATGTTTTTGGTATCGGTGGACCATTTGGAAACATCCAGTTTATCATCCGTGCCCGTGTAGAGGGATTAAGAGATCTTGGGCCTGCCCTATCGCCTTTCAATTCTTTTCTTTTATTACAAGGATTAGAAACATTATCGCTCCGCGTACAACGTCATGTAGATAATGCATTAGAATTGGCCACCTGGTTAGAAAACCATCCATTAGTTAAAGAAGTTCAGTACCCTGGCTTAGCCAGCAGTAAATACAATAACCTGGCTAAAAAATATTTAAGCAATGGTTTTGGCGCAGTTTTATCTTTCGAGTTAGCCGGAAGCAAAGAAAATGCAACACAGGTAATTGATAGCTTAAAACTGGTATCTCACCTGGCCAATGTGGGTGATGCAAAAACGCTGATCATTCAACCTTCGGCCACAACACACCAACAATTAAGCGAAACGGAACAATTAGCTGCAGGTGTAAAACCGAATGCTTTAAGGGTATCAGTAGGCATTGAGCATATTGATGATATTAAAGCCGATTTCGAACAGGCATTTGCAACAATTAATGCTTCAGTTCCAACAGAGAGTTTACAAGCCTAACCGTTAATATTCCGAATACAACAAAACAATGAGTACAGCATCAACATATCATTATAACAAACAGTTTAAATTAGAAAGCGGAAAAAAAATCCGTAACCTGCAAATTGCATATCAAACTTATGGCAAATTAAATGCAAATAAAGATAATGTGATTTGGGTTTGCCATGCACTTACTGCCAATGCTGATGTTTTTGAATGGTGGGAAGGTTTGTTCGGTGAAAATGCTTTATTCAATCCGGAAGAGCATTATGTTGTTTGTGCTAATGTTTTAGGCTCGCATTATGGTAGTACAAACCCATTAAGTACTAATCCGGTAACGGGCTTACCTTATTACCTTTCTTTTCCGCAGTTTACCATCCGCGATTTAGTATCGGCACACCAGTTATTGGCTGCGCATTTAGGTATTAATTATATTAAATTATTAATCGGAGGTTCTTTAGGCGGGCAACAAGCTGTTGAATGGAGTATTTCGGAACCGAATAAAATCGAAAACCTGATCTTGATTGCCACCAATGCAGCACATTCTCCTTGGGGAATTGCTTTTAACGAAAGTCAGCGTTTGGCCATTACTACCGATAGAACTTTTTATGCCAACCAACCAAACGGTGGCAGCAAAGGTTTAAAAACAGCCCGTAGCATTGCGCTATTAAGTTATAGAACCTACAGTGCTTACGGCAGTACGCAGGTAGAAAGTGTAAACGATAAGACCGACAATTTCAGATCGTCTTCTTATCAGAACTATCAGGGAGAAAAACTGATCAACCGCTTTAACGCTTACAGTTATTATTATTTAACCAAAGCAATGGACAGCCACAATGTAGGCCGTAACCGCAAAAGCATTGCCGATGCACTAAAACTAATTACGGCAAATACCTTGGTAATCGGGATAGAAAATGACGTTTTATTTCCTTTATCGGAACAAAAATATCTGGCCGATCATATCCCGGGAGCAGAATTTAGTGCTTTGCACTCAGATTATGGCCATGATGGATTTTTAATCGAAACAGATGCTTTGACTAACATAATCGGAAACTTTATTAAGGAAAGCCGGAATAAAAAGATAATTAAACTGCAGCACACTGCATAGGAGGTAGAAGGTTATGGTTTAGGGATAAAGTGAATAGCTAATACCTGTACTATCAAATTCAACAAAAAATAATATAAAATAAATGCAGTTAATCAGTAATCTGTTTATCTGTGTAATCAAGTCTAAAATAATGAGTAAGAATTTAAAAATCGGTTTATTTGGTTTCGGTGTTGTAGGACAAGGTTTATTGGATATTATCCAAAGCCAGAACCTGAACCTGGAGATCATTAAAATTGCAATAAAAGACCCAAGAAAGAAGCGTACCCTTAATAAAGATCTGTTTACTACTGATCGCAACGAAATACTGAACAATACAGAGATCAATACGATTGTAGAATTGATTAATGATGCGGATGCCGCTTACGAAATTGTTACTACGGCATTAAAAAATGGTAAAAACGTAGTATCGGCCAATAAAAAAATGATCGCCACACACTTAAAAGAGCTGGTAGATTTACAACAGGAGTATGGCACTTCTTTATTGTATGAAGGAGCCGTTTGTGGCAGTATCCCAATTATCCGCAATTTAGAAGAATATTATGATAATGAATTATTCCATGCTTTGAGTGGAATTTTTAATGGCTCATCTAATTATATTTTATCAAAAATATTTAACGAAAATCAAGGTTACGATTCGGCATTAAAAGAAGCACAGGATTTAGGTTTTGCAGAAACCGATCCGATTTTAGACGTGGGAGGTTACGATCCAAAATATAAACTGGCTATTGCTACCGCACATGCTTATGGTTTATTCGTAAATCCTGATGCCATTTTAAACATTGGTATACAGAATCTTTCTAACCACGACATTAAATATGCGCGAGAGAAAAACTTTAAAATTAAGTTGGTTCCTACAGCACGTAAAGTGAATACAAAAGACATAGTGACTTATGTATTACCGAAGTTGGTAGCTAAAGATGATTTTCTATACAACGTAGAAAACGAGTATAATGCAGTTGCGGTTCAAGCAGCTTTTGCTGATAAGCAGTTTTTTTACGGCAAGGGCGCGGGTGGTCATCCTACTGGTGCCGCTGTACTTTCAGATATTGCGGCCTTGCGTTACGATTACCGTTATGAGTACAAAAAATACCATTCAGAAAACGGTGTAAAACATACTGAAGATATTCTGTTAGAAATCTATCTGCGTTATGCTGATGAAGATCTGATTACCCTATTGGAATTTGATAACATCAGCGAGCGCTACGCTGCAAGCAGTTATAAATATGTGGTTGGTACCGTTAAGCTAGGAAGCTTAATTAAAAACCGCGACTTGCTTTTGGATGAATCTGTTTTTGTGGCTTACACAGGCAGGCAGATTTACAAACAAGAGCAATTGAGTGAAAATGTTTTTGCCGCAGAATTGGCAAGCCTATAATTTATTTTTAAGGTTAATTTTTTTATTTGTTTTGTTGTTAAGTACAAAGGTCGGAGCGAGTCCGACCTTTTGCGTTAATTATTTTACCTTAATGTATTTTTCGATTATCACCCGGTCTACCCCTGCTTTTTCTACCTTCTCAACACCTTTCTGAATCAAAGTATCTTTATGGATGGTGAGTTTAAACTTAAAAGTTTTACCTTCCCAATCTTTGTTTTTATAATATTCAAGGTGTTCAGTATAATCATCCTCTTTTAAAACGAAAGTTCCCCCTCCTGCATCAAAACTGCTGGTATCCTTAGGGTTAAGACTATGTTTTAAAAAGGCAAAATGCGTGTTGTTAAACATCTTGATCATTTTTAGCTTGCCTGAATAATCGGTTGTTTGGCTGGCTCCATTTTCGATGGTTGTAGCCGATAATAATTGCCATGTACCCTGAATATCAAGATGTAGATCTTTTTTGTTTCCATCTTTATTCGCACAAGAAAATAATGAAAGTACTGCCAATAGCATTAGGATGTTTCTCATAAATCGGATTATTTGGTTATTTAAATATTTATCCCCTACCAGCCATTTTAATTAGTTTATGTGCGAGATCTTTTCCTAAGTAACCATCAATTATGGCGTGTACAATATATAAGATCGGCGTCATTAATATGGCCACAATAAATTTATATGTATACCCTACCAGGCCGATTGCAAAAACCTGCTGCCAACTGTAATGATATTGAGGATTTATATAAAATGCAATAAAAATCACCACAAAACTGTCGATAAACTGAGAGATCAAAGTAGAACCCGTTGCGCGTAACCAAAGTGCCCGCTCTCCTGTTATTTTTTTTATTCTGTGGAATATCATTACATCAACCATTTGTCCGATTATAAAGGCGGTAATTGATCCTACAATGATCCACATCCCTTGCCCGAATATTCCTGCAAATGCATTATTCATATTGAGGTCTTCTCCATTTATATTTTGATGTACCCAGAAATCGGCGGCGGTTAAATGCATCGACCCCCAAACCACAAGAAAGGCAAATGCAATTAATATAGCGGTAAGAATGGATAAGAATCGGACCTGTTTAACACCAAAATATTCATTAATAATATCCGTCATAATGAAAATGATTGGCCAGGTTAATACCCCTGCCGACATTACAAACGATAGATGCGGAACACCCAATAAGTTTATATCGAACTTTTTAAAGCCCAGTGTTTCTTCAACACTGAACAATTTAACTCCAATAAACTCTGATAATATAGCGTTTGCTACAAAAAAGCTACCCAGAATGAGTAGTAAACGGCTTTCTTTTGTCTTAAAAGTCATAGACTATAAATCTAGAAATAAATAGCAGATTTAGTATAGCAATCATCATATTTTTAACAGAGATAACACAAAGATTACGCATCCATCCTATTGTATAATTAGTTTTTAACTAAAAATATGATTTTTACAATCGTTCGACTGTAAAAATAGGTTAACAAATTTAATCTCCCAATCTTTGCGGCATCAAAATCTGGTAATCTTCATGGCTAAAAAACAACACTTCTATCTCATACTCATTTTAGGTTCATTGGCAGCGCTTGGCCCCTTCTCTATCGACATGTACCTGCCTGGTTTTGTTGATATTGCAAAGGATTTAAGAAGTAATGAATCAACTGTAGCATTATCACTATCAAGCTTTTTTATCGGAATTTCTGCCGGTCAGTTATTGTATGGCCCACTCTTGGATAAATTTGGAAGAAAGAAACCGCTATACTTTGGTTTAGCACTCTATATCCTTTCGTCATTTTTGTGTTTGGCCGTAACGGATGTTAACCAACTCATTGTTTTACGTTTTGTACAAGCCATTGGAAGCTGTGCCACTGCGGTAGCTTCGGTTGCTATGGTGAGGGATCTGTTTTCGGTAGAAGAAAGCCCGAAAGTATTTGCTTCCTTAATGCTGGTCATTGCGGTGTCTCCTATGCTGGCCCCAACTGCAGGTGGCTATTTAATTTCGGCCCTGGGCTGGAAATATGTTTTTGTGTTTTTAGGATTGATGGCCGTTTTAATGCTCCTGGCTTCAATTTTCAAACTCCCGGAAAGTTATAAACCAGATCCGAATTACTCTTTAAAACCAAAGCCTATTTTAACCAATTTCTTTACCGTTTTAAAAGAGCCTCAATTTTATACTTATGCGTTGATCAGCTCCATTACCTTTTCAGGTTTATTTGCTTATGTATCTTCATCACCTACAGTATTTATGAAAATCTACGAAGTAAGCAAGACTGGGTATGGCTGGATTTTCGCGCTTTTATCGGTATCTTTTATTGGCTCGAGTCAGGTAAATAGCCTGATATTAAAATGGTTTACCAGCAAAAATATTGTAACCTATGCACTTATTGCGCAATGTATTTTCAGCTTAATATTTTTGATTTTTGCTTTAAATAACTGGTTAAATTTATATTCTACAATAGGTTTTATTGCATTGTTCCTGTCTTGCTTAGGCTTAATTAATCCTAATGCTGCTGCCTTATCGCTTGCACCATTTTCTAAAAATGCCGGTAGTGCATCGGCCTTAATGGGTGCCTTGCAAATGGGACTAGGCGCTCTGGCTTCGGTAATGGTAAGCTTATTTAGCGAACATTCGGTTGTACCCATGCCCCTGGTAATGACGGTAGCAGCGTTTATTGCTTTATGTTGTTTGTTAATCGGCAGGAAATTTATCACCACTGAAGTTGAGGCATCGTCTGATTCGACAGTTATAGCGCATTAATATTTATACCACTAAGACACTAAGCATAATAGGTAATCTCAATTCCCTTTAGTGCCTTAGTGGTTAAGTTATGGAACGAATAACTTATAAATCAAATAGCAAACAATTGTACCCACAGCTGCAATGATAAAGCCACTCAATCGCTTCTTTTTAATAAAACAGATTAAGATAATTCCGGAGATAGATACCAAAGTCATTAATACTGCCGAAATATCAATAATCCACGACCAAGCCTTACCAGAATCTCTGCCCTTGTGTAAATCATTAATAACGGCTACCGCGCCAAACCGGGTTATGGTTAATTCGTATTTACCGGTTTCACGGTCTATAAAAGAATCGGCTAGGTAACCAGGTCCGTTAAAGGTTAAACTCAGTTCTCTGTCATCCATCCTAAAATCGCTTAATGCACCTTTAACCCTGTGTTTACTCCTAAAAAACTCAACAATTTGTAACTTATTGATCTTATTGGTATCAGGTTGATTTACCCATTTTAAGTTCACTGAGCCAGAATCTTTAGTAACCACTTCCTTCCCAGAAGTAAACCAATCTGCATGATTTAACGTTAAGCCCGATACGGCGAAGAATAGCAGGATCGTAAAACTCACCATTGATAAATAAATATGCAGCCAGCGCGATAAACCAGCTAAACGCTTTTTACCCTTACCTTTTCCGCTATCTTTTTTAACCTGCTTTTTTCCCAGGCCACTAGGTGCAGGCGTTATGTTATTTTTTTGAGGTTCCGATTTTTCTGTAGTCAAGAGATGCTGATGTTAGTTCTGTATTTGGCGTTAATTCTACTTTTTGTGCCGAGCCTGTAAATTTCATTTCTTTAGCAATCACCTGATAAGTTCCATGCTCGCGGGCAACTTCGATAAAAACAGTGTAAATACCTGCTTTTACCAATTTCCCACTATCGTCTTTTCCATCCCATGATAAGCTATATTTACCTGGGCCACGTGTTGCAGAACTCGTTGAGCTTAGTTTTCCTTCTGCTCCTTTTTTAAACTCATCGCCATTGGCACGGTTCCATGATTTTAAATCTGGTAGCCAACGTGGTTTATTATACCAAATAGCCAGATTACGTACAGGTGTTTTAGCTGCATCTTCAATCCATACTGCCACAAACGGACGACGAACGCGTTTACCATCTGTAGATTCTATATTGGCAATTTCTAAGTTTACCACTAACTCATATTTTGTATTCCAAAGTTTATCAGCTTTGCTTGCTTTTTCTAAAACGGCAGCTGGCTTATTTAAAGCTACCTCGTAATTAGCCCATTCTTTACTTCTAATTTCTTTGCCATCTTTAGTGATTAATAGGTAGGCAATATCATTTCTAGTTGCAGTTAATGCTTCAATCTCGGCAATTGAAAGTACATTAAAAGAAGTAGCTAAAGCACCTGCTTCACTAGCGTCAGGACCAATAACCGTTGCACTAATTATTTCTGAAGCAGGCTTTCCAGTGCGTGGATCAACAATATGCGAATACCATTTTCCATTTACGTTAAAACCTCTGCGGTAATTACCACTGGTTGCCACAGCCATATTAGATACTTTAATTGTGGTTAGCGCAGCATCATTTTCGGCATCAGCTTTAGGGTTTGCTATTTCAACAGCTTCTGGCTGATTTCCTTTAATTACCATATCGCCACCAATATTCACCACTACATTTTCAATTCCAGGACTTTGAGCTGCTTTCTCGGCAGCTTTATTAATGATATAACTTTTTGCAAAGGAATTTAATGCCAATGGCGCATCATCCAAACGTGTAACCGTTTTATCCTGTTCATTCAGTATATAATGTCTTTGTTTAACCAAAGTAACTGCATGCTTTAATGCTTCAGTTGATGGTAAATGGTTTTCGGCAGCTGCTTTTTTTCCAGACATCGCCTATTACTTTAGCTGAGGCATCGAGCGCGCCATTAGTTAAGGTTTTATAGTTTTCAAACTGCTTTAAAACCTCAAATAATTCTGACGAAACTTTGGTAGTTTGTTTACCATTGCTCATCCATTTATTAAACTCGCTGTTCGTTTTATAAGCACTTAAAATATCATCAAGCCTGTCTATTTCATTTAATGCACGTGCTTCGGCTAAATCTGCGTCGGCCTGGCTGCTGCTTTTAAATTTTAATTCTAATGATGTGCCCAATACATTTTCGTAATTGGAAACAAATGTTCTTAAAGCTTTTTTCGGGTTAACAAATGCTGATGCAGTTATTACGAGTAAAAAAGCAGCACTTAAGTGTTTAAACTTCATATTAATGGATAATTGAGATTTTAAAATGCAAAGAAAAGGGTTTATCTGGAATAATTTTAAATAAGGAGAAATATATTTGAAATAATACAAAATTCATGAGTTTAAAATCAGCCCGTGGCTCCCCATTTAATGTGGTTATTGACGTTGATTTAGCGTGAGGGTTTAACTGATGCTGAAAAATTTTTCTCTATATACGATTGCAATTGTTCGATTAAGTAACGGGGCTTTTGGTATAGGGTTTTACGCTTTAAGCTTTTTTTTCCTATTTTCGCTTATAAGATGCTTAATATACAATCTAAACTACCTGGCGTAAGTACCACCATTTTTTCGGTGATGAGTAAACTTGCAGCAGAGCACAATGCTATTAATCTTTCTCAGGGATTTCCTGACTATGCCTGCGATCCAAAGCTAGTTCAATTGGTAAATAAAGCCATGCAAGATGGTTTTAATCAATATGCACCAATGCCTGGTTCTACTTTTTTAAAAGAAACAATTGCAGAGAAAGTTGAAAAACTATATAACATAAAATATAATCCTGAAACTGAAATTACCGTTACTGCAGGCGGAACGCAAGCTATCTTTACTGCATTGGCGGCCATAATTAATGCAGGTGATGAAGTGATTATTTTCGAACCAGCTTATGATAGTTATGCCCCTACTATTAAACTTTTAGGCGGCCTGGTTAAAACCTATGAACTTGCTCCGCCTACCTATGCCATTGACTGGGATATGGTTAAGAAGTTATTTACGGTAAAAACCAGAATGATCATCTTAAATACACCACAAAATCCAACAGGTAGTATTTTATCATCAGATGACATGAAATCGCTTATTAAACTCGTTGCCGGTACCGATATTTTAATCTTGAGCGATGAAGTTTATGAACATTTAATTTACGATGAACAAAAGCACCAGAGTGTAATGCTCTATCCAGAATTAAAGCAAAGAAGTTTCATTGTAGCCTCATTCGGCAAGCTTTTGCATGCTACGGGTTGGAAACTGGGCTACTGTTTGGCACCAGAGAAATTAACCAAAGAATTTAGGAAGGTACACCAATTTAATGTTTTCAGCGTTAATAGTCCCATGCAGCAAGCTATTGCCGATTACATTAAAGAACCAAAAAACTACACTGAAATAGGCCGTTTTTTTCAGCAGAAAAGAGATTATTTTAGAAGTCTCCTGGCCGATAGCCGTTTTAAGCTTTTGCCCTGCAATGGTTCGTATTTTCAATGTGTAAGCTATAGTGGTATTAGCGATGAAAAAGACACCGATTTTAGCATGCGGTTGATCAAGGAATTTGGAGTAGCTAGTATTCCGGTTTCTGCATTTTACCAAAAAGCAACTGATCATAAAATTATCAGGTTCTGCTTTGCTAAAGAAAACGCTACACTAGCCTTAGCGGCCGAGAAATTAAAAAACGTTTAACCATACTAAACCTAGTATACAATGGAAGCACCTGTTTACACTCAAATAGAAAATCTGAAAGTAACCGTTTTTCAGGCCTATCTTTTTTGGGAAAACATTGAGAAAAACCTCTTGAATCTGGCACTTAGATTATCGATGGGTGTAAGGGAGAAAACCGATATTATTATTTTACCCGAAATGTTTAACACAGGTTTTAGCATGAATTCGGAAGCCTTAGCTGAAGAAATGGGCGGAGTAACGATGCAATGGATGCAAAAAATGGCGTATCAATACAATTGTGTGGTTACAGGGAGCATTATTATAAAAGAAAACAATCAATATTTTAACCGTTTGATCTGGATGGAACCAGATGGTAAAAACCAGCATTACGATAAACGCCATCTGTTTGGCATGGGCGACGAAGATCAACACTTTAGCCCTGGTAAAGAAAAACTTATTGTAGAACTTAAAGGATGGAAAATAAGATTGGCCATTTGTTACGATTTACGCTTTCCGGTTTGGTTGCGCAATGTAGATCAGGAATATGATATCCTACTCTTAGTAGCCAACTGGCCAGATAAACGATCGGCACATTGGAAGGCATTAATTCCGGCCAGGGCAATAGAAAACCAAAGTTATGTGATTGCCGTAAACCGCGTTGGACATGATGGAAACCAGATTTACCACAGCGGATTATCCATGTGTTTAGATCCTTACGGTAATACCGTTTATTATAAACCGGAAGACGAAGATTTATATACATTCAGTATCAATTACGAAGAACTGGTTAAAGTAAGAAGGCAGTTTCCTTTTTTAAAGGATGCAGATAGATTCACTATACCGTAGATAATAACAATATTCAAATCGCAATTTTCAAACTAGCGATCGATTAATTAAACGATTAACCACTTAACCACACACATGTTTAACCGCCGTAAATTTATAAAAGCATCAGCCCTATCGGCAGGATTGCTGGCCATTGATAAAAGTAGTATCGCTAATGTAATTCCGCGTGAAGAGACAAAAACAGAAAATTTCCCGATTGTAATTTCTACATGGGACTTTGGAATTGCGGCTAATGCTGATGCATGGAAGGTATTATCAACCGGGGGCCGTGCCTTAGATGCCGTAGAACAAGGCGTTTGGGTACCCGAAGCTGACGAGCACAACCAATCTGTCGGATATGGCGGCTTACCGGATCGTGATGGCCACGTTACGCTCGATGCTTGTATTATGGACGAACTTGGTAACTGTGGTGCTGTTTTAGCACTAGAACATATTAAACATCCCATATCTGTTGCACGTAAAGTAATGGAAAAAACACCGCATGTGATGCTTGCTGGCGATGGTGCATTGCAGTTTGCGTTAGAGCAGGGCTTTAAAAAAGAAAACTTACTTACTCCGGCCAGCGAAAAAGCCTGGAAAGAATGGTTAAAAACGGCGAAATATGCACCTGTAATGAATATCGAAAATAAGCTCTACCAGAAAGCTGCTCCGCAAAAACTTCCTGGAAACCAATATAATCACGATACTATTGGTATGCTTGCCATTGATGTTAAAGGAAACATTTCTGGCGCTTGTACAACCAGCGGTATGGCTTATAAATTACATGGGCGCATTGGCGATAGCCCGATTATTGGGGCTGGCCTATATGTAGATAATGAGATTGGTGGCGCAACCTCTACCGGTGTAGGTGAAGAGGTGGTACGGAATGTTGGTTCTTTTTTGGTAGTAGAATTAATGCGTCAGGGTTATACGCCTGAAGCGGCCTGCAAAGAGGCAGTAATGCGTATTATTAAAAAGAAGCCTGAAACGGCCAAAAACATACAGGTAGGATTTTTAGCCATCAACAAAAAGGGAGAATATGGTGCCTATGCCATTCAACAAGGTTTTAGTTACGCTGTGTGCAATGCAGAAAAACAAGATCTTTTAATTAAAGGCAAAAGTTATTATTAATATGCTGAATTTTCCCAAACGGTAAACATAATGAAACAATAAATGGGATTATTGTCGAAAATTTTTGGAAAGAAAAATGTGGCCGAACGCGAGGGCGAACCAGGTATGGTTTATGTACCCAGCAAAGACGAGCGCATGAACTGGGCCATCGAAAAAGCCAATTTAACCCTTTGGTATTTCGAAGAAAGTTTAAAAAACCAACAAGCTTACCAAAACTATTTTTCGATTAAAGTACTCATTACCGATGGCGACGAAGGCGAGCATATTTGGTTAACGGAACCGCATTTTGACGATGAAGGAAATTTATTTGGCACCGTTGGAAACGAACCGGTAAATATTCGCTCTGTAAAATTTAATCAAAAAATTGGCATAAAACGCGATTTGATCTCAGATTGGATGATTATTGAAAACGGAAGGTTAATTGGCGGTTATACCATACGGGCCATTAGGGATGGCATTCCGGAAAAAGAGAAAGCAGCATTTGATAACAGTATAGGTTTATATATTGATGAAGGCGTTGATCATTTCAAAGACAATCTCGAAACACCAGAAGGTGCGATTCTGGCGATCGAAAAAGCCTACAACAATAAAGATATTGATGCTGCCATAGCCTGTAAGGATTTTTTTGAAGAAGCTAAATCTTTACTTTCGGTGATGAAAATGGAAATTAATCAGGATATTATCAACGAAACGGCCGAAGTGCTCAAATTATCTTTCATCAATAATATAGAAGAGCATGGTTTTCCTGATTTTTCTACTGTCCAAAATGCTTTTCCTGAGCGTAAAAAAGTTGACGAAACGCATTGGGTAATTACAGAAGTATGCTGGTATCCGGATGGTGGAAAATCAGTACAGTTGCTTAATACCTACAAATCACCAAAAGGATGGGTGGTTTTAGGGCCGGCAGGACCACAGGAATAATAATAAATTAACTAAATCTAATATAATGAGTGAAGTGGCAATTGGTTGCTTAGAAGTATGCGCTAATTCTTACCAATCGGCATTGGCCGCGCAAAATGGTGGGGCGAAAAGAGTGGAGTTTTGCGATAACCTGGCAGAAGGTGGTACTACACCAAGTTATGCTCAAATTGCTTTTGCTAAGAAAAATTTATCTATCGAAATTTGGCCGATTATCCGTCCTCGTGGAGGAGATTTCTTATACTCTGAGATCGAGTTTGAATTAATGAAAGAAGATATAAAAATCTGCAAATCATTAAATTGTGATGGAGTAGTTATAGGAATACTTAAAGCAGATGGCACCATCGATAAAGAAAGGTGTACTGAACTTATTGAGCTGGCCAAACCTATGGGAGTAGCTTTCCATAGGGCATTCGATATGAGCAACGATATGGATCAGGCGCTGGAAGATTTAATCGCTCTTAAAATAAAAAGAGTACTTACATCAGGAGGCGCTTCTTCTGCAATTCTAGGGGCAGAAAAATTATCGCAGCTTGTAAAAAAGGCCGCTGGCCGGATTACCATCATGCCTGGTGCAGGGATAAATGAAAACAACATCGAAAGTCTTATTGATCAAACTGGTGCCACGCAATTCCATGCCTCTGCCAAAGAATTTGTACCAAGTAAAATGGAATTCAGAAATACGGAAACCAAAATGGGCAGTATTGAAGACGAATATCGGTACGAACTCACCTCAGCAATAAAAGTTAAGGCTTTGGTTGATTGTATAAATAAGGCTGTTAATTAGGTTTGCCAAATAACTTTAAAATAGTCCTCGTTTGCAACGAGGGCTATCTAGGTCTGCATTTGTAATGCGAAAAGAACAGTTTGATGGCAATAAAATTGTCCTTCTCTTCCATCCTCTTTGCAAATGATGACGATTAGCTTCTTAGAAAAGGATTCGTGACTTTTTATACAGGTCTCTGTTCCACAAACCCGGTAAAAGCGGCAGCCTCCGATCCTTTTATCGGAGCTATAGCGAATAACGGGACTGCTGTTTCCGAAGCATTACTGAACGCTCATTTTCTAATAAAAACCTAAAGAGAAATTAGTTTTTATTAATCTCCGCTTCCAGGAACATAATGCAGGCCTGGCGTAAGGTAATGAAGCAAAATAACTCTAGAATAGCGGTAATTGATTGGTGATAATAATAAAACTCCAGCTAAGATTAAAGCTACATAGTACCACAGGTTCTCATAAATTAAAGGTAAGCCCAAAACATATGATGCTACTCCGATAGTTATAATTTCTGCAACATTCATGGCGTAACTCACAAACATCGCTACATAGAAAAACCCTGGTTCACGCTCAAATTTTAAGTTGCAATGTGGGCAGCTAACATTTGTTTTTTGGAGTTTGAAAGAATAAGCACTTCCTGTAAAAATATCACCTTTGCGGCAGCGCGGACATTTACACTGCATAAAAGCCTGGAATTTAGATAACTCAGCCATAATCTTATAATTTAATAGCACAAAGGTAAACTTAAAATTAAAAACTAATTTATGATCTACATCATGTTTGAGGGATTAGTCTATTGGTTCACCGGTTGGTTATTGTTTATTATTTATTCTCTTAATAATCTTAAATCTTCACAATTTTCCCTTTAACAGTTCTAATCAGACCTTTTTCTGCTAGTATTTTAGTTCCGCGGATAACTGTTTCTACCCTTAAACCAGTCATATCGGCTAATTCTTGTCGCGTCACCTTTAAATGTTCACCTACAGCAATATCGTTAAGGAGGTAATTGATAATCGTTAACAAGCGATGATCAGCCTTTTCGCTCGCAAGTTCTTCCAACATCATCGATTTATAAAATAAGCGGTTACTTAAAGTACGGATC